>CAYWLR010000052.1:0-3566 GCA_964459465.1 uncultured Ignavibacteriaceae bacterium | reverse complement strand
TGTTTTCCCGCGTTCCCTGATAAACCTTGTTTTCGGGCTGAACCGTGTATACGTACGGAAAGGCGCCGTTCGAATGTGATCCGGCCCAGAATAATCTCGTGAATAATCTCCTTTTTAAAAAGCCGTTTTCAATCCCGGCCCTGTAACCATTGGTTTTCCACGACCCCCAGTCGCGGGCAATGGATGCGCCGGACGTCTTAACCAGCCCGGAACTCTGGGTGATGATATTGATGGCTCCGGATAAAGCATCGGGTCCGTAGATGGCCGCGGCTCCGCTTTTGACAATTTCGATGCGCTCGACCATCTCCAGCGGAACACCGCTCAAGTCGGCCTTACCGTCAGATGGCCCGTTGATACGCTGCCCGTCGAGCAGGATCAGAACGTCATCGGCCGCACCTCCCCGGATTTTCACTTCCTGGCGCGCTCCCGATGATTCGACCTGCAGCCCCTCGATACCCGAGAGCAGATCGGGCAGCGACCGGGCGCGTGATTCTGTTATGGCATGCCTGTCGATGATAGTTGACCCGACGTCGGATACTTTGATTCTTTTGTGGCGAACTTTTATCGGCGGCAGAGAATAGACAATTGGTTCGAGCTCGACGTCCACGCGAGCGGCGGCATCGAGCACGACTTCAATATTTTCCTTTGAACGGGTTTTATAACCCACCGAAGAAATAATAAGTCGGTAAATGCCCGGCGGGATATTTTCCAGTGAAAAGTGGCCGAGGTCGTCCGATATTGTACTGTAATTGGTGTTATCGAGAATAGCCGTGGCCGCAATCACCGGCAAACCCGACAACCGATCAAGGATATAGCCTTCAATCTTTATGTTTGATTTGGCATAAACGGCCGGTTGACAAAATATGATGCCGGCAATAAACAGCCAACAAATATATTTGAATCCTGCTTCGAAAGTGGCTATGCTCAATCGTATTCCCGTCGCCCACGACCGAGCATAGCGGAGCGATGGCCAAAAAATAAGCCGCACAATCAACTCCGCGAGTTGCCGGCGGCGCGGATAGAGGTTTCCGGTCAGCCCGCGCTGACGGCAACGCAACTGTTTGGATACGGCAGGTCTCCTGGCTTCGGCTTCGATCCCGTCCGGGCGCCTTCCCTGTCATCGTGCGACAAGTGGCCCACTGCCCGAAACGGTAGCCTTTTACAGTAGCGGGGCTGCAACGGTCTTGCACCGTTTTCCCTATTCTCCGCCCGCCGCGGGCGGCACCGTATCGTATGCACCAAATATATATTTAATGGATCGAATCCGTCAAGGACTAAATAATAAAAAAACCGCCGGGAGACCCCGACGGCTTTAAGTCACGGCGCGACAGCGCAATCAGGAGACTTTTTCTCTTTCATACACCGGGGGTCTGGAATAATTATCCGGCGGTGTTGGCTTATTTCCCGAGGTGAAACCCAGAACTCCGATGGCGATAAGATTGATAAACGGGATTATCACTAAAAATCCCCACAGCGGCGATTTGCCGCAATTCTTGGCCGTTTCCATCCATAGCCAGGCAAGGACCACGATGTTGACAAACGGGATCAAGCAGATTAAAAACCACCAGAGCGATTTGCCAGCCAGTTGGATTAGTTGTAACACGTTGACAATCGGTATGAAGGAGTACCAGGGGTTGCTGTGACCCAGCTGTTTGGCAATTCTGTATTGCGCAAGGCCAACATAGAACCAGAGCGCCAGAATTATCAACGGGTAAGCCAAACCGAACTCCGCACCCGAATAACCGGAATCGTACATAATGTCCTCCAGGTTGGGTTCTTGATATAGGGAACACCTCGATGCGTCCCCATTTATATTAATTATCGTCATTCCGAGGCAGACTTATTAGATATGAAAAAAACAACCTCCATCGTGCTGTTCAAATTTTGAACAGGGGCCCTTTTTCATGATTCTTAAGTATTTAATATCCGGCGGCTTATGCGTTATGATCGGTTAGAAAAAATCCAAATTGGCCGATATCATTATTAATAACCGATTACAGAAAACATTGAAGCGCGAAATTGCCCGCATCAATGATAATCGCAAGCGCTTGTCGACATGATTGAGAATGAAATGGGGCCAAACGGACGAGCAATGTTTAAATTCCTCAAAAACACATCCATCGATAAAAAATTAACACTTTTAATCCTGTTGCTTTCAGGATCAATATTGCTTTTGGCCTGCATCTCTTTCATGGTTTATGATTACTACAATTTCCGTAACGAGATGGTCAGGGAAATGGAGGCCATGATACAGGGCATCGGCGGTGATTTGGCGAACGATCTTGCGAGCGAAAACGATGAATCCGCGAAAGTTAAGCTTATGCGGCTGGCCGTCGAATCTCGCCTTCGCGCCGCGGTCTTGTACGACGATAAAAGCCGTACTCTGGCGTGGTTCGGGACCGACCCTGAAAACGCCCTGTCGCACGTTTCCATTCAGGAATCAGGGCATGCCTTTCATGATGGATATCTTGATATGTACAAGCCCATAATGGCCGACGATGAAATAAAGGGGAGTTTATTGTTGCGCGTCGAGCTCGGTAATCTTGAGAAGCTCGTAATCACCCAGTCGTATATTACCATCGCATTCTTGGTCGTCGGTCTGCTGGCAGGTATCGCCGTCGCCGGTTTGGTTCGTCGCATGGTAACCCAGCCGATTACCGAATTGTCATCTCTGGCCCGGGACATATCAATAAGTCAGGATTATTCCATACGTGCCAAAAAAAGGAGTAATGATGAGATCGGGCGCCTGGTGCGAAGTTTCAATGATATGTTATCCCAGATCCAGGGGCGCGATTCCGAGCTTATGCATACGCAGCAGGTCGCGGCCGAATGGGCCGAAAAACTCAACGAAGAGCTTTCCGTCCGGCGTCGCACCGAAGAGGCTTTGCGTGAAAAGGAAACCAAATATCGCACTTTGTTTGATATGGCGGAAGACGCCATATTCATCATGGGGGGCGACAGGTTTATCGACTGTAATTTTTCCACATTGCGCGTTTTTAAATGTACCCGGGAGCAGATCATCGGTCAACCGCCATACACCTTTTCTCCTGAATTTCAGCCCGATGGCCGGCCATCTAAAGAAAAGGCTCTCGAAAAAATAAAGGCGGCCCTGGCCGGAACCCACCAATTTTTCGAATGGACACATTGTCATTATGACGGCACCCCCTTCGACGCCGAAGTCAGCCTCTCCCGTATGGAACTCAACGGTGAAATTTGCCTGTTCGCCATCGTTCGTGATATAACCGAAAGAAAGGCGGCCGAACGAGCCATGAGGGAAAGTGCCGATACCCTCCGCTCCACCATCGAGTCCACGGCCGATGGTATTTTGGTGGTCGACGATAACGGGAAAACCATTTTTGCCAATAGGAAATTTGCCGAGATGTGGCAAATTCCCGATGAGATTATGGCCACCGAAGATGACGAAAAACTGCTGAGCTTTGTTCTGGACCAATTGGTCGAACCAGAGCAATTTGTGAATAAAGTCCAACAGCTTTATAAATCTCAAGCCATAGATTTTGATACGCTTTATTTCAAGGACGAGCGCGTCTTCGACCGTTATTCCTGTC
>CAYWLR010000051.1:0-3766 GCA_964459465.1 uncultured Ignavibacteriaceae bacterium | reverse complement strand
CAAAATTTCTGCGCAACAATGGCCGGATAATATAGAATATTCATGGAAGCCGCAACTGCCCGTTGCGGAATTTTGGGAAGTTGCAGATATCGAAAGTTTTGTCGGTTTTAACGGGTCGAAACCGGTGCGGTTCCGACCCGTTATTATAGTGCAAAAAGCCGAATATTCGACTAAAATCTGAAACCGACCATGACGGAAAAAATCGTATTCTTAACCGAGGGTTCTTTGTCGAAGTATAAGGCATCGCCGGGGTCCGCTTCCACGTATTCGTTCCAAGCGTCCAGAGCATCGGCGACATCGAGGACGCCGCCCAATCCCATAGTATATCTGACATCCAAAGTTAAGCGTTTGTAATCAAGGCCGGCACCTAAGACAAAACCGAAATCCATGGATTTCACGTAATCGGCGACGTCGGCCGAATAACCGAAGGCGCTGATTTCGGAACTCATCAACAATGCAACCGCCGGCCCGACAAACAGGTTAGGATGAAGCGGGCCGGTAGGAACCATATCGAATTTCAGTAACACCGGGACTTCCAGATAATTCATGGACCATTCGGCGCTAAAGAGGAAAGTACCCTTTTCCGCCCCTTTCATGACGAATAAAAGCTCTGGTTGTAAGGCGAACTGACGATTGAGTTTGTAGGTTAAAAAGGCGCCGCCGCTGAATCCGGTTTTGCTGTCGAGGAAATCATCGAGTTCATCGTAGTCGGTGTTGATCCCGGCGAAGCCAAGACCGAAGCCATATTAAGCTAGTGCAAAGTAACGAATATTGCGGTCTCAATGCAATGTCAATAATGAGCATTTATAATGAAGAGTTGGTCCGGCATGGTATGAAATCCGGTCATGCTTGGGCAGACGGCGGATTAGTCGATATTGAAATGGGTCGAAAACCCAGTTGCGTCGACATTATTTGTAATCAGTCCCGATTGAAATGCGGGAGATGATCCGGGATGGGGATGGAAATTTCCACATACCCGCAAAATGCTCCGTCTTTGGAAAGCGGAAGCTGGTGAATAATTTTTTTCTGTCCCTTCTTTTGAATCGTGTAATGATTGGATTCGCGGGTCTTGAACATGGCGGCCAGTTTGGTTCGTGCAGGTTCCGGGTGGCACTCGAACACATCGCTCCCGATAAGGCTGGCCCCTCCGTCGGCCGCAAACGTGGCTATCGACGCGGGGTTCATTTCCGTGATTATGCCGTCGGCATCGGTGACGGTGATAGCGATGGCCACATGGTCGGTCCATTTATCGTCAGGCATTATATATCTCCTGAATAAGTTTTCGAGTAAAAGTAATACACGGAAGCTCCTATGACAAGCATTTGAATGATAACATCCGTGTGGGTCCAACCTCCTTTTATTGTGTAAAATCGCGACTAATCGCCCGCTGGGCGGTACCAATAATGTAAGACAGGGAGTTACGAGTCATTGTGACCAAAATGTGACCGTTTTTTCTTCGGTATATTCTCTATAAACATATGATCTATTTCGGCGGTGGCCCGTTTGGAGCCCGCCCCGGGTGGACACCGGGTGGAATTGGATCGTTTGTATCCGCATTTGCCATTGATTTTGGCATAAAAGTGTCATAAAATTGATACATATATATACCTGACCTAAAGGAGGCGGCATGAAATTACCGTCAATGCAATATATCGTTCAGGATTCCTATCGCACCATCGGGCGGTTTCCTCTGGCCTGTGTTTGCGCCCTGCTGGGTACGGTTGTCGCCCTGGTCCTGCTCGATAACGAGGACCCAGCGTGGGGCAGTATCCTTTACAACGTCCTGTTCGCGGCCATTTTGGGCTTTCCGCTTCTAACCACTATTCCGCTGGTGGCGCAGAAACGATCCTGGAGCACGTTGCGGTCATTCGGCATTCAGATCCTCGCCGTCCTTGCGCTCGTCGGATATGCCTTCACGATTCCGAGCAATATGCCCCACACACCGTTAATCTATCTCTATCGTGAGATGCTTTTGGCGCTGGCTTTGGTCTTGCTGGCGATGTTCGCCCCCTATGCTTCAAGCGGCCAGCACGTCGGTTTCTGGCAGTTCAACAGGACGCTCTTCTTTCGCCTTCTGACGGCGGCGCTTTTCGCCTTCGTCCTTTTTCTGGGACTATCCATCGCACTGGCGGCGCTGGATAATCTGTTCGGTATGGATGTTCCGGAAAAACGGTACGGCGAACTATGGATTGCCATCACCGGAATTTTCGGCTCTCTGTTTTTTCTGTCGGGGATTCCCCGGGACTTCGATGCCCTCGAGGCGCAAAGCGATTATCCCCATGGCCTCCGGGTCTTCGCGCAGTATATCCTCGCTCCCCTGGTTCTGGTGTATCTGATCATTTTGTACGCCTATATCGCCAAGATCATCGGCCAATGGAACTGGCCGCAAGGCTGGGTGAGTCGCCTTATTATGGGCTTTTCCGCCACCGGCATATTCGCGCTGGCCCTGTTATACCCCATCCGGGAACGAATCGAAAACCGCTGGATTAATTCCGCCGTCCGCTGGTTCTGGATCGTCATCATTCCTCTGATCATCGTACTGGCACTGGCCATCTGGCGACGCCTTTCCGATTACGGCGTCACGGAGCCCCGCTATATCGGCATGGCGCTGGTCATCTGGCTGGCCGCGATGGCTCTCTATTTCAATTTGAGCAAAACCAAAGGACTGAAAATCATCCCCGCCTCGCTCTGCCTGCTGGCGCTGGTGGTCAGCTTCGGCCCCTGGGGAATGTTTCATGTCTCCGAGCAAAGCCAGGTGTGCCGCCTGCGGCAACTGCTTGTCGACAACAATCGATTGGTCGATAATCAGATTCAAATCGGCGACAACACCGTCAACACCGAAGATACGCGCCAAATCAGTTCGATTATTGCCTACCTGCATGAAACCCACGGATACGCGCGGATCCAGCCCTGGTTTACCGAGGACCTGTCCGTTGATAGCGCCGGCACCCCCGGCAGGCGCCGGGGACCGGCCGAGGTCGCCGAGCTGATCGGAATCAAATATGTCTATTCCTCGCGCTACGTCGACGACCGTTGGTTCGAATTCGTTTGCGTCCGTCAGCGGACGTTGTCCGTCGCCGGGTATCAGAGACTGATACCTGAACAATATATCAATCCCGATTCGCGTGAACAGAAATTCGCCGCCGACGGCTTCGCTTGGCGAGTCGATTCCTCTCTCTGGGTGATGACTTTCGTGGCGACGATCGATAGTATTGCCGCGGAATCCCTGCAGGTTGACCTGCATCCGGTCATCGATGCCCTTATGGTTGAATACGGCCCCGGCGGCGGAGAAGATATCCCACCCCTGAAATTATCGGCGGTCGCCGCCGGAGATAGACTGAAAGTCGGCGTGTATTTGCGACGAATTCATCTTGAGCGCAAGGATGATATTCTCAATCCCACGTACTACCTGGCCGACATTTTGTATTCTGTCGAACAGCAGGGCCAACTCGACATGAAGTAATTGCCTCCGAGGCATTCTATGGCCAGCGTCGCCCACGGCTTGCCGTGGGTTTCTCCGATACAAATATCACGGTCATAATTCATATTGATCCAAAAGCTCTTTAGCGATCTCATTTGACAGAGCCGGTTCATCACGATAACAATTAAATGTTATGAATCGAGCTGTTCCCGTATTGGCGAAATGCTTCAATCGCGGCATGATTTAATATAACAAACAATCATTCCCACGGCAAGCCGTGGGCGACCCGGCCTTATGGTTCAGTTCGCCGACCGGTATGACCGCGAATATCCTCGTGCCGTCGAG
>CAYWLR010000050.1:0-4903 GCA_964459465.1 uncultured Ignavibacteriaceae bacterium | reverse complement strand
ACCGAAAGGCACGCTGCTTGAATATTAAATTTACACAACTCTTGACAAGAACTCTTGGGATAATTCTGGCCAAGTTCAAATTTATTGGGGATCGGATCGGATTCAGTTGATCCGTCCGAATAACCCGCCGATTTTGAGATACCACCACTCTGCTCAGAACAATCTCTGGTAGCCGAACCCAAATAAGGGGTATAATCAACAGTTCCACACATATAGGATGATAACGGATCAGAGCCCGATTCCAGCCCCCAGTAGTTGCCTTCAGCTTTAAACGTGCATGCCGACCCACACCACATCGGATTACTAGGGATATAGTCATTTACTACAATAAAATATGAAGGTAATAAACCATATCCAGCCCAAGAATATAAATTATTCCTGCCATACTGGCTTGAATCCGCACCATTACCCAAATTGATACTGCTGCAATCGCCAGACAATATATAACTATCTTCGTGATGCCGAAAACAGCAATTTCGCACAATGCATTCGGTACCGTAACCAATAACATGCTCAATAGCGATTTTGGGATAATAGTATGTATCTTCGCCATCAAAATTGGTCATTGATACATATATATCGCAGCTATCCAATAGCTGTATTCCCCTTTCAAAATTGACTATATCTGACCAAGTTATATTCGATTCACTTTTTGTCATCTTTATGCCACATGACCCATCATACATTTCACAATTAATAATTGCCACTTCGTTAATTGGCATGAAAGATGATCTCGCATATATGCCTTTGTTCACATTCTCAATATCACAATGATCCACAACAATCGAATGTGCTCCATCAGAATATATACCATACCCCGTTCCTGTCCCGGATTGACCATATCCTTTCGGGATATTGCTAATAGTACAGTCGTGTATGTAAGAGGAATTCGCGGAAAACCTCATGCCATACATTTCACAATCCGCTACAGTACAACTTATAAGCGTATCAGTAGAATCACTCGTTATGTCAAATGCGCAATAAGCCCGTGCGATTTCTACACATTCTGCAATAACCTTTCCGGTAGTCGTCGTACGAATTCCATACCAGCCAATTGAATCTCCTGGGGGCATTAGTTTTACGGTATCTCCAGCGGAACCTGCCAATACCAACCTTCCTTTTACAATTAACTCTGTTTTAGTAGTATCTACCCCGGAACAAGTTGAGTCAGCGCAGGTTGGAATTAGGATATTCGTATTCGCTTCAATCGTAAGTGTTTTATTTGTGTCAATAGCCAAATCGCCGGTTATGCTAATTGTGCTATATTCCGGCCATGTAATTGTACTGGTCAGAGTTCCTTGCCATTTTATTTCTTTAATGCGCAACAACTTGCATTCAGCTGGGGTAAATGATAGCTCGTAGTGTATATGTCCGCTCGAATCAAATACCGTATCCGCCTGGCCGCTGTAGACATCAAAAAATTCCATTGTACTAAATAAATTATCAATTTCCAGCATCACGTCCTGGCTCTCAGATGATAGAGTACGTCTATTTACAAACATATGATAATATTCATTGCCTCCCGATGAAAATGTCCCGCATTCAATATATGTAGAATCTGCAGGAAATGTAGTACTATAAATGCTATCAATTATGGAAGAAGTAAGGGAGTTTATATCGGTCCAATCACCCGCATCTTGCCAAGTTAGGTTTTCTAAAGTCTCCCAGATAGAGTCAATGAATGCATGTGCCTCTTGGGCAGCATACCATCGATAGGTTGGTTCATATCTCCTCATCAATGGATTCCATTCAAGCAAGCCACTAAATCGTATGTTTTCGCAACCTTCGTCCGGCTCTTCCTCCGCGAGTGCCATAGACTGAGGTAATCTAATATCTATATTGGGTGGAGAGTACGTAGAAGTATCAAAATATATCGTTGCATATGTAAAATAACCAATTCCCCGGGCCCCATAAATTACAGGTAGGTAGATAAGTGCTTTTTCTTCATTGTAAGTTGGATTTCTTTTCCCTCGTATTAAATTGTCGTCACAAGGCGGCAAATTTTCATCGATCAAACTATTTCCGCATCCAGCTTGGACTATAACCCAATAAGGCGTTCCAGTTTCGACTATGCTGGAATCTACATAAGATCTCAATCCAGATACATAGTTATTATAAGCTCCTTGTATACTGGAATTTGGGTTTCCAGTAGTCGCAGAATCATACTCGACACTGATTGGATAATAAAATGTCATAACTTCGAGTGGATCAACATCCCTCGCGTAAAGGGACATATCATGGTACATGGCCGCTGTTGATTTATGATTAGGTGAAATACTGGATGCGTGGTCATCATAAAGATTACATGCCCAGAATTGGCATGCTTTAGGCTCATCAGATGGATAAAATCTGCCATGATTCGACGTATTTATAACACTATAGTAATCGCTAAAAGCTGCGTCAATTGAATCTTCGCTAACGGTAAATTCAAGCAATCCACCATCATTCCCAATCAGATCGATTCGATCTAAAGCTAACGAATCCGCGCCGTACCAGTAAATGTCGAAGTGTATGGGTGCCCAACCGTGCGCAGTATATATAGAGTCTTTTTCGACAGTAACCCAGGAGTTACTGATGCCCTGAAAGTCGCTTCCTGTTATATGAAGGGTATCAAAATGTGACCCATTAGCAAATCTAATGGAACAAAGTGTATCAGAATCAGAATTATCGCTAAATCGCATTACCCTAATAAATGCAGTAAGCCTATCTGGCCCCGAACGCGAACAGAATTTTGGTCCTTCTGCGGTTAATATTGTATCAGGTGAATCAACGCCGGGTCTAAACAGTAATCCAATTGGAATATCTTCTTCAAGAATTACTGTGCCACCAATTTGATTCCAATAGTATCCTTCCTGAGTAAATGTGTTTTCTACTTCAGCATGAATGTTAATCGCCGTATGGACCAGATAGCTTAGGTCTTGATACCCCGTGGATGTTAGTATTCTCAAATAATCCTGACCGATTATTTGAATTCCATATTCATTGTATGTAGAGATTGAGTCTGCCACACTAAGGACCATATCTAAACCTAAAGCGTCCATTTGCCCATAATAGCTGTCAGGATTTAAGCTAGTATCGGGCATATTTTTTAGTAATTCATAAGGATCAATATATCCGAATTTGTGAAATCCTTCAGAATGTGCAAGGCAAGCACATTTAAGAGAAACACTTATGATTAGAATCTTTTTCATAGTCCCCTCCATAGATTTATTATTCTAATATTACTTCATTAAAATCATCTTTCTGCTAATTGACTGTCCTAAGGCTCGTAATTCGTATATGTAAGCTCCTGATGGGGCTATTTTCCCATCATTTGTCGCCCCCTCCCATTTAATTTGATAATTATTTGCAGGCAACTCTGCATTAATTAATGTCTTAACTTCCTCGCCTAATATATTATAAATCGTTAGGTGTACATGCATCCTCTTCGGAATATCAAATTCAATAATCGTGGTCGAATTGAACGGATTGGGGCAATTTTGATGGAGTGATATTTTATCCGGCAGCAGAGTTTCACTGTTATCCTCGATTCCGGAAACAATATCGGTACCCCCGGAAAATATAAAGACGTCCCACGGTTTGCCGTATGCAAAGTTTTGGCAACTAAATAACAGGTCATCAATATTATCCCCATTAAAATCACCGGCAGAAGAGACTCTCCAACCTATTTTTTCAAGAAATAATGGAGGCAAATCGGAGCGATATATTTCGCCGTCTCTTTTTACATCAAACTGCGGCCCACCCAAATATAGGATGACACTACCGTCCATTGTTTCCGATCCGCCGATTACCAAATCGTCATGCCCATCACCATTGACATCACCGGCATTGGCCATATAACCACAAGTTCCCAGCAATTGATAATCATAAAGGGTATCTGCAGTTGGACCACCACAATAAACCAGGGGATAGTTCAGGAACAGAACTCCTAAGTCGCTCCAGTTATCTCCATTTATATCGCCCAAGCTGAATACACCATCGGCGAAATACCTAGGATTGAGTAAATCTGCCAATTCAACGGGATGAGAAATTACGATGTCGGGTTGACTTGCAAGATGAGAACCCAGAAATATATAGACATAGCCCAAAGGATTAAGATCAGCTATTAAACCTATAAAGAAATCGTTGACATTGTCACCATTAAAGTCAATTACGCCGATAGAATACATCTGATGTGAATAGCCAATGATTGAATATTCCCAGTCGGGTGTTTTATCGCCCGCAAAAGGATTAGAATAATAAATGGCTTTGGGGCCATTTCCAGGGACATCGCCACAAACCAAAATGTCGGTTATATTGTCGTTATCAATATCGCCGGTGCTCATGAGATATCCGTAATTTCCTATTCCTGAAGGACCAATTAATGAGTCTGACGCCTCAGACTCAAGGTAACTGCCATGACCTTTATAGAAGAAGACTTTACCGGTTTCTGAAGTAATTAAATCCGAAACTCCATCGCCATCATAATCTGCAAAATCGCCAATAAGTCCTGGACCATGCAAAAAATAGTCAGGGAAACTATCCACGGGATTCCCCCCTAGGAATATATAAGTCCCTTGAGGAGATTTAGAATTGAAGGCGATGTCATCGTAACCATCGCCGTTTATATCCCCCAAACTTTTGAGGGATGAACCAATTCTTGAAAGAGTGTCCGTTCCATGAAAATGGAAGATCTGATGGGAAGGGTCAAGATCTAGGCTCCAGCACGGAGCTAATGACATAACAATAAGAGCCAGTACTAACTGGTAAAATACGCGCCTGTTAGATCTATCACAAATGCAGTTATCGTCGATATTCGAAGAAATTCGTGATAGATAGATTTCTGGTATAGATCTATTATGCTCCAATGGGCCGGTCGCCCACGGCTTGCCGTGGGTTTCTCCGAAACAAGCACCACAGTTAA
>CAYWLR010000049.1:0-5755 GCA_964459465.1 uncultured Ignavibacteriaceae bacterium | reverse complement strand
TTTGGCTCCCCCGGCAGGACTCGAACCTGCGACCCGCTGATTAACAGTCAGCTGCTCTACCGACTGAGCTACAGGGGAGTATAATGCTATTGCACGCGTCAAATCTCTCGTCTTAAGTCTTGATTCAGGCTGTGGTAGACCTGATCCCGGCGGAGATAGCCCAATTCAGGTTGTGGCAACCCTGCCTCAAGCTCTGACGTCGGCAACGTCCTTAAGACAAAACCCTATTATATACCAAAAGCGCGTTTTGTCAAGCCGAAATAAATCCCGCAATATTCATAATATACATCAGAAAAATGACGCCACATATAAAGCAATCCGAGACATATTCGCTTTCTAATTCAGGCCAATCGACGGGCTAAACAATGCCCTGATATATCAGTCAATCCATGCCGGTTGGCTGGCACGAGATAATTTGCCTTCCCAATCACAATCGTGGCCATTTATATCTCTTATCGGCCATAACAAAAAATCTTCTATGCATCCGGGGCAAGATTGCTTATTTTCAAAGTCCATGATTCCGTCAAAAAAAAATAGCGGATTCGCCGTGCCGGTTTATACCATCATTCTCGTCATAGTTCTGATGGCAACCGGCGTGGGTGATTCGCCGCGGCCGCTCGTCAACCCCGATGGCGCCATCGGCTCCGTGAACGTTTTTGTCCATGGGCAATACCTGTCTATTTCCAGCAAAAGGGGTATTGCCACCCGGGACCATCAGCAATTAGGAATGGACCTAAATTTGCCAGTCAGCCAAAGATTTACTGTTGCCGCCGGCTACAGTCTCGAACCCAATGATACTCTTTTCCACCGGGGCAAACTGGGAATAACCATATATTCGAAAAAACTCGGCTCCGGAATAACATCGGTCAACCCCGACGGCCCGACCGGCGCGCCGGTCGTATCGGCGGTCGTCTCTACGCGAATCAGGGACGGTCATTTCGATGACCGGAGTTTGCGTATATCCGCCCGCCTCCTTTTACCGACCACAAATCATCTGACCGTCGGCATGGGCGCCAATTATTATGAAACCGATAATCCGCTGATTATTGATGAATTTTTTGGGCTGGTAAACTGGTTTATGAAACGCTACGACGAGAATCAGCTTTATATTAACCCGGATGGCCTCCCCGGCTATCCTGTCTTCCGCTTAATCGGTGGCGGCAATTCCAAAGGCATTTTCGGACAGTTGGATATCCTCATGCCGATGTCGCCGCGATACTCTTTATCTATCTGGATGCGGGGCGAAAAAATCACCGCTCCCGAAATCCAGCGACTGGGTCTTGGTGCCGGCGTAAATCTATATCCCGGAACCAATTAAGTAACCGGAAATATACAGAATTTTCGGATCGCAAGAATCAAAAATATTCGAACCCTCTTTGCCCCTATGGGTAAAACCAATTGCAATGATTGACAATAATAATCCTCGAAAGGAGTGCTTATGAACCAAAGGAAACTTTTTCTGGCACCAATTTTAGTTGCTTTGGCGGCGCTCTTTTTATTTGGTGGACCCGCCAAGGCTGACACCGGTCAGGGTTATCTGGGGGTCTATCCGCAGACAATCGACGAGGACTTGAAGGAGGCATTTAACCTGACCACCGACCACGGCGTTATTATCAAAGGCGTGGAAACCGGTTCGCCTGCCGACAAATCGGGGATTCGCCAGGGAGATATACTTCTCGAATATAAAGGCGAAAAGCTGACAAGCGCCGATGACCTGGTTCGCCTGGTTCGCAATGACAAACCCGGTCAAAAGGTTGATCTTCTTGTTTTGCATAAAGGCAATGAAAAGAAGGTTATGCTGGAGCTTGGTCAGGCCGGGACGGCCGCCGATCTGGACATAAACAGTTTTTTCGGACCCGGTGGGAAAATCTCGCCCGGGGTGCATTCCTTCAGCAAGACCTGGCAGTCGGATAATACGTTTATCGCCGACACCTATATAGGGGTGGAACTGGCCAGCCTGTCGGTCCAGCTCGGAGAGTATTTCGGCGTCGATGACGGCGAAGGCGCGCTGGTGACGACGGTCATGGAGGATTCTCCGGCGGCCCAAAGCGGTCTTAAGGCCGGCGATGTCATTGTCGAAATCGACGGCAATCGGGTTGGCGGGCCATCCGACGTGCAAAAAGCCGTCCGCAAAGCCGATAAAGGCGACCAACTGGCGGTGACGATCATGCGGGATAAAACCCGCCGGACGATGACTATCGAAGTCGCCGAAAACGAAAGTATGAGCTTTTTCGGGACCGACCCATTTAACTGGGATGACGATAATTTCATGTTTTTCGCCCCGAAAATGAAAGACCTGTTTCGCAGCGATTTCGATAATGACCGGCCGGACATTAACGAAGAACTCCGCAAGGAAATGGAGTCACTCAAAAAGGAATTGAAAGAACTCAAGGAAAAAGTGAACAAATAAACCACCCTTCAGTCATGTTATCCCGAATGAGGATAACGGCAGAAAGCCCTCCGCCGGTGCGGGGGGTTTTTTTATTGGCACAAATAAATTGTGCATTATATTATGGCAAAACAATTTTCAAGGATAAGCCATGCCGCAGTTAACGGTTGAAAAACTATATAAAGAACGCAAGGACTTTTTCGATCTGACCCTGCTCAATTCTGAAAAAGGCCTTAAAAAGAAACTGGTCAACGCCGAGATTCATCGTCCGGGCCTGGCCCTGACCGGATTTTTCGAGCGCTTCCCCAACCGGCGCACGCAGGTGCTGGGACAAACGGAAATCACGTATGTTTCCCAGTGGTCGCCGGAGACGCTACGCGAACGGACCGAAAAGCTATTTTCCCAGAATATCCCGCTCATGATTATCTCCAAGGGTATCACGCCGCCGATCGAGTTTCTGGCCATCGCCGATAAATATGAAACCGCCGTTTTTTCATCGCGGTTGAGCACCTCGGAGCTGACCACCCGTCTGGCGGCCTATCTGGATATAATCTTCGCCCCGTCGATAACCCGCCACGGGACACTGGTTGACGTCTATGGCGTCGGCCTGCTTTACACCGGCAAGTCGGGCATCGGCAAATCGGAAGTCGCGCTCGACCTGATCGAACGCGGGCACCGCCTGGTGGCCGACGACGTTATCCGCATCACCCGCAAGTCGGCCGACCTGGTGGTCGGCACCGGCTCGGAGCTTCTGGGTCATCACATGGAAATTCGCGGCATCGGCATTATCGACGTGGAAAAGCTGTTCGGCATCCGCGGCATCAGGATTCAGAAACGTATCGAAGTCGAGGTGCATCTGTCGCACTGGTCGGAAGATCAGGAGTACGAACGTCTCGGAGCCGAGGACCGCTATACGACTATTCTGGGCGTGCCGATTCCGCTGGTGGACATCCCGATTTCTCCGGGGAAAAATATCACGGTGATATCCGAAGTGATCGCGATGAATCATATGCTCAAGGTGTACGGTGAAAACACGGCGGCGGAGTTTTCGAAACGGCTGGCGGAACGGATTCACCGACAGTCGATGACCCGCGAGTATCTCGAATCGGATTATGAATAAAGACAAACTCGTGCAAAGAATGGTGTGGATTGCACTATTCGTTGCCTTTTTCGTTATTTACCTCAATTACCAAAAAAGCCAGCCCGAACCGGAGCCGGTAAAAAAGATCGTCGTGTATTATACGGCCTGGAGCATGGACGTCGCCGCCGACCTGTCGTGCCGTGATTTGGTGACATTCAATCAGTCGGTCACTCTATCGGGAACGCTTCAGGTCACGGAATTCATGACGGCGCTGTCGCGCGCCGAACTCCGTGAGTTCGCGGACATGGACAGCATCGATCCGCGCATCTGCTGTCCATTATATGATCGCGATGACGGCGTGGTTAAGACCATTTCTTTCAGCCGCACCACGCTCATGCAGATTGATGATGTCACTTTTGAAGCCGACGGTCCGCTATTTCAACTGGTATTGCGCTATTTACCCTCTGATTATCTGGAAACGTAACCATTATTTGATTCCGCAACATTTTGCATTGCAGTCACTTCTAACGAAATGGGTTCGTTCTTGAGTAATTTTTATTTTTTCGCCCCCTTCCCCGGCGTGGTAATTTGGATGTAATGGCATGCACCATAACATAGTGCAACGCGTTAAAATAATATCGGGTGGGGGGTACACAGATAAAAACCTTTCATGCTCATGGTTTATGTCGCGCCTGCCGTCCGCTCAATACAAAGGACAATGGGCGGTTACGGTAAAATGGGTTCGTTCTTGAATTTTTTTCATTTTTTGCTCCTTCCCCGACGCGGAATTGTGGATATAAGTTTAGCCGTCATAATAAAGGGGGACGGGCAGAATTAACAGCGGAGTGGGGGGAAAAGTGCCGGGCAGGTAGCCCCAGACCATTTTTCACACCCTAAAAGGGTGTGTTACCTGTTTTAGTTTTTAATATTGACAATATTATCTATTAATGTGTATAAATAGACATTAAAGCGGCTCGGCAAATTCAAGGCCCGTTTTGATCAGGAGCGGATAAGCAACTCGTTTGTGTCGGAATAATTTATGGCAACGTCATTGGCCTGTTTTGCAAAGGAGAATGAAATGAAAAAGAAATGCTTGTATATCGGGATCATTATTTGTGCGATGGTAGTTATTGCCATTTATTCAATATCATTATGTGGAGACGACAAGGGTTTCAGGGTCGTAGAGATTGGCAAAATCGATGGTATTCCTATCAGCGGCCCGATGAAGTGGGCACCTTCAAGCGATAAAATTGCCTTTATCAGTAATTCAAATCTGGTTGTGGCGGATACGCTGGGGAAAAAAATCGCCGAGTTCTCTACCGAATTTACGCCGCGACGTTTCGAATGGCTTTCGGATAAAGAAATTGTTTATTTCGAACGGCTGATGTCAAAATCTATAGCCCAAATAAGGCTAATAAGGTGCGATATTTCGACAGGTCAATCGACAATTATTGAAGAATTTAAAACAAAGAAACCGCTAGCAAGAGGTATAAACGAGGGGGAATTTGAGGGGCCGTATTTAACAATCCAGGGCAATTTATATTACTTTATGTACAGGAGTGGCAACAAAATCCCGACAATTCCCCAGAGTAGATTTTTCGAAATTGCCAAATATGAAGAAAATTACATATATAGACAAAATGCCAACGGCCTATATTTGCTGCGCACAGATCTAAAGGATTCAGTATATGCTTTTGAAAGCGGTTACGCAGATACGGTAAAATCATTAAAACAGAAATACATTGTAAGAGATGGGCTTTTAACCAATATAATAGATTCAACTGCAATATTTCTGGACACTTTTCCATTTGTACGGGAAATCAAACAGAAATATCAAGCATGTAGTTTTTCCGGTGAACAGATTAATCCAGCCAGACCCGAATTACTATTTTCATATTATTGTGACATCGATGAATATAATTCCGCTGATTATTTATTTCTTCTCGATATGAATTCAAATATATGTGTAGATTTACCCAAAAAGGTAAACGAGGAATATTGCCAAGAGGGGCAATTCTCACCCGATGGTCGATTGATAGCGATGTATTGTTCGGGCAAAGGATATATTTTAATTAGAGAGGAAATATGAGACAGCATTACAATATCAAAATCGGTATATGCCAGATATTATCATTTTTGCTATTTACCTCTTCAATATCAGGCTGGCCGCTTCTTTGCATTGATGCTGGACACGGTGGACCCACCGAGCCGGGAACATGTGCCGCGACATCTAGAAGTGGTTGCGGAAATTCGGACAGTTGCTTAAGGTGGATTTGAGGCCTTTA
>CAYWLR010000048.1:1164-6279 GCA_964459465.1 uncultured Ignavibacteriaceae bacterium | reverse complement strand
TCCTGGGGGATATCGGGAAGCTTATTCCCAGACGCGGCGATAAACGGGTGAAGTCCTTGCTGTCCGTCAGGTCGCCCGGGTCCAGCGTATCCACCCCGGTCAGATTTCCCGGATCCAGAGGATTTTCCAGGTCGATTAGCCTTAAAGCCTTATAATCGAAATAGTCAAAACGAAGCCCGGCGTTGATAATCATGCCATTCCATTCGATACGGTCAGTCACATACAACCCAAGGTTAATAGGATGCTTGGTATCATTCTTATAGCTTTCGTTGTCGGATTCATTGCCAAGACTGTCAAAACCATAACGATTGACACTGCCGACATTATAACCCGTTATAGCCGTAGCCGCAAGGTTTTCGAAATACCGGAGGGTATGACGCTGGAAATCAAAACCCAGCTTGAGGGTCTGATTGGTCGTTATCTGCGAATTAAAGTCACCCTTAAACTGGTAATACGAGGATTTCCGATGCATGTAGTTGTTATAATATGAATCGGTGGCGCGGAAAAGTTTCAGAGTTTCCCACTCGGGATTCGTGAAACCTCTGTTATAGGCGGCAAGATCATCAAACACGACTCCGTCGCCCCGCAGACGCTCCGTCTTAAAAGTTGAAGCGCTGAAGTTATAAAAAGTATTAGGACTTAAAACATGCGTTATTTTCATATTTAAGCCCAAATTTTCGTCCCGATAACGCGGGGCATGTTTGTAGTCAAACAGGTATTCATGGCGATATTCCTGCCAGTTGTCCAGCGAACCGTTGCCGTTTATGGCCAGCTTAATGTCATTGGTCAGTTCGAAATCCAGTTTGCCCTGATATGACCAACCCGACAGGGAATTCGAAGGCAGACGATTTTTGTGGTCTGGATCAACCGCTTCAAGTTCGAATATTTCATCATATTCCTCGAAAATTTCTTCCGTCCTGATTGATGGCGTTCGATCGCGCAGCCACCGTCTTTCACCGGAAAAGAAAAAATAGGCCTTTTCAAAAAACGGTAAAGGGCCGCTGAAATCCCCGGCATAGAAATTTTGATCGTAACTATTTCCGAACAGATTATCGGTTACGACTTCAACGTTGCCATGATACTGATCGGTACCGGAATTGGTTACGATGTTGACGATGCCGGAAGCGACGTGGCCGTATTCGGCCGAAAAGGCGCCCGAAGTCACCGCGATTTCCTGGACGGCATTATCCGCGATTTTCGCGGTGGAAATCCCCGTCAACGGGTCCTGCTGTGAAAAACCATCGACATAATAGGCCACTTCGGACGGTCTTCCGCCGCGAAGATTCAATTCGCCGCCCAGCGCCGATGCCGATTCGCGCTGCCCTCTTTGGCGGATATCGATATTAGTGTTCATCCGAACGACGCTGTTTTGTAATGCGACGACGTCTTCAAAGCCGCGGACCGGCATAGCCTTCAGATCGCCGCCGGATATAATGTCGACCGTGGTCGTTTTGTCCTTGTTCACCAGAGGCCGTTCCGCCGTGACCCTGATGACCCTGCCAAAATCCCTGGTTTCCTTTTCCATCGGGACGTCATTGAAGGTTGCCAGGTCGGCCGAAACCTGGATGTTTGCCACGATGACTTTGGCATAACCGACAGAAGAATATTCCACCGTATAGGTTCCGACGGGGATATTCAGGATTGTGTATTTGCCGGTTTCATCGGTGTACTGCCCCATGGTACTTCCTTGTACGGATACCGATACTCCCGGAAGCGGTTCACCCGTCCTGGCGTCTGTCACCTTTCCCGTAATGCTCCCTGTAATAGCCCCGAACCCGGACACGGCGAGGGCCATTATCAGAAACCCGGCCAGGATAAAGCATTTTGTTCTCATGGTTAATTCCTCTTTCCTAGTGGTGGTGCTGGTGCGTTCCCGAATTATTGTCTCGCACCCCTGTTCGACGTTCCCCCAAATGTGGAAGGAGGCGTCAATATCATAATCCCAAAACAGGTTATTTAGATAAATCGATAAGCAGCCCTCCTTTTCTTGCTTACTTTCACAGATGACCGATAAAATAGATTAAAATGATAAAAAGCTAATTTTCCCAACCCTCACCCCAATATTTAAACCGTGCTCTGTTTAAAGAAAAATGTTGCGGCCGGCCATATCAACAAAAAACTATTATCGATTTGTGAAAATAATGACCGGCAAATGGCGCACAATTGCGTGGGAATTTGATTGAATTTTAATATGCCTTTAAGGCGAAATGTCGAATGGAAGTGATCCCTTATCAACCGTATTATCGCATAACAAAAGCGCCGGGCAGTATAACTGATAATCCCGGCGCCACATTGTGTTTAAACAGCGTCTTGCACGTATGGAGAGGTCAAACTGTTATCCGGATTTTTTTCCGGATTTCTGCGACAGGGCATTATCTATCATATCCTCGGTTTTAACGCCGATTTTGTTTAAAAGTCCACCGACGTCGATACCGGCCGCTTTGGCCTGTTCCAGAAACTGAAACAGCATGGTCGGCCCGACTTTAGTAAACCGGTTCAGGGCACCGTCATCCTTACCACCGCCGCCGCTGTCAACAACCACCAGTTTATCGATATTACCCATCGGGGCGGCGATCGAGCCGAACACCGTGCCGAGCGATTGAATCACTTGCGGCATAACCTTGATGACCTCGAGCGTCAACGCAGCTTCATTGAACTGCTGATAGGCCTTGGCCAGTTCATGGACCGACACCGCCCGGGCTATTCCCTGCTTTTCGATAACGTCGGCTTCGGCCAGTCCGGTGGCTTTGGTTGCGGCCGCCATACCCTCGCCTTCGACCTTGCGCTTATGCTGTTCGGCGTCGGCGCGGGCAATGGTGGCGTACTTATCGCCGTCGGCGCGCGCCGTTTGAGCGACCTTATAACCCTCGGCCTCCCTCACCTGGGCATCGGCTTTAGCCTTGGCCGGAACCACGATTTCGGCTTCCTGGGATTTCTGCTCCTTTAAGATATTCTGTGCTTCCACCGAAATCAGGGCGCGTGAACGTTCTTCTTCAATTTTCACTTCGGCCACAATAACCTTCTGTTTTTGTTCGGCCGTGGATAGCGGTCCGGCCTGCTGGGTTACAGCCGTTTCGCGGGCGATTTCTGCCTGGTATGTTTGTCTGGCCACTTCCGTGTTTTTCTGGGCTTCGGCCTCCAACCGCATGTTTTCCTGCGCGACAACTTCGGCCTCGCGTTCGGCGTCGGTCGCCTTCTTCTTGGCCTCGGCCAATGCTTGTGCTTCGCCAATCGTGGCATCACGCTTGACTTCCGCCGTCCGTTTTTTACCGAGCGCTTCGATATACCCCTGTTCATCCGTTATTGACTGCGGGTTAAAGACGTCGATTTGCATCCCCAGCCGGGCAAGGTCTTCGCCTGCCTCACCCAGCACCTTTTGCCGGAAGGCATCGCGGTCTTTGATAAGCTGATCGACCGTCAACGTTCCCACCACCCCGCGCAGGTTGGATTCGAGAGTTTCGCGGGCGACGCTTTGCACCTGTTCCTGCGACATTCCCAGAAACCGGGATCCGGCCGCCAAAAGCGATTGCGCGTCGTCCTTGAATCGAATGTTTGCCACCGCCTCGACGGTCACCAGGACCCCATCGACGTTGGGCATATTTTTCACCAGAATTTGCGGCAACGATATTTCCGTCAAATCAAGAAACTGGACCGCCTCGATTATCGGCTTGCGTATTCGACCACCTCCGGTCACGACCACCGTCCCGGGTGGGAGGACGGTTACCGTGGCCTCATCCGGATGCCCCGGTTGCGACACCTTCTGCATGCCTTTCTTGCCGCTTCTGGCTCCGAAGAAAAAGGCCGCCTTGTTCGGTGGGACGCGGACATAAAATGCCGCCAGCGCCCTGACAATAATGAAGATGGCGATGATTACGGCCAACCCGATTGCCGGCCAGGTCAAAAAGCCCAAAACATCCTGCGACATAATAATCCCTCCTGAAAATTAATATCCCTGTATTTTTTCCACGGTTACGACATTGCTGGTTTTTCCGACAATCCTGACTACCGCGCCTTTTTCGATTGACTGACCGTCATGCGACCGCGCCAGAAATGTGAACTCACGGCCGCGGATCATGCAGGAAACCTGGCCGTTATGGCCGTTATCGATTTTATCAATCAGGTTGGCGTCAACCCCGATTATGTCCGAGTCACCGATAGTCATGCTCGCCTGGCTGGAATAAAACGCCCGCAGTATCAAGTACCCGATCGTGGTCAAAATGATCGCCCCGACCACGCCGGCCATTGACGCCTGGAACATGGACCAGCCGGTGGTGGTCCGAACACCGAACCCGGTTGCGCCGAAACCGACCGTCAGCAAGGCCACCATCTTGAAACTCAATATGCTCGGGCCGTGGGTGACATCGGTATCGAGATTGACATCCCCGTCTATGTCGGCGTCGGCGTCACCGCCAAAAAACAGACTTATAAGCAAAATCGCAAAGCCGATTCCGAAAATCGACGCGAAAATAATCATAATATAGTCCTCCTGAAAATCTTAATGACCAAGTCATATACCAGCCATAAAATAAAATATTCAATTTATAATGTCGATATATAGTTTTGGGGAAAAATAAAAACCCGGCGGTGCGAGCACGGACACCACCGGGTTTTTAGTCGCTCGGCGGAGGCACCCAGCCGAGACACCTTTACCCCCTCGTGCTTTTTGGAATGGCCGGTTGACACTATAGCCGACCGGCCATATGGTTTTGTATTACTTCAACAACATCATCTTGCGCGTTTCGACGGCATCGCCCGCCTGTATGCGATAGAAATAAACCCCGCTGGCAAACGATGACCCATCCCATTCGACCGTATGATACCCCGGCGCGAATTTGCGGTCGGCCACGGTTGACACTTTCTGTCCCATGATATTGTAAACGTCGAGCGTGACATGGGCCTCAACCGGCAGTTCGAAACTGATCTGTGTCACCGGGTTGAATGGGTTGGGGTGGTTCTGGTGAAGAGCATACCGGGTCGGCACGGTCGGTGATACACCCGTACCGCCGGCAACTTCCAGATACAGCGGAGCGGCATTTTGGCCACCGGCATAGGCCGACACAATTTCAGCTTCGCCGTTGATTTCGAGCAGTACTGACAGGCCTTTCTCAATCCGAT
>CAYWLR010000048.1:0-1154 GCA_964459465.1 uncultured Ignavibacteriaceae bacterium | reverse complement strand
TTTTTTGTGCACCTTTTTTTTCCTAAAAAATTTTTTTTTGGCTTTTTTTTTTGTCCTTTTTTAACTGCGTTTTTAAAAACCTTTTTTTCATTTAATTTAAAAAAATCCAGTTTCATCATACCATTTTCCCGACGAGAATAAACCTGCATACCCTCGATCGGACAGGAAATTACCGCAGAAACATCGGCAAGTCCAAGCTCCACTTCGATGCCATTAATAGCTTCAGTGGCATCAAGTTTGATAATGGTCTTGCCATCGGCATATTCGGTCAATATGGCACCGCCATATGGAGCATAAGGATACTGCTCTGTGGTTGAGCCAATCTTGTTCAATGGCGATGATTCAACACATCCGCATAACGGTTCCGGACCAGGTGGATTCGCGTATTTATAATCTATAAGATAAAGTATATCTAGTAGGTTTATATCACAGTCCGCATTAACATCTCCGCTTGACGGCGGTATCGGCGCCGGGCCGGGAGTAGTGCCATATTTATAATCAATGAGGTATAAAATATCGATCAAATTAACATCACCGTCAGCATTAACATCACCAGGGGTATAATAAGCAGATTCCCAACTGCCAATATGGCTTACAGGTTCTCCGCCCGCTTCCTGGAATCTGCCTCCGACAATTAGTGCATTATTATAAGTTGTTAAAGCATATACCCAATTATTTAATCCCGATCCTAAATTAAACCACGAAGTGCCGTCCCAAGCTGCAATGCGATTTGCATTTATCTCTCCTGCTGTAGTAAACTGTCCACCTGCGATAAGTATATTATGATGTACATGAAGCACTTGTACTAATGCATTCATCCCCGATCCCATGGAATTCCATGTCGTACCGTTCCAAGAAGCAATATAATTTACAGGCTCACCGCCAGTTGCGGTAAAATCCCCGCCCGCAATAAGTTGATTATTGTATATTACTAAATCAGTCACGTTATTATTCAACCCCTCTCCCAAAGTCGACCAATTTAATCCATCCCAATATTTAACACCTAATGCTCCTCCAGCAATAAGTTGATTTTCATAAATTTCCAAATCAAACACGTAACCACCATAAGATCCTATATCCGACCAAGAAGATCCGTTCCAGGATTTGACACCAAAATAGCCGCATGCAATAAGCTGTTCATTAAAAATAAAAAA
>CAYWLR010000047.1:0-6461 GCA_964459465.1 uncultured Ignavibacteriaceae bacterium | reverse complement strand
TTTAAAGGCCTCAAATCCACCTTAAGCAACTGTCCGAATTTCCGCAACCACTTCTGATAACGAGATTATGTTATCCATGTTTGAAAGACTGTCATATATTTGATTTCGGGCCAAACTATCAGGAAAACACAGCAAGTAGTAGTCATTCAAACGGGGTCTTAATATTGTATCTCCCCATTGGTTTATTCTGATACTGTCAGAGTGATCATAGTCTGGAAAAGCTACTCGTATTTCAGATAATGCTGAATTGACTAACAATTCGCCTTTCGGATCAGCAGGATTATTAATGGCTTCCTTTCCGGATGTTAGTTGGCCTAAGGGGATAACAATCAGTGAATCTGCAAATTTCGCGACTATTTCGTTTTCCGGGTCCGCCTTGATTCCGGCGGCCAAAATGCATAATGTAAATAGCATTATATGAAGCGCTATTTTGGTTACATTTGTATTTAAATTCATACTTCCCTCCGATGGAAATTGTGGGTTTTGTTTTGAATGTTTCCGCTAATATGAAAAATCGAAATTGAGCGACTATTCAGAAATATACTGATTCCAGTCAACAATAACGGTATCATTGGTACCATCGCGGTTCATCACTCTGATTACACCAATACCCGGATCAAACCTGGCTTCACAATAAGCCAATTTTGTGCCATCCGGTGACCAGGAGGGGAAACCGCCATTATTGTATTTTAGAGTCGTAATCTGGCCATTTACGGTACTCATTAACCTGATTTGGGTATCAAGCGTAAACGCAATATAGTCACCATCGGGTGAAACATCCGGGTCATAATAAGTTGTAAAAGGTTTCCCCGCTTCTACAATTACAATGAACCTCTCAGTCGAATCAACCAGATTCATATAGGCCAATTTGCCCTGATTATTTCCAATGCTGATGATATAAAACAGGCTATCACCCGGACCAAAATCAAGATGGCCTCCATAGCGGATGAACTGGCGCACGTTTTCCCCGTTTTGATCCATAATCCAGGCACCCGAACTTGTATCGCCGTGGGAACGACTGAAAGCAATCAAAGTATCGGAATTGGACCAGGTGCAATTGAAATTGTAGGAATTAAAAGTCAATCTGGTCAGGCTGGTTGCATCGGCCCTTATTTTATAAATTTCGGCATAGGCATTAAAGGCCAGCCATTGGCCATCGGGTGACCAGCAAACATCCAATACAGGCACATAATCACCGAATGAAAACAGCATATGCAAATCTGAACCATCAGGGCGAACCAAATATATACCGCACGGAGTTCTGACATCGCCGGCCATCACCGCAATGGCAATCCATTGGCCGTCAGGTGACCAGGCCGGCACACACAAAGGTGAAGTCACGGGTTTTGGCGGGTTCATGATAATGTCATCATTATCATTGCAAGAGAAAACCAGGAACAAGAAAGCCACAAACAAGATCGTTAGTAAAACAGCATTTTGTTTTTTTAAAAGGCCCAAAATTGACATCATTATAATCCCTTATAATTACTCACACAAGATACACTATTCTTTTGCATTTTCAACACATCATCGACCACCCCCCCTTCAGCATCTGACGGCAAAAGCACGAAATTTATAAAAACAGATCAGGGCCGAAAGTATAGATTTATATCTGAAACGAAATTACAAATAATCTCGTTTAAAGTCAATTTATATTTTTGAGGCGGCAATTGCGCAGGGGCTGTAGCCGTCGCAGAAGGCCTGCTCGCGGGAAACTTGTAACCCACCCACGGGTGAAAAGCCAATTTCCCGCAACCTGCTCGATTTCACCTAATCTCTACATTCCTGCAAAATCTTCTAATCACCGCGAAACGGTCATTTAAAATATCCCAATCCCCAGCTAATTGGCAATCCTGTAATAACCACCAACTCATTGTTAAATCTGATCGCGCCCCTTATGTATGAGACCTATAACTGCATCCAGATCCTATTTATGCCCGCCTTTCACCCATAGAAAGGACCACCAAAAATTAAAAAAAATTCAAGGACGAAGCCATTTTGCCGCAACCTCTAACAGCACCATGAGTTATACGGTCCTCGTAGTGGTTTCGACACCTTCATTTTGCGTCCAAATCATATTTAACTCCAGTTTTGACATGGGGATAGGGTCAAAAAAAATAAAAAATTCCATAAACAAACCCATTTTGCCGCAACCTCCAACAACACTGTGGGTTATATGAAATTGTGGAGCGCCACCATCCATTATTTTTTCTCCTCCTCTGCCACCCCCGGCTCGGTCGCCCCGCCTTTCATCCTCGCCCTTTTCACTCCGCCCTCTACCCAATCCTATCCGCCCCACAACCTTATATCCCGCAATGTAGTATATGTTTGTCTATGAAACGGTAATGAGCCAAAAATATCGACTAAATCAGTCGTTTTTTTGGAACTCCGGATACGCCCGGTTGGTTTAATAGGGCATACAGGATAATTTAAGTCCTGATTATGGCGACGCAAACAAACCTGAAAACCGGACAAACAAGAAATAATGAATCAACCTTTTAAAACCGCTTCGATGGAGGATTCAACCATGAGAAAAGCCTATTTCTCAACCTTGACTCTCATTCTCGGGCTGGCCTTCGTAATGGCCCCGCTCGGCGTCTTTGCCTGCGGCGGAGACAAAACCGGCACCACCAGTGCCGATAATTCAAAAGTAAACGCCCAGTATGTGGGCGCCGGCGGCGCCTGTGGTGATACTAAGACCGGAACCACATCCGCCAACGCCGGAACCGTAAACACCAAATACAGCAATACCGGCAAAGCCGCCTGCGGCGCCAAGACTGGAACCACCTCGGCCGACGCCAATCAGGCTGAAGTTTCAGCCCAGTTCGCCTCGGCCACGTTCAATGTCTCCGGAATGACCTGCAACGGATGTGTCAGCAAAGTCACGACCGCTCTGAAAAACACCGACGGTGTTAAAAGCGTCGACAAGGTGGATTATAAAACCGGCACCGCTATGGTTACCTATGATGCCTCCGACGTATCTTGTCCGTCAAAGCTGGCTAAAGTTATTACCGATGCCGGATTCGCCGCGGAAATAGTTCCGGCTGTGGCCACCAGCGCCGACGGCAAAACGATGAATGTCAACGCCCCCGGCTGCAGTCCGGCTGATATGGCCGCCTGTGCCGCCAGATGCGCTAATATGACCGAGGCCGAAAAAGCCGCCTGCGCCGCCAAGTGCGGTGTCAAGACAAGCAACACCTCGGCTAATATGGAAACCAAAACCAAGACCGATGGGTCTCTGTAATAAGTAACACAAACTCTTGCAACTCCTTACGGGCGGTCCCGATTTATAGGGATCGCCTTTTTTTCATTTCCTTTGAAACCGGACGATATCAATCTGAATATAACTCTTGACAATTGCAGCTTTTTGGCTAACATGGTGTTAAATACTTATCAGCGTTACGTAACAGGAGGTAAATTCAAGTGCGCAAAACCATGATTCTCACCTTGGTAGTATTTCTTGGTTTGGCCGTCAGCGCCCAAGCCCAATGCTGCGCCGGTCGCAAAGCCGCGACCACCAAAGTGACCGCCACCACCGCGGCGACTACCGGAGCCGCTGCCCCAGCGACTGCCACCTTTGCCGGTGTCGAACTCGACCCTCAAAAATGCTGTCCCGATTATCAGGGCAAATGCGAAATTCTCTGCCTCGACATCAAGGGCATGACCGATCCGGCTAACGAAGAAACGGTCACCAAAACTCTGGCATCCACCGAAGGCGTCATCAAAGTTATGACGATCAACCAGAAAGAAAACGCCGGCGTGGTTGTCATCGACCCGGACAAAATTCAGTCCGAAAAGGTTGTCGCCGCCATCAACGCCATGGGCTATGAATCCAAAGTCCTGCCGCGTGTGGCCCACTCCGGTTGCGACCCGGCCAAAGCCGCCGCCTGCATGAAAAGCGGCGTTACATGCCCGTCGATGAAAACAGCCGAGGCTTCGACCGAAGTGAAAAAAGGAACGAAAACCGAATAAGATCATTTGAACGTTAAATATTCCGGCGGGGTGACTATGCCCCGCCTTTTTATTTATGGTTTGGATTGCCAAAGCGCTTTGTCGTATATATAATTGAATATGCGAAGATTAATTATACCTCTTCTGATAGTCTTATTTGCCCTCACCGCGAATGCCGCCAAATATGCCGGGGAGCCGTTCTCGCTGGGGGTCGGGGCGCGCGCTCTGGCGATGGGCGGAGCGATTGTGGCCGGGCCGTTCGATGCTTCGGCGGCTTACTGGAATCCGGCCGGGTTGAATTATATCTCCGGTCAGAATATTATCGCCATGCACGCCGAGACATTCGGCTCGCTTCTCAATCATGACTATGTCGGCTATGCCTGCCGGAAACTCGACGATCAGTATTCGATCAAGGCGTATGGTTTTTATTTTTATTATCTGGGCGGGGGTGGCATCAAGATCACCGATTTCGACCCGATCACCCGCCGCTACTATGTGGTTCGCGAGGAATCCCACGGCGATTATATGTTCGGTGCATCGGCGTCGGGTAAGATTAAAAATAAAATAGACGTCGGCGCGACGGTGCGCGTCATCTATCGCAGTATGCCGGAGGTCTCCGGTTATGGTCTGACGCTCGATGTCGGCGCGCTGTACGATGTTCATAAGTACGCCCGGCTGGGGCTGGTCGTAACCGATATCAGCTCCGGGTTTATCCGCTACAGCGGCGGCACCACCGAGTCGGTATTGCCGACGGTCAAGCCCGGAGCCATGTTGCACTATAGTAAGTACGATTTCACGGCGCGGCTGGCGGGCTCCGGCGACATCAAGTTCGAGGGCATCAAGTACGCGGCGCAGTATTATCAGGGGGAGATATCGCTCGATACGCATTTCGGCCTGGAGGTCGGGTATCGCGAGATGGTGTTCGGGCGGGCCGGATTCGATATCGGCGATTTCACCGGCGGGGTGGGAGTGGACATCAACAATTTCACGGTCGATCTGGCCTATTTGCACGATTCCGATCTGGACGCCACTTTCCGCGTCAGCGCCGGGTATCGGTTTTAGGAAGTTGCCCGACGGCTCACTGCGACATCTGATTATCATAGAATGCACGCTCCATGATTCGGCGCAATTGTTTGTATGGGAAGCGCTTGCGGCCAAATGGGTTCGTTTGTGGGATTTTTTTATTTTCGGGCTCCCGCCCGGGCGCGGGAAATTGGATGTAATTGCATGCGCCATAATAAGGTGTGACAGGCGGATAGAGCATCGGCCCGTGGTAAAGCAGGCGGCGAACGCTCCGGGCGCGAGACAGGTGTGACATCTGCGGCCCACTTAATATCAAGGACAATGGGCGGTTGCGGCAAAATGGGTTCGTTCTCGAAAATTTTTTAAATTTTTGGGGTTCTGTATCGGCGGCAAAAATGGGGCGAAAGCACGATTTGGGTATTTTTATAGGCCTCATACATAAAAGGGGCCGACAGAATTACCATCGGGTTGATGGGGAAAGTGGTATGGTTGAACGGACGGGGAAGGTGATGGAGATCATCGCCTGGATGAATCGCGTTTAATAGACCCGACATCGTTCCGCATAAGAATTCGAGATCTTGGGATGACGGACCACCCCGGCGTTATTCTACACCAACAGTATTAACCTTAATTAAATCAAATTCCTTTGTATCGGCATTTATGATTGACAAAGAAAATTTGACCCTAGATAATTTGCCGTCTACGTCAGGGTTATTAAATACTTTGGGTCTTTCTCCGGAAATAAATATCCACCCCGGCTTGATAATATCATCTTCGCCATTCAATGAATAATTAACATAAATTCCTATAAATTGCGTGCTTTTTGGGGTTTTTCTACAATCACCCCCACCCAACAGATCATAGAAATTGTGTTTGGGCAATTTTGTCGGCATATCATGATAAATCTGGCCGGGAAGAGGAATAGGATCGGGTATTGGCTTAATCTCATATGGGATTTTGCTATCTGTTACGAAGTTGGAGATTATTTTCAGCAATAGACCGGTATGCAGATCTAAAAATATATCATACTCCCTAGGGTATTCTACACCCGGAAATATGTAATTGTCTGATGGACAGATAATGACATTTTTAAATTTAACGAGCCATGCCGAATCAGGCCTTATAAATTTCTCAATAATCGGAAATTTTTCATTTAATACATTAATCCGCGATGCACTGATATTTTCGGCAATTAATACAGAATCGTCATCATTAAAAAAGCCCGAGTAATTCATAGCGGCAGATATGGCCGAATCCCGGGATATTTCGCCAGCAAAAGAGCAGCCTGCCATAAGCATGATAATGCCGGCCCAAATAATTTCTTTATATTTCATTTTTCCTCATCTCATATAGTTGTTATTTATTGTCATACGGTTCTTTATCCCAAATATTGAAACTAATGTTGTCAACTATTTCCAATCCAAACTGTGGCGGGCCGGTCGCCCACGGCTTGCCGTGGGTTTCTCCGAAACAAGCACCACAGTTAA
>CAYWLR010000046.1:0-6908 GCA_964459465.1 uncultured Ignavibacteriaceae bacterium | reverse complement strand
CGAAAGGCTACGCTACTTTTTTTTCAATTTCCACACCTTTTGAAATTAACTCTGTGCAGTATTTGTCATTTCGGCAGGAAGACATTGACGAGGCAATTCTATCAGCCTGATGAAATGGGAATTATATGGTTTTAGAAAAGGAATTTTATACGGTCAGGGAGTTGGCCCGGCTCTTATCGGTAAACCCGATGACCGTTTATAGAATGGTCGATAGAGGTGAATTGCCGGTCTATATTATCGGGGGCAGAGCCAAGCGTTTCCGGAAACAGGATATTGAAGAATATCTGAAGAAAGTAAGGACATCCGGGGGCAAATAGGGGCGAATCGGCGCCAATAATAGTCCGTCGTCACTTTCTATTGATTTTCCGGTAAAATCTCACTATTTTTATTAATAATTCATGGGGGTGGCTTTAAAGGCCATCGGTTGTTCAAAAATCGGTTCTATGGTTGGTCCGAGATGGCATTAACTTTTACTGATAATACCCAACAAATCACCCGCTACCCGGGATGGGTGCCGAAATAATGGAAAATTAGCTCGTTTCGAAAAATAGAGTAGTCGATTATGGCGAGGTTTATACCGGTAAACCGGAAGTCATACTCATTTGGTCGGCAAACAATTTAAAAAAAGAGAGGTCGCTGTGAAGTACAACCTGCTTGAAGAGAAGTGGATTCCTGTCCTATTCAAGAATGGGACGACTTCTCGTGTGGGTATTATCGAAGCGCTTATAAACGCCAGTCAGATCCGGCAAATCGCTGCAAGCAATCCCATGGATCGAGTGGCTGTGCTGCGATTCCTGCTGGCACTGTTGTATTGGTGTAAAGGGGACCCACCTGATAAGCCTACAAGGAATTCATTCCCCAAAGATTGGTTCGAAAAGCTCAAGGACAACAAGGATTGCTTCAATCTTCTTGGCGCCGGGAAGCGGTTTTATCAAGATTGTAAGGCAAGACGTACCCGACCAGTCACTGATTTGATTCAAGAGGTACCCGCTGGTAATAATTTTTGGCATTTCAGACACTCAACAGATAAGGCAGATGGGCTTTGTTCTGTATGCTGCGCCTTAGGGTTGCTGCGATTGCCACTGTTTTCAGTTAGTGGGCTGAGCGGTCCAGGTGAACCTAACCTGATGGCCGGAATCAATGGCGTCCCGCCCGTATATGTTGTGCCTTGGGGCAAATCATTATTTGATATACTCTTGGTCAATTGGACAGAATGCACGAATATAGGCGAACCGTCATGGAATCATACTAGTCCGCTACTGAACGATGATGACGATATTCCCCTACTAGTCGGTCTAACGCTCTTGCCTCGTAAGGTGTGGTTGCATGAACCGGATTCCACGTCAGAATTCTGTATTGGCTGTGGCAGGCGTGAGCCGCTTATCAAAGCAATCGAGTTTCAAACAGCCGGAAAACAAGAGAATGTCAAATGGAATGATCCTCATGTAGTCTATGTCGAGGGGAATAAGCGGAGGTCTTTGAGAGCGGAAGACCTAACGAGAGCAGGCAGGTTCCGAATGGACCGCTCATGCCCCGATTTACTTGCGCGTATAGTTGAAGCATCAAGCACCGTGACATCACTTCTGATTGTTGGTTTCGCAACAAACAAAGCAAAGAACATTGATGTATGGGAACGCTTTGTTGAATTGCCTCGTGAGTCAAACAAATCGACTTTCTTCCAACAGTGGCAGGATAGGGCTAAGGGTATCGAAGCATGGCTTCGCAAGATAATACGGGGCAAGAGAAAACCCAGGAAAAACGATATACAAGTAGCCGTGTCAGCTATTTTTGGTATCCGTCCCCACGTCGAATCCGAAGTTTCAGAGAATGCAGGTGTGCTGCTCACAGCCGGCGGCGACGCCTGGGAGCAGGCATCCCGGGCATATAGTCCATTGATGGCCGCCGTTGCCAAATCGCTTTCTCCAGGCTTCACGGCCTCTGCGGTGCAGAGACGCAAACAGATTGCAGGCGTTAGGCCTGACATAAGGGAACAAACGAAGGAGCCCGGAAAGAGCCGTAAGAAAGGAGGGGACAATTGACTCCAACTGAACAGTATGTCCAGGGATTGATGAACCTGAAGTCAGGAGAGCTCGGCCTTTTGCGAAAGCACGCCGGGCAGAGCCTTGATGAAACCGTAGATGGTTTTGATCTTTTTACCGGTCTCTGGTGGCCACTTCGTTCAAGAAATTCAAGTGCTCCACGTCGCGAGGTAGCCTGGCTGATTGCCAAACTTTATGCCCACTATCCGATTGAACATGAATTTGGATTAACTCTCGCTTCTCAATTGAGACGCTGCCAGCCAAATGAAAACAGGGCACAAGATCGATTCCGGCAAAAGTTCGATGAGATGCTTTCTCTCCCGCTTGATAAAATCGAACCTGCCCTGCGATGGGCGCTTGATCTGCTTGATTCAAAAGGATTGAAACTCGATTGGGTAAAACTGACGGATAAGCTGTCCGTCTGGGAGCGCACATCGACGCGTCTCAAATGGGCGGAGGATTTTTTGAATTCTAAACAAGGAGATATAACATGTTAATCGAAGTTCATGTCATTCAGAACCACAGCCCGGCTAATTTGAACCGGGATGACCTGGGCGCACCGAAGACCTGTTATTTCGGTGGTGTCTTGCGCTCGCGCATATCCAGCCAATGTATCAAGCGAAGCATCCGCATGAGTGAGGAGTTCAAACTAGTACTCGGGGGAGTCCGCACGCGACGACTGGCTCAGTTGATTGCAGAAAGTGGTACGGATTCGCCTGAATTCAAGAAGGCGATGGAAGTACTCGTAGCCTGTGGTATCGCACCCAAATCACAAAAGAAGAAAAAGGACGATGACGATACTGCTACGAACGATGACGATAAGAGCGCGGGACTTGTCTTTGTAACCAGAAAAGCAATTAAGGAGATGTCAAAGCTTCTAAGAGATAATAAGAAAAAGAACAATGATCTGGCCAAAGAGTTTGCCCGGCTGATTGCTCTGACTACCGACGCACCTGATATGGCCCTCTGCGGCAGAATGCTGGAGCCCAAAAAAGGCGACATCGATGTATGGACTAAGCTGGATAAGAATGTCGAGGCGGCCCTCCAAGTGGCACACGCTATCTCCACGCATGAAGCCCGCCCTGAGGTGGATTACTACGTGGCCAAAGATGACATCCCCGGTGAAGATGCTGGTGCGGGCTTTGTAGATGAAGCCATGTTCGCCTCAGCATGTTTCTACAAATATTTCTCGATCCACTGGGAAACTCTGGTCGGTAACCTCAAGGGTTTTGGGGAAGGTCATGAGAAACTTGCGGCGCATACGGTCGGAGCGTTTATTCGGGGTGCGGCCCTGACTAATCCCACTGGCAAACAAAACAGTTTCGCGGCACATAATCCGCCTGATGGTATTCTGATTGAATTCAGGAATGTGCCCATCAGCTACGCCAACGCCTTTGCCAAACCGGTGAATCAAGACCATCGCGATATTATATCTCAGAGTATTGCACAGCTTGGGCAATATGTCCGTGATATTGATACTGGATATGGTAAACCAGACGAGCGCTTTTGGTTCTCTCCAAACCTTCGGTACCAGCTGACCAGCATCGAAAATAAAGAGGAATCCCCGCTTGCCAAAAACAATTTCAACTCGCTCGACGAATTGATTCCGGCTGTCACCAGGCAAGTCGGGTATGAATGGAAGGACGTTCAAAAGGTCGTTGTTAATTCAGAGGTGGCGTGATGAGCACCAATTCCTTTTTTCTGCGGCTTGAAGGCCCTTTGCAAGCATGGGGCGATCAACAATCCAAATTCGTCATTAGGCGGACGGCTGAAGCTCCGACAAAATCCGGCATAATCGGAATGCTCTGCGCGGCGCTAGGCGTGTCCCGCTCAGAAGCCCCCAAAGAGTGGCTTCCAAAGCTTGCAACACTTTGCATGGGCGTACGCATTGACTCACCCGGAGTCCGCTGGTGGGACTACCACACGGTTGGAGCCAATATGCAGATGCGAATCGCTGAAGGAGAAGGCAAGACCAAGCCCGGAGCAATGCTCACTCGACGTGAGTACCTCTGTGATGCCTCTTTTCTTGTCGCTCTTCAGGGTGACCCGACCTTGATCGCCACACTTGAGGCCGCAATGAAGGATCCCAAATGGACGCTTTATCTCGGGAGAAAATCATGTGTTCCCTCCCGCCCGTTGCTGGAGCATCGGTCCAGCGATTTCCCCGATCTGCTTTCGGCTCTCAAGTCTGTTCCTTGGCGACAACGTCTAAAGGATGATGAGACGCCTCAATCGGTAGATTGCCTCCTGGATTGGCAGCCTACGAAGGAAGAACCCGAAGCCCCAGATGACGCGCTGGTCTGGTATGATGTACCGATTTCGTTTGATCCTCCCTCACATAATCCCCGTTTTGTCATCCGTAAGGCTATGACTGTCGGAGTGCCCGGAGAGGTCACGGTTGCCGACCAACCGGAACAGAATGATACACCACCCCCACCTCGCAGTCGAGCTGATTACGGTAACACCGAATATAGGAGACGCCGCACGGAAAGGCTCGATCACGACCATCACTTGTGCGTTTTCTGCAAGGCTCCAGCCACGACCGTCCAGCATATTACCTATCGCGCTGGTGGCAACGAAAACCTACGCTCACTGTGCCGTCTCTGCCATGATGCCGTTACCATGATCGAATACGGCGAAGGTATGGGCATTGATCGCATCAATCCCGAAGAGTCAGGCTGGCGCGACCGGATTATCCAGAAAAGAGAGGAGATTATAAGATTCCGCTCTCTCGAAACACGCCGTCGTCGGCTTACTGCAGAGGAGGTGGAGTAATATGTACTTGTCCTCTCTCCTAATCGACACCGGCGATAATCCCGACCGACCCCGGCCGGGACGGTTATGGTTGCGGAATCTCTATCATGTCCATCAGCGTCTGTGCATGGCATTTCCCTCGCCATCGCGAAAGTCCGACGACGAGTACTTTCTCAAGCCATATAAACCTGAAGACTTCGCTGAAGGACAAGTTCATGTGGCCAGAAAGGCGGATTCCGGCTTTCTCTTTCGTGTCGATCCGTTACCCGGTGGGCGAGGGATGATTCTCGTGCAGTCCGCCATTGCGCCGGATTGGGACTACGCCTTCCATAATGCCGGTTATTTGTTGGCAGCAAGACCGGAATGTAAATCTCTCGAACCTGATTTTTCAGCAGGACAACGATTACGGTTCCGTCTCGCAGCCAATCCAACGAGACGCTTGAGCAAGCGTTCACCTGATGCAAAGGAGGAATCTGTCGGCAAACGCGTGCCGGTGCCGACCGAGCAACTCCTGGATTGGCTCGATCGAAGAGGTAAATCCGGCGGGTTCCTGATTACCAAGGACTCGACGACTATTCAGCTCGGCTATAATTACATAAATAAGCGCGGGCACAATGGGCAACGTCTGCGTTCTGTCAGATACGATGGTGTCTTGCAAGTCACGGATCCTGCTTCTTTTCACGAGACCATTGTTTCCGGCATTGGTTCCGGCAAAGCCTTCGGGTTCGGCCTGCTTTCTGTTGCCCCGACAGAAGCCCGCGCCCGGAAGGAGTTCCCATGAGAATCAAAGACTTGCACGTCTTGCCGAAGTTCAGGGATGGCTGGAGTTATCTCTATGTAGAACACTGCCGTGTCGATCAGGAAGCGAAGGCTATCGCCATACATGACGAATCCGGAAAGGTCCCGGTACCCTGCGCGAACCTCGCCCTGCTGATGCTCGGCCCCGGCGTCTCGATAACCCATGCCGCCATATCGGTTCTCGCAGATCACGGTTGCCTTGTCGCCTGGTGCGGTGAACAAGGCGTTCGCTTCTATGCTGTCGGCATGGGAGAAACACGCAGTGCGGCAAACTTCATGCATCAAGCCCGATTGTGGTCTAATCGGAAGGATCACATGAAAGTTGTACGGCGACTCTACCAGGCGAGATTCGCCGAGGAATTGAAACCCGGTCTGACCCTCCGGCAAATTCGCGGTATGGAGGGCCGACGTGTGCGCGATTCGTACGCAAAAGCGTCCCAAAAGGCAGGCGTGGAGTGGTCCGGTCGAAGCTACCATCGCAATCAATGGTCAGCTACTGACCCGGTCAACCGAGCTTTATCGGCCGCTAACTCCTGCCTCTACGGCATCTGTCACGCCGCGATTGTCTCGGCCGGTTTCTCCCCCGCTCTTGGTTTTATCCATACCGGCAAGATGCTTTCGTTTGTTTATGATGTTGCTGATTTGTATAAGACCGAATTAACAGTCCCGGTGGCATTCGCTGCCGTGGCCGAATCCACCGACGGACTTGAGCGACGAGTACGGCTAACATGTCGCGATGCGTTTGTATCAAGCAGGCTTCTGGCGCGAATCATTCCTGACATTCAGTCGGTCTTGATGGTCCCGACACGGGGCGAAAGCCCCGAATCTCAACCGTTCGACCGGGATGCCGCCGCACCGGGATTACTGTGGGATGTTGACGGCGATGTCGAAGGCGGGAAAAGTTATACTTCTGATGTTGACCTGGAGGAAGATGATGGTAGTACTGATTCTTGAGCGGGTTCCACCCAGTCTGCGGGGAGAGTTGACCCGCTGGTTTCTGGAACCAAAAGCAGGAGTCTTTATCGGACGGGTTTCGGCCCTCGTCCGGGATAAGTTGTGGGAAAAAGCTTGCAAACAAGCAAAAGACGGGGGTTGTCTGTTGCTTCATTCGAGCGATCATGAACAGGGATATAGAGTTAGAAGCTTCGGGCAGACGACGCGATTTGTAGAAGACTTTGAAGGTTTAGTTTTAGTCAGACACCGAAGCCAGGCGTAGGTTGGGCTAGATTTTAGTATTGTCCCCACGCGCGTGGGGGTGAACCGACTTCACCCGTTTATCGCCGCGTCTGGGAATAAGCTTCCCGATATCCCCCAGGA
>CAYWLR010000045.1:0-7088 GCA_964459465.1 uncultured Ignavibacteriaceae bacterium | reverse complement strand
CTGAAAACCATGAAACTGTGAGGTTATGACTGGACCAAAGAATGGGGGAAAGTCACTGCAATCAGGGCGGTCGGCTTCCGAGTGGAGTGAAGCGTAACGAGAAACCCGACAACAAGATGTCGGCTTTCTCTCCCGACTTAGTCGGGATTCGGAAGCCGACCTGCCGGTTTTTCAACAGGCCCTAAATGGCGGGCCACCCCGGCCTTTCGCAAGGCTCAGGGTTTGCGACGGGGGTTTCGACAAGAACTGTTATTAAGTAAAGCTTATTGGAAAGATGTAATATTTGGGGAAATGATAATTCCAGAAATATATCATATATTTATTAATCTCTATAGATACTAAGTACATATGATGACAAGTATTGACAGTCATAAATAATATTGTTACAGCATTCTTATAACTATTGCGGGCGTTATTGCATGGCTCAATTTACTAATAATTATGCATTAATTGAAATAAAGTTATTGACAATTATTTTCTATAGAAATTATACTGGTATTGTTCAACCCTAATTCATAAAGGGAGGATAACAGGTATAATAGAGCCGATTATGGTTGTGTTCATAGCGAGGCAATTTCATATTCTTTTCGTATTTGGCGGCAAAGCCTTCAATGGCTAAATAGTTGGGGTATCTAACCCGGCCGCGATTCAGAATGAAATGCGATTAAACGTATTTTGATAGACGTGTTACGTTTAAAGTCTTCGGGTTAATTATCCAATGGTGGATCATCTTGCCTTAAAGGGGCAATGGAAAAGGAGGGCGTTTTGGCGTCACAACGGAATTTGACATTTGCCGAAGGTTATTTTCGGCTGATCCAGAATGTTGAGCACCTACTGCGGCAATTTGCAAAGAAGCAAGACGCAGTCGTTTCGAAAAGGCATCAGATAGGATTGAGTATAACTAAATTCATTTGGTTTCTTTTGCTATTTTCAGGGATATCCATTATTGCCCCTTTTGTCCGTGCGGATACCCAGCAATGCACAAGTCTGACGGCATACTATTGCGGCGGATTATCGCCGTCAACACCGATAGGAGACCGTTGCCTGCCAAGAATTAAAGGTCTTACGGCAAGCCTGGTACAAATTGACACCATCATGACAAGTCCTCTTTATAAACGGCTTACTTTCATTGTGACACATGAAGCCGAAGGATTTCATACTTATGGAAACCATTGTTTTAACGCGACGGTATATGCCCGGGTGGATAATTACAGGGTGGAAAGCGCAGGTGGTTCAAGCACTATGTCGGCGCTTCCCTGGGATGCGTATGCCATCTGCGCGACGATTGGCGGGAGCAATTGTTATTCGGTTACCGTAAGTGCCAGTAATCAGCAACTTAAATTCTGGGCCAGGGCGTGGCAGAGAAGCGGTCAGGGATACGACGAATGCGGGTGCACGTCCGATACCATGATAATCAATAATCCGATCGATTTGCCCCTGGGTTCGTCTTTTTCCCTTTTAATCCCAAACGAAAACGAATTAGGGCCGATCCCCTGCCAGGCGCAGATCGGTGACCCCATAAATGTCACAAACGGAAATATGTACATCGTACGAAATGATGTAATATTGGGGTCCGATCTCGGTCTGCCTTTTACGCTATCCCGTCATTATAACAGCTATTCCTTTGCCGATCCAAAGGCGATGGGTATCGGCTGGTGCCATAGTCTGGAGTATGAGCTAAGCATCGATACAGGTTCAGGCGATTACTATCTTACTGAACCCACGGGTCGGCAGATTCTCATAAATCGATACGACTTGGTACAGGGGGCAACACAGCAAGTGAGGTACAGTGTACCGCCAGGGGTGCCATATAGATTCACGGTGGATACATCGACGGGAGTATGCATACTGGCGCGGCAAGACGACACCAGGCTATTTTTCCGGAACACTGGTGAATTGGATTCTCTAAAAGACCTCTCCGGCAATCTGACGCATCTGTATTATTCGGATAATAATCTCGATTCTATTCAATACAGCTCCGGGCGCAAACTCATATTCGATTATTCGGACAACGCCCTGACAAACATATTCTCGTCAACGGGCGACACTCTTGTCTGTTATGAATATGATTCGACCGGCAGCCTGTTGCGAAAGGCAACGTATGCCGATGGATCTTTCGAAGCCTATACGTACGGAGACAGTGCGTATGATTCATACCAAGTCGTTGCTGCGACAACGTCAGACGGCATTTCCAGACACTATACATATGATACTTCCGGACTGGCCGTCAGCTATTATCTGGCTGATGGATATGAGAAAGTGGATCTTGACTGGGACCTCCCGAGTGTTCAATCGCCGCCGTGTAACCCGGGGCCGATACCCGAAACCACATATTGTGAAGTTACGATACAAAACGGTCTGGATACCAGTATATACGGTATTATCCAGCCTTATGACGGTTCCGCCCGTCGGGTAGTCAGTCGAGAAAGCGCAGACTGCAGCGAATGCGCGACCAAGTACGAATACGACGCCAACGGGATGAAGAAAGTGGTAGCCTATGCCAACGGTGCGGTGGATTCAATATGGCACGATTCTCGCGGGAATATTATAGGGCTTGTGCTGGGGGCCAATACGTCCACAAAACAACGATATACCTGGGGCTATGATTCAACATTTAACAGTCCCGTCTATGAGCAGCGAGCGAGTATCGGCAAAACCAATGATTATGATAAACTGCTGTTCACGTATGATGTTCACGGGAATATCACAAAATTGGTGGAAACCGGCTGGAGAAATGCGACCAATAAGTTTAATGACACTTCCTGGTATAATTATAGCGCCGCCGGACAACTGATCAAAGCCGATGGCCCGCGGCGGGACGTCGCCGATACTGTCAAATACGTCTATTACGGCAACGGTGATCTGCAATATGAAATTCTGGCCAACGGCGATACGACGGAATACGGTCAGCGCGATGAACTCGGTCATCGAACGTGGATCCGGTCATCGGCCGGAGATACAACCCGATTTGCCTTTGATGTCCGCGGGCGGATGACCGGAATTGTATTTAAATCCGGGATGTCCGACAGCACCCGTCATTTATTCACTTATAATGTTGACGGCGATATAACCTCCTTCACACGAACGGACGGTACCGGCATTGCGATGTATTATAGCTCGGCCGGATACCTTGATTCGATTGTTGATCCTCTGCGGTCGCGCTATGCGTACGAATATGATTCGGTCGGCAACCGCGTCAGTGAAAAGGTCTATACCGATGGCGGCATATTACGCAGACAGACAACATTCCGATACGACAACCAACACCAGATGATTGAAGTAGCAGGGTTATATGGGGATACGACACGCTACGGCTACTCCTCGGTCGGAACGGTGGACACGGTGTGGGATGGCCTGTCACATCAAACGATCTCACGGATCGATTCTTTGCGGCGGGTAACCGAAATTATACAGCCGAATGCGGGCGACAGCATCAAGACACAGTACTTTTATGACAAACATGACAACGTCATAAAAGTCATTGACCCCGACGGCAACCAGTATGTCTATAAATACGACGATAAGGATCGCCGGATTTATGACAGTTGCGCGGTTACGGGCGTTACGACCTATGGCTATGACGCGGCCGATAACCTTGTCTGGGAGAAAAATGCGGCAGGCGATTCGATATCGTACTCATACGATGCGCTGAATCGTCTTATTTCGGTATTATTCCCGGATTCGCAAAACATTCGATATACCTACGACGGGACGGAGTTTCCCTACGGCAAAGGGCGGCTGTATATGGACAGCACCGCTGCCGGCTGGGTTAAATATCAATATGACTCCAGAGGCCGGGTTATTCGGGAGTATCGGCGTATTGCTTCGGATACGGCGATTTATACGACCGGCTATCATTATGATAAAAACGGCAATATTGATACACTGACCTACCCGACCGGCAGGATGGCCGCCTATGATTATGATTCTACTGATAATATCATCCGGGTGAGTTTGTATTCCGGCGGCAATTGGACGGTTCTGGCAGACAGCATTAAATATGTTCCTTTCGGTGAAGCTGAATCCTGGTTATTGGGTAATGGTATCAAGCTTTCGGTCGGGTTGGATTCAAGCTATCGGGTCGATTCGGTGAGCACCATGCCGGATTCCATTTCCCGCATCTTATATACACTGGATGCGGCCGATAACATAATCGGCATAACCAACGGGCTGGACAGTCTGGCCAACAGGGGTTTTGTCTATGATGATGTTTACCGCCTGATTGAAGCCCGCAGTCGGGATTACCCGGATACATTGCAGAGATATATCTATTCCGGTAATGGGAATCGGGATACGGTCATATTCTTTACCGATAGCACCGTGGATACGTGCGTTTATTCGTATGCGAATAACCGCCTGACGCAGGTTACCGGGGCCCATAACCTTTCGCTTTCGTATGACGCTTTGGGGAACATCACCCAGGCAATCAGAGGGTTTGATACGAAAACCTTCCAATACAGCGATGCGGGGACATTGATAGGCGTTAACGACGGGACCATTGCCTCCTATTCGTATGACGGACGGCTGCGGAGGATAAAGAAAGTAGTTGCGGGGAGCACCGTGACCAAGTTTATCCCCGGTGATGATGGCCGTATTCTGACCGAGTATGGCGAGACCGGCGGCTGGGACCGCGATTACGTTTATCTTAACGGGCAGCTTTTGGCGCGGGTCGGTTCGGCGGCGGGTGAGGGAATCCAGTATGTCATAAACGATCATCTCGGCACGCCGATGGCGCTGGTCGATTCGTCGAAAACCATCCGTTGGCGGGCGAAGTGGTATCCGTTCGGGGAAATCTATGACGAATTCGTATCCACGGACAACGACGGCCGTTTTCCGGGTCAGGTATGCGACGACGAGACGGGTCTGTATTACAACTGGCACCGGTATTACAGCCCGCAGCTGGGTATGTATTATCAGGCGGATCCGCTGGGATTGCAGGGCGGCGATTATAATCTGTATAGATATGCCAATGGCAGTCCGACGCGATTCATCGACCCCTATGGGCTGTATTCCTGGAATGAAGCCGGGTACGATTTGGCCAATTTCTGGATTGGTGTCGGTGATGTGGCTTCTTTGGGGCTTACATCCTGGATCAGGAAGCAGGACTGGTATGGCGGGGACTGCTTTACGGATAAAAGTTCGGGGGCATACAAGGCCGGTGAATGGGCGGGTTTTATAGCCAGCGCACTTGCGGGTTTGGGTGGAGGAGCCAGAATATCTTTGGCGAGAGAGGCATTAGTTAAAAGCAAAGGAGCAATAAAAGCAGGCTTGGAATTCTCGCATTGGATACCCAAGAGAATTCTTAAAAGATGGGGTTTGAATAAACTGGCGAGGAAAAATACAATTTGGAATGGTAATTATATATCGCCCCTTAAACATACATTGAACGACCCCCATCGATACGGCGTAAATCTAAAGAAATTGAATTTGCAGAAGTGGGATATTTTCAGAAGTCAATGGAGCCGATTGCCATTACCATATAGGGGCCTGCTGTTTGGCAGTGGGTATGGGGGATTAGGAATGTGGATTAACAAGGAGTGAATTAATGAGCATATTCTATGACATTGATCGTGCAATTGGAGCATTGGAGCATAATATAGGCAGTATGTTTGGCCTATATGGGCCTAAGGCTATAGATATTGCAGTGTTAGATGCATTTCGCAAGGAGTTGCCTATTTCCGCGGGTGAAAAGCTTGCACACCAAATGCAAAAGTATAATCATCATCACCATTTTCGATCAAGGGCCGGTTATGAAGTTACATTTTATTACTATCGGGGATTTGGAATTAAAGAAATTGAACCTGTAAACAAACTAGGATTTAATGGTTCCCATGTGATGCCGGTGGCGTCGGCGAAAGTCAGCGCTCAAGGAATAAATTCCGGGCCTATTGCACGCGTTGATCTCATAGTTTTCCGTGGGGAATATGATTGCCTAAGGTTTGATGTATCGCTAAAAAAAATCTTCGGTTCGCGCAATCCATCCGCTGATAAAATCAGGGTCTCTGATATTAAGATATTATTCGATCCCATGGATAGATATCCGTTCCCAACTACGAGCAGCGAGGACTTCTCCAGGCTGCCGGAGTGGATTAGGTCGCGAATTGCCAATTGCCCAGGAGCATCCATATGCACTCCCTTGGCGGCACATTTGCGTGACAGGCTGGTTGATTACTATGAATTGCCTTTCCCGGATGATTATCTTGAACTGGTGTCAACGGCGGAGTATGTGGGATGCCCGCATTCATTCGAGATTTTCGGTTTATCGAAAATCTGGTCATATCTAAACCCCAGAGAATATGTAGTGGTGCTCGGGGAGGTATTCGGCGAGGGATATATAAGCCTTGTGAGGAACGCCGCACTGGGAATATATTTCATTGATCATAATATGGACCACATACCAATTCATATGGGTAATTCGCTGGAGGCGGCGTTGTGTCGGGTTCTGGATGAAGGGGCGGATAAGATAATAGAGACAGCAAAAGAATATTGGAATTAATTGCGCGAAGAAGCTGGGAGGGCATTTGGGGATAGACTAGAAAACCATCCGTTGGCGGGCGAAGTGGTATCCGTTCGGGGAAATCTATGAAGAATTCGTGTCAACGGACAACGACGGCCGTTTTCCGGGTCAGGTATGCGACGACGAGACGGGTCTGTATTACAACTGGCACCGGTATTACAGCCCGCAGCTGGGTATGTATTATCAGGCGGATCCGCTGGGATTGCAGGGCGGCGATTATAATCTGTATAGATATGCCAATGGCAGCCCGACAAGATTCATCGACCCGTATGGGCTGTATTTAATGGATGATTTATTAGCAGCAAATGACATGCTATTGAGTTTCAGTGACCCCAGTAGATTAATTGTGGGCGAAATTATAGGGCGTTTGGTTTCCCAATTACCGGCATCCGTCCGCGAGGGTAGGATATTTGGCACGGGTTACGGTGAAGAAGCAGTAGATTATTGGGCCTATAAATATAATGATGATTGTAATCGTTGGTATCATAAGGCATATTATGGTATTATGGGATCTACCAGACATGGTCCGGGTTGTTTGGACAGTTTGGCGGCTTGGTTAAGGTGGATTCGG
>CAYWLR010000044.1:0-7479 GCA_964459465.1 uncultured Ignavibacteriaceae bacterium | reverse complement strand
GACCGAAAGGCACGCTGCTTGAAAATTAAATTTACACAACTCTTGACAAGAACTCATTTTTCGACACCCAAGAACACCAGACACATTCAAACTGGAGGTGGGGGGAATCGAACCCCCGTCCGAAATAGACGCCAGAATGTCTTCTACGTGCGTAGCCGTCCTTTTATTCTCGCTTTCCCCCCTGCCGGGCGGCGGGTTAGGAAGAAAGCCAGCCTTTGTGATTTTCGTCCGGCCTTAAAGGCGTCGACCGGCTTAGTCTCTCTGTTCGACGCTCACTCCCGGTCCGGAAAGACGGCAGACCGGGCGAGCGGGCCAAGCCTTAGTTAGGCAGCCATGGCGTAATTGTATTCGCCAGTTATTGTTGGTTACCGGATAGTTTACGAGTTATCCGATAATCTCGGCACGCCGACAGACCCTCACCTATCCCGTCGAAACCTTTACACCCCCATGACGATAAACTTTTCGAAACGGCGTGAAGACCCGCTTATTGCCTTATCTCTATCGGCAATATAACTATACCGCTGAATATGTCAATTGTTTCGATTCCGGTTACAAAAATCTTCAATTTTCTTGGCCCAAAGGCTTCTTTTTGGCCGGTTTTTGTATTAAATTGGCCGTTTGTATATTTGGGCCCGATTGGATTACAGATCTGCCGGGTCACATCCCGAATTCATCGGGACAGGCCCCGGCAGAACAGCCGGTCCATTGCAGCCGGGCGTTTTAAAGAAAGCGACCCGCCGAGGAGATAAAATGGCGTTTAGACTACAGAGACTTTGCATCATAACCGCCCTGCTGGCCGTCACCCTTTTAACGGGATGCAGTGACAACGGCAATGGCGGCGTCGACCCCAACGGCGGGGATATTACTTTTTTGGATAATCCCGTTTATTACCGGGCGGGCAAAACCCCGCAGGAAATTGCCACTGCGGATTTCGACGGTGACGGCACAATCGATATCGCGCTGTCCAATTTTGGCGGCGAGGTCGTCTCGATTCTTTATAACAATGGCTCCGGCGGCTTCCGTCAGGCCGACACCTACCGGTCGGGCAACGAGCCGCGGGCTCTGTGCATGGCCGATTTCGACCGCGATGGGGATCTCGATATCGCCGTGGCGGCCAACAAATCCAACGCGGTATATATATTTTTGAATGACGGTTATGCCGTCTTCACGCGCAAGGCCATTATTTCGGTCGGCGTAACTCCCCAGGCCATTTTCGCCGCCGATTACAACAACGATAATTTAATCGACCTGGCGGTCGGATTGTATGAACCCGGCATTATCAGAATTCTGCCGGGGCGCGGCGACGGGACTTTCGGCTCCGGCACCAATTACACGGTCGGCCTCGGACCGACTTCGATAACCGCCTTCGATTATGATGGCGACGGTGATATCGATATATTCGCGACTCTCTACGATACCGACAGCATCGCCGTATTGCGTAACACCGGCACCTCTTTTGTCGGCAGCGGACGACTTGCGGCCGACAACGGCCCGTGCAGTATCGTTGCCGGATATATCAACAACGATAGTTTTTTGGACCTGGTCGTGGCCAATTATATGTCGGCCGATTTAACCGTCCTGCGCGGCAACGGCGCCGGGGGTTTTACCGGCCCGCACTATTATATTACCGGTTATGGTCCGCGTGCGGTGGCTATCGCCCGTATCGACGGCGACGCGAATAACGACGTTCTCGTAACCAATTCCATCGATAATACGATTTATATTTATTACACCGATGCCAACGGAGAATTTACCCGCCGGGATATTTTCACGACCGGCGAAAAACCCTTTGCGGTGGCGGTGGGGGATTTCGACAATCAATATGGGCATGATATTGTCGTCGGCAACCTCGATTCCCGCAACCTGTCCATATTCATGCGTCAGAGCGCCACCACCTTTGCACCCCGATTTGAATATGAGGGCATCGCCGGGGCCCGTGCCGTTCTCGCGGCCGATTTCAACGGCGACGGTTTCTGCGATTTGGCCGCGGTGGCGACCCTCGACGACAGCCTGATGATTATCACCTATGATTTCGAGGGGACCTATGCCATGCCGGTCGAAGTAGCAACCGCCGAACTTCCCTGGGGCCTGGCCGCGTGTGACATCAACCACGATACCTGGCCCGACATTGTCGTAAGCTGCAATCTTGATGATATCGTGTCGGTGTATCCAAGCAGCGGCGGCGCTTTCGGCAATCGTGTCAATTATGGTACCGATGATCTCCCCCGCTCGCTGGCACTGGCCGATATCGACAACGACAATGACACCGATTTGGTGGTGGTCAATTCCCAGACCAATACGGCCATGGTTCGTCTCAACAACGGCAATGGTACATTGGGACAGCCAATATCGTACTATGTCGGTTCCGGCCCGTTCGGTGTGACGATCGCAAAAATAAACGATGATAATTATTATGATATCATCACGGCCAACTACGACGCCAACAGCGTGTCCGTGCTGATCAACAACGGCAGCAGTAATTTCGAGAACCGGACCGATTATACGGTCGGGTCGTGGCCCCGTGACGTGGTCGCCGCCGATTTCGACGGTGATGGAGATACCGACCTGGCCGTTTCGAACTACAACGACGGCAATGTCATGATACTGTATAATAACGGAGCCGGGCAATTCAATTCACGGGCATCGTACGCCACCGGTTCGGGGTGTACCGGTCTTCATGTCGATGATTTGGATTTAATCAACGGTCCCGACCTGTTGGTTGCCAATGCCTTGTCGGGAACCATATCATTTCTGGCCAATAACGGTGCCGGTGGCTTCAATCCGGCCGCGAACCGCGCCCTCGGGGGTGCCCCTGTCGCCGTTACCACCGCCGATCTCAATGGTGATGGATTCAAAGACGTCATTGTCGTCGATCGCGACAATGATCGCGTCGCCCTGTTGTTCAATACGTCCAACTGATAGGATTTTGCACGATTGGAGTATCGCTGTCCAATCGTTGAACATTGCTCCAGATTGAAACAGGCAAATGGACGGATTTGTCTACTTTGCCTGATTTCAGAAGTCATGTAACTTATCAATAAATATCAACTTACAATTTAATCATCGGTTCGGCGCGGTTTTTGACTTAAAACCCGGTGCTAATTGAAACAGCCACATTTTGTAAGGGGTATTGAATGAGAACTGCAAGCAAGATCCTGTGCACGACCGCGTCGGAATTCGGAAAGATAATGTCTTTCGTTCCGATGTTATTCATTGCCCTGGCCGTGATTGCCGAGAGCCTGCCGGCGCAGGAGGCGACCCAGACGTCGATTACCCTGACCTGGACCGCGCCCGGAGACGACGGTAATATCGGAACCGCCACAGCTTATGATATCCGTTATTCATTATCCACGATCAATGCCTCCAACTGGAACGACGCAACTCAAGTGACCGGAGAACCGTCGCCCCAGACTGCGGGAAGTACCGAGAGTTTCACGGTAACCGGGCTTAATCCCGGCACATTGTACTATTTTGCCGTTAAGGCCGTCGATGAGGCGGGTAACTGGTCGAGTCTTTCTAATATCGCCAGCCGTTCGACGCTTAACGAATCGACCCCACCTTCGACCATCGCCACCCTGATCGTCAACGGCACCGGCGAAAACTCCATTACGCTCAATTGGACCGCTCCCGGCGATGACGGCGCCGTCGGCACTGCCTCGCAGTATGATGTCCGCTATGCGACTTCGCCCATCACCGATTTGAACTGGAATTCGGCCACGCAGGCGTCGGGAGAACCCTCGCCGCAGGTCGCCGGAAGCGGCGAGTCGTTCACCGTCACCGGCCTTAATTCGAGCACCACGTACTATTTCGCCGTCAAGACCGCCGATGAAGTGCCCAACTGGTCGGGGCTGTCGAATGTCGTTTCGGGAACTACCAGCGCCGAATCGAATGCTCCGAGCGCCATTGCCAATGTATCGGTCAGCGCGGCCGATGCCACCAGCGTGACTATCACCTGGACCGCCACCGGTGATGATGGTACTGTCGGGACGGCGTCGCAGTATGACGTCCGTTATGCCACCGTGCCGATTAGCATGGGCAACTGGAATTCGGCCACGCAGGCGACCGGCGAACCCTCACCGAAAGTCTCGGGTTCCACCGAAACCTTCACGATCAACAGTTTGAGTTCCGGTACGAGGTATTATTTTGCGATATGCGTGGCGGATGAAGTGCCCAACTGGTCGGGGCTTTCCAACGTGGTCGATACCTCGACTACCGACATCACGCCGCCGGCGGCCATCGATGATTTGACCGCTGCGCCCGGTGAAGAGCACGGCGAATTGAGCCTGACCTGGACGGCGCCTGGCGACGACGGCCATAATGGTCGGGCCAGTTATTATCTGATCGTTTATTCCGCAGACAGTATCACTGAATCCAATTGGGGCGAGGCTGACCTCTGGGTCAGCCCCCCCATCCCGCAACCGGCAGGGCAAACGGAAAGTATCACTCTGACCGGTCTTACCCCGGCCAAGATTTATTATGTCGCCATCAAGGCGGCCGATGACGCTCTGAACCTGTCCGATCTATCCAACTGCGCATCGGGTGAAAGCTACTTCGATTTCAGTCTGGATATCGACGACGATGATGCGCTGACTAACATTCCGAGCGAGTTTCACATTTCCCAGAATTTCCCCAACCCGTTCAACCCGACCACGACCATCAATTATTCGGTCCCGGCTTATGCCCATATCACGATACACGTCTATAACATACTGGGGCAGTTGACCGCGACGCTGGTTAATGAGCCGAAGGCTCCGGGTCAGTATGCCGCCGAGTGGAACGGTGTCGATGACAACGGCCGGCCGGCCGCCTCGGGTGTCTATATGTATCGCATGATCGCCGACAATTACAGCGAAAGCAAAAAGATGCTGCTGTTGCAGTAGGGGAAATAATATCTGCTTGTACTTACGATTATTTTACCCGCGCCGTAAGGTATTCCACTACTTCCGCCAGTTTGTGCCGCGTTTGTTCCATTGAGTCGCGGTCGCGGATGGTCACCGTTTCGTCCTCCGACGTCTGGCCGTCGATCGTGATACAATACGGGCACCCGGCTTCATCCATGCGGGCATAACGGCGGCCGATCGACCCGGAGTCGTCGTAGAAAACCTTGAATTTCTTTTTTAGCTCTTCGTAAAGCTTAATCGCGATTTCCGGCATCCCGTCTTTTTTGACCAGAGGTAACACCGCCGCCTTTATCGGCGCGATTTTGGGCGAAAATTTCAGGACCGCGGATTTTTCCCCGCGCGTATCGTCTTCTTCATAGGCATCGACCAGCACCGTTAACAGAGTCCGGTCGCAACCGGCCGAGGTTTCGATGATATAGGGTATATACTGCTCGTTGGTGACCGGGTCGATATAGAGCATTTTCTTGTTGGTGGCGTTCTGGTGACGGGTCAAATCGAAATCGGTGCGATTGTGTATGCCTTCGAGCTCTTTCCACCCGAACGGGAACTCATATTCGATATCATAAGCCTTCTTGGCGTAATGCGCCAGGTCGCCCGGCCCGTGCTCGTGCCAGCGCATTCTCGATTCGGTGATGCCCAGATCGCGGTACCACTGCCAGCGCTGTTCACGCCAGTATTCGAACCACTTGTCATCCTCGGACGGCTTGATGAAATACTGCATTTCCATCTGCTCGAATTCGCGGGTGCGGAAAATGAAATTGCCCGGAGTAATCTCGTTTCTAAAAGCCTTGCCGATCTGGGCGATTCCGAACGGCACTTTCTGACGCGAGGAGTTTTTCACGTTCAGAAAATTAACATATATCCCCTGCGCCGTTTCGGGGCGAAGATACACCACCGCCGAGACATCCTCGACCGGCCCCATGAAGGTTTTGAACATCAGGTTGAAATTGCGCGGGTCGGTCAGTGTCTTGTTGCCGCAAACCGGGCATTTGGTCGGGTCGGCCAGTTCGTCGGCGCGGAAACGGGATTTGCACGTCTTGCAGTCGACCAGCGGGTCGGTGAATTCATCGACATGCCCCGACGTGCGCCAGACTTCGGGGTGCATCAGTATCGCCGCATCGAGGCCTTCGATATCATCGCGGCGGTTAGTCATGGCGTTCCACCAGAAAGTTTTGATATTGCGTTTGAGTTCAGCCCCCAGCGGCCCGTAGTCCCAGCAGGAATTAAGCCCGCCGTAGATTTCCGAGGATTGAAAGACGAACCCGCGCCGTTTGCACAGCGAAACCAGTCTATCCATTTTGTCGTTGGTGTTCTTGGCCATGATCTTCCCGTTTCAAAAAGTGTCTTTAAAATTTAGTGTTTTTCAATTTTTCCAGAAATTCCAGCGAGCGCAAATCTTTGGCACCGGTCTGGTATTTCATAAACGCCGTCAATACTTCCAGCAATTCCTCTCCGACCGCCAGCGGGACAACGACAGCCGCCGCCTCGGCCAGCGAAGCCGTCTGCAACTGACTTAATATATCGAGCCGCGCCGACAGAAGCTTAATATAATATTCTCCCGGTGTTTGGCAAGCGCCGCATACTATCCCGCCCCGCTCCGGCGAGATTGTCACATAATTCTGACCGTCAGAATTGGAGTATGACAGAGCCTCCCCGGCGCAACCGACACACCCGCTGAAATTGGGGCCATAGCCCAGATACGACAGCGCCCGGATAAAATAGGCCAGGAAAACCGCCACCAGCGATTGTTTGGCCGCCGCATCCATCAGGCGCAAAAAACGCATGGTCAGATGATAGAGCCCGGTTTGGGCCTCGTTTTCCGGGAGCAGGTCGTTTAAAATTTCGATCGCCGCCGAGGCGAATGTCAAACGTCCCAGCGTGCCCTCTTTTTCGAGTGTAAATACTTCGCGCACATCGACTTCGTTAAGATAGCCCAGCTCGCTTTTTTCGGACATGAAATAGGATATTTCCAGCCGCGAGAAATCGACCAGCCGCCCCCGTTTGCTTTTAAACGACCGGCCGCCTTTGTCGACAATCGAAATCTTGCCGAAATTATCGGTGAAAATTGTGACTATGCGCGATTGTTCTTTCCAGTTGACGGTCCGGAGAATTATTCCCTCTGATTTGACATTGGGCATGGCAGAAAGACGGGGCTATTCTTTAAGCCGGTAGATCACCTCGCCCTCGCGCGCGAAATAATGACGGGTGCGGGCGATATACTCGATAAATTTCATGTCGCCTTTAAGACGTTTGGCGGTGTATTCGGCATCGACCAGGTCGGCCAGAAGCTCATGGTTCTGTCGTTCCAGCTGGTTTTTTTGAATATGGAGCCGGGCAATGCGGATAAAGCCGGTTGGCCCGGAGAAAAACGAATAAACCGTGAAAACGACGATAATCACCAGCAGGATATGGAGCGCTTTGCGGCGCACGCGGACATCGGTATTGGACAACTTCTTGCGCAGGTTCTGGGTCAGCGGCGCCAGAAACGATTTATTCTTATTTTTCCCGTCGGTCATATGTCTCCTTGCGTGGGCTGAAGTTTAATAAATAAAAACCGGGTATAGCAAGGGAAATATTT
>CAYWLR010000043.1:0-7921 GCA_964459465.1 uncultured Ignavibacteriaceae bacterium | reverse complement strand
GACCGAAAGGCACGCTGCTTGAATATTAAATTTACACAACTCTTGACAAGAACTCGAGATAATACGATATAATTACAATATGATGTTACTGCTTGAGTATGTTGATGAGACAATAACCAATTTGGAGACTGCATTATCGGAATTTATTGATGAAGAGGAATTGAGGAACTTAAAGCTATTAAAAGGATCTTTGATTTCTCGAATAAAAGATGATTTTGAAAAGCTTCGTAATGCATCAGAAACCTAAATTAAATTCCTAATCCAACGCAAACGCCTCGACCATATTCAAACCGCGGGGGAGGACTTTGTAGTCTTTATAATTGGTCATCGTCAAGAGATTGCCAATGCGGTCATAAAATTCAATCGTGATATTGTACGTTCCGGGGGCGATTTCAAAATCGCCGACGAGAATCTGACCGGGTAAAAGCCTTGCACAGCGCAAATCGGCGTTTTCCGAAATATCAGCGACGGCATCGATGGCCAGTTTGGCCAGCCAGCCGCCGACATTGCCCTTGTCCACCTTTTCTTTTTGTTTCTGTGCGATCAGCCCTTTGGCCAGAGCACGAGCGATAGTTTTAAGATATATGAGTGACCGTTTGGCTTTGAAAGTTTCATCGGCCACCGCACCGACGTCCTCCAGAAGCTGAAGTGTCCCCACCTCGACCGAATCGACCAGAACCCGAATGCGATTGATGCCCGACGGCCGTTTCAGCAGGTAGGGAATGGCGAACTTGAAATAGAAATTATCGCCAATTTTCATCGGGATATGGCCGTACTCCTGCCCCTGCCGTTCCGGGTCGGTGTAAAGAATTTGCACAAGATTCAAATCGCTGTCGGTGCGAAGCCGCAGTTGTAGTGCCTCTTTGACCGGGGCCATGCCGGCCAACGCCACGACCGAAAGGATAACGTTGTTTTTATCTTCGGCAAAAAATTTCACGTCGGGCGGGGAAAAATCATAAATATGCGGCTGTTCGGCGAAAGCCGCCCGGAGCAAATGGTAGTCAATGTCGGCGTCGTCGTATTTGCCGTCGGCGGCGTACATATGCATGCTCAAATAGCGCGCAAAGGCGGAATTTTTGAAGCGAACCTTGTCGGCATCATAGTTGATTTTGATGCCGAGCGTGTCTTGGTCCTGATCGCGCTGGAGCACGCGCGCCATCTCCAGATATTTTTGTTCGAGCAAGTTGAGTTTTTCGTTGGCGCGTTTGACTTCGACAAAGGCGTTGTCGAAGCGATTCAGGGCGATATAATTAAGGGCAGAAATGAGATTGCCGTAAAGGACTTCATAATCCTCGCCGGAATATTCCTGCGCATTGTCGTTTAAGACATACGATAAAACAGCTTTGGAAATGCTTTTGGTATAAAGATCATCGGCGGCAAGATCGGCGGCGTGCAGACGGATATTGCTGGAGTCGTACTTTTCGGCATAGTGGTAGGCGAACCCGGCGTCGAGAAAGTACACCAGCCGGTCTTTATGGCCGTACCTGCCCTCTTTCTTGGCCTTTTCGATTTTGGAAACGGCCGTGGCGAAATTGCCGGATTGAAGCTCGGCCGTGATCGGGGCATAGAAAGCCTTGTTGGTTGCGACCGACCCGCACCCGGCAAGCAAGATACCGGCCAGCAACGGAATTAAAACCGCCGCCGACCACATCACGCTTCTTTTAAAGGAAAAGACTACCACTTGGTTTTGCTTTTGGAGATTTCCTTTTTGATTTTCTTGGTGCCGATCCAGACCTTTTCCATGGTTTCGATATTGATCATTTCGAGGTCGGTTTGATAGTATACGACGCGGATGCCCTCGACTTCATCGACAATGGTCTTGATCGCACCCATGAGGATAAAATCGGCGCCGGTTTCGTTGCGGATTTTTTTCATCGTTTCCGGCGAGGCGAATTCCTGCTGCTCCAGACGTTCTTCGCGGATTTCCTGGCGGAAATCCTTGGCGGCCACAAATCGCACCTGGCCGGAATTGATCAGTTCGCGTTCGAAATCGGACGTGAAGACTTCGACGTCGATATGTTCGCTGCTTTTGTTGCGGATGGTGCCGACGGTCACGACCGGATTGTTGCCAGAGGCCTTGGCGAAATTGGTCAGCCACGGACGTGACAGGCAATCGGAAATCATTTCCTGGGCCACCAGACGGGCGTCGGTATCGTTCCACCGGCCGCTTAAGTCGGTCTGGGTTTCAGGGTCGATGCGATATACCTTTTTCGATGAGCCGCAGCCGATAAGCAATAGCGCCGCCATCGCGAGGATAAGTCCTTTTTTCATAGTAACTCCTTTCCTATGATTTTATTCTTTTATACTCATTTTATCGGACTTGGGCATACTATATAAATCGAATTTCAGAATGCAATAATAAACAGAAAATCATCCGGGCCGTTATCGGGAAACCCGAATCCGGCAAAACCGTATTTATTGAAGGCGGTTTTATAAGTTATTGAGTTTTACGCCGTAATTTTGTTTTTTATTGAAAGCATTTTACAGGTTTAAAATAACCCGGAGGGCTGGATGAGCGGAATAGTTTTTTTCCATACTTTGATGCTGGATAAACTGAAAGAGTTCTATTTGAACCGCCTGGGATGCCGAATCTGGCTGGCCCAGGAGGACTGCATAATATTCAAATACGGCAATTTCCTGTTTGGTTTTTGTCAGAGAGAGAAGGCGCAGATTGACGGGCTTCTCACATTTGTATTCGAGTCAAGGGAGGAGGTCGATGCGGCGTTCATTAAATACAGCGAGATTTCCACCACCAAACCGGAATTCAGCGCCAAATATCAAATATACAATTTTTTCGCCAAAGACCCGGAAGGGCGACGGCTGGAGTTTCAATATTTTGAGAACCCCGTAAGCAATTTCAGGTCGGGTGATAATCTTCTGATCACCCGCCGGTCGGTGCGCAAATTTTTGGATACGCCGATAGCCCAGGCAGTGCTGGATAATGTTTTCGAACTTAGCCGCTATGCGCCGTCATCGCATAATACACAACCGTATTATTTCAAAATTATCGGCGAACAGGCGGTCAAAAACGCGCTGGCCAACACGCGGGGGCAATCCTCGGCCCCTATTAGCCGCGGCCCGTTGGCGGTGGCTATCTGCTCCGACCCTAAAATATCCCGGCGGCATATGCAGGATGCGTGTATTGCGGCATATCACTTTATGCTGGCGGCCTGGCATTGGGGTTTGGCCACCTGCTGGATCGCGGCCATGGATACGCCGGAAGTCAAACGGATACTGGAAATTCCACAGGAACATTATGTGGCGACGGTGACGCCGTTGGGTTATCCGGCCCAGAGGAATATAATAGCTCCGGAACGAAAAGAAAGAGACTGGTTTATAAAACGGTAATAACTTAATTAGGAGATATTTTATATGGCCATCGACAAGAATTTGCTTCTGGTGCTGGGGGCGTCGGGTATCGGGCAGGGTGAGCCGGATCTGGGCGAGAAATTAATGGGGGCGTTTCTGGAAAAGTTATTGGAATCCGGGCGCCTTCCGGCGAAAATTATATGTATGAACAGCGGCATATTTTTGACGACCGAGGGCTCATCGATGCTGGAAATTTTCAGAAAAATTGAAAGCGGCGGGACCGAAATCCTGTCCTGCGGGACCTGCCTGGCTTATTTTAATCGAACCGAAAAACTTTGTATCGGCAAAACGACGAATATGAAAGAGACGGTGGCGGCGATGCTGGAATATGGGAAAATATTATCGCCTTAGCGCAAGCAATACCTGCAATACGGACAGCGTTCATGAGCCAAAGCGGGGTTCAGCCCCGCCTTTTTTTTATTTGAATAATCCCGTAAAAATAAATGTAACTATTTTGATGATTATTCAGTCTAAGATTAATATCTTATTCGAAGTGAAAAGTTGACGGTTTACACAGGAGGAAAGGAAATGAAATCGAGACTGCTAACGCTTTCATTACTCGTTTGTCTGGTTGTATTATCGGCCGGAACAGCCACGGCGCAGGGGAGTCTTCGCGACCCCTATGTCATACTCAACAAGCATATCGAAGCGACCGGCGGGCTGGAAGCCATCAATGCCGTAAAATCAAGTTATGTCGAAGTCAAGCTGGTGCTGGTCGGAACCGGCCTTGAAGGCACGGTTAAAACCTGGAGCCAAAGACCAAACAAAAGCCGCCAGGAGGTCGATTTAGGATTTCTGAAACAATCCGGCGGAGACAATGGTGAATACCCCTGGGGAGTTGATGCCAACGGCAAAGTTCAGATAGTCAGGGACGAAAAATCGATGATACGGCGGGAGCTGCAGAGGTATCAAAGTGAAAATGAATTTCTGAACCCGGATTCGAAGATATTTAAAGTCACTCTTGAGGGAACCGAGCAAGTGGGAGATAAGATCTGTTATAAGGTGAAGATCGCCAATACTATGAACGACGATATATCTTATAATTTTATCGATATGGAATCTTTTCTCTCGTTAAAAACGATCGCGGTCACTCCGGAAGGTGAAAGTCACACCACGTTTTCGGACTTCAGGAAAGCGGGTCAACTGATTATACCGTACAAGCAAAGGATCGAATCACAACCGATTGTTCAGGTTCAGGAAATCGAGATTCTCAAATACGAAAGTAACCCGGTTATCGATCCGGCGCTGTTTGAGCCGCCGACCGAAGATGTCAAGGACTTTTCTTTCACTAACGGTGTTTCCGCCGAAAATATCCCGTTTGAATTTATCGATGAGCACCTGTACATCGAGGTAATGATAAACGGTGAGAAGCGTCTATGGTGCCTTGACACCGGGGCGGGTGCGACGGTTATCGACACCAGATACGCCGGTGAACTGGGATTAAAACTTGAGGGCAATATAAAAGGTCAGGGGGCCGGCAACGAGGTCGACGTGTCATTCACCGAGTTGCCGCCGTTCGAACTGACCGGCATAAAATTCGAAAAGCAAAAAGTGGCGGTTATTGATATATATTCGATATTTCACAAATGGGGTCTTGACGTTCATGGCATCCTCGGTTATGATTTTTTGAGCCGTTTCGTGATTAAAATCGATTATGCCAAAGAACAGATATCTTTCTATGACCCCGCGCAGTTCAGCTACAGCGGTGACGGCGTCGTTCTCGAGGCGCCGCTTTCGGGTAATATGTTCGAGGTTTCGGCGGTGGTTGACGGGAAATATACCGGACACTGGATGGTCGATATCGGGGCGGGCGGAATGAGTTTCCACTATGATTATGCCAAAAATAACGGAATTCACGAAAAGGGCGGTATCGATAGAATGGGTATGGGCGCGGGGGGCACATTTATGACCAAAATGGCGCGATTTAAAACCATCAACTTTGCCGGTTTTGAAGTAAAGGACCCGATCATTTCGTACCCGGTCGAAAAAGGCGTGGGGGCATTCAGCCAGGCCGACCTGACCGGCAATCTGGGTAATACCCTGTTTCGGCATTTTGTTCTGTATTTCGATTATGATAAGCAACGCATGATTATCGAGAGAGGCGATAATTTCGGCAAGGAATTCCCGGAAGACCATAGCGGCTTGCAGTTGAATTATTCCGAAGACAACAAAGTATCCGTAATGTTCGCCGCGCCCGGTTCACCGGCTGGAAAGAGCGGCCTTAAGGAGGGCGACATTATCACCGCCATCAACGGCATTGAGATCGAAAACCTGGGCGGGTTGATAAAAATCAAGGATATGATGGAAAAGCCGGCCGGGACGAAATATGAGCTATCGGTTCTGCGTGAAAACAAGCCGATGAATGTGAATCTGGTTCTGGAAAAGATATTATAGCGGCGTTGTCGGTGTAACTTGATTTGCCCGGGAGGACAAAAAACTCCCGGGTTTTTTATTTGTGTCTTGATTTAAGTGTATTTAAATTAAATTGAGATTAAAATCAATGGATTACAGGGAATTTTATAATCTTGAAAATTATTTGTATGAGCGGGTCAATTGCGCCTTTCAGGAAAGAGGTTGGTTGACTGCCGAGGAATTTTTCTGCATCATAATATGGAAATCCAACAGAGCAAAATCCAAAGTCTCGGCCAGGTTGCTTAATAAGGGCTATAAAAATCTGGATGATGCGGTTAAGGCGCTAACGTCAGGTATTGGTAAATTGAATACTGGCGAAGAAAAATTCATATATATGGTATCGGAGTGGGGTTTCAGGCTGCCGATAAAGTCAGCTATTTTGGCAGTTTTATTTCCTGATGACTTTACGGTGTACGATTATCGAGTTTGCGAAAGTCTTGGCAAATACAATGAACTAAATCGCATTTCGAATTCCCGCAAGATATGGGAAGGCTATTGCGATTATTTAAATGATGTCAGAAGCTGTGTTCCCCAAATAGCATCTCTTAGGGATAAAGACAGATATTTATGGGGCAAATCATTTTACCTGCAATTAAAGAATGATATTAATAAATGCTTTGGTATAAAATATGGAACTTGACGGACATAAAATCTGGGTAATTGCCCGGGCGATTATTTTTATAGCGATCGGAGTATATATCATTCTGGCCGTTCTTTTGACGTTATTCCAATCGAGCATGGTCTATTACCCGACCCGGGAAATGAATTCTAATCCGTCGCACGTCGGCCTGATATATGAATCGGTTTCGATACAGACTGACGACGGGGTTCGTCTGCTGGCGTGGTATATTCCGCACGACAGCGCCCGCGCCACGGTTTTGCTCTGCCACGGCAATGGCGGCAATATTTCGCACCGCGTGCAATTGATAAAAATTCTTCACGATTTGAATCTCAATGTCCTGATATTCGATTATCGCGGCTATGGCCAAAGCGAGGGCAAGCCGTCCGAAGAGGGTACCTATAAAGACGCCAAAGCCGCTTGGCTTTATTTGCTCCGCAAGAAAAATATCGCGCCGTCCAATATCATTATTCATGGTCGTTCGCTGGGCGGGGCGGTGGCTTCGCATCTGGCCCGCGAGGTCAATCCCGGAGGACTGATTCTGGAGTCATCGTTCACGTCGGTAGCTGATGTCGCCCGGCGCATGTTCCCGTATTTTCCGATACGCCTGATGATTCGTTTCGATTACAGCACCGCCGACAATGTCGCGGAGTGCCGTTGCCCGGTGCTGGTTATTCATAGCCGGGATGATAGGCTGATTTCCTTCGAATTCGGGCAGGCGTTGTATGACCGTGCCCGCGAACCGAAGTCGTTTCTGGAAATCACCGGTTCGCATGACGACGGCTATGCCACATCGGGACAGGCGTACATAAACGGCCTTGATAAATTTATAGAAGCGCATACAAATCAGCGTAGACCTCGGTAGTTTTTAATATTTTTTTCATACGGAGGGGATGTGATGGCCGAAAGTAAGAGTGAAGCAGAATATGTAAATAATATTGGGGGGAAACTAAAGCGGGTATTTACGGGCAAGTATGTCGTTGAAATATCCGCAAATCTATTTTATCAGATTACTATTGACAATAATCTAGATGTAACTGTAGATCCCAAAAATCCAACCAGAGGACATTCGGCTTTTCAAACTGATCTATGCATCTTTCTGCGCAAGGGTGGAATTTTCATTCCGAAAGTCGTTATGGAATTTAAAAAGGGAATTACTACCCATGATGTTATCACCTATAATAATAAGGCCCAAAGACATAAATCTATCTATCCATATTTAAGGTACGGGATAATATCCTATGAACTCGTGCAAATACCAAAAAGGTTTTTGTTCATGGGGAATCTTTGGATTTTTATCTAACTTTGAAACGTTTTAAGACAGTCATGCCGGACCACCTTGTCGGGTTTATTAAAAAAGAAATTAAAATGTCAAACAAACTTGAAAGTGCAATATTCTCGAATGTCGGGCATGCGAATTTTAGAAGAACAATTGAATTAAGAAACTAAAATATACGACTTTAATCCGAGTTAATTTCAAAAGGTGTGGAAATTGAAAAAAAAGTAGCGTAGCCTTTCGGT
>CAYWLR010000042.1:0-7961 GCA_964459465.1 uncultured Ignavibacteriaceae bacterium | reverse complement strand
ACTGTAATATCTCACATTATTTACTCTCCGGCAACCCCGGGGCGGTTCACCATGTCTAAGTGTCAAGGATAATGCTGAATATTCAACTCTCGAAATTGCGAATATTTACTATGAATTGGATGAAACGGATTTCAGCCACCCTAATTTTCTTGGAGGAGATGAGTGGCATAACTACTATATATATGATCACTACGGAGATGAGCAATGGGCGATGGGCCGCATATTCAGGGCCTATAGTGGCTCTCCGGATTCACTCAACCATAGGGTTTATGAAATTACATCCGATCTTGATTCCAATATTGTTATTGCTGTTATTGATAATGGGATTGGGCCACATGAAGATCTTCCGGAAGATCGATTAGTCGACGGATATGATTTTGCAAATATGGATGGCGACCCGTCGCCCTGTAATTATCCTAACCTTCCCAATTTTCATATTGGAGGGCATGGTCAATGTGTCGCCGGAATACTCGGCGCATCGCAAAATCGTGAACCGGATTCCATAAATAATTCCAATACCGGCATTTATTGAATAGCGCCTTCCTGCAAAATAATGCCAATCAAAATGGGGAATGGGTATTGGGGAAATGTCTTGGCCGGGGTTCAGTCCGTTGCAGATATTTATGATAATTATCCCTCATGCAGGGGATATTATAAGGCAGATGAATATGGTAAAGCAGGGGCAATAGCTTATGCTTGGACACATGGTGCTGATATAATTTCAATGAGTTGGGGAGTCGAGGACCCATTTGACGTGATAAAAAGTGAAGTGGAGCTGGCAGCGACATTGGGGCGGGATGGAAAGGGTTGTGGGTTATTCGCATCGTCCGGAAATATTTATGGTAGGACATATTACCCAGCCTTGTATCCGGAAGTTATATCGGTAACGGCCTTACATCCGGATGACAGCATTTGGGGATATTGCAGTAATTCAAGTGTTGATGTATGCGCTCCTGCCGGGTCTAACTCCTTCTCTGGGACATATGGTATTTGGTCCGATGACTTAATGAGCGCTGCCGGATATAATACTTCCGATACTGACTATGCATGCAGCAATCCGAATGATATTGATTATATGTGCCAGTTTGGCGGAACATCATCAGCGCAGCCGGTGGCGGCGGGAATCGCTGCATTGATATTAGCGGTAAAGCCTGAATTGACTCGAGAACAACTGTATGAAATCATTAGGAATTCCGCGGATAATAAGCTATACGATACAATCACCAGCCCGCCGGATCCGAAGTACGGCTACGGTATGGTGCATCCGATGCGGGCGCTGTTATCCGTCAGCCGCGGTGATGCGAATAATGACCATAGTATTGATATGCTGGATATTCTATACTTGATAGATTTCGTTTACAACAGTGGTCCGGAACCGACACCGCATCCGCTGATGGGCGATGCCAACGGAAGCGGTTCGGTTAATTTGATGGATATGCTGTATTTGATAGCTTACTTATACGACCATCCCCCCGGGCCGCCGCCGCCGATTTCGTTCAATTACGGGGAGTATGAGTTTTAATTTCAGTCTCATGATCGGAATCGGTTATTAAAAAGCCGATGTTTTTCATAAGAGCACGGCGGCGGGAAGGAATTTCTGCCGCCGCTGTCAAAAGGCCGGTCGGTATTCAGGCCGACCGGATGCAATATGGGCGGAATAGTTTGGTCCATCCTATAATGGCACTTCTTCAGTATTCTTCCTCCAGTATCGACATGACGTGCAAAGAGAAATATTTATCATCGACTTTCATCGATTTGCGGTGGGTGCCCTCGAAGACGAAACCCTCGGATTCGTAGAGTTTGCGCGCCCGGTCGTTGTACTCGATCACTTCCAACCATAATCTATGCACTCCGGCCTTCTCGAAAGCGAATTTCTTGATCAACTGCACGGCGTCGCGGCCATAACCCTGCCCCTTGTCTTTTATGGCAATCCGTTTGAATTCGAGGTTGCGGTCGGTATCTTTGAGGCCGATGAGTATCACGAAACCGACAATGGTATGCGTATCGACTGTTTCCACCATGACCTGCGCGATATTGTTGTCGTCGATGGCGGCCAGGTGTTTTTCTCTTGTCCAGCAGCGGATATAGGGGGAATTGGCGTCGTCTTTTTCCATCTCGATGATGTGCGGGATGTCATCCTCGGTGGCGGGTCGAAAGCCGATTCGTTCGTTGCGGACAATGTATTTTTCCGTCATTTAAAAATTTCCCCTGATACCGGTAGCAAGGCCATAGCGGGCAAGGTCCCCTATCCATTCGATGTTATCATTACCCGTTCCATACCACAACGATAGTGAAAACGTGATTCTTCTATTGAGTGTTATATCGCCGCCGGCCGATAATGTAACCATCGATTCCGATCCCTCATAATCTTTTATCCGGAAGTTTTCATAGGTAAAGCCGCCTATTATGGATATATCGTTAAGGAATTTGCGCGCACTTCCTTTGATTATCAGATTATACGTTTTGCTAATTGAGAAAATGTAATCGTCGCCATAATCTCTGGTTATATATTCGCCGCTGACATTAAATTCACACATTACGTCGTAGTTTAAATAGCTGCAGAGTAGTGGAATACGGTAGTATTTATATTCACCGGCGTCGGAGCGCCACCCATAGTCAAAAGCGCCGGCTATCATCAGGTACGGCGAAAATGTTTCTTCCAGGTAAGGCATGATTCGAATAAATGTACCGTTTATCTCCTGATGGAACGATGCCCCTACCTTTCGAAAACCCGAAACATCCTGCCACTGGCCGAGCACGCCATATTTAAATTTAATGGTGTAAATGCCCAGATTAGCCCCGATTAGTTTTCGTTCGATTCGGTAATCCTCGTCAAATGATTCATCGTCGGTTTCGCGATAGAAGGCGCCGGACAGTCCGTGAAAAACCTTTTTATGATGATATATATATGTTGCTGAAAGGCTTTTTGTCCCGCTGCCGTATTTGGTTTCTTGGGAATCTCCGTCGATATCAAAGTTGATTTTACTATCAAAATCACCGATATTCCCGGATATTTCGAAGTAATTGCTTCGATAATTATATGGTACAAATGCAAAAGGAATTCCGGGATGATTGAAACGTGAATTGAAATAGTAGCGGTATCCAAGCCCAATATTAAGGGTATCCAAGTCGGCTTTTTCACATCCGATAACCTGGCCCCAATAGCCATAAAGATCGTACTCGGTTGTGGCCCGTCCCCAGGACATATATTGACTTAATTCATGTTTGATAATTGTGTGTTTGGATGTCGGCCAGTAGTCCAGATCGTAATCGAAAGCGCCGGCTGAACCACCCGGAATGACGCATGCAAGGCCCAGCATCATTGCGGTCGTGCCAAAAAACCTTGTGGTTGATTTCATATTCCCTCCCTCTGAAGATACCATTCTTTATGGATTTCATGGAAATTGTGATGAAAAATAGCAATAATATCCTCCGAAGTCAACCGGCAATAATTTTCCTTGATTTCCGGTGGAAATTGCTATATTGCCGGTCTGAATTTTGTGATGGACGCGATTAAAGTAAAAGCGCCGGCCAAGATTAACCTTTTTTTGAAGGTTATTGGCAAGCGGCCCGATGGCTATCATGATATCTGGTCATGGTTTCAGGCGATTGACCTGTTTGACCATTTGACTCTGATCAAAAGGCGGGAAAGCGGATTTAAGATTGAGGTTTCTGGTGAATTTACGGCTCCGGCGGACGAAAGTAACACAGTTTGGAAGGCTTGCAACTTGTTTTTCGAGAGATTCGATCTTCCGGGCGGGCTGGAAATTTCGCTGGAAAAGCATATTCCGACGGAGGCCGGATTGGGGGGCGGGTCAGCCGATGCGGCGGCCACGATTTATGCCGTGAACCGTCTGTATGGCTTGGACTTGTCAACCGGGGTCATGGCCGAAACGGGTCTTGAGATCGGCTCGGACATGCCATTCTTTTTTTCTTCGGGTCAGGCCGAAATTACCGGTCGGGGGGAGAATATCCGGAATATCGAATTGCCGACCGATTATTATGTGGTTTTGATAAAGCCGGGTTTTGGGTTGTCGACGGCGGAGGGTTACCGGCTTTTGAAAATGGACTTGACAAGGCCGATGGGGGGTATTAAGTTATTACGTTGTAAAAATTTCAAGGCCATGGTTGATGCCATTTCCGAGCATGAAAATGATTTTGAAAGGGTGCAATTTGATCGTTTTCCGGAACTGGCGCAAATCAAGAGGGAACTGGCGTCGGCTGGCGCGCAAGTAACGCGAATGAGCGGCTCGGGTCCTACAATTTTTGGCTTGTTCGATAAATTGCCTGAGAGGGGCATTGTGCAGCGAATTGCCGGGGGAAGTTGGCTGGCCCGTGGATTAAGGCCGATCTCCCTGCCCGCTTGGGAGTGAGGGTTCGCTAATTTTAGCGTTAGGAGAAATCGTGGAGATCACAGAAATCAGAATCATCCTGCGTGATGAGGAAAGGTTGAAAGGTTTCGCCAATGTGACCTTCAACAATGCCTTTGTCATACGGGGCATGAAAATAATATCCGGCAACAAGGGATATTTCGTTTCCATGCCGAGCAGGAAAAGGCCGGATGGGACACATCAGGATGTGGCTCATCCGATCAACAACGAGACACGTCGGCTGATCGAGGAGAAAGTCCTGGAAGCGTACGAAGCGGAACTTAAAACCAAGACGGCCGAAGCCAGCTAAAAGAAGCCACTGGGGTGTCGTCAAGTGGTAAGACACAAGCCTTTGGAGCTTGCATTCGGAGGTTCGAATCCTCCCACCCCAGCCATTTGAAAGACCGGCAACTTGTATTCGGGATGCAGGAGACAAATTTTACCACCATTTAGATAACAATCATGTCAGAATTAAAACTTATTACCGGCCGATCCAATCGCCCGCTGGCGGAGCAAATTGCACGATATATCGGCGTTGAATTAACCGCCTGCGAGTTGCGGAATTTTTCCGACAGCGAGTTGTTCATTCAGATCAACGAAAATATTCGGGGGGCCGACGTCTTTATAATTCAGTCGACCAATCCCCCGGCGGAAAATATTCTCGAGCTTTTGATTTTGATCGAGGCCGCCCGCCGGGCGTCGGCGTCGCGCATCACCGCCGTGATACCGTACTATGGTTATGCCCGTCAGGATCGCAAGGACAAGCCGCGGGTGGCGATCACGGCCAAGCTCATCGCCAATTTGATTACGACGGCCGGGGCCGACCGGATTATCACGATGGATTTGCACGCTTCGCAGATTCAGGGTTTTTTCGATATTCCTCATGACCATCTTTATTCCACGCGGGTGTTCAAGGATTATCTGGAAAACATGAACATGGAAAACACGGTAGTGGTGTCGCCCGACGTGGGGTCGATCAAAATGGCTCGGGCTTTCGCGAAGGCTTTCCGCTGCAGCCTGGCCATCATCGACAAACGTCGGCCGGAGCCGAACAAATCGGAGGTGGTCAACGTTATCGGCGATGTGAAGGGGAAGAATATTATAATTCGCGATGACATGGTTGACACCGCGGGGACGCTGTGTCAGGCGGCCGAGGCGGTTTCGGAGCTGGGGGCGCTGGACATTCATGCCATTTGCACTCATGCCGTTTTGTCCGGAAGCGCGGTCGAACGGATATCGAAGTCGCCTATCAAGAGAATAATAATATCGGATTCGATAAACGGGAATAAAAAGAATTTGCCGGAGAAATTCCATGTGCTGACCTGTGCCAAGTTGTTCGGAGAGGCCATTATGAGGATTTCCGGTGAAAAATCGGTGTCGTCGCTGTTCGATGATTTGCCGGTGTAAAATGCAATTTTGTTAAGGAGGTTTATAGATCACGATGGAAGACATCAGACTCACTGCCGAAAAGCGTCATACCACCGGCAAAGGCCAGGCCCGCAAGACCCGTGTCGAGGGGTTATTGCCGGGCATCCTGTACGGACCGGAGACGGAAGCGGTCGCGATTGCTCTTAAGACCCGCGAACTGGAGGCTCTGCTCCGCAAGCACGGTAATATGAACATGCTCATCAACCTCGACCTGGCCGACGACAAGAACGGCGAACGCAAAGTGCTCATCCGCGAGTTGCAGCGCGATCCGGTTGCCGGTTCGCTCAAGCACGTGGATTTGTACCAGGTGTCGATGAGCAAGAAGATCACCATGTCGATAAAGATTCATCTTAAAGGGACACCGGAAGGGGTCAAACTGGGCGGCATTATCCAGCATGTCATTCGTGACCTGGAAATCAGTTGTTTGCCCGGTGACATTCCTCCCGGCGTGGAGATAGACGTATCGGCCATGAATATCGGCGATGCTATCCATGTCGGCAACCTGTCGCTCGATAAAGTGGAGATTCTCACCAGCCCCAACCGGACGATAGTGACGGTTGTTCCGCCGACGATTATCAAGGAAACGGTGTCGACTGCCGCCGTAGCCGAAGGTGAAGCCGCCGCCGGCGAAGGCGAAGCCGCCAAGAAAGAGGGCGAAGAAGCCAAAGAAGAAAAAGAATAAAAAGAAGAAAAGAAGGAAAAAAAGGAAAAGAAATAGTTCCTTTTGGGATATTTTGACGGACAAGTCCCGACCGAGTTCGGGACTTTTTATTTTAACCATTATTTGACTTTTGGAACCGGTAATTATATAAATATGGTTATAAGAGAATAAAGGGAGCAGCCTATGGCCCCAAAACCCAAAATGCTTCAAATCGACGCGCGCACCTACAGCCGCTATTTCAAGGCTTTCGGGGAACCGACGCGGCTCAAAATTCTGGCCTTGTTGTCCGACAAGGAGATGACGGTCAACGAGTTGACCGAGGCGGTCGGGCTGTCGCAACCGACGGTCAGCCGCCATCTGGGCCAGTTGCGCGACGCCGAAATCGTGTTGGACCGCCGTGACGGGCAGAAGGTTTATTATAGCCTGAACAAAGACGTTATCTCCGAGTGTTGCAGCGGTTTCTGTGACTGCCTGCGGGTCGTTCAAATCGCTCCCCAAAAGAAAAACAAGAAACAATAAATTTTTTTGAACTATTATATTGATATATGCGTATATGTCTATATAATAGGCCAAAGGAGGTGAATGCATGGAAAAAGAAATCGGGTCGATCAAATTCACGGAAACCGACACGGGATATCGCATCGATATCACCGGCAAGGATCTTAAAGAGTTGATGCGGTGCTGTATACCGATGGTTTGTTGTGGCGACGAAAAAGACGCGACCTGCTGTGTAAAGGTGGTCAAGAGTGAAAAAGGGTCGGGGTGTTGCTGATGACGCAGATCGCCCCTGTTCCCATAGACATAGCAACCCATAACTAGGAGGAAATCATGAAACGGTATATGATTCGTCCGATTGCTCATTGCAGTGAGGGGTGTAGTAGATGGTCCCGGGTATGACCTTAAACTGCCCATTTGGTTTTTCATAAATACGGCGTCATAGTGTATCAGATTAGTCCATAAATGCAAGTAAGTCCATAAATTCGATTCGGTTACGGCCAAACGGGTTGGAATTTGGGAATTTTTAATTTTGCATTCTCTATCCCCATAGTTAGCATGACAATGACAAAAGTTCGCTCGTTTTGCCGGCGACTTCGGCAGGGATTTTGACCTGTGAAGGTTAATGTCTCTGTGTCGGTTACGGCAGAATGGGTTTGTTCTTGAATATTTTTTAATTTTTTGCTCCTCTTATTGCATAAATTAATTTTTAATGTGATTTCAGGTCTCATAATAATAGTGACAGATGAAATTACCATCGCCTTAGTGGTGAAAGATAAGGAACAAACGCGGAAAGCAATGAAAGTTAAAGTTTTAATTAACGGTATTCAATAAGCCCGACATGAATGTCAGGCCACCCCGGTCTCCGGGGTGAGTGCAATTTATCATATAAGGATATGTGCATGAGTGAACTTACGAATGAAAGCGGTATTGTCTGTGTTAAAATCGACATCTGAACCGCCCCGGGGTTGCCGGAGAGTAAATAATGTGAGATATTACAGTTATGG
>CAYWLR010000041.1:0-8228 GCA_964459465.1 uncultured Ignavibacteriaceae bacterium | reverse complement strand
GACCTCCCCGAAGGCGATATGTCCGGTTTCGATCATGGTGGCGGTGGAGGCCTCGCCGTCGCCTGCGCCGCCGACGTTGACCGTAACCGCGCCGGTGGTGTCGATCAGGTCCAGATCTGACTTATGAAATAGATAGACGCCGTCGAAACCCATGCCGCTGTCGAGTATCAGGCGCAGCGGAGATGAGCCGTTGACGGAGGTGGGGATAATAACGCGGTTGCGGTCGATGGTGAAGGGCACGATCAGGGTTCCCTCGCCGAATGCGAAATTCGGCAGGATACAGAGTATAGCCAACATCAGGGTGAAAAATAATTCAGGCATTAATGGTCTCCGTTTTTCGTTCCTATACATCTGTTTGCTTGGAGAATAGACGAATTGAAAAAAGATTTGTCAAATTGAAAGTCAGGTTCTAAACAATCATTCCCACGGGAAGCCGTGGGCGACACGGGCACAAAACGAAGAAGGGGCAAATGTGGACATTTGCTGTCCACAGAAACAAGACTTTTTCAACAAGCCCCAAGCGGCGGGGCACTCCAGCCTGCATGATCTGTCAGCGAAGCAGGGTTGATGAGTCGGCTTGCTTTTTCTTGAAATCTTCTATACCCTGCTGAATACGGCCCTTGAATCCGTGCGGAGCCACTCGGCCGCACAAGCCGGTTCCGTCGGGGTTAAGCTTGCACATACGAAAACACCAGGGTGACCGGTTTTTAGTCATCGGGCATCCAAGATAGGTGTAGTTTTTTAAACTCTTTCGAATATTGACTCGTTTGTAACTTTTGGTGGGAGTATTTAGTGCCATTTTGATTCCTTGTTGTCTTATCTATGGGCAGAATCTGCTGTTATTTCTTCCCGGCCTCTGTCCTGTTTCCGGATGTTGCCGGTCGTTGGCACCTATAACCGGGATGTTATAAAAAAGTTCACTCTTTTCTCATGATTCTTATAAAACAACGGCGGGGACGGGGCAGTTCAAGAAGCCCTCTCTGAAGGGCAGAAATAAAAATGTCAAGCGTCCCATCGCTTCATTTTCTTCGCGGACTGAGCACAGGCAGGGCCTGCGGCGAGTCGGCTTGACATGCGGGGTTGCCGACTTTATTTATCAAGATGGCAGAACCACTAAAGGGTTCTGCCATACGGTAACTAAGGAGATTCGACCTACAATAATTTATTTCCCCACGCCATGTACGGCTAGGAGGATTGAATTTAAAACATTCTTCGAGGAATCGACCGTTGATGATGTCGCAATGGGGACGCTAGTACCCCAGAAAATCGATCCGGATTCGGCTTTCACAAATTGCACCATCGCTTTATATAGTCCGTTGGCCGTTTCCATATTGGGCGGCATGAAGATATCTACATCCCCGGCTACGGGAGAATTGATAATGCCCTTGGATTTGGCAATGTCGGCGTTGATGGCCACGTCGAACGATAATGGCCCATCGATGACGACATTTTTAATCTGCCCGCGGTCGGACATTTTGGCGATGGCGGCTTCTTCCATGGTAACCGCGATCGCGGGATAAATGGCTTCGACCGCCGCCAGAAGGGCCGCTTTGGGTTTGGCGTAGCCAAATTCGGACACAAAGGACGCGGTCTTATCCAGAATATTCAGTTTGGCGGCGGCATCGGGCGCGGCATTGACGGCGGCATCGGTGATAAACATGAGCTTATGATAACGAGGAGTCTGCGTGACGCCGATATGTACGACCGTATCTTTTTTCGAGGCCAATCCATTTTCGGAATAGATAAACCCGACGAAATCGCGGGTGGCGATATCGCCTTTGAGCAGGATATCGCAGGCATGATCTTTGGCCATTTTGAAGGCCTTGTATGAAGCCTCGGCCGGAGTTGCACTATCGACGATTTCGAAACCGACGTCGTTCAGGTCCGAGCCGAAACTGTCTTCGGAAGCATCTGTAATCAAAGCCGACATCTGCTTTTCGGGGCCGAAAAAGAAGGGCCTGACCAGCCCCATTTCGACGGCCTCAACGACGGCATCGATGTATTTGCGGTCGGTCGGCCAGATGACGCCCAGATTGAGGACGCGCTTTTTATTAGTCTTGATATATTTGACAAGGTCTGTATACGATTTGATTGTTTCCATACTCCCCCCTACTTATCGAATCCGCCGGTTTGTTCATAGTAGGCCGCCAGCAGGCAGGCGATGGACACCGAGGCCTTTTTATTGGTGATGGTGTCGGTTCGGGAAACGAGACTTACCGGCACGCGCGCGCCGACAATGACACCCGCGAAGACGGCGTCGATGAAATTAATCAGCGCTTTGGCGATAATATTGCACTCCTCGATGGAGCTGACCAGATAGATATCGGCCTGTCCGGCGACGGGGCCGCCCTGTTTCTTTTTGGCGGCGATTTCTTTCGAAGTAGCGCAGTCGAAAGTCAGCGGGCCGTCAATTTCGACGCCGGGGTAGTATTTGGCTTTCATTTCTTTGACAAAATTGGCGGCTTCTTTCGAGGCGGGGATATCGTCATACACTTTATCGACCGCGCCGGAGACGGCGGCTTTGACCGGTGAGATTCCCAGTGCTTTAGACACATAGACGGCGTTTTCGAGTATCTGGCGTTTCTGGTCGCGGTCGGGCTGGACGACCATGCCGCCATCGGTCATGGACAGAAGTTTATCATAGCCGGGGATATCGAGCACGGCGCAGTGCGAGATAGTGTTTTTGGTGCGCAGGTTGAATTCTTTGGCCAGGACGGTCTTGAGAAGGGCCGAAGTCGAGACAAAACCTTTCATGACGATATCGGCGTGTCCCTCGGCGGCCATTTTCACGGCGCCATAAGCGGCTTTGGAGCCGTCGGTTTCGTGGATAATATCCAGTTTGGAGATATCGATATTTTCTTTGGCGGCTATCTCTATGATTTTGGCTTTATCGCCGAACAGGGTTGCGTTCAGGATGCCATCGGCGTTGGACTGGGCCAGCGCGCTCACGACGGCGCCATCCTGCGCCCCGGCCACGGAGACCATGCGGCGACGGTCGTTGTGGGCGAGCGTCTTGGCGGCCGCGATAATTTCTTCTGAGGATTTGATCGGATTATTAATGGTCGATACCGGCATAATTATATCCCTTAGTATTCTTTAGGCATTTCGCAACCGTTCAAGACGCGCAGTGCCCCGGCGGCGAGCGCCTCCATTTCGAATTCTCCGGGGACGACGATTACCTCGCCCAGAAATGAAATGTACTCTTTGAGGGTCTCGATGAGTTTTTGCGAATGGGCCATGCCGCCGGTCAGAACGATGGCATCGAATCGACCCTTGAGGACGGTTGCTGTCGAGCCGATTTCCTTGGCAATCTGGTAAATCATGGCGTTATAGTACAGGGCGGCTTTTTCATCGCCGCGCTCGATCATTTCTTCGACCTTGCGCAGGTCGGCCTCGCCCAGATAGGCTTTGAGCCCGGCCTCGCGGGATAGTTTGGTAGTAAGTTCTTTCTCGGTGTACTTACCGCTGAAGGCAAGTTTTAAAAGCGCGCCGATCGGAAGGGCTCCGGCCCGGTCGGGCGAAAAAGGCCCCATGCCCAAGAGCGCGTCGTTGACATCGATAACCTTGCCACCATCGAGGGCCGCGACCGACACCCCGCCGCCCATGTGGACGGCGATATAGCGGGACTCTTCGAGTGTTTTGCCCTTTTTCTCGGACTGGCGGCGGCAGACTTCTTTTATGTTCAAAGCGTGCGACCGGCATTTTCGTTCGATTTCGGGAATCCCGGAAATACGAGCCAGCGGGGTGAAATTGTCAATAGTTATGGGATCGACAATTACAGCCATAACGCCATAGCGACGGGCGAGGCTGTCGGCGATAATGGCTCCGAGATTCGAAGCGTGGTTGCTAAAGCGGGCGTTTTTAAGGTCATCGAGCATATTCTGATTGATGTTATAGACCCCGCCTTCGAGTGGTCGAAGCGGTGCACCGCGCCCGGCGATGGCGACGACTTTCATGGAATCGATTTTTTGGCTTTCCAGCCAGCGGTCGATTTGCTGAAGGCGCAGCTCGAACTGGTCGGCGACGTTGTCGAATTTGGCCAGTTGCTCCGAGGGATGCGAAACGTTTTCCTGGGCGATTTTATCATTTCCCCGGAAGATGGCGGTTTTGGTCGAAGTGGAACCGGGGTTGATTACGATGATGATTTCATCCATACACCAGTCCCCTTATATTCTAAACGGCGACTTTCGCGGAAGCCAGTTGTTGACCTTTGGCAAAAGCGACCAGGTTTATATCCACGAATTGCGGTTTGACCCGCGTTCTGAATGATTCCTCCCAGACGGCTTTACCAAACTCGAGTCGCGAGGAAATCACCCCCAGAAGCAGGGTGTTGACCAGCCGGATATTGCCCAGTTCCAGGGCGATTTTGTCGGCATCGATGGCGATGATATTTTTCATCTTGCGGCGCATCATTTCGACCGGGTCATCCGGGTAGGGATTGTCTTTGTTCATGGCGCTGGGCGGAATAAGCCGGGTGGTCGAGGTCGCGATCAGCCCGTCTTTTCTCACCCAGTCCATAGCGCGCAAGGCTTCGGCCTGCTCGAAGGAAATTAAAATATCGGCCTGGCCATAGGGTATGATAGGTGAATAGACTTTCGGCCCGTATTTGACATGCGAGGAGACCACTCCCCCGCGCTGGGACATGCCATGCACTTCGCTTTTTTTGGTATCGTAACCGGCTTTCATGGCCACGTCGGAAAGAATTTCCGAAGCCAGCAGGACGCCCTGTCCGCCGACACCGACGATCAGTATATTGGTCGTTTTATTTTCCATGGATTACCTCACTTCACCGCCGCCGGTTGCTCGACCGGGACAATCGCTTCGGGTTTACAAACCTGGGCACAGAGGGTACAACCGGTACACAGGGTGGCATCGATCATGGCCTTGGGCAGTTTGTTTTCGGCCAGTTCCTCGGACGGATATATCGCGGGGCAGCCAATTCTAAAGCAGGCGCTGCAACCGTTGCAATCGGCCAGTTCGACGCGATAAGGCCGGTCGATGATACGTTTGGGCATCAGGACACAGGCACGCGAAGTGATAATCACCGATGGCCCCGCTTTGGCGGTTTCCTCTTTGATAACATCAATTGTCCCCTGGTAGTCATAGGGATCTATTTTTCGGATATTGGCCTCATCGACACCGAGCGCCCGGCACAGTTCGACAAAATCGACCTGTTTGGTTTTTTCACCCATGAGGGTATATCCTGTCGACGGGTGTTGTTGGCCGCCGGTCATGGCGGTAATGCGGTTATCGAGAATCATGACGGTGATATTGCTTTTATTATAGACGGCATCCAGAAGTCCGGTAATGCCGGAATGGAGGAAAGTCGAATCGCCGATGACGGCCACGACGCCTTTGTCGGAGGCGCCGACTTTGTCCATACCGATGGCGTTGCCGATCGACGCGCCCATGCAGATGCAGCTGTCCATGGTCTGAAGCGGCGGCAGAACGCCCAGAGTATAGCAGCCGATATCGCCGGTGACGGGGACTTTGAGTTTACGTAAGGCTATGAAGGCTCCCCGATGCGGGCAACCGGGGCAGAGAATTGGGGGTCGCGGGAAGATCGGTTCCGGCTGGAAATCGGCCCCTTTGACCTCTTTAAGCAGTCCGGCTTCTTTCAGGCCAATGGCGACTTTGTAGGGCGAAAGCTCGCCCAGGCGGGAGAAGAATTTTTTACCTTCGACTTTTATCCCGGCGGCGTTGATGATTTCTTCGTAGTAGGGTTCCAGTTCTTCGACAACCAATACATGTTTGTGACAGGCTACGAATTTGCGAATTTTATCGAGTGGCAGAGGAAAACCCAGGCCGAGTTTGAAGCAGTCGGCATCGGGCAGATTGTCTTTGACATATTGATAGGCAATCCCGCCGGTGATGAAGCCGATATCCGAGCCGTTGTTTTCGACGATGTTGAGGTCGGTTTCTTCGGCGAATTTCCGTAGTTTTTCCAGTCGTTCGGCCACGACGATATGGCGCTTTTTGGCGTTGGCCGGAATCATGACGTATTTGGACATGTCATGTTCGAATTCGAATTTTGGCGGGTCGATGGGGTCGTTCAGATTGACGATGCCTTTGGAGTGTGAAATGCGGGTGGTCATGCGAAGCATGACGGGGGTATCGAACTGTTCGGACAATTCCAGTGCCCGCCCCACAAAATCCTTCGATTCCTGCGAATCGGACGGTTCCAAAAAGGGAATCTGTGCGAACTTGGCGAAAAAGCGGTTATCCTGCTCGTTTTGTGAGGAGTGCATTTCAGGGTCATCGGCCGAAATCAGGACGAATCCGCCGCGGACGCCGGTGTAGGCGAAAGTCATGAAGGGGTCGGCGGCGACGTTTAGGCCGACGTGTTTCATGGCCACCAGTGAGCGGGCACCGCCCAGTGAACCGCCGATGCCGACTTCGAAGGCCACTTTCTCGTTGGGCGACCATTCCGAGTAGATAGACTTGTACTGCGCGCCGATGGTTTCGAGGATCTCGGTTGACGGTGTCCCGGGATAAGCCGCGGCCAGTCGGACACCGGCTTCATAGGCTCCCCGCGCCACCGCTTCGTTTCCGGATAGTATTTCTTTCATATATATTCTCAAATGTTTAGTTAATATATTCCGAGGCTAATTATAACAGAAAGGGCCGCCCGGCGCAACCTCGGCAAGCCATGAAATGCATAAACTGATGAATTTGAAACGGCGGTTGATGAGAAGAGTATAACGACATGGAGCATAATCGGCCCGATATTAAAACCGATATATGGAGTAAAAACGGAAAGGTCAAAAGAGCGGTTGACGAATATAGACCGCCTTTGGTATATTCCACAAAAAGGATCATATATGAATTTCGACAGTTCTATTTTCAAAGCTTATGATATTCGCGGCACCTATCCCGATCAACTCAACGCCGACATCGCTTATGCCGTCGGCAACGCCCTGGCGGCCTATTTAAGACCGAAATCAATCGCCATCGGACGGGATATGCGGGTGTCATCGGATGAGTTATTCGAGGCACTCGCGCGCGGGATTGTCGACGCCGGGGTCGATGCGGTCGATTTGGGCAGGATTTCCACCGATGCCCTGTATTTCGGGGTGGGTAAATTCGACTACGACGGCGGCGTGATGATTACTGCCAGTCATAATCCCAAACAGTATAACGGGTTTAAAATCTGCCGCAAACAGGCACTGCCCCTGTCGGGCAAAGAGGGACTGGATAAAATCAAAGAATTGATGGAAACCGACCAGCATGTCAAATCACCATCGCGCGGCAATATTGCCCGGATGGATATTCTCGAAGAATATGCCAGGCACTGCCTGTCTTTTATTGATGTATCGAAGATAAAGCCGTTTAAAGTGGTCGTGGACGCCGGCAACGGCATGGCCGGAACGACGCTTCCTCCGGTTTTTGAAAAACTGCCGGTTGAAATTATCCCTCTTTATTTCGAGCCGGACGGGTCATTTCCGAATCACCCGGCTTCGCCGATCGAGCTGGAAAACCTGGCCGACCTGCAGAAAAAAATTGCTGAAACGGGAGCCGATTTCGGGGCGGCTTTCGACGGCGATGCCGACCGGATGTTTCTGGTGGATAAAAACGGGCGGCAGGTCGGCGGCGATATGGTGACGGCCATGGTGGCGGATAACCTGCTCAATAAGTATCCCGGAGAGACGATTCTGTACAATTTGATTTGTTCCAAAGCGGTTCCGGAGCTGGTTGAAAGAAAAGGCGGCACGGCTATCCGCACCCGGGTTGGGCACGCCTTTATCAAGCCGTTGATGAAGAAGCACAACGCTATTTTCGGCGGTGAACATTCGGGGCATTTTTACTTCCGGGATTTCTGGTTTGCCGATTCCGGGCTGGTGGCTTTTCTGGTCTGCCTGGAACTTTTGAGCCAGAATGAAAAACCGCTTCATGAAATTATCCGGGCCATCGACCCCTATTTCCGTTCCGGCGAGATTAACACCCGGGTCGATTCGCCGCGGGACGTTATCGAAAAAGTGGCCGAGGCTTTTGCCGATTCCGAGCAGGACCGAAGCGACGGGCTGACGGTCTATCAAAAGGATTTCTGGTTTAACCTGCGACCGTCGAATACCGAACCTTTGATTAGGCTCAATATCGAGGCCGACTCAAAACAGATTCTGGAAAAACGAACCGAAGAGATTCTGAAAATCATTCGCGGTTAAATAAAATTTTATCTTAAAAACCGAAAGCCCCCTTGGGTAAGGGGGCTTTGGTATTTATGCTGAAGA
>CAYWLR010000040.1:0-9144 GCA_964459465.1 uncultured Ignavibacteriaceae bacterium | reverse complement strand
CGAATCCACCTTAACCAAGCCGCCAAACTGTCCAAACAACCCGGACCATGTCTTTTCAAGCCCAAATCACTAATTAATACCAACCTAAATAATTGCGATATCGGTAACGCTGATTTTAGACAAACAAATGTCGTTGGCTGCAGTTTTCAGGGGTGCGACCTAAAGAATGTAAGAGGTATGGACAGCCAAAAACTTGCTCAGGCCGATATAAAAAATGCAAGGCTGGATGAAAAAGTATCGGAGTTCAAGTCCTTAGAAGTCGCGGCCGAAGCTTCCCGCAATGCCAAGAAGATATTTTTCTCCATGCTTCTGGCTTGTGTATATTCATGGTTGACAGTTGGCTCCACCACTGATGTAGCCCTTCTAACCAATTCATCGTCATCAAATCTGCCAATAATCCAGACGGGCGTGCCAATAGCCACGTTTTATCTGGCGGCTCCATTCTTATTATTGATCCTTTATATATATTTGCACCTATATTTGCGGCGGCTATGGCAAGCTCTTGCCAGTCTGCCGGCCATATTTGAAGATGGCAAGCCCCTTGATGAACGCACCTACCCCTGGATATTGAACGGCTTAGTACGACGGCATTTTAAAAAACTAAAAGGGGAATACAATGAGATAATTAAGGCAGAGAACGCAGACACGATAGAAATGATAATAAAGGAAATCATACCTTGGCTTCGTTACCGCGTTATGCCGGCCCGTCCGATTGCATCCCAATTCGAAGAATGGGTTTCGATATTACTGGCATGGTGGGTAGTCCCGTTCACCCTCGGCTGGTTCTGGCTTCGCTATCTCACCCGCCACGACTGGGATGGAACAATCATGCAGGTAGTTCTTATTGTAGTGACTGTCCTTTTTGGAATAATATTCTACCGCGTCCATGCCAAGACATTGGCCGGGGCCATGTTTAAAAAGAATAATGCCTTAGAATATGTCAGATGGATTTTGTTGGCGCTATTGACCCTGGCGTTAATTATTTGCTCCAAAGGCGGCATAGATGATCATGATTGGGCGGTTAAACTGCAGGACAAATTCGGCTACGATATTTCTGCGAATTTCCGGGAACAAGATGTGTCCATAAAACCGGATAATTACTGGTTGATCGATTCCACAATGCGAAATGATGGTGTAAAGGGCGCTCGTTTGGCGGAGGCAGATTTACGTTATGCTGAAGCGGAAGGTGCGTTCCTTGTAAATGCCGATATGCGCGGGGCTAACATGGAAGGGATCTTGTTAATTGAAGCAAATATGAAAGGGGCAAATTTGGATCCTTTAGTAAAAGGTGGACTTACAGTATCTACGAATTTGGCAAATTCACATCTATCTGGCGCGAATTTCGCTAACGCTCGATTGGAAGAAGTAAATTTCACAGGAGGCGCTATAAATCAGGCTTATTTTGACGGGGTGAAATTATACAAGGCCAATTTTTCGAATTCCTATTTATACGCGGCAAGTTTTGGCGACGCTGAATTAGTTGAAACTGACTTTTCTGGGGCCAATCTCACAGCCGTTATGGGATTAACTCAAGATCAATTAAACGATGCCATAGGCGACTCCGGTACCATTTTACCTCCCGGCCTGTCCATCCCCATCAAATAACCCTCTTATCCACCATTAATTTGGACTATCCACAATATCGGCCCTATTGTAATCTATTGTTTGTCAACCACATATCGAAGTCGTCTTAATATTCTTCAAACATCTTATCCACACGTTAAAAATCTCTAATATTTCCTCTTGACAAAACCGATATTTAACTATATAGTTAAACTAAATGGTTAGTTAAGAGATGGAAGAACAAAATACCAACATGCCGGAAAAGCCCAAAGGATCCGCCGAAATCATTCTCGATGCCGCCCGCGAAGAATTCGCCGAATTCGGCTTTGATGGCGCCCGCGTGGACCATATCGCCGCGCGCGCCAATATCAACAAGGCCATGATCTATTACCATTTCGGCTCCAAAAAAAGGCTTTATCAGGCGGTTATCGATGACCACGTCGGACGCATTGCCGCCTTCGCCGCCAGTCAAAATTTCGACGCCGAAAATCCGGCCGTAATTATCGAAAAAATCGCCGATTACATGAACCGCATGTTCGCCGAGCGCCGCTCCTTCGTGCCGATATTTTTGCGCGAGGTCGCCGCCGGAGGAGACCGCCTGCGCGACAGTTTCACCCGCCTCATCCGCGAGTCCGGCATCACCTCCCGGTTTAAAAACCTGATCGCCAATGGCCGGGCCGCCGGGCAATTTCGCGATGTCAGCGCCGAACACGCCGTCGCCTCGTTTATCGGCATGAACATATTTTACCAGATTGCCGCACCCGTTTTCAACCGGGTATGGGAGATACACGATGAAGAACAATTCCGTTCCGAAAGGCCGAAAGCCGTCGCCGATTTATTCCTGCATGGCCTGCTTAAATAAGTACATCATATTCATAATTGTACTACTGGCCGTATCGACGTCATACGCGGAGGATATGCGACTAACTCTCAAAGACGCCGTCACCCGTGCCCTGGAACATTCCTGCATTGTCAAAGCCGCTGTGCATGACTCGGCCGGGGCGGCTTATCAGCTCCAGGCGGCGCGCTCCGACCGCTTCCCGACATTGTCGCTCGACGCCGTCTCCTATGCCGTTGATGATATCCCTTCGTTCACCCTGCCATTACCCAATGCCCCGTCGCTTGAACTCGGCGCCAAAGAAGTCTATCAGGCGGATATAAAATTATCCGTGCCCCTGTTCACCGGCGGCAAGATCGACGGCAACATCGGCCACTATCATGCGCGGACACAGGCCGCCCAGGCCAATCTCGAAACGCGGCGTCTTGAAACCGGCTACCAGACCAGAAAAGCATATTTGAATCTCATGCTGGCCGATATAATTCTTCAGTCGGTCCGGGCCTCCCAAAAGCGACTGGAAATAATCAAAACCGATATACAGAATCTGTATGATCACGGCCTTGCCGACTCGACCGATTTGCTCGAAACCGAACTGGCCTGGCAGAAAATCCTTCTTCAGATGGATTACCAGAACACTCTGCGCGCCAATGCCGCCGCGGCGTTAAATAAGCTGGTCGGCATCGATAAGACGAATAATATTGTACCATCCGAACCACTGCAAAATCCGCCCGATAATATATCATCGCTGTATACGGACGATGACATCAAGCGACCCGAACTGACCGCATTGCGGGCGAATATCGCAACGGCTCAAAGTATATCCCGACTGGCCACCGCCGATTATTTCCCCAATGTGAGCGCTTTCGGCGGTTATTCGGTCGGTAAACCCAATAAAGATATGTTCAACAAGGACTGGAATGATTATTTATCGGTCGGCCTGGCCCTCAACTGGTCGTTCAACCTCGGCGGCAAGAAAATTAATAACAAATCATTTGCGGATCAAACGGTCCGCACCCTTGAAATGACTTTAAGTGAAACGATAGAAGCCTTCGCCCTCATGGCCGGAACCGCCCGGGAAAACCTGCGGTACGCCCTGACGGCGTATGATATCTCACGGCGCGAGTATGACATCGCGCAACGCCAGTTCGCCCTCGCGCAGGATCAACAAAAAGCGGGGAAGATGTCGGTTAACCGTCTGCTCGAAAAGGAAGAAGAACTGACAATCGATCAAACGGCTTTTGAAGCCTCGAAAATAAATTACCATCTGGCCCGGACGGAATATTACTATGCCGTCGGCTCGGACAAAATCTTCGGAGGACTTGGCGATGAATAATAAAATCGTTTTTATAATTTTCTTTCTACCTTTTGTACTTGCATCGTGCGGCAACGATAACGCTGCCATCGGCGGTTCCGGGCTCATCGAAGCGACCGAAATCACGATTTCTTCACAGGTGGCCGGAAAAGCCGAACTTCTACGATTCGATGAAGGCGATAAAGTCGCCCCCGGCGATACGCTGGCCGTTATCGACACGACCAACATCGTCTTATTGCTAAAGCAGGCCGACGCCGCCTATAGCGCCGCCCGGTCCAAAAAGAACATGGCCGTGATTGCCATACAACAGGCCGAACACAATTTCGCTCTTGCTGAAAAGGAATTTAACCGTGCGCAAGCGCTGATTAAAACCGGCTCGGTCAATCAACAGCAGTACGACCAGGCGGAAAACGCCTTCACCCAGGCCGACCTGAATCGCAAGCAGGCCCGCGCGGCTCTGGCCGCCGCCGAAGCCGACCTGAACCGTATCGAGGCCGAAACCGCCCTGTTACAAAAGCAGTTGAACGATTGTTTCCCGACCGCGCCCCGCGGCGGAACCATCACCGCCAAATATATGGAGGCCGGGGAACTGGTCACCCTCGGCAAAGCCATATATAAAATCGCCGTCCTCGATTCGGTCTGGGTAAAAGTGTACTTACCGCCCGCCGACCTGACAAAGATAACTCTCGGCGGCGAGGCTTCTATCGACCCTGAAGACGGCCGCGCCGCACTATTGCCGGGGACGGTCACCTGGATTTCTTCGAAGGCCGAATTCACGCCCAAAAATGTCCAGACCAAAGAGGCCCGTGCCGACCTGGTCTATGCCGTCAAAATTACCATCCCCAACCCCGGCGGCGAACTCAAAGTCGGCATGCCGGTGTCGGTGACCATTCCATGAGCTTAATCGAAATACACGATTTATGTCGGTCCTACGGTGCAATTACGGCCGTCGATAATTTCAGTCTGACGGCCGAGCGGGGAACGATTGTCGCGCTGGTCGGGCCCGACGGTGCCGGCAAGACGACCATTTTCCGCGCCGCCTGCGGCTTGCTCGGATTCGAGACCGGAACAATTACCATCGCCGGGCTCGACGTTAAAACACAATTCGATAGCGTTAAGCCCCTTTTGGGATATATGCCGCAGAATTTCTCGCTCTATCCGGATTTGTCGGTCGAGGAAAACCTGTCGTTTTACGCCGGTCTTTTCGGTCTGAACAAACAGGATTTTCATCAGAAAAAGAAACGGCTGTACGATTTCTCCAACCTCGGGCCGTTTGCCGACCGACGAGCTGAAGCCCTGTCCGGAGGCATGAAACAGAAACTGGCCTTAAGCTGCAATCTTATTCATGACCCGCAGGTTCTCGTCCTTGATGAACCCACCACCGGCGTCGATCCGCTCTCTCGCCGCCAGTTCTGGGATATTCTTAAAACATTGCGCAACGACGGCTCGACCATCATCGTCTCGACCCCGTACATGGATGAAGTCGCGCTGGCCGATAAATCCATTTTCATCTTCAACGGCAAAAACATGGCCGAGGGCACACCCGATGAGCTGACCGCCCTTTTCCGTGGCCGCGTGTATAGCCTCGATAGGATCCCGAATATTAATCAAATGGAGTCCATAAACGCGCTCAATGGCATCAGCGCCCGCCGCTTCGGAAGCACGATGCATATATATATCGAGCCCGGACGCGAAGTTTCTGAATATAGTGGTGAATTTTCACATTGTGGATTTGCGGTCGACGATCTCCGGGAAATCCGCCCCGAACTGGAAGACACTTTCATACAACTTATGGAACAAGCATGAGCGATGCGGTTGTCATAGAAAACCTTACCCGCCGTTTCGGTCCGTTCACCGCGGTGGATCAAATCAGCCTGACCGTGAAGAAAGGCGAGATTTTCGGCTTTCTGGGGGCCAACGGGGCGGGTAAAACGACCGCTATTCGCATGCTCTGCGGCCTGCTTCTGCCAACTTCCGGCACCGGACGGGTCAACGGTTTCGATATCTATCGGGAAAACGAACGGATAAAGCGTTCGATCGGATATATGTCGCAGAAATTTTCATTGTACCCCGATCTAACCGGTCGGGAGAATCTGCAATTCTATGGTTCCATCTATCGTCTGCCGCGAAGACGACTAAAGGACAAAATTGATGAGATGATAAAGCGTCTCGAGCTGGGCGAGTTTATCGGTCGCCTCGCCGGATCACTGCCCGTCGGCTGGCGCCAGAGGCTGGCCCTCGCCGCCGCCCTCTTGCACGAGCCGAGTATTTTATTCCTCGATGAACCAACCGGCGGCGTCGACCCGATTTTCCGGCGACGATTCTGGGATATGCTCTACCTTCTGGCCGATTCCGGCACGACTTTATTCGTCACCACCCACTATATGGACGAAGCCGAGTTCTGCGGACGAATCTCCATCATGCACCGGGGACGGATTATCGAAGTCGGCCGGCCCACCGACCTCATGGATAAACACGGCGAAAAAAATTTACAGGATGTTTTCATCAAGCTGATTTCCCGCGAGGAAGCTCATGTCTAAAGTCGGCCATATCGCCCGAAAGGAATTCCGGCACATTCTGCGGGATTCACGCTCGCTTCTGATTGCCATTTTGATGCCGATTTTAATGACGTTCCTCTATGGTTACGCCGTCAACCTGGATATAAAAAATATCAAGCTGGCCGTGCTGGACTATGACCGCACATTCGAATCCCGTGAACTGGTCAACAAGTACTATAACTCCGGGTACTTCCGTTACGCCGAACGGGAACCGTCGCCCTCCGACCCCGAACGAGTTCTCAAAACCGGCCACGCCAACGCCGTCTTGATAATTAAACCGGGCTTTTCAAAAAACATCGAAACCATCAGCACCAACCCGACCCATCTCTTCGTCAGCAGCGAGGTCTATGATATCGGTTTGCTTCTGGATGGTTCCGACGCCAATGTCGCCGCCGCCGCCGGAAGTTACGCCGCCATCATCGTCAACGAATACCTCGCCTCGCACCTGCCGCCCGACATGGAATTTCCCGGCGTGGAAATATCAAAGCAGGTCCTCTATAACCCGGATCTGAAATCCTCACACTTTTTCGTGCCCGGCCTGATTGCCATCATTCTTATGATGATTTCCGCCCTCTTGACTTCGATTACCATCGCCCGCGAAAAGGAAACCGGCACCATGGAGCAACTTTTGACTTCCCCCGTAACTCCCCGTCAAATAATTATCGGCAAAATTCTGCCGTATGTCGGCCTGGCCTTTTTCGACGGTATTCTGATTCTATTCTTTGGCGTTTTTCATTTCGGCGTCCCGTTTTCCGGCTCTATAATACTTCTGTTGTTTTTTATGGGTATTTATATCGCCGCCGCCTTGTCGCTGGGCGTGCTCATTTCGACCGTCGCTAAAACGCAACAAGTGGCCATGATGGCCGCCATGATCGTGACCGTGCTCCCGTCGGTGATGCTGTCCGGATTCATTTTCGAAATTAAAAACATGCCGTACTTTCTGCAATTGGTGACCAGAATTGTCCCGGCCACATACTTCTTACAGATTATCCGCCGCATCATGCTCAAAAGCTCCGGCCTCGCCGAACTCTGGCTTCAGGCGGCGATACTCATTCTCATTACCGTTGCCTTGTTGGCCGCCGCCACCAAACGCTTTAAACTCAAAATCGGGTAAGCCATGATTCAGACGATCACAGCTTTAATCATAAAGGAGTTCCGGCAGGTCCGGCGTGACCCGATCATGCTCCGCCTGTTGTTCATCATGCCGCTGGTGCAACTCCTTCTATTAGGCTACGCCGTTTCGACCGATGTCAAACTCATCGATACTGCTGTCTATGATTTCGACAACAGCCGCCTGTCCCGCGAGTACGTCCGCTCGCTAACGGCCGGGGAGTATTTCGTTGCCTCCCGCGACGATCTTCCGCTTCTGAACGCCGACCTGGCTTTCCGCCAGAACCGGCGTAACGCCGTCATCGTTATTCCCGACGATTTCTCGGAAAAACTCGAAAACTTCGAAAAGGTTAAAATCGGTATGCTTCTCGACGGTTCCAACGCCAACACCGCCTCGATATCGCTGGGCTATGCCGGTCTGATCACCGCCCGGTTCAACCAGCGCGTCCTGGGGCTGAATATGCCGATACAACTGCGGCAGAAAAATCTCTTCAACCCCGAAGCCGAGTCGGTCTATTTCATGGTCCCCGGAATCGTGGCGGTGCTTCTGACCATGATCACCGTCATGTTGACCGCCATGGCTATCGTCCGCGAGCGCGAGCGGGGGACGCTGGAACAGCTCATGGTCACGCCGATGGCCACACCCGCTCTCATACTCGGCAAAACCATACCCTTTGCCATAATCGGTTTTGTCGAAATGTCGATCGCGCTGGGATTCGGGATTCTATGGTTCGACATTCCCTTCGCCGGGTCATGGGGACTACTGTATTTTTTGTCCTTTATCTTTTTATTCACGACGCTCGGTGTCGGCATGTTCATCTCGACCGCCACCAGAACCCAGCAACAGGCGATGTTTTTCGCGTGGTTTTTTTCGATTTACACGATTCTGACTTCCGGCTTCTTTATCCCCATCGCCAACATGCCCCATATAATACAGCTTCTGACCTATCTTAATCCGATGCGTTATTACATGACCATCGTGCGCGGCATTATGATGAAAGGCTCGTCGATCGATATTTTGCACAAAGAAGTCATGGCGATGATAATTTTCGGCCTTGTCGTCTTCACCTTCTCGGCCCTAAGGTTTTCAAAGAGGGTGAAGTAGGGACTACCTGATAACAGAGTTATTTAAATCATTTTTATTGACAATGTGTCAAAATTTATCCAAATTTAGACTCAATTAAAGCTGTTAATTTTATGGGAAATAGCCGATTATAAAATTATGAGTGTCGAAACATATAGCCACTTCCGTTATGAAATCGCGCTGGGTGCCCCCATTCCCATGCCCCCGCCGCCCATCGACTATTTCGACAAGCAACAATATTCGTTTCAGCAATATCTTCACACCCTCTGCAAAGTCAACGTCGGCGCCCTCGGCAAAAAGGGCAAGGAATGGTCGTTCGGCCCCGGCGCCCCCGAATCAGTCCAGATGTATAAATACACCGAATTCATCCAGCTTCTGGACTACGCCGAAAGGATGGGCCTGATTGTCCCCGCCGATCCACAGGGTGATTTTGTGCCGTATAAACTCTCCCAATCCTACTGGGAAAAATTCGACAAATTCGCTTCGTAAAATTTTAATTTATCTTGTAGCGCAGAACCCGAGCGCAGCGACGCGGTTTTACCAATTCATATTTAAATAAAGGCAATAAACTGAATGGTGGCTGGCAGGAAAACAATTATGGCAGAACCGCATCGCTTCGCTTGGGTTCTGCCCTTGTATCTTGGCGATGATCGGGTTTCGGGTTATTTTAAGATATGAA
>CAYWLR010000039.1:8832-10536 GCA_964459465.1 uncultured Ignavibacteriaceae bacterium | reverse complement strand
ATCATCTTCGATTATCCCCACAACTGCCTCTACATAAAACCGAACAGGAATTTCGAAATACTCTTTGATTGATTATCCGAAATCCCGTTAACCGATGCGTCCGAAGATATGACCGGCAACAGAAAATGAATCGGGTTCCAAATCCCGATTTATCACGAAAAACCTGACAAAATGACGTAGATTATACTTTTTTTGCGCAATCGCTGAACATCCCCGTTACCCATTATCGGAATTTTATGCCAATATGTCCAATGGCGTAAACTTTTAAACCCCCCATTCCGAAAATCGATAAAAACAGGCGACCATAAACAAAATACCACCTATCGAAAGGGGAACAAACAATGCGTAAGAACATAACTGCCGCGATTGGATCGATGGCTTTGACGATGTTAATGATTCTGGCCGGTTGTAGCGATGACAAATCAACCAAGCAACAGAATCCGGAAGGAAATCCTATACAGATGGTCGATATTGGCGCCATAATTGAATCCGTGGCCCCCCCGGAATACACCACGCCGAGCGGTGCGTCAGCCGCCGTTGATTCGGCTTGGGCATATGGCGATCACCCTCTTCTTGAAAATGTATTCGGATCACATGAACCGGAGGCCTTGTACTCTAATATTAATGAGTTCAAAATGAGCCATGCCATCCTGACCGGCACAATGGTCGTGGATGAAAACGGGGAAATTATTCTCGGCACTTACGTCGGCTCGCACCTGCTCGATTTTGATGATGAGGTAACCACCATGCATTTTACGGCCAACGTGGTTTCCTTGAGCGGCCCTACCGAAATTCCTCTGGCGGCCCGGACCATCATCGGCGATGAAGTTGATCTTGAATACCTGGTTAATGTGGCAGTCGAGGAAATGCCCGGCGCCGTCATCAGAATCGGTTTCACGCTCAATGATACCATTCAGGCGATTTGCCAGTGGGATGAAGGCACCAGCGGCGATGATGAACAGACCCGTCTGGTCTATGCCAGTCTGGATCCCCGCGATTCGTCCTTCACTTTCAGGGGCATGGGCTATTGCCAGCACCCGATCAGCCCCGAATGGCCCAATGGTGACCGTTTCTGCTGGGCTTACAATATTACATCCGAAGCCAACACCGATTTTGCTTATCGTATGGGCTATACTTCTGAAGGTGCGGACTGGTCCTTCCGTCATAGCTTCCTCGGAGGTGGCAACAAGGACACCGAATTCGCCCTGAAATACCATGTCTTTAGCCCGGTCGATACCACCGTGTGCGATTCCACCCAAATCCTGGAGCAGGTTTTCGGCCCCAATTACTCCGAGGGCGTCGGTCTTATTACCGATTATGCTGATTACCTCGATGACGACCTGATTCTGCCATATTCGGCGATTCCGCAGGCGATGATTCCCAATCCCTGGGAAAATTGACGGCGTGAACAAAAGAGAATCAACTGATACAGCCCCGACGAAATCGGGGCTGTTTTTTTAAGCCTTTTTTAAATCGGATTTTTCCACCTTCCTTAAATTTGACGAGTTCTTACGCAAATCATCAATTTTCCAAAGAGATGTAATGAGTATTCGCAAATCAGGAGCTTTGCGCGACAAAAACCCCCGAAGGTCCCGCCTGCACTGAACTTGTGAAGTGAGCACAGCGGGGGAGCTCCTGACAATTTCCTGAATAATAAATAATACGCTGCAATTCCGAACAATAAAAAATATGCCATCAGGGATT
>CAYWLR010000039.1:2920-8732 GCA_964459465.1 uncultured Ignavibacteriaceae bacterium | reverse complement strand
CCTGTCGTCCTGAACGGAGTGAAGGCAAAGTCCCGAGCAAATCGAGGGAGAACCCTGGACCTATTGACCGCAAACCAACTCAATAAAAAATACGCCATCAGGGATTCCTGTCGTCCTGAACGGAGTGAAGGCAAAGTCCCGAGCAAATCGAGGGAGAACCCCCGGCCGACTGATAGTCCAAACCCTCGGGCACTTGTGGACAAGTGCCGCGCACATTTCGGGCTTTCTCGCCCAATAAAAAATACGCCATCAGGGATTCGAACCCCGGACCGACTGATTAAGAGTCAGCTGCTCTACCAACTGAGCTAATGGCGCATTTTCAAAACTTTTTGAGGGTGGAAGGGATCGAACCTTCGACCACCTGCTTAAAAGGCAGATGCTCTACCACTGAGCTACACCCCCGGCCTCAAAAAGGCGAATCACATTATAAATAAAGCCGAGGATATGTCAACATCCTTTTTGCCCTATTTGACTATTTCCAGCAGCTCGACGTCGAATATAAGCGTCGCATCGGGCGGAATAACTCCGGGATAACCTTTCTTGCCATACGCCAGATTCCCCGGTATTGTCAGCTTGCGCTTCTCGCCGACTTTCATGCTCAAAAGAGCCTCATCCCACCCCTTTATAACCTGCCCGACCCCGACCTGAAACTTGAGCGGTTCCCCGCGATCTACCGAACTGTCAAACTTGGTGCCGTTGACCAGCCAGCCGGTGTAGTGGGCTTTGACCATGTCGCCCTTTTTCGGCACCGCTCCCGCGCCCTCTTTGAGCACGATATATTTCAGTCCCGATTCGGTAGTGATTTCTTTGGGTGCCATTTCTTCCTTTTTAACCGCCGCCGTGTCGGCCGGTTTTTCCTGGGATTGTGAGGTTATTTCGGTCTTTTCCGTCACGACCGCTTTGGCCGAATCGGACTCGTCGGCAGCGGCCGCACCGACTACAAGAAGCAAAATCATTGTCACGAACACGAATTTAAGCACGATTTCCTCCCCGTTAAAAAAATTAAGGGTGAACAAATCCAATATATTATATACGTCGGAATTTGTCCACCCTCAAAAAAACTAACGGCTACGAGCTTAATTCCCCAAAAGCTCCTTTTCGTACAGGTCAACCAGTTCGCCCAGAACCTTGAACACGTTGTTGACCGGTTCCGGCGAGGTCATGTCGATTCCGGCCTTCTTGAGAATATCAATCGGGTAGGCCGATGAGCCGGTTTTGACAAATTCGAGATAGGCTTCCTGCGCTCCGGGTTTGCCCTCGAGAATCATTTGCGACAGCATCTGCGATGCGGCATAGCTGGTAGCATACTGAAACACGTAATACTGACGATAAAAATGGCCGATACGCAAACAGCCGATATCATTTATCGGAAGTAAATACAAATCCGGGCCGTTGTATTTTTCGAATATCTCGCGATACATCGCCCGCATCGATTCCGCCGTCAACGCCCCGCCGTTTTCGATAATCTCATGCGCCCGAAGCTCATATTCGGTAAACATGACCTGCGAGAAAAACGTGCCGATAATCTGCTGAATATAATAATCCAGCAAATACAACCGCTCCTTCTTGTCGGTGGAATTTTCCAGCAGGTATTTGAGCATAATCGATTCGTTACAGGTCGAGGCCACTTCGGCACAGAACAGCGAATGTCCGGCGTAGGTGTACGGCTCATTTTTATAAGTATAAAAAGAGTGCATGGCATGACCCATCTCGTGGGCCAGCGTCGATACCGAGTTCAGCGTGTTATTGTAATTCAGGAGCATGACCGGGTGAACCGTGTAGGTGCCCCAGCTGTAAGCACCCGTTCCCTTGGCCTTGGTTTCATAGACGTCGATCCAGCGGGAATCGAAAGCCATTTTAACACTGTTCAGATAATCCTGCCCCAGCGGCGCCAGAGCGGTCAATACCATCTTCTGGGCCGTCGCGTAATCATACTCGATATCCGGCTTTTCCACCAGCGGGACGCTCATGTCGTATTTGAACAGGGTGTCATAACCCAGCACTTTCTTGCGCAACGTGTTGAACTTATACACCGTAGCCAGGTTATCATTGGTCGCCTTGACCAGATTATGCACGACTTCTTCGGGGATATTATTGCCGAAAAGCGAACTGGCCAGGCACGACGGGTAATTACGCGCCTGCGCATAGAAATTATCGGCCGTGAACGACGCCGCCATAGTCGCCGCAAAAGTATTTTCCAGCCGCGCATAGGCGCTGTCATACGTCATCGCGGCCTTGCGACGTAATTCGCGATCGGTTCCCTCGAGAATACGGCCGTAACGTTCGGGAGTCAACTCGATTACGTTGCCTTTGTCATCGGTAATCGTGCCGTAATCCATATCGGCCTCGTCGAGCATCTTGAAAATCTGCGACGGCCCGCGCCCGACCTGGCCGGACATGGCCAATATCCTTTCCACTTCCGGAGCCATGATATGCTCTTTGCGCCGGATTAAATCCTCCAGATAGAAACGATAAACGGCAAGGCGTTTATTGGTATTTATGAATTTCTGTAGTTTTTTGCTGTCAATAGCGAGAATTTCCGGTTCGGCAAATGACGTTACCTCGTTGAAGTTGGCATACACGCCATACGCGCGTTGACTCATATCCTGATATTTGCTGACCCGGTTGTCCTCGTCCAGCTTGAGATTGGCATAAACATACATGCGGTGCCAGTACATGCCGGCCGAATCGGATCGTTCCAGAAATTCGGCCAGGATATCCGATGATTTGCCCAGACGCCCCTCATACCGGGCCAGCGTCGGGATCACCTGCTGAAGCTTGGCCAGTTCCGCTTCCCAGGCCTCATCGCTGGGATAGAAATCGCTCAAATCCCATTTGTATTTGTCCTCGATCTGATCGCGGGTCGGGATTTCTTCGACCTGCGCCAGAACCGGGGCATTCCACACCAGGGCCAAAAGGGTCGCCAGAAGCAGACCGGCCATGTTGCGGAAACCGTGACGATTTGTCATTAAAATTCCTCCTGTTTATTTAAAAAAGCAAGGCTGTTGTTGTGGTCGCATTAATAGCGGGCATAATTGTATCCATTATCTTGGATTACGTTTCAAATCAAATAAGGTTCAAAGATATAAGAATATTTGTAATCTTCAAGCCCTTTAATTGGCCAGAGAGATAGCCATCCATATATATTGATAGCTCACCTTCACGACACTATATGTAGACACGATTTAGATAGCTTTCAAAACCTCTTCGCATCCCCGCGCCTGAACAACCACTCCGGGGTCACCAGCGTCTCCCCGAAATCAACCGAATACCACGGGCTCAAAGCCGCGTCTTTGGGGTTTTTCAAAATATGCATGTCCTGCGCCGGCATATAGCTTTGTGCCAACAAAAAAATCTTCTTGCCAGTATCACTGTGTGTGGCCATATCGACCACAATCACGGCGTGACCGGGAAAGCCCCCCTGTATAAAAATATCCCCGACCGCCAGGCTGTCGATATCCGGCACCGGTTTCAACTGCTTGTTCAGCGAATAGGAACCGGCATAGGTGAATACGATATCAAGATATTTGCGCAGGCTCTGATACGAGGAATCCACCGGCGACGATTTTCTCCATGTGACCCGGCTGCCTTCAACATCCGGCCGCATCCCGCCAATCCAATCCCGAAACCGGGCCGTATCGCCGCTTGTGAAATTAAACTCGATTTTATCATACAAATTTCTCGAATACAAATACTCGGCGCGAAGACGCATTATGGCATCGGCGCACTGCTGAAGGTCTTTATCCCCGACATCAATATCGATTATCCCCCGGTGTGCCGCCTGATTGCCCTTGGGGCGGCCGTCATACAAAAAAACCGTAGCCCCATCTTCTTTGAGCGGTAAATGCCTCAACCAGTCGGCGAAACTTCCGCACACCGCCAGAGTCTTTATGTAACCTTCCGGCGCGCTGACAGCGCTGCACACGGCATTATCGCTTTGATATTCCTGCAACCAGCAATAATCCTGCCCGCGAATATCGGGCGACCCGGCCCAAACCAGCGCCCCCAATGTGAGCGCCACAAAACGGCTTTTTACCACTTGACACTCATCGCCATCTCGATAGCCTCGTCGAATAATTTCCGGAAATACCGCTTGTCATGCCCGGTCAAAAACAGAAGCAAATTCTTGCCCTTTTTTATTCCCAGAAGACCGACCGCGGTTTCATTGGATATCGATTGCTCGCCCATCTTGATATTATAACGGGCGGTACCCTCCCACTGCACTCCGTCCAGATCACCGAATTTGACGCCTTTCTTGATGCGCGTCGTAAACCCCTGAAAGCTGATGCTTTCATCGAAGAAATCGACGTCTTTGAGTATTTCTTTTTTCTGGTCCGACTTATACGTTTGGCTTAAAAGACTGTCAACAAACGCCACCGGCGTTAAATCGACCGTAGCCAGATATATGCTCATGGCCGGAAGCGGCATTTCGCTGGCATATTCGGCGTATTCGGGCGGGATTTCCGGATTTGTCTGCTCGACTTCGAGACGGTAATTGCTCGGCTCCGAAAACACTTTGCCCTGCCAGTTTTCGCGAATCGTCAGTTTGAAATCATACTCGGCGTCGGTGTAAACATTTTCGACAATGGCTCCGGTTTTGTCCTTTTTCTTGCGGGCAAAAGCACTCGGAAGACAAATCAATACGACCAAAAAAACGATCAAACCCGATTTGAACTTTGGCATATACCCTCCGATAATTGATTTTATTTCTCTTTATACAAATTTATCGATTTTTCGCTTTTTGTGATTGCCGTAAAAATGACCCAGCCGCCTAATGAAAACAACCTGTTACCGATTTCCTTTCCCTTTCAATAATTCTATCGCCCCGGAGTCACCGATCACTATCATCCGATCGCCCGAAGTCAACCGTTCCGATGACGCCGGCGTCACAATCTGGTCTTCGCCTCTTCTGATTCCGACTACGGTGACGCCGAACTTCTGACGGAATTGTATTTCGGCCAGCGTTTGCCCCGCCATTTGCGGGTTATCCGAAATATCGATTTCGGCCAGAATGAATTTGCCGGGCTGATTGTTGGTATCGTCGGCGTCCTGAAACCGTTTTAAAAGCAGTTCCGCTTGTCTCAAATCCTCGATCGTCCCCATGATGACCAGCCTGTCGCCCGGGTATATCTGGAAATCCGGCCCGGGATTATTATAGACCCGCCCCGCCCGGTTGACCGCCAGGATTGACACCCCCGTTTCCGCCCGTAAAGGGATGTCCTTGATTCGGCTCCCGGCCACCGAGGCATCCGAGGAGATACGAACTTCTCTGAAGTTAATCGGCCAGCTGATATCTTCGGTCAAAAACTCCATGGCATACGTCAGGGCATCCACCGCCTGCTCCGCGGCATCGGCAAACGGCCGGAAGACGACATTGGCGCCGGTCGTTTCGTACTCGTTGACTTCGTCCTGGTTGGTGGCCGTCACCGCCACCCGGCCCTTGTACCCCCGGTTCTTGAGTTGTTGCAACAAAGCCAGGTTCAATTCTTTCGAACGAACCGTACTGACCACCCAGTGAGCGCTGTTCAATGGCAACTGGTCATGAATCTCCGGGTCGGCCATGTCACCATACAACACCGATATCCCCCGCGATGACCACTTCTCCAGAGACAACGGGTCGAAATCGACACCCACCAGAACCTTGCCGCGACGCAATAAATACTCGGCCACCCCGCTTCCGTAATTGCCCAGACCCACGATTATGACGTCCACCGACGACACGAACCCGTGCGTGTCGAGGGCGGCAACCCGTTGCGGGTTGGGTTTTGCAAAAATTTAAATCTGGCGGCTCGTCCAGCCCAGCCACCTCCTT
>CAYWLR010000039.1:0-2910 GCA_964459465.1 uncultured Ignavibacteriaceae bacterium | reverse complement strand
CCCGCCATTGACGTTAGGGTATGTATGGGGGGGGGGGGCCTCCCGGGGGGGGTTGGTTTTTTGTAAAATTTTACGGGGGTCCTAATCCCACCGGTAAACTGCCCCGAATATAGAATGAGATAAGTGGAAACGAAAATGGTGATGACTCCAACCAGCGTGATAAGCCCCATCGTCTCCTCGGTGATGTGGCCGATACTCAAACCCAGCGCCGCCACGATAAGCGAGAATTCGCTTATCTGCGCCACCGTCAATCCCGCCAGAAATCCGGTGCGCCGACGGTACCCCATGAAACCCATGATCGCCAGGACAATCAAAGGATTGCCGATAAGAACAAAAAGCGATAGCCAGATCGAGTCTCCGACCTGCGAGCCGACCGTGTCGAAATCCAAACGCGCTCCCAGATCGATGAAAAAAAACAGAAGCAGAAAATCCCGCAGGCTCGTCAACCGCGCCCCGATCGATTCGCGATACCCCGTCGAAGCCAGGGAAACCCCGGCCAGAAACGCCCCGACCTCCTTGCTGAATCCGAGCAGTTCGCTGGCGGCGCTCAAAAATACCGCCCACGCTACCGCGAACAAAACCAGAAGCTCCTGCGAGTGGGCCAGCCGACGAGTGAACGGCGGCAATACATATTTCATCAGTAATGCAATCACTCCCAGAAACCCCAGCCCCTTAACCAGCATGACTATGGCCGATATATATACATTGCCTTCCGTCGTGACCGTGCTTCCGAAAGTGGTCAGCCCGACTAACGCCAGTATCGCGGCGATGTCCTGAACGATCAAAAACCCGATCGCAATCTGGCCGTGAAGAGAATCGATTTCCTTTTTATCCGACAGAAGCTTGACAATTATAATCGTGCTCGAAAACGTGAGCGCCACCGCCACATAGGCGGCACTGATGACGTTCATGCCCATAATCAGGGCGATACCGAAACCGATCGCCGATGTGAATATTATCTGCCCCAGGCCGGTGGCCAGCGCGACCGGGCCGTTGGAACGAATAAGATTCAAATCCAGCTTGAGTCCGACAATGAACAAAAGCAGGGCAATGCCCATGTGGGCCAGTAGCTCTATCTGCTGATAACTTTCGATAAGACCCAGAAAAGACGGCCCGGCCAGAATCCCCGCCGCCAGAAACATGATCAACAGCGGCTGGCGAAGTTTTTGCCCGACAATGGCCAGTAAGGTCGAAAGGCCCAGTATCGCCGCGATTTCTATGAACGAATTCCCATGCATAACACCATAAAACTATCACTGAAAGACCGAACTTTCAACAAATATATTCCGCCCGGAACCCCTTTTCGTCCATCCGGATAAAACTTCCATACGCTCTGCCTGAAACCGCATTTTAATAGAATTATCAATTAAAAATGCTTCTGTTCGGCTGATATAATATGCCGATAAGAATAATTATAATATTGACATAACCCGGAAAGGGCTGTTTTGGCGCGGGTGCAGGTGATAGCACCATTATACAACGTTGAGCTTTTTAATTTGCCCCCCAAATTAATGTATGACTTTCGCGACAAAAATGATAATATTGGCCGATAAAATGGTTACAACAGGCTGTTTTCAAATTGAAAGAGATACAACATGTTGATTCACAACTTCATCGAATCCCAGGCCGAAAAATGTCCGGATAAAGACGCTCTTGTCTATATGGATGCCCGTTTGACTTATGGCGAATTAAACCAGCGCGCCAACTGCCTGGCTTCCTATCTCAATCATTCCGGCGTCAATAAAGGCGATCGGGTTGTCATCGTCATGGAATCGTCAATTAACTATGTCGTCTCATATTTCGCGGTCCTTAAAGCCGGAGCCGTGGTGACCGCCCTCAATACCGCCTCCACCGAAATCGAGGCCAAAGCCATTCTCATGAATTGCACTCCGGCGGCCGTCATTATTCAGGCCAAATACGCACATCTTGTTGCAGATTATATCAAAGAGTCGAACGGCGTCAAAGTTGTTGTCGTTGAAAATACCTGCGTCAATAGCCCGCTGGATTGCGGCGTCAAACGGGAAGATTTTTGGAAAGTCCTGGCCGAAACCAATGGCCATGCCCCCGATGTAAAATTGGAGCCGAATGATCTGGCCATGATTATCTACACCTCGGGGACGACCGGAGCTCCCAAAGGAGTCATGCTGTCGCATAATAACCTGGTCGCCAACACCGATTCCATCGTTGAATATCTGGAATTGACCGAATATGATAAAGTCATGGCCATTTTGCCGCTCACATATGCCTATGGCAACTCCGTCCTTCTCACCCATATGCGGGTCGGCGGTTGCGTCGTCATCGATCATCGCTTCGCTTTCCCGAACCTGATCTTGAATATCATGTCCAAAGAACGGGTCACCGGTTTTTCCGGAGTCCCCTCCACCTATGCTATCCTGATGCATAAAACCAACATCGCCAAACTAAAATGGGATCATCTCCGATACCTCACACAAGCCGGGGGACCGATGGCTCCCGCGCTGACCCAAAAAATCCTCGAAGTCCTGCCAAATGCGCGTCTGTTCGTCATGTACGGTCAAACCGAGGCCGCGGCACGACTGTCGTACTTTGAACCGATGTTGCATCCCGATAAAATCGGCTCGATCGGCAAAGCCATTCCCGGCGTCACCCTGACGGTTCGTGATGAACATGGAAATTTATGCCAACCCGGCCAGACCGGCGAAATCGTCGCGCAGGGCGATAATGTCATGCTCGGTTACTGGGGGCGCCCCGATGAAACCGCCAGGGTCTTGAGAGGCGGCGGCCTCCATACCAATGACCTGGCCCGCATCGATGAAGACGGGTATTTCTATATCGTCGGCCGCCGTAACGATATTATCAAAGTCGGCGCCAATAGGGTCAGCCCGCAGGAAATTGAGGAAGTTCTCACCGCTTATCCCGACGTCTATGAAG
>CAYWLR010000038.1:0-11284 GCA_964459465.1 uncultured Ignavibacteriaceae bacterium | reverse complement strand
TGGCCACGGTAATATTGGTATCGCCGGTTGTTATTTCAAAAACCCGATGGTTCATTGAATCCGGTGAACCGGCATAGGCCCTGAATATACGCTCCATGCCCCATTGTTCTTCCCAGAAATGGTCATACATGGGATAACCGTTCCATTCAAAACCACCGCGGAAATTAGGGTGACAAAAATCGGTCTCGTCCAGTTCATAGTATATATTGGCGATTTCGAGCGTCGAATTTTCGGCATCATCCATAACGCTCAATAGAAAGAGTTTGGGAGTTATTTCGTTTTCATAGACGATCTCGACGTCGTATTCGTTGTTCAGGCTGTCAATAAAATCGTAGGAAACATTATCCCCGAATTTACAGCATATGGTTCTCCCGACAAATAATGAGGAATCTTTGCGGTTTTTAAAATATGGATTTACCAATGCCACACGGTAATCCTGCAATAAAGAATCCATAAAGGCATTTAAATTGCCTCCGGAATTTATTTCCGCCACCCTGAATTGATCCTGAGCAAAACTCGTTATTAACGAGTCAATTCTCGGATACTGCATAAAGAACACGTCATAATTGAATTGATAATCGTCGTCAAAAAGAATTAATACCTTTGTGGAATCGATAAACAACGGTATTTGCCTGTTGTCAGAATAATAATAATCCGCATTGGCATTGAACGAAAAGGCCAAAGCCAAAATTCCTGAAATTAGTATTATCGTTTTCATGTTATTACTCCATAATCATAATAAATAAGAAGCGTTAGATTCCGGTAATTAATGATTTCTAATATAAGATACCATTTCTGGCGCAGTGTTTGGCCGTAACATTACCGGGCAAAAAGCCGAAATCATAGACACCAATCACTTGGAATCCCTTGGCATCGATAAGGCAAAAGGTCGTATAATCATTCATTATGTTGTAAGGTCGAGCCAATAGATACTTGCTGTCATAGGTGATCACTAACCAATTGGACATATCAATGCCTTGATATGGAATGGCCGCCACCGAATCCTCGGTCTCGGCATCCCAGACAAATATATGTCTGGAAGGCATATAGCCGAATGGAGTCATGCCATAATCAGTGAAGAAGACATATTTGTCATCCGGGCTTACCACCAGATTAGTTGTTCCCATAAAAGAAAATGATTTAAGGGACCTTAAGGTATCAGACCCGAAATCACACACTCCGAAGAAATTATAGGTCGCCGCATCGACAAATGTCTTTTTTAATCCGCCTACGGCCTGACTAACAAAAAACGTAACTGGATGACCATTCCAAGTTTTAATACTATGGCTGGCCGCACCGCCTAATATACTATAAAAACCCAGTTCGATTGGATCCCCAGCTGATTCATAGTACTGGTAGGTTAGAAATTCCGACTGATTACAGAAAGAAGCGAAATCACCACCATATGGGTCAGCAAAGATTAAAGTATGTTCCGGATAAAGATGCAATTCGTACTGGTTATTCTCTTCATTAATATAGTTGAAATAAAAATAAAACCGGGAATCTCTGCTGAATGTTGGTTTCCGGCCATCAAATGATTCGACTATTTCTTTGGTCGCCAAATCAATGATATGTGTCCGGGCTCCCCCTGATGCCGCCAAAAGGGAATCATCACCGATGACATGAATCTTCATCGCGGCGTCGCTGGCTATGCTATCCACCACCAGCGAATCGATGAAGGCTTCCTGTTCGACCGAAAAGATCTTGACCATATTGCCTTGTTTCGGGGCAATATAAAACAGATGCTCCTCGGCCTCCGGCTCCGGGCAGACCGGGCAATCTTCGCAATCATCACAGCAAGTTGTCAAAAGGCATAAGACCGCCGTCAGAATCAAGAAAACTCTGATTATACGCATATCTCACCTCCCTTCATAAAGATATAAATTATATCAAAATGCACAAGACCGTTTTGTCGATCAAAACCGCCCGCGCTTCGAATCAATTCGGAATTCTTCTCTTTCTCTTCCACCTCCTTCCCGATTTTAGGCCGGGCCGGGCGGCTGGACGAAAACCGCCCCGACCCGGCGGGCGCCCGAACTAACCAAAAGGTACAGGCTGGGAAAGTCTGCCTTTATGATGTCAAAAACATGTACCACAACAACTGTGCCAAAATTGAACAGAAAGTACCGGGCAAATTGTAAGACAATGCCGGATAATGAGATAAAATTTATCGGAGAGCTCGAAAAATAATGGAGTGATTTGTCCATTCTCGTAAATTTACGAGCTCGTTTTACGAATTCACCGCCAAATTACGAGCTTTTACGAGCCTGAATCCTATGAATGGCGTCAGAAACGGGGGAGAGGACGGCCCCATAAGATATTACCGTATAATGAAATAGAAGGATTAGTCGAATCCGAATAATGGATTATATTTGTCCATTCTCGTCGCCGACGAGGTCAAATTCGTAAAAACTCGTAATTTACGAATTGGCTTTTGCGGCCTTCGTAGGTCGGGTTCCAAAACCCGACATCTTTCTTTATCCTATTTTAATTACCGGACCGTTGGGTCCGCGCCATTTCGATGTAAATGTCGTCGGTGTTTCTAATCCCGGCTCGAGAGCCGCCCCAAATATGATACAGGTAGTACTGCCCGCCAGTGGGGCGTCCGTTCGTCACTTCCGGCATAATATAGGCCTCGCGAAGGGCCTTTTTAAAACTGATATCGAAACCCAGGCCGGGGTGGCTGTCATAGATAGTTTCTATATTCCTGATATTCGCGTTGCTGTCTATATCAAGCAGGACGATGACGGTATCGACTACGCCAAAGGCTTTGTGCGGGATATCGATACCGCGCAGTTTTATATATAGTGGACGATCGGGCGTTTTACCGGAGCGCCGGATCGGGTATTTGTCTTCCGTCGATATATCGGCAAGCGACAGAGTCTTGTTTTGCATGGGTAACGGCCTTCCGGTCTTATCGGCAAAGGCGGGTCCCTCCCGTTTTATTCCGAAGGGACCCGCGTCGTAATCCGCCGACTGATAGCCCTTAAGAAGGGTCTTTTCAAAATCGGCATACGTCAAATCATTTATCGGCTTAAGCATCATTGCCGGTTCCATATTGTCGCGACAATCATCATGTCGATAATTTTCGACGGGATACTCCTCCGGCGGTAATTCAATTCTTTTGTACCATACGGCCGAATAGATGTTCTTGTCCGCTTTCAAAACCACCGGTCTATTGATGGCTTCGAGCCGGGTCAAAACAACGGCCGCAGTCAGCATGAGAATCGATCCGGCCGCCAGACCGACAAGAAATGACCTCTGGTATCCGGTCTTTTGCGGATTAACGATCAATTATCCCCCCGCCAGCATTAAGTCGGTAATACGTAAACCCAGAATGCCTTGAAGTAGTCAATCAAGCAGAAAAACACGCAACTGGAACTGGCAAAAGTGCAATCGCATAGGCTAAAATTCGGAATTGCCTGCGGGGGACCGGCGACTGCCGCACCTGCCATGGCAAAAACCATAATGAAAGTACATATCCACACTGTTATTCGCCGGAATCTGCGCATGAATTTCATACGAAACCTCCCTGAATTAATCGGTTAAAGTTAAATGTTAAAAAAATACTCGTCAATGAATACTTGTGGTTATCATAAAGACTCCTCCTCTGATCAATAGGTTAAAAACCTCTCGATGTAGCAGTCCAGAGCGATCACCGTATCTTGGACTGGATAAATACTATTGAGGTCGGATGCAACGCCAAACGACAATAACCGGAAACGGCCTTCAGTCGCGTTGCAGCCGCATCCGACGCAAAATTGATAGAAGATATTGGTAATTCGATCACTTGCTATTGAAAGCAGTATTCTGAAATCGTCCAAATCAGAGTAAGGCAAATTCGCCTGACCATGAACCTCGACCAGGGAATCATTGAGCTGTTGACAATGGTCAAAAAGGCGGTTATTAAATCCTGCCTCGAGTGAATCAAAAGGAATTCGGAGCGCAATCATCCGATCCGAAATGCTCGTCATCTCTGCCATTCCGCGTGTTGCGTTCACGTTAGTACGCCCGGGATCATAAAAAACAAAGAATACAAAAATACCCATGATAATGTGGGCCAAAATGCCCACAAAACGAAGCCAGTAATCCCATACGTATTTTTCCATCCTTTTTATCATTGTCAAACCTGCCCAAAATCTATCGATGTTTAAAAATATAGGCAAACTGCACCAATTTGTGTCCGCAAACTACATGCCAATAATGCGCAGTCTTCCCTAATAGCTCGTAAGGCGTTGAATGATAACTGGATAATATGGTATAGTGATTTTATTTGCTGTCCCCCCATTCTCGTAAATTTACGAGCTCCTTTTACGAATTCCGGCCATTTTTTCGGGCTTTTACGAGCCTAAATTCCATGCGGGGCGTCAGAAACGGGGGAGAGGACGGCCCCATAAGATATTACCGTATAATGAAATAGAAGGATTAGACGAATCCGAATAATGGATTACAATTGTCTATTCTCGTCGCCGACGAGGTCAAGGTTGGTCAGCTTTTGCAGATCGAAAGCCCTGCGCTTTCGACATCTTTTTCTTTGATCGAAAAAATTGGTGATTTACTCGTCAAGATTATATTTGGCAATACGGCGGCGCACCGCGCCCTCGGAAATGCCCAACCGGCGCGCCGTCTCCGAACGGTTCCAGCCGGTTTCTTCGAGAGCTTTGCGCATTATTTCCCGCTCGGTAAAATCCTGCCCGGCCACAAACTCGCTCATGGCCTTCAAATCGCCCTGGGACATCTGATACAGCCAGCCGACTTTCGCCTTGAGCTCGCGGACGTTGCCCGGCCATGCCTGGCTCTCCAGCCACTCGCAGACATGCCGGAATTCCGAATTACCGCTCGCCGGATCGAACGCAGGATTCAACTCCATTAAAAACAGGCGAATCAACTCGGGTATATCCTGCTTGCGTTCGTCGAGAGCGGGTAGTGCGATGGGTATTTCATTGAGACGATGATACAAATCGAGCCGGAATCGTCCGTCGCTGATCAATTCTTTGAGGTCGTGGAAGGTCGCCGCGATAAACCGCACGTCAACCGCTTTCGTAACCGTTGTCCCTAACCGTCGCACCTGGCACGTTTCGATCACTTCCAGCAACTTGGCCTGGAACGCCGGGGTGCAGTCGCCGATTTCGTTCAGATACACCGTCCCGCCGTCGGCGTGCTCCAAAAGCCCCATTTTATCGCGCTCGGCGCTGGTGAACGCGCCTTTGGCATAACCGAACAGCTCGGCCTCGACCATCGTATCCGGCACCGCCGCGCAGTTGATCAGCACGAATTCACCCGTCCGCCCGGAATACTCGTGGATCAGTTTCGCAAGGTGGTCCTTGCCCGAACCCGTCGGCCCCGTCAGCAAAACCGTCATATTGCATCCTGCGATATGCCTGGCCATCTCGACAATTTTCTTCGTGGCCGGGTGCACCGCGATAAACGTCGCCGAGCCGTTCTTCTTGCCCGACCCATTCCCGCCGGACGGCGCCGGCGGCTGTTTGGCCGCAAGAGCGTCGATTCTTTTTATGTATGGCTCGATTTCTTCGGCTTCGAAATATTCTTTGGCCATATAGAGCAGAGCGGTCCGCCCGTTGGCATCATACAAATCCGTCTCGGCCATCAAAACCTGTGTCGCCGCCAGTTCATAGCGCGATTGAATCAGCTTGAATATATCGACCGCTTTGGCAAACCACTCGCGGGCTTGCTCTTTTTGGCGGCGGTGGTGCGCAACCTGCGCCAGCACCCGGTAACAGGCGGCGATTTCCGCCCGTTCGTTGATTTTCTCGGCGACAGCCAGCGCCTCTTCGGCGGTGGTTTTCGCCTCGTTATATTTTCTCAAGCCAATATAGGCGTCGGCCAGAAGCCGTTTGGTCTGGGAAATAAGGTCGCCTTCCGGGGCGATTTTCATGGATAGTTCGAGGCCGGTTTTAAGTGTTTCAACAGCCTTTATATATTGCCCGTCGAGATTATATATCCATCCGAGGTATTCATAAAAAATCGCCTGTTCACGCTTGTATTGATCGGAACTTGGGCCATCGGACATCAATTCCAATGCCTTTCCTATATTCCCATGCAATGCAACGGCTAGAGAATAAGACATTTGAGATTGCTTCTGATGCGGTTCCATTGCCGTCTTCATTTCTTCAGCGATATTTTTAAACTTATTTACGGCCTTTTTGATGCTCCCGCATTTTATGTAAATGCGTCCGATGTTACGATTACATACTGCTATTTTATCAATTTCATTTTGGACCGAGCAAATCTCGATACATTTTTCCAGATTTGCGATCGCCTCATTATAATCGCCACACGCCAATTGAACAGCAGAGAGTCTATTTAGAGCCCGCGCCATTGCCGGTAAATCATCGAACCGTTTGTACGTCAAGTATGATTCCATCAGTACTTCACGGGCATCCAGAGTCCGTCCTACCGCTGCCAAATACCACCCATATAAATATTTCGCTTTGGCGTAATGAATATGATCAGAACCGTGTTTATAGAATGTAATGATTTCGATTAGAACATCTTCAATATCACAATTACTGGACCAGAGCTTAATTTCGCAATCTAATAGATTATATAAGAATAATTCTTCCGATTGGAGAATAGCAGTATTTATCTCACGCAGTTTTTCCTGCGCTTGATGTATTTGTTTACCTTGTATTAGTTGTTCTACAAGGTTCAGTTGTGCCGTTATTGTTGCTTCCATCGCTATTTAAATTTGTTTCCGATACAATATTTCCCCGAACGGTCTGCGCCGCATTAAAATCAGGTATATCAAAATATGAAATAGCCAATTTTATACCATCCAATAAGAAGATAATCCGCAAATTGGGAGTATTATCGCCATAACATTTTGGTGTTGGAGTGCAATATGTAAGCTCTTCCCAGGGATCTGCATCCGTCTCATCCAATAAAACAGGGCTATTAATAGGGGGAGGCACCCAGCCGTACGAAATCGAGGTCAGCAGTAGCAGTAATAGTATGGTGCTAAGAATAAGTTTTATCTGTTTCATATATTTCCCCACTGTTTTAGGGTTTATTCACATCCCCGTGTCTGTGAGGTGCACTGTATATTTATTTTAAGCTTTCCTCTGCAATTCGCGGTTTTATAATCGCCGTCATATCTATAAAAAGGATCAATCGAACGGCCATTATGGCGAAATTCTCCGCATTCTTTATTACCGGCGCCGAAATTATTTCACCATTGTTTGGTGTCAAATCGAGAGCCGCTTCCGCCTTATTGCCACTCGCCAATGTTTCACCCCAGGGATCTGCATCCGTCTCATCCAATAAAACAGGGCTGTTAATATTCGGAGGAACCCAGCCGTATGAAATCGAAGTTAGCAGTAGCAATAATAGTATGGTCGAAAGAATTGGTTTTATCTGTTTCATATATATTCCCCACTGTTTTAGGGTTTATTCACATCCCCGTGTCTGTGAGGTGCACGTATTTGTTTATTTGAGCTTCAAAATTTCAAGAATAAAAAGATGCTTTGCCTCACGATGCGTGTTCAGAAATCACGGATTTCTTCCACTCCCCTCCGATCGTAAATCGATTTATTCGGCTGGTACAAATATCGGAATGATGTCGAACAATATTTAGAGTCTTTTGATCCCAGCCTGTTTTTCGGCCAACCCCATAACCTGACATATTTTAAGAAAAATATAAAAATCTGTCAAGCCATATTTTGGGAAAATTCTGGTGACAATAAATGGCAATAATAGACGAAGAATACCAATAAGTTATGGAATTATCTGCGTCGCCCGCCTCCCGGCGATTTTTTTGAAAGGCTGTCGGGAGGTTTTCCCGACAGCCCTTGACGAAAACTGGCAAAAAAGATCGTTAAGAGCGGGTTAGTTTGAATTTTCGACAAACCAATCCCTCATAAATCAACAATTACCAGAACATGGGAAACATCATATCCCAATAGCAATTATTGCATGGCGCATCACACGAAACCATCCACCATTGGCAATGGGCGCATATCTCGCATGATAATGGAACTCCTGAGACATTCAGATCCTTGGGCGGCATCGCCTGGACCGTGTTGGTCATCTGAACAATGCCCGACAGGACGACCAGCGCCATAATAATCGGTACGGCCTTTTTCATTTGTTACTCACCTCCTTAAAAACAGAATGTTGAAGGGTTAGGTACTCATTCCAACCTAAAGTGGTGTCCAGAACAGGAATCCACTCGCCTCCTTGGTCCAGTATCAGCCTTTCAAGTTGGAAGTCTTTGTTGGGGCAACCACAATTCTTAAAGCAATCGATGTAAATCATCACGCTGTCATACTTAAGTGACATAACCATATACATAAAACCCGGATCTTGATTCAGAAATGCTGAAACATCATTCATCAGGGCGGCTTTTTGAATAAGCGCTCGGCGCGAAACATAATCTGTAGCCGCCAGCCAATTGTTTCTGCATATAATATCCTCGGCAAATGTTTTTTTGGCAGTACTGGCCTGTAAACTTTGGTGCTGATACCTGAAATAGAGAGTCAGAATGGTAAATACGACGCAGAATGCAGCCGCGGTTATTCCCGCGACTTTGATAAATTTCATCACCCTCCCCCCAAATCCTGTATTGCCAGTTTTCCGGACTGAATTTCCGGCCCGAAGTCTTCAATCAGCTCTGTCAATTTAACCGGGTCGTCGGGGTGAATAAAAACCAACAACAGGTTTTTTTGACCGGCGGCATGATTGAAGGTGAAGCGGCTTTTACGGTCCACGAAAACCGAGGCTTTCTCAATTTTGAACGGAACACCCTGGTACCAGCCGCTCTCAACGACTTCGATGGAACCATAATTTTCGAACCGATTCCGAAGACTATGAAACTCTCGTGGCGGAATTCCCCGACTCACTAACGCCCAGGTCGGCCCATGCCATGCCTTGACCGCCTGAAAGTGAATAAATCGACTTGATTTTGTTTCTTTCAATTCAACCTGATTGCCGATAACCGCAACTTGAACCACGTCAGTATCGTTTTCGAATTCCACCTGCAGATTGAATGTCGAGGGCAAAATGGCCTTTTGGCGTTTCGATAAATCGCCGCAATTTTTCGCCGGGCAGTGCTGCATCTTAATTTCGACCAGGCTGTCATTCCTGACCCAGATCTCATGAACGAAATTAAGATTTTGAAAAATCACCCGGATTTCACATCCGCCGCCCGACGCAGGCGGGGCCGAAATCAGAACCGTCGCCGGTTTGATATCCGGCAATGGCACCAGGAAACTCCACGCTCTCACTTCGGCCCTGATTCTATCCGGCCCGACCATAGGTGCCGATTGACCCATCGGATCCTGCGCCGATGATTCAGCAACGGCCAAAAATCCAAGAACCGCCAGAAACCATGGCAATCTGATACCCATCAGTCGTGCCTCCGCTTAAGTTGGGTTATTAATGAAAATATATGTCATTATAAACAGGACATTACAGCCGCCAAGGATTATGGCTGAAGACGCCAACCCTCGCATCGCTTTTAGCTTCATTATCACCGCCAGGATTGCTCCCATAGCCAAAATTTCCCATAAAAAGAAGAGGTTAAAAGCATCCAACCAGGTAAACATCAGTGAATCACGAGGCATAAACAGGGCTAAAGAAATGGTGCAATTTGGATCTTTTGTCAAGTACACCAGCAGAGCCGTTATAAAATATCCGGACACGCGTATTACCTCCGACCAAACAACTATCGATAACGAGGTTTTGAACCGAAAATTCTCGTTATAAACCCTGGCGGCATAAAACAAAAATGCGCTGGTCAGGAAAATGCCAAAGAATTTAAGTCCGATACGAGTCCGCCATATACTGTAAACCAGGTTGCGCTGTAAATTCTCTTGAAAAACCGGATCAGAATTAGGGCGTTTATTAATAAAATCCTTAACCTGAATATCAACAGTCAGCAGATTACAGAGAACTAAGATAACCAAAATAAGAAGAATAGGAAAAATATAAGTGGGTCGGACAGCTATGCCTAAACCGGCCTGTTTCGGTTCCATGAAGATCGATTTAAGTTTCCTTGCCTCAATGCCTAATCGCATCCAGAATCCGTTTGGTGATCCCCGCCCATCCAATGCCATCTTGTGCACTTCCAATCCCCTCCTGAAGCTGGTGCTTCAAATCAAATAACTGCTTTCAACTGGCCTATTGGGCCGTAAATCAGTTGATTTTTAAACTCTCAATCGCGATTCTGTTTTGTGTAATACAACAACTGTGCCAAAATTGAACAGAAAACACCGGTGAAATTGTAATGCATTGCCGGATAACGAAATAAAAATTATCAGAGAGTCCGGAAAATAATGGAGTGATTTGTCCATTCTCGTCGCCGACGAGATCAAATTCGTAAAAACTCGTCGCCGACGAGGTCCTGCAGGTCACAAGCCCTGCCGAAGGTCCCGCGCACCTTGCGCGGGAGCTCCTGACATCTTATCTAATTATGGATTTTTATGAAAATAATTGTCGAAACCACGGGGGTTTCGACCTACAAAAACTTTAATGATGGTGGGCGGCAGATGTCCACAGGCCTCCTGAACTTTGGAAGGATCTGCCCCTCTTTGCCGGGTGATTTACCCGTCCAGATTGTGTTTAGCAATACGGCGGCGTACGGTTTCTTCGGTGAGGCCCAGCCGACGCGCCGTCTCCGAACGGTTCCAGCCGGTTTCTTCGAGAGCTTTACGCATCATTTCCCGCTCGGACAGCTCCTGCCGGGCCACATGCTCACTCATGGCTTTCAAATCGCCTTCGGATATCTGGAACAACCAGTTGACTTTGGCCTTGAGCTGACGGACATTGCCCGGCCATGCCTGCATCTCCAGCCAGTCGCAGAGGCGACGGAAATCGGGATCGTCTGATTGCGGATCAACGTCAGGCTTCAGCTCTTTTAAAAAGCAACGCGTCAGCTCGGCTATGTCCTGTCGGCGTTCATCGAGCGGCGGCAATATAATGGGTATTTCATTGAGGCGATGATACAAATCGAGCCGGAATCGTCCGTCACTGATCAATTCCTTGAGGTCGTGGCAGGTCGCCGCGATAAAACGCACGTTGACCGTTTTGGAATCGGTCGCACCCAGCCGTCGCACCTGGCACGTTTCGATCACTTCCAGCAGTTTGGCCTGGAACGCCGGCGAACAGTCGCCGATTTCGTTCAGATACACCGTCCCGCCGTCGGCGTGCTCCACCAGCCCTATTTTATCGCGATCGGCGCTCGTGAAAGCGCCTTTGGCATAACCGAACAATTCGGCCTCGACCATCGTATCCGGCACCGCCGCGCAGTTGATCAGCACGAATTCAC
>CAYWLR010000037.1:0-12078 GCA_964459465.1 uncultured Ignavibacteriaceae bacterium | reverse complement strand
ACCGAAAGGCTACGCTACTTTTTTTTCAATTTCCACACCTTTTGAAATTAACTCTCGTGAAGATTATGAGGGTTGTCTGATGAAAGCATCTACTCACTGCTTACAAATAAATAACTAAAATCCATTCGTTAAAGCTGCGAAATCAAGAACTTTTAAGAAGATGGCAGAACCACGTCGCTGCGCTCGGGTTCTGCCCTTGTACGATTTCTACCCTACGCTCTCGCGCTTAATTAAATCGTCCTTATCGGCTACAGTATCAAATTGGCTTTTTTTTAGATGGCAGTTCACGTCGGCCTTGATAAAATCCCTGAATAACTGGAGGGCCTTGGTCGGGGGGGATTTCAACTCCGGTCCGATCGCCCGCAGCTTGCTTCGGGAACGTTTGGCCAAAACCCCCCCATTATTTCCTTCCTTCCCGATACAAAATTGTGTAAATTCATAGCGGTCTGATAATTGGTAATTGGACCGGTTTGAAACGCCTGGATTGCGATCAAAACCTTTAAAAGGGAGGCCCACGCTATGGGCATGGTCAAGGAATTCAAAGAATTCGCCGTCAAAGGCAATGTCGTTGACATGGCCGTCGGCATAATTATCGGCGCCGCCTTCGGCACCATTGTCAAGTCGCTGGTGGATGACGTCATAATGCCGCCCATCGGACTGTTGCTGGGCAACGTCGATTTTTCCGAACTGTTTATAATCCTCAAGCACGGCGCCGTGGCCGCCTCGTATACCACGCTGGCCGAGGCCAAGGCCGCCGGAGCGGTGACCCTCAACTATGGCGCATTCATCAACACCGTCATCAGCTTCTTAATCGTGGCCTTTGCCATATTTATTCTGGTCAAGAATATCAATCGGCTGAAACGCGAGAAGGCTGTGGAACCGCCTGCGGCCCCGACTACCAAGGAATGTCCCCACTGCTTTTCGAGCATACCGATCAAGGCCGTGCGCTGCCCGTTCTGCACCTCGAATTTGAATCAGTAAATTTATTGCTGTTAACGACGACCGGCAGACGAGGGCGTCTTCCGGTCACTTTAAAGGGGCTGTGGACATCTGCCGCCCACAAACGTAATTTCATTAATGTCATTCCCTAGAAGGGGGCTGTTGAAAAACCGGCAGGTTGGCTTCCGGATCCCGACTAGTCCCGACAAAGTCGGGAGAGAAACCCGACATTTTTTTTATTGTCTTGACCCAAATCAATTTTTTTACCTCCAAACCTTGACAAATTCAGTCCAATATTATAAATAAATTGGCTGAAACTTTGCGATGGAATAGACGTTTCGCAAAATATACACAGACAATAACATTGTTTTAAATAAAGGGAATCGCCATGAAGCACAGAATTATCATTATGACCATTCTGGCCGTGACCGTTATTTCCTCCGATTTACTCGCCGAAAATTATTCCGGGTATATCACGGATAAGGCCCACGGCAAACCGATTGTCGGGGTCACCGTTACCGTCAAACATACCAATATCGCCGTCCAGACCGATAAAAACGGCTTTTTCGAAATTAAAAATGTCCAGCCGCCATGTACCGTCATGGTCAGCCATGTCGGGTACACTGGGCAGAATAATATCGTATTGTCCGCGACCGGCGAAAACAAAATCGGCCTTAACCAGGCCTATAATATATTAAATTCGATGGTCGTCACGGCCACCCGTTACGACAAAGAAGCCTATAAAACTTCCCAACCGATTAATGCCGTCGGCTCCGAGGAACTCGCCAGCCAGGGCACAACCATCGTCTCCGACGCCATTCGCACTCTTCCCGGTATCGACATGAACGACGCCGGGCCGTTCCGTGCCCGCCCGGTGATTCGCGGCCTTTATGGTACTCGTGTGCTGGTGCTGGTGGATGGTTCGCGGCTCAACGACCAGCGCGACGTGGCCGATTTCGCGGGAGCATCGATGTCGCTGGTCGATGTCAACGAAATCGAACGGATCGAGGTGGTCAATGGGCCATCGTCGGTGCTCTATGGCTCCGATGCCATGGGCGGCGTGATAAATATTCTCACCCGCCGCGGGCAGTTTACCGACCGGATCATGCCGATCGGCAAATTCACGACGCGTTATTCCAGCGCCGATGAGCAAAGCTCGGTTCGTCTGGATGCCGGCATCAGCGCCCCCAAATGGGTCATCACCGGCGGCTATCAATTCCGCGAGGCCCAGCGCGATTACATACTCCCCGATGGTTGGACCGAAAAGGACGAGCGCTATGCGGTTTTCAACCAGGATTTCTATGACCAGCTCAATGCCGACCAGGGCACGGTGTTTTCGAGCAAGCGTCTGGCCAACTCGGAAGCCCGCATCGAAAACTATGACGCTCAACTGGATTACAAATTCAACAAAAGCCATCGTGTCAATCTCGACTATGGTTCATTTTCGGCGCGCGATATCGGTTATCCCGGTGTCCCCAATGAATCGACACCATACCTTTTTGCCTATCCCAGTCATGACCGCGATAATTTCGCGGTGACCTACACCGGCACCAATCTTACCGGTCGTCTGGCGCGACTCGAAGGCAAATTCTATTATGAAAAAATATCCAAGGACTTTCTGACCGATTTTTATGACCAGGTCAGCTTCCCGGCCGGACCCGGCGCCACCGGCTATATCGAAACGACCGTCAATCATACCGAGGTCGAAAAATTCGGATTGAACTTCCAGGAACTGTATGTTTTTAGCGACGACGTCGTTTTCACTTTCGGGATCGACAGCTGGCAGGAGAAAATCGATGGTGCCAGCAAAACCAGGATTCGTTTCGAGGGCTTCGGCCCGTTTCCGGTGTATGAAACTTCCACGAGCGCCTCGGTGCCCAAAAACCAGTGGTGGTCGGCAGGGGCCTACGCTTCCGGTGAAATCCATTTCGACAAACTGCGCATCAATCCCGGACTGCGCGTCGATGGCTTCTGGATTTCCACCGATGAGACCGCCGGTTATGTCGATGACGATGATCGGCCGCTGCCGACGCAGGATGAAAATTACAGCGCCGTCAATGGGTCGCTGGGACTGGTCATGCCGATCAAAGGCGGTGTCAATGCCGTGGCCGATATCGGGACAGCCTACCGCGTGCCCAACGTGGTCGAGCGCTTCTATCATGGCAGTGCCTCCGGTCGTGAAACCCGGCCCAATCCCGATATCAAACCCGAACGCTCGGTGACGGTCAATGCCGGCATCAAAGGCGTGCATCCTCATATCAGTTATTCTATCATCGGTTTTTACAGCGATTACAAGGATTTCACGCAACTGGTTAATTTCGACAGCATGATGGTGCGCCCGGGCGTGTATCAGGCACTCTGGCGTTATGACAATATCCAGGACGTAACCATTTACGGTATGGAAACCTTCGTTGAGGGCAGTCTCGAAAACGGGCTGTATGGTGTTCTTGGGCTGTCGTACCAGCATGGTCAGAACAAAACCGATGATCAGCCGCTGTTCGTATCTCCGTTCAAGACCACCGCAACGCTCGGCTACCGCTTCCCCGAACATGACCTGTTTGCCGAATTGACCCTGCGCCGCTCCGAAAAACAGAACCGCGTCCCCGATGTCGCCGCCCTCGAAGATATCCCCACGGCGGCCTTCACGGTGCTTAATGCCAATACCGGTATCAGACTTTATAACCAGATAAGATTATCGGTGGCGGTAAATAATATTTTTGACGAGGTGTATAGCGAGCCGTTTAACGGCCGCAATCCGGACAACCCGATTCCCGAACCGGGCCGCAATTTTATCGTCAGCCTCTCGGCCGGGATATAGCAGATATTTTGATTCAAAGCGCTATCAGGAATCCTTTCCCGACGGTGGCTTTAAATAGTACATTGTGCCGGGCGGATTAACGCCAGTACGTTGTGATCGGTCCCGACTTGTCGGGGCCGCCAACATCTTCTTATCATCCATACATATTAATTGTCATCCCGGACTTGATCCGGGATCCAGTTCTTGGTTTTCTTCCGCGCCGTCGGAATAAATGGCCATGAATGCGGCACGATTGAATAGCATGTACTATTTATTACTGATGAAATCGATTTCAATTTCCCGCCATAGAATGGCGGGCCACCCCAGCCGTCTCCTTGAAAACAATATAACAAATTATCGAAAACGGACAAGGAGAAAAGCCTGCCTGGTGTCGCTTGCCGGCCCGGCAATTATATTCTCTTTGACTCGTGTTAAATCTTGTCCTAAATTAACTCCATGACCGACCAGACTTATATCGGCCTCGACTATGGCGACCGGCGGACCGGCGTCGCCAAATCCGACCCGACCGGCCTGATCGCCTCGCCCCTGCAAACCGTCACGGCCAAAAATGTCGGCGAGATGGTCAAGCAGGTTATGGCCATAATCGAGCAGTATCAACCGGCGGGAATCGTAATCGGTTACCCCATATCGCTTTCGGGCGGGGCGGCGGGGGAAAGATGCAAAGTTGTCGATTCTTTTATCACCTTATTGCAGAAGAAATTCCCCGGCCCGATTTACAAAGAAGACGAACGGTTTTCCTCCGCCGAAGCCGAGCGCGTCATTCATATGCACGATCAAAAAAGCGGCAAAAGCAAGGGCCGCATCGACCGCATGGCCGCCGCCATTATTTTGCAGACCTTTCTGGACAGATCCCGTGAAAAAGACCGAAGCGAAATTTAGGCTTTATGAGTATATAAAATACTGGACGGTCACAATCTTTGTATTAATTCTGGCCGTCCCAATGGTTATAATTAAAACAATTGGGTTTTTAATAAAAGCGACCGGTGCTCCCTTGAAATCGATTAAAAATATTATCGGGTTTATCGTCGTCATTCTTCTGGCCGTTACCGTCCTGTTATGGTATAAAATTTATGTCCCGTATGATATCGGGGAGCAGACTATATCCGTCATGGTTCAGGCCAATGACTCATTCGCAAAAGTCGTCGCCGACCTGAAGCAACGGGGTATCGTCAAAGACGATTACCTGTTCCGGCAGCTGTCAATTGTCACCGGCGTTGATCGCATTCTGACTCCGGGCCGTTATGATTTCAGCGGTCGTGTATCTTTAAAGAGCATCCTGCAGAAATTCATCGACCGCAAAATCGCCACCGCCAAAGTGACCATACCCGAAGGACTCAATGCCGCGCAGATTGCCGGGATACTGGGCCGCGCCGGACTGGTCGATTCGGCGGTCTTTGCCGCGCTCGCCTATGATTCCGCGTTTGCCGCGACCAAATACAACGTCCCCGGTCTGGAAGGTTATCTTTTTCCGGAAACATATCATTTTTGGTACGGTATGAGCGCCGAGATGATTATCGCAACGCTTTTCGGGCAGTTTCACAACCTTGCCGGAGGTGTTCTCAACTCGGAAAGGCCGGGCAATCTTTCGGAAAGTCAGATAATCACGCTGGCTTCTATTATCGAAGCGGAAGCTCTTTACGCCGAAGAGATGCCGGTCATTTCCTCGGTGTATCATAACCGGCTTCGTCGCGGCATGCTTCTTCAGGCGGATCCGACCGTGATCTATGCCGTCGGTGGGCTGGACCGTCCGCTGTGGTATAAAGACCTGGATCATGACTCGCCGTACAATACATACAAGTACAAAGGCTTACCCCCCGGGCCGATCAATAACCCCGGTCTGGATGCGATAAAGGCGGCCGTATTCCCCGCCGAAACTGAATATCTGTATTTCGTGGCCGACGGCACCGGGCGGCATGTTTTTTCCCGAACACTCGAGGAGCATAACCGGGCCAAACGGGATTACAAAAAGAAACTCAAAGAACAACTCGGCAGTTAGATATTCAGCCGGCTGCGGGTTCGGTTGATGACCTTCCCGATATTTTCCGAAATCTCATCGAAATTGCCGTTCTCAAGAAGAACGAAGGCATAGGGCACCGGCGACGCGAAACAAATGAGGCCGTTGGGCTGACCCTCATGGCGGGTTGGATATATCATGATCGATTTGGTATCCTCGCCGAGAATCAGTTTTCGTTCCACGAAATTGCCGGGAAAGCCATCAGGGTAATTTTCGATATACTGCTCGTTATTGGAAAATATGTCGTACAATAGCGACATCGACCGGGGCAGACTGATCGCCAGTCCCTCGCGGGTATAATTTTCGCCCTTAAGAGCGATCACTTTGAGACGGTCATCCTTTTGAGAATGGACGATTAAGACCGCTCCTGAAATGGAAAAGAACTTGCTTAATTTCTTGGTCACCGCGAAAAACTGGGCGTGCAAATGCTGGCGCCGCTGGAAAATTCCCGTCACCGAACGGATGATGACCTTGCGAATACCGGAATCGCCCGAGAAAATCGCGGCCGGCCTGTCCGTTGCCCGTTCCGATATTTTTTTTAAGGCAATGTCAGGAAATGTGCTCTGCTGTGATTTCATTATTTTTGTGCTCAGCCACGGCGATTTCCTCGCCGCGGGCAATATTATATTTGCGTATCTTTCTCCAGAGGGTAGTTCGCCCGATACCAAGTTTGGCGGCGGTCCGGGTATAATTCCAGTTGGTGGCGTGAAGTGTCGCCTCTATTCTCTGGCGGAGGCTTTCCTCCAGAGTCCAGTCGCCGGCGTCACTGATCTCAATTCTTTTTACGATATTCTGCGGTGTTGGTTCGGTCGTAATGAACATTATATCCGATGCGGTGATACGACCCTGCTGACATAAGGCCACCGCTCGCCCGATGGTGTTTTTAAGTTCTCGGACATTGCCCGGCCATTTGTGACCGATCAGCTTCTGCATGGCTTCGGTGGATATGGAAATTCTGTTTTCATCCTGCCGGGCGTTTTCTTCTTTAATAAAGTGCTCGACCAGCAGGCTGATGTCTTCCGTCCGCTCCCGTAGCGGCGCAATTTGCAAGGGCATGGCGTTGAGACGGTAATACAAATCCTCGCGGAAGCGCCCCTGACGAACCATTTCGGACAGGTTGGCGTTGGTGGCGGCAATAATACGAACGTTGATTTTCCTGCATTCGGTTGACCCGATCGGGCGAATTTCGGATTCCTGCAGAACCCGCAGGATCTTGGCCTGCAGCATCAGCGGCATGTCACCAACTTCATCCAGGAAAACAGTCCCGCCATTAGCCTGTTCGAACAGCCCGATATGATCACTATAGGCGCTGGTAAACGAGCCCTTCTTATGACCGAAAAACTCTGATTCCAGGAGATTTTCGGGAATCGAGGCGCAATCGATGGGGATAAATTTGTTTTTGCGTCGGCGGGAGTGATAATGTATGGCCTTGGCCAGAAGTTCTTTGCCGGTGCCCGATTCGCCTGACACAATAATCGATATATCGGTTGCCGCGACCCGCGCCGCCAGCGATTTCAAATGCCGCATTGGCGCCGATGTCCCGACCATGCTGTCAAAGCCATACTTCCAGGCGATCTCCTCGCGCAGATTGTTGAGTTCCTCGCGTAGATTTTTGGTTTCCAGGCCTTTTTCTATTTGCATAAGTAATTCATCAGTTTTGACCGGTTTGGCGATATAGTAACTGGCACCCCGGCGCATGGCTTCGACAGCGTCGCTGATCGACCCGTAGGCGGTAAGTATTATCACCGCTATTTCGCGATGTCTCTGCCGGGCCTCGGCCACAATATCCAGTCCGGTTCCGTCGGTCATTTTATAATCGGTTACGACCAGGTCAATATCATCATGTTTAAGATAATCACAGGCTTCGCTGACCCCCCCGGCGCAAATGACATCGTAATTGTTATTTTTAAGAGCCGCTTCTGTTGCCATGCGGAAGACGGCATCATCGTCAACGAGCAGAATTCGGGCCTGTGTTTTATTTTCAAGTTTCATTTTTCGTTACTCTCCATAAAATGCGTGGGGAATATGAGACGGGTCACAAAACCCTCCTTCTTCGAACACTCGATTTCAAGACGCCCTCCCAGCCTCTCAATCGCCCTTTTGGCGATGGTCAGCCCCAGGCCCGCGCGATCGGGTTTAGTCGACAAAAAGGGATCTGCCATGTTTTCCATTAAAACGGGTTGCATCGTGTCGGTCGAAGGCCCGGCGCCGCTAATGGTTATAACAATCTGGTCGGGGTCACGTTCAAGAGTCATCCTAATCGAGTCCCGGTTGGTTTCTGATTCAAGAGCGTTATCGATTAATTCCGAAAGAGCCATGCGCAAAAGGCGTTCATCGGATATGACAAGCAACGTTTCATGGTTTGATATTACATGAATCGGACATTCACTGGCAGTTTTGACAGAAGCCGTGTTTTTTAAACAGGCTACCAAGTCCATGCTTTTTGCCTGCAATTCGGGCAGATTTACATATTCTTCAAAACGGTTGAGGATAGTTTCCAACTGCACGACGGCCATTTCGATAATTTTAACCATATGCATACTTTCATCATCATGAAGCCGGCAACCGCCATGGCCAAGGTAATCCGCCGCCGTCAAAACGGCCCCGAGTTTGCCTTTTAACTTATGTAATAATCCGTCGATAAGCGCTTTCTCGGTTTTGAAATACGAAACGGATGGTGCTTTGGACAAAGGCAGGGAGATCAGCCGATAAGGATGGTCAAGAAGGCTAAGATGCGAGACTTTCATATTTTCCGATCGGGAGGAGCCATTTTCCGGATACGTTGATTCGGCTGTTTGTGTAAATGACCGGACAGCCTGGCAAATCAGGTTGTTGATATCCACACCTTCAGCCGCGCCTTCGGGAATTAGCGTCCAGATAATATTGTTGATCTCATCCACCATGAAATGGACACGGACCTTATCTTCCAAAGTCCGTTGAATCGTTTTGGCGTTTGCAATGGCTTGAAACAGCCGTTTCAATTCGGCCAGGATCAAATGATCTTGATTATCGGTCAGCAGTCCAAAATGCGATTTACTGTCGGCCATGATTACGGCGGAAATCTCCCGCCCCGCAAAGTCACGGCCAAGGCGCGCCGATACGCAGGAATCATCATTGATGTTATTTGTCCCGACCTGTCTAAAGCGGCGACGAAATATACCTTCACCGTCGATACCCGGAAATTCATCGACCCGGATGAAGGATTGGTCGGGCATATCCGGGCCGACGATGAATGTACCGTTACGGAATACCCGAAGTCGTTCCATTCCCGCCGGAGTCTTCATGGGTTGATTTTTGGCGCCATCCGAAAAGGTGCCCGCATATAAATCGAGGCAAAAGGCCATCATATCCCGATGATATGAAAGGCCCCGTTCAAAATTGAAATGTTCTGTTTCAACAAGGTCACTTTTTGAATAATACATTGGAAAATTCCCGTTTATGTTTCAGTTTGAGACGCATATTGTTTATATCGACCGTCGTGTTAAAAGCTTTATATCCCTCCCGAAAAACCTTCCGTCGCCCAATTTCATTTTAAAAAAGGAAACACTTGACAGACATATTTCAAGCGCCGTATAATCACTTGTGCCGATAACAATGTCCGACATTGCGCGCCATTCCGGGCCGTTTGGACCGGATTCAATCACCCGTGAACAGGAATCTCTCAACTGCCGACTGACAATAGTATCGCGTTATCGGAACGAATTTTCCCCGCCGCCGATGAGTATTGGTATATGAAAAACGATATTTTAGCCGTTATTCCCGCCCGCTATAACTCCAGCCGTTTTCCGGGAAAACCGCTCGCGGAAATAAGCGGGAGATCCATACTGGAACATCTCTACCGCGAATTTTCCTGGTCGAAACTTGTTACCCGCGTTGTCGTTGCCACCGATTCGGATATAATAAAAACGGCCGTGGAAAAATTCGGCGGCGAAGTTATTATGACTTCCAAAAAACACCGCACCGGCTCCGACCGGAGCGCCGAGGTGGCTATGAGATCGGGAGCCAAAATCATCATAAACGTCCAGGCCGACCATCTCGGCCTCAAAGCCGCTGATTATGATCGGGTGATTCGGGAAATGATCGCCGACCGAACCATAAATCACGCAACCTTCATCCGAAAAATAGAAACCGAATCCGACCTGTTCGACGCCAACCGGGTCAAAGTTATTTTCGATAAGGATAATAACGCCATATGGTTCTCGCGTTACCCACTGCCCTATTTGCAAAGCATTAATGGCGACCGGCTGGCGACGTTTGATTTCTATTATCATATCGGGGTGTATTTCTACCGCCGCGCCGCTTTGGAAAAATACGCCGCCCTGCCGCGCTCGGCCCATGAAAAAGCCGAATCACTGGAACAACTGCGTATACTCGACAACGGCGGCAAAATCCGCCTGTTTAAAATAAAACGTGATATGATTTCGATTGACACGCCCGAAGATTTGAAAAATGCCACCAGAATTTTAAATAGATCAGGGGGATAGTTATGCCCGAGAAAAAAACCAAATATATATTCATGACAGGAGGCGTCGTTTCGGCGCTCGGCAAAGGGATTGCCGCGTCATCGATCGGCCTGCTCCTCAAAAAGCGGGGCCTCAATGTCAATATGATCAAATGCGACCCATACATCAACGTCGATCCCGGCACCATGAATCCGTTCCAGCACGGGGAAGTTTACGTGCTCGACGATGGTTCCGAGACCGATCTTGATTTAGGCCACTACGAACGTTTTTTGGACCAGAGCATGACCAAGGACAACAATGTCACCACCGGCCAGGTCTATCATACCGTCATCACCCGCGAACGCCGCGGCGATTATCTCGGCGCGACCGTGCAGGTTATTCCTCATATTACCAATGAGATAAAGGAACGCATTCGCCGTCCGGCCAAAAACAACCCCGGCACCGACGTCGTCATTGTCGAAATCGGCGGCACCGTCGGCGATATCGAATCCCAGCCGTTTCTGGAAGCCATCCGCCAGATGGCGCTCGAATACGACCCCGATGATACGCTGTTTGTCCATCTGACCCTGGTCCCCTATATCGCCACCGCCGGTGAGGTCAAAACCAAGCCGACCCAACACTCGGTCAAGGCCCTGCGCGAGATCGGTATTCAGCCGCGCATTCTGCTCTGCCGCACCGAAAAGGCGCTCGACGACAGCATTCGCCAGAAAATCGGGCTCTTCTGTAATGTCCCGTCGCGCGATGTCATCTCGGCCTGCGATGTGCCGACTATCTATGAAGTCCCCCTCAATTTCCATCAACAGGGGCTCGATAAAGCGATCTGCGATTATTTGCACCTCGACGTGCCCGAACCCGACTTGTCGGGCTGGGACAGCATGGTGGACCGTATCAAACACCCCAGCCACCGCGTCAAAGTGGCCATCTGTGGCAAATATGTTTATCTCAAGGATGCCTATAAATCGATCATCGAGGCCTTCATCCACGCCGGTGAAGAAAACGACGCCCGCGTTGACCTCATCTGGGTCGCCTCCGAAGACATCAAAAAACGCGGAGCGGAAGCGCTTTTATCCGACATCGATGGCCTTCTCATCCCCGGCGGCTTCGGCGAGCGCGGGGTGGAGGGCAAAATCGAGTCGATTCGCCACGTCCGCGAAAACAATATCCCCTTTCTGGGAATATGCCTCGGCATGCAGTGCGCCGTGATCGAAATTGCCCGCAACGTCTGCGGCCTCGAGGACGCTCATTCCTATGAATTCTATGCCGAACTCAAACACCCGGTCATTCACCTCATGGCTGATCAGGAAGGCGTCACCGACATGGGCGGCACCATGCGCCTCGGGGCGTATCCCTGCCATCTGGATAAAAATTCATTCAGCCGGGTGGCTTATGGCGCCGATGAAATCTCCGAGCGGCACCGTCACCGCTACGAGTTCAATAATTCCTATCGTGAGATGTTCGAGCGCACCTCGCTCAAACTTACAGGCCTGTCGCCCGATGGCCGTCTGGTGGAGATTGTCGAAGTGGCCGATCACCCCTGGTTTGTCGGGGTGCAGTTCCATCCGGAGTTGAAATCCCGCCCGACCAAAGCCCACCCGTTATTCAGGGATTTTATCAAAGCGGTCGTGGACTACCATCTAAAAAAAAGCCAATTTGACACGTTAGCCGAAAAAGACGATTTAGTTAAACGGGAGAGCGTGGGGTAGGGGGGAATTAGGCTATATTGTCACGATTGGGCGCCCCACCGCCCGAAGGTCCTGAATTTCTTGAAGGATTAGCAGTGGGATAAGTTCTTGTAGCGACTGTCTTGTTTGTCAAGCGGTTTTGGGGTTCCAATTTTCTCCTTT
>CAYWLR010000036.1:0-12340 GCA_964459465.1 uncultured Ignavibacteriaceae bacterium | reverse complement strand
CCGCCCGGGACGGGGCCATGGATATCGAGCGGTTCAAAGCCCGGCTCCGACGCTGCCGCGGGCAGATCACCGCCGTCATCGCCTGCCGGACCGATCCGGAAACCGTCATCGTGCTCAAGGGGAACCGGCCGTTGGAAAGTAAGAATGCCCACCCTGACGAATAAGGGATTAAGACCGTGTCCACGACCCGTGTCTCGGGGGGCCGTGTGAGAGTAAGAATGCCCACCCTGACGAATAAGGGATTAAGACATAGACAATCGTACTTATGGTAGTTATTGAGAATAAACAGTAAGAATGCCCACCCTGACGAATAAGGGATTAAGACACAGTGTAATTACCTCCTGAAATAAAGTTCGTATAGAACTGTAAGAATGCCCACCCTGACGAATAAGGGATTAAGACTTCATCCATCATTATCTCCTCTCGGCGTTAGAATGTTTCCGTAAGAATGCCCACCCTGACGAATAAGGGATTAAGACGATTTATCATGCGCTCCAGCTCGGAGATTACGTTCGGGTCGTAAGAATGCCCACCCTGACGAATAAGGGATTAAGACGCGGCAATACCCGTCAATTTCGACATATCCTACCGTCCTGTGTAAGAATGCCCACCCTGACGAATAAGGGATTAAGACTATAAAATTAATTTGATTACCGAATTTGCCGATCATACCGGCGTAAGAATGCCCACCCTGACGAATAAGGGATTAAGACTCATCGAATATTTGGACTTGTACTGACTTCTCGTTTTTACGTAAGAATGCCCACCCTGACGAATAAGGGATTAAGACTCAGTCTTTACGAGATAATCACACTTCTGTTTTCTCAAAGTAAGAATGCCCACCCTGACGAATAAGGGATTAAGACCGGCTGTTAACACGCGACAAATAAAGCCCAGGATTGCTTTGGTACTATGCACAACTTTTTAATTAAATTCTGAAATAAGGAGATGCAAATATGCCTGCAAAAAAAGTGCTGATACAAACGGTCGGCGGTTCACCTATTCCTCTGGCCAAAAGCATTTCCGAACAAACCCCGCATTTCATCTATTGGATTCCGTCCACGACAACCCGGCCGGATTGCGACGCCCTTTTGGCCGAAGTCAAACGGCTTGTCCCCTATGCAACCGTGAAAATATTCCCGACCGATAACCATAATGATCTTATGCATTGCTATCGCTCGTGCCTTGAAGTATTGAACGATATCAAGAATCTCGGTCTTGACCATGAGGACATAGTTGCCGATCCGACCGGCGGGACAAAAATCATGAGCGCCGCTTTGATACTGGCCGCGGCCGAACTGGGCTTGACGGTGGCGTATGTCGGCGGGGAGGAACGTACGAAGGACGGCAAAGGTGTCGTAATCAACGGCTCCGAAAAGATGTATTACAGCGCTCATCCCTATGATATCATCGCCCGTTTTGACAAGGAGAGTTTCTGCAATAATTTCAACGCCTATCGTTTTGAGGCCGCCGTGGCTGACTGTATCGCTATCAAAAGTAAAGGCAGTCAGAACCTGAAGCGATTGGCCGGCGCCCTGGAAAAAATCACCGTCGGGTATCGGGATTGGGATTTATTCCGTTACGATACCTGCGCCAACGCTCTGGGCAAGGGGCTTGATGATCTAAGAAGGCTGTCGGTCGAGGAACCGGCGGTGACCGACCGGCTGGGCGCATTTATACGCCGGGTGGCTGAAAATCTGGACCACCTGCAACGTCTCCCGAAACTCGGGCTTGTGTGGGAATATGTCCGGGAGGTAACGGCCAATGCCGTACGGCGGGGAGAAGAGGGGCGTTATGATGATGCTGTGGCACGCCTGTATCGGGCTTTGGAGATGGCCGGCCAGGCCGAAATATACAAATTGCACGGAGAAAGTACGACCAACTTTCCCGTACATTTGCTTGATGCCCAAACCCAAGCGGACGTGCGAAACAAAATTAAAAAAACTAAGACTGTCGATTTGGGAAGTTATGATACTTTCAATTATTTGGCTCGAATAGGGAATGAGGTGGGACAGAAATATATTACCAAGAATGATGAAATCCGTGCCATCCTTCAGAACCGAAATGATTCAATCCTGGCGCACGGGATTATTGCACTGGATAAAGGGAAATATGAAAAGTTATTATATATTTTCCGCGAGTTGTTCGGTGTCGATTATGAGAAAATAAGGTTTGCCAAAATCGATATTGAAAATCTCCTGTCATTGGGAATTGATTGACAAATGAATGAACTGATAAATCAAATGGAACTACCCCTGACGAGCCTGACCGTTAAGGCCGTCATAACGCGCGATATAGCTTGGAACTCATTCCCGGGAAGCGTAATTCACGGGGTATTGGGATATAACCTGAAAGAACTAACCTGCGTTGCATCACATCGTAATTGCGGGCGTTGTTTTCTTGTTGCCGATTGTCCATATGGCATGATATATGAGTCGCCCCTTCCGACGGGGACACAAAGAATGCGGCTTTATCCCCAATCCCCACATCCCTTGAGGTTGACCATTGATCCCTGGAACGGATCCAATACACAAGAGGGAGAATGTTTCACAATTGGCCTGACACTATTTGGTCGTGCCACGACATGCGGTCTTTTGATGCTTTTGTCGCTGGAAAAAGCCTTTCAAGACGGCCTCGGTAGAAAATATAAGGGAGACCGTGGACATGCCCGGATAATCGAAGTGCGCGATGATTTATCCGGCGTATCTCATGACTGGGGGGAACCGAAAAACAACTTTGGCCAGGCCGCGAACTTAAGGGTTTTGAAAGACCTTATTCCCGGCAAATTCTCATCAGCAGTTAAAATTTCATTTCAGTCTCCCACAAAAATTATTACAAACGAGAAAGTGAATTTTCAACCAACGGTCCGAGATATTGTCTCCAGCATTATGCGGCGTTTGGGGAATTTAGTGTATTTTCATGGTGGTCGAGAAATGAAACTCAACTATGAAGCCATCATAGCCAAGGCCGAAAATGTTTCCGCTGAATATGCGCTGAAACGAGTTCGAGCGGTCCGCTATTCCGGACGCCAGGAAAAGAAAATAGATATCAGCGGAATTGCCGGTGAAATAACCATCACCAACTGTCCTGACGAATTGGCCGCCGTTTTGTACGCCGGACACTATATTGGCATCGGCAAAGGCACGACTATGGGACTTGGGGAAATGATCATAATGATCATTGGAAATTAGACGGCCTATTTTACGGTGAGGATATCCGGCGTAAAGGCAGATCAATCATTAGAAAACCGCCGGATTTATGTTTACAAAATGAGTCGCATTTTATATTATTAAGTTTCAATAAAGTCGTGGAAACCTGTCGAATAAGGGGTTGGGTCGTCATCGACCGGAAGATAATTTTATGACCATAGACTCGAAAATCATTGAAGATAAACTACGCGGAATTACGGGTCTCCCTAAACTCCGTGAATTTCTCGCTTTTCTCGGATATCAATATGTGGACCGGGCATTGCCGACCCGGGATCTAAGGCCGGAGCTGAAAGAAAGAATTAAAACCGAATCCTTGCGCCAGATTGCTCAATATGCGGATTTCCCAATAATCTTTTGCGAAATCAATGTGCCGCCCGAAGCCAAAATCAGAAGCAGATTAAAGACTGAACGTCTGCTTTTACGGGCATTGCCGGAGAAATATGCCGACTGTCTATTAATTACCCATGATCCCCAATCGGGACTCTGGCATTTTGTCAATTCCAAGCCGGTCGGCAAGAAACTCCGCTTGCGGCGTTTTGCCGTCGGCCCCGAAGAAAAGCTTCGCACGGCGGCCGAACGCTTAACCCTAATTCGGGTCGAGCCCGGCGACGACTGGGCGCGGCTGCTTAAAAAACATGAAGATGCTTTCGACCGCGAAAAGGTATCCGATGAATTCTTCAAAAAATACCGCGAATTGTTTTTGCATTGGAAAGTCGAACTCAACCGCAAGATCAGAAACGATCACACCGCCCATAATTTCCTCCAGCAATTTTTGAACCGCCTGATGTTTATCTATTTCATCCAGAGGAAAGGATGGCTGGGCTCGGACGGCAATACCGAATTCATCAAAAAGATGTGGGAAACCTATCGAGGCGGGAAATATCCCAAAAACAGTTTCTATGACGATTGGCTTCACGTTCTGTTTTTCGACGTGCTCAATAAATCCCGGTATCTCAAAAGGAAAAATCTGCCCGATGAAATTAACGCGGTTTTCGCCGAAGCGCCGTTTTTGAACGGCGGGCTTTTTAAAGTATATGAGGGTATCGATGATCAGGGGATACATGTCCCCGATGCCCTGTTCGAGGATTTCTTCTCGCAACTTCTCGATGCTTACAATTTCACGGTCGAGGAGGACACGCCGTTCGATCAGAGTGTTTCGGTTGACCCGGAAATGTTGGGCGTGGTTTATGAACAACTGGTCAATGTCACCGACAGCCAGGACGAGCAGGCCAGTTCGGGGATATTTTATACCCCGCGAATCGAAGTCGATTTCATGTGCCGGCGGTCGCTGTTGGAATATCTGGCCAAAAACGCCGGGGTTGACAGAGCCGGATTGTATCGATTTCTGTTCGATGATGACACTCATGCGGCTGATTTGTTCGGCAAATCCGATCTTGATTGCCTGAAAGAGGCGATTCGTAATGTCCAGGTGGTCGATCCGGCCTGCGGTTCGGGAGCGTTTCTGGTCGGGATGATGCAGGTCATTCTCGATGCCGAACGGCGGCTTTTTATGGCAACCGGACGCGGGTTTAATGAATTCGAAGCCAAAAAGCGCATCATCGAAAGGTCGCTGTATGGTGTCGATGTGAAGGATTGGGCGATCAACATCGCGCAACTCCGGCTCTGGTTGTCATTGATAGTCGATGCCGATGAAAAACAGCTTGATCTTCAGGGGCTGAAAATCGCCGGTGAAGCGCTATTGCCCAGCCTGGCGTTTAAAATCCGTGAGGGTGACAGCCTGGTGCAGGAAATTGCCGGAAAACCGTTTCCGATTCGTGATCATGCCCGGGAATTGGACGAAATATCAAGGCGCAAAATTTCGGAATTACGAAAACATAAAAGCGATTACTTTTTCAATCGGAGTGAAAAAACCGAAAAGGAACTCCGCCGTATCGAGCGCGGGGTCTATGCGACTATTATTGATAGAGATATAAAGAGGCTGGAGGATGAGTGTAAGAAGCTGAAGTTACCATTCAAGCTCGCTGTGCAAGAAGTGATGTTCAAAGCCTCCAGAGGCGAACAGACGGAAATGTCGGTCGTGGAGGAAGAAGAAAGGCGGCAAAAGTCCAAATTGGCCGCGATTGAAATGCGGATAGAAGAACTACAGAGCTTGAAGGCCGAACTGGGCCGTACCGAATACCTTTTCTGGGGGATTGAATTCGCGGAGATATTTTTCGGCAACGGTAAGCAAGGTTTCGATATCGTCATCGGCAATCCGCCATATGTTCGTCAGGAGCGTATCGCCGATCCGCGTCAGGATGACCCATCCAAAGAGCAAAGGAAAGAGTACAAGACCAAACTCCAGCAAATGGCCAAACTCGACTGGGGCGAGACAATGAAAGTCGGCGGGCAAGCCGATTTGTATGTTTATTTCTATCTGCGCGGTTTGCGGTTGCTCAATCCAGATGGCGTTTTCTGTTTTATTACGTCGAATTCATGGCTGGACGTGGCATATGGAAAAGAATTGCAGGAATTTCTCGTAACGCGTGCGCCGATATATGCGATTTATGATAATCAGGCCAAGCGGTCGTTCAAACACGCCGATGTCAATACGATCATCGCGCTGTTCGGTGCTCCCGGCAAAAACGAGAGCGCCCTGGAGCATACGGCCCGGTTTGTTATGTTCAAGAAGCCGTTTGCGGAAACGATTACGGTCGAAAACCTGTTGAAAGTGGAAGGTTCCGAGAAAATAACGACCTGGGATGACGCGCGGGTGTTTCCCATAGTGCAACAAAAGCTTTGGGAAGACGGTCTGGATTTGAGCGGGGGGGAATCATCCGACGATGCCGAGTCGCAAAATGCCAAAACCAAAAAGGCCAATCAGAAGTCGCTTGTAAAGAACTGGACGGCGCCGTACATCGGCAATAAATGGGGTGGCAAATATCTCCGCGCCCCGGATATATACTGGACAATACTCGAAAAAGGCAGAGGTAAACTGGTACGCTTGGGTGACATTGCTGAAGTACGCTTTGGCATTAAAACCGGCGCCAATGAATTCTTTTATCTCGATCAGGATAAGATTGACGAATGGGGGATTGAAGAAGAGTTTTTAAGGACGGTGATTAAAAGCCCAAGGGAGTGCAAGGGCTTTGTAATTAAACCGAATGAACTTAAGTACAAATTATTCATGTGCCATAAAGATAAGCGAGAATTAAATGGGACCGCCGCATTGGAATATATCAAGTGGGGTGAAAAACAGAAATTTCAGCACCGGCCAAGCTGTAAGGGCAGAATGCGATGGTGGGACTTGGGGATTAGGCTTCGCCCTCATCTAATATTTAATTACCTTGTTGATAAAATGGCAAAGACGCTTTATGCCGGTGACGGGTGTTATTGCAGCGATAACTTCCAGGAAGTTCATATAAATAAAAACAATTCAATGGCGCTTTTTTATTCCCTTAATTCGGAAATCTTCCAATTAATGGTAAATATAGAAGGGCGATCAAATTTTGGTGGGGGGTTACTTAAAGTACAAACATATGAGGTTGAACGTCTGTATTGTGTTTCACCAAATATTATAAATGTGAAGGATCAGCTTATATTGGGAAGTATCAAATGTGATATTTCCGAGATTTCAAGACAATGCACTAAACTCGATGAGTGTGTATTTCAAGCGCTTGGATTGAACCCAACCCAATGTAAAACGGTCTATGATGAGGTTCAAAAAATGATACAAAACCGCCATATCAAGGCAGGCAGTCTTGATAATTAAACAGCGGTTCGGCTAATATAGAAAAATGTGGGAGGATAGTAATGAAGGATACTGAAAATAAAAATGAAGAGCTTTCTAAATGCCAAAGGATTGAAGCTCTTTTTAAGGCTGCTGAATTTTGGTGGGGGCGGTATGATTAAAAAATGGAGGGCTGCTAAGTAAAGGAATATAATTGCCACTGATATGAAAACTCCATCAAATGGCTGGGAATCGTTCCGCAATTTCTATAATAAGGCGGATAAGGCAATCCAGGATATTTTGCAGGGCCAGCCTGCGAATTATACTAAAAAGATATTGCTTAACGTTCTCAAATTGAGAACATTTATTCTCAAAATGAGAACGGGGCTTCTATGCCAGCCGGGCTTTGAGGTCACAATTTGTGATCTCAAAAATAGGTTGCTATTTGATATAAACCAATGCCGTATAACATAATCGAGAATAAGGAATAGAAGCTAATCGATTGCGCCTGGAATGGCAGCCGGATAAATGATATAGGGATTCATCAGAAAAAATTGCTCTAATTACTTGAAATTCCTATTGCCAAGTGGTCTCAAATTGAGCACATTTGTTCTCAAAATGAGAACGAGGGTTATATGCTGAATAGCTTGCTAACAAAGACCAAACAAAAGATACTCGGGCCGGTTTTTCTAAATTCCGATCGCGAATTTTATCTGCGCGAAATCACGCGCATGACCGGCGTCAGCCATGGGACACTGCATAGGGAATTGAAAACTCTGGTCAGCGACGGGATACTAAATTCCCGGAAACAGGGGAATCAGGTTTTCTATTCGGTAAACAAGGAAAATCCGATTTTCGCCGAGCTTAAGGGGATAGTCCTGAAGACTTTTGGCATCATCGATATTCTTCAGACCGTGATAAAACCGTTTAAAAAGAAAATCAAGGTCGGCTTTATTTATGGTTCAATCGCACGGGGCGAGGATACGGCGCGCAGTGATATTGACGTAATGATCATCGGGGAAATAACTTTTCTGGAAACAGCGGAGGCCTTCGAAAAGGCGGAAAAATCGCTGGGCAGAGAAATAAATCCCACAATCTATCCGATTTCTGAATTCAGGACAAAAGTTAAGGAAGACAATCATTTTATAAATTCGATATTGAATTCGCAGTTAATCTTTTTTGCTGGGAGCATTGATGACCTTAGAAAACTGGCTGGAAAATAAATGGCTGGGCCGGCATACGACCAGTGCCCGGGAAATCGCAGACCTGTTTACTATGGTTGATCGTGATCTTAAGGATGCCTCAATCGCTTCGGTCAGTACGGATTGGCGCTTAATTATGGCCTTTAATGCATCATTACAATGTGCCACAATCGCATTACACGCTTGCGGTTACAGAGCAATCGGTGAGGGGCATCACGAAAGAATAATCAATTCGCTAAGGTTCACAATAAATGCTCCCCCCGAACTTATTCGTCAACTAAATCGATTTCGTGGTAAGCGTATTAAAGGTTCTTACGATAGTGCAGGAATAACATCGGAACAAGAAGTGAGAGAGGCGATTGATTTCACCAAAGCGCTTCGTGCAAAAGTCCGGCAATGGCTGGAGAAAAGCCATCCGGAACTTGCCTAAGAGAATAGAACAATATGCCACACGACATAATTGATAATCAGGAACAAAAGCTGACCGACCATATCGGTCGGATGCTCGAAAATGCCAAACAAGCCAAGTTTGCGGTAGGTTATTTCTATTTGTCGGGCTTTAAAGCCATCGCCCAAAGACTTGAAAATGTTGAGGAATTGCGGCTGTTGATCGGCAGTTCGACCAATCTGCAAACGCTCGATGAACTCGCCAAAGGCCGCAACGGGCTGGATGAGGCCAAATCCCGGCTGGAACAACAGAAATATGCGACCAAAGAGCAGGAACAGGGATTGATTGCCGAGGATGAAAAAGAATTGAGCGATGCCGCCGCCGAAATCGACCAGACCGACGAAAACGAGCAGTACATAAAAACGCTCGCGGGGATGATTGAAGCGGGGAAGATAAAGGTAAGGATTTATACCAAGGGCACACTTCATGCCAAAGCGTACATAGTCGATTACCCCGAAGGCCGTTATGAACGTGGCTCTGCCATTGTCGGCTCGAGCAATCTCTCGCTGGCGGGGATAACCTCCAATACGGAATTGAACGTCGTGGTCCCCGGTAACGAAAATCACGCAAGGCTAACGGAATGGTTTGAAGCTCGTTGGAATGAAGCTGTCGATTTCGACGAACGGCTGATGAAAGTCCTGCTGGAATCCTGGGCGATCAACGAACCAACCCCGTATGAACTATATTTGAAAGTTGTTTATGAACTGGTCAAAGACCGTTTGATTTCCGAAGAAGAGCCTGCCAAAAAGGCGAAAAAGGGATTTCCGACGTTGTACGGTTATCAAACCGATGCCATCAGGCAGGCGCGAACCATTCTCCAGCAATATGGCGGGGTGTTTCTTGCGGACGTGGTCGGTCTGGGCAAGACTTATATGGGCGCAGGGTTGCTGGCCGACCTGTATGAGAGAGAAGGCTGGCGAGCATTAGTCATAAGTCCGCCGGTCATCATGAAAATGTGGCAGCATATCATCGATGATTTCGACCTCAACGCCAAGGTGGTATCGCTCGGAAAATTGAATGAGGTCTTGGAAGATGACCGTCTGATGAACAGGGAGATAATCCTGGTCGATGAATCCCACCGGTTTCGCAATGAAGATACTCAAAGGTACAAAGACCTTTCCGAAATTTGTTTCGGCAAGAAAGTCATTCTGTTAACGGCGACGCCACAAAACACGAGTGCCTGGGACGTTTATTATCAGATAAAGTTGTTTCACCCGCACGAATGGACCGGTCTGCCGATTGACCCGGCCAATCTGCGTGAATATTTCAAGGAAGTGGAAGATGACCGGCAATCCCTTCCGGAATTGCTGGAACACATTCTGATTCGGCGGACACGGAGTCATATAAAGAAATTTTATGAAAAGGATATGGAGAAAAACAAGCTCCAATTCCCAAAACGGATGCCGCCGGTAAGAATAGATTACTCGATAGATGACGTTTATCCCGGCATATATGATGAAATTGAAAAGCAACTGCTGAAATTGAGGTACGCACGCTATGATCTCTGGCATTATGCCAAACCGGCGCACCGGACCGATCCGGAGATAGCTCAACTTAAAACTGCCGGGATAAATTTGGTTCGTTTGATGCGGGCGACGTTTTTCAAACGCCTTGAGTCGAGTGTCGAAGCATTCAGGACGACATTATCAGTATTGGTCAAGACTCATCGTCATTTGGTCAAGCTATTGGATGAAGGTGTCGTTCCGGCCGGGCCGATTGGTGAGGAAATTATGGATGCATTGCGTTCCGGGGATCAGGACGTGGAATCGGAAATGCTGGACAAGCTGGGAGTAGAATATCCGGCGGCCAAGTTTGAAATGGTCAGACTCAAGAAGGACGTTGCCGCGGATCTGAAAATCTTCGAGAAATTAGCTGAATATGTTGAGCCCATCGAGCCCGAAAACGATGCTAAATTGCAGACTTTAATCCGGGAGTTGGGCAAACAGGAATGGCAGGGACAGAAGGTCTTGATTTTTACTCAATTTTCGGCCACGGCGAATTATATCGGAGAACAACTGCAAAGTCATTTTCAAAACGTTGAATTCGTTTCCGGAAGCTCCAAGGACCTTCTGGATATAGTCCGACGATTCGCACCGAGGGCTAATAACCATAAGATCGGGAAAAGCAAAGAAATACAAATTCTCGTGGCGACCGATATCCTAAGCGAGGGATTAAATCTCCAGGACGGGAACAGAGTCATTAATTATGATATTCATTGGAATCCGGTAAAGCTTATTCAGCGATTGGGCCGGGTTGACCGTGTAACGACCGAGCACGATACAATTTGGACTTTCAATTTCTTTCCGGAAAGAAAGCTGGAGACGCACTTGGGACTCGAAGCCAGGGTTACAAACAGGATTCAGGAAATCCACAGGAATATCGGTGAGGACGCCAAATATCTTTCTCCAAACGAAAAGCTTTATGAGAATTCGTTTTATAAGATCTATACTGGGGATGAATCGGTTCTCGAAGAAGAATCGGATGACACCAGTTTCGAAGATTTGATTCAGTCGATTCAATTGATAAAAGACACGAAATCAGAATTATTCGAAAAGATCGTACATCTCCCTCATAAGATTCGATCTGCGAAAAAGGCAATCGATAAACAGGGATTTATAGTATTCTGCAAGGCAGGTGAATTTTATCGACTTTATAGAGCGGATGTCAAAGGGAATGTATTATCTCAAGATCAGGTATCTATACTTAAGGAGTTGGCCTGTAATCCGTCCGAGCCGAGAAGGCCACTTCCTCCGGGCTTTAACGAAAAGGTAACCAAGATAGCCAGGCTTTTCGAAGATGAAGCGCGTCAGCGTGAAAGTGAACGCGCGACCGGCGAATCCGACCCGATTATCAGGTCGATTCTTAGAGACTTGAAAAGCATTGCCCGGGGAGCCGATGATAATACAAAGCAGAAGATATCCCATTTAAGAAAGGCTGTTCTGGGAACGACGCTATCGAAACGTCAGCGGTTGGATTACCGCAGATTATCCCGGCGAGTTGGCGATAAAACAGAGATATTGGAGGGCTTGGAGCGTATTCTGGCGGTCCGCCAGACCACTCTATTCGATAGACCACAGCTCCAGCCCAAGATCGTAATCAAGGCGCAAGTTATTGCCAGCGAAGCCCTCACCGGTGAGAAGAAATAAGGCTGATAATGATGTATTTTTGTGGATTCCATATCTTAATCTTAGGTGCATTGTGTCATGGCACTAAATGATGAACAATTCGGCTATAATACTTATGATTTGATTGAAAAGAAATATGAGGAGTTAGTTATTAATATAGTAAACGAAATCATACGTCTCAATATTGATAGATTGGCGCCAGAGGATTCACCTCGCAAGAATACCTGGGAAGATTATTGTTACTACCCGCAATTTGCAAATGGTCTTTATTCAGAGTTGTATGAAAACATGTTCTCAGGGATATGTACGTCCGAAATTGCCAAGTTGTCAGAATTTGAAATATGCCTTATGTGGTTAAATTCAGAGGAAATTGAAGAATGGATAGATGAAAATCATGAATGGAAAATTAATTTCCCACAAAGCTCTGAAATTAAAAACATGGTTATTGATGAATTGATGCGGCGATTACGGCAATATGGCGAAGGGGATGATATTCCGCTGGAATAGCACACAACAATTCATAAATTATAACTGGAATATTATAGAATATGAAATCATTGATTTTTGAATTCCTTACGAATAAAATTACAGCGTTTGATTTGCAGTATCCCATAGGACCTGATTTATCCAAAGAGGTGGTTGCGGAAATTCGGACAGTTGCTTAAGGTGGATTTGAGGCCTTTAAA
>CAYWLR010000035.1:0-12390 GCA_964459465.1 uncultured Ignavibacteriaceae bacterium | reverse complement strand
AAACCGTCATATTGCATCCTGCGATATGCCTGGCCATCTCGACAATTTTCTTCGTCGCCGGGTGCACCGCGATGAACGCCGCCGAGCCGTTCTTCTTGCCCGACCCATTCCCGCCGGACGGAGGCTGTTTGGCCGTAAGAGCATCGATTCTTTTTATGTATGGTTCGATTTCTTCGGCTTCGAAATATTCTTTGGCCATATAGAGCAGGGCGTTGCGCTCGTGCACGTCGTACAGGCCGGACTCGGCCATCAAAACCTGTGTCGCGGCCAGTTCATAGCGCGATTGAATCAGCTTGAATATATCAACCGCTTTTTTATACCATTCATGGGCCGTCTGAACCGCCCGGCGCTGTTGCGCCACCTGTGCCAGCACCCGGTAACAGGCGGCGATTTCCACCCGTTCATTGATTTTCTCGGCGACAGCCAGCGCTTCTTCGGCGGTGGTCTTCGCCTCGTCATACTTTCTCAAGCCCAGATAAGCGTCGGCCAGAAGCCGTTTGGTCTGGGAGATATGATCACTTTCCGGGGCGATTTTCATGGACAGTTCAAGGCCGGTTTTGAGTGTCGCGACGGCTTTTATATACTGCCCGTCGAGATTATATATCCATCCCAGATATTCATAATAGATGGCCTGCTCGCGTTTGTAAATTCCAGGATAAGAAACAACCCGATTTATAAGTTCAGAAGAGTTTTTTAAATTGCCCTTAAAAGCGTTTATGATGGCAAACGTCAGATAAGTCTGCGCGTATTCATTATCGCTCATTTGTACCGAATATTTACCAATTCGATTGTATTGTGATAACGCGGATTTTATGGCGCCCGATTTAAATTGCACCAACGCAAGGTTGCGAAATAAAGTAATAACATTGCCAACCTTTCCCATGCTATCATTTATTTCAATACAAGCCTCCAAATTTTTTATTGCATCTGCCGTTGCGCCAGTTGTATGTTGGACAAAGGCAAGAAAATTAAGAGCCCTTTGCGCAGAATCTAAGTTGTTATAACGTTTAAAATACAAATATGATTCTAGTAGATTTTCTTGGGCATTTGCCAGATCGCCCACATATATTAAATACCGGCCGAGTATGTATTTCGCATGTGCGTAAGTCTCATTTTCATTGCTCTTCATGAAATAATTAATAGCCTTATCAATATCGTCTTTAATCCGATAATCCCCTACCCAAAGCTTTGCTTCCGATGCCAATAGGCAATAATACGCGTAGTCCCGCTTTGAAAGAGAAGATTTATCTATATTTTCTATTCTCAAGAGAGCCTGTTCGAATTGTTTTTCCTGAATAAGCTCTTTTATATTATTAAGGCTTTTTGTTATTGTATCGTTCATCATCCAATGATATCGTTATAAAACTTATAATTGGTGTTATGTTTCTAAATAAAACTAATCTTATAATCTTAACGGCAAAACTCTGTGAGTTTCTAATGGGTGTTGTCTCTATTAATTGTCCATCACTTGCGATTATACCTCGGGCCGCTTCCGCCTTATTGCCGCTCACCAATGTCCCGCCCCAAGGATCGGCATCCGTTTCATCGATCAAAACGGGGCTGTTAATAGGGGGCGGAACCCAGCCGTATGAAATCGAGGTTAGCAGTAGCAATAATAGTATGGTCGAAAGAATTGGTTTTATCTGTTTCATATAATTCCCCACTGTTTTAGGGTTTATTCACATCCCCGTGCCTGTGATGTGCACTGTATATTGTTGTTTCCATTTTCCCGTAAAATTGAATCCGATTCAAATTTACCTAGTGGTATCACTTTCATGTCCGCAAAGATTATATAAGAAATCGCTACTTTAATTCCGCTAATCACAACTGACATATTTATGCCGTTAGGCATTTCATTATTGCTGTAACAACAATGCGAAGGGCTGCTATAGCAAATACCTTCACCCCAGGGATCTTCATCCGTTTCATCCAATAAAACAGGGCTGTTAATATTCGGCGGAGACCAGCCGTATGAAATCGAGGTTAGCAGCAACAACAATAGTATGGTTGTAAGAATAGGTTTTATCTGTTTCATATATTTTCCCCACTGTTTTAGGGTTTATTCACATCCCCGTGCCTGTGAGGTGCACGTGTTTGTCTATTTGCGCTTCAAAATTCCAGGAATAAAATGGTGCTTTGCCTCACGATGCGTGTTCAGAAATCACGGATTTCTTCCGCTCCCCTCCGATCGTAAATCGATTTATTCGGCTGGTACAAATATCGGAACGATGTCGAATAATATTTAGAGTCTTTTGATCCCAGCCTGTTTTTCGGCCAACCACATAACCTGCAATAACATCAAAAAAATCGACAAATTTGTCAAGTAATATTTTTGGAAAAATTCAGTGACAATAAATGGCAAAATAATATGAACATTAATAATAGGTTACATTTTTTGTGAACAGAAGTTGTTCTCGGTTAGATTTTCAGGCCACAGGTTCCAAAAAAGTCGGGACGTTCCGGTCAGGTGATGCCGAGTTCCACCCGCCCAAAACCGCAATGTTGTGCCCGGTCCCGACCTATCGGGACCGGGCACAATGCTTATTGCACCGCCACGGAGCTGTAGCGCTTGTAGTGGCGCAATCTTTCATATTCGAAGGTGCAATCCTCGGACATGCAAAATGCGTGTCCGATGGGCAATAAAGACAGTACCGGGCAGCCGTCAACGGTTGACGGTCTGAACACCCACTCGGCCACTTTCTCTGCCACTTTCTTGGCAAAATAGTAACCGCTGGGATTTTCGTACGTCACGACGTAGTTAAACACCCGTTTCTGTCCGTCTACTTTTACACTCATTTTTTCGACAGTCAGATGGCGCTCCTGAAAATCCCGGACAATGTCGTTCGGGAAAAGCGAGACTCGGCCGGTCTCATCGATACAGACAATAATTCCGGCCGCTCCCTCTTTCCTTCGCTCGCGAGCCACCCATGGATACTCGGGCGATACCGCCACTAAAACGCTACAAAGCACAATGTCCACCGGTTCATCGTCATCGGTTGGCAAGAGTTCCGGCGGATAGATACCGACGCCGGCGTCGCCGATCAAATCGGAATACGACTGGATCGTATCCCCGTCATCGGTGGCCGGATGGTCGGAATATACCGGAGTAGAATCAAGGAGCACCGATTCCGGCGCATCGGGAGCTGCCTGAATCTTATCGCGTAGCCCGAGATCCCTGGGTTGCTGTGACTTCGCAACCGTCACGTGCCGCCTGACCGGCTGTGGCGTCTCGCTCCACAATAGGTTGATGATGCGGACAGAGCGGTCAATGTCCCGCTGAACCACCGTCATCATCTGCTCACGGTACAACCGGTTATATACCATGAGCGACCCGGTTATCAATCCTACCAGACACAAAACCGCGAGATGCGCCATGGCCATATTGCGCTGATATGATCTTTTCAGTTCATATCTGCCATATGACGTGCTTTCGCGTGACATCCACATCACCTCCTTTCGCGCCGTTTCGCCTTGACGGAATTCGATGCGAATCACCCCGTCGTCCCATCATAGGCAGGGATGGATCCGATGAAGCAAGCTTCGACCCGGCCGGTAGGTGCTCTACCAAATGCCGAACTCGAAGAAATAGTAAATACCTTCAAGTGACATCTCTGCCTGGCACATGAGGTACCAGTATGATTGTGACCACGAATTCGTGACCGTGGTCGCAAATTGCTCGCAGGCGCCGGATATCGCCATAGCCGGCGTCGGTAGCACCGTTGCGACGAACAGCAGTAATGCCATCAGAATGCACACCGTTTTCACCATGATCATCACCCCTTAGGCCATAAGAAGTATGGCGGTTTAGGGTTGAATGCCAGCCGTTGCCACTTTTCTTTGTGAGGAACTGACAACGACGTTTGTTCCAACAGAATCAAGCACTAAATCGGTCGCGTCAACCAGCGAATCAGTGTCGCATCCGCACGAAGACGAATAGACACACGCTCGCACGCCGACGTGCCGTTTTCCAAACAGCCCGCAGGGTACGGCCACAATCTCAAAGCGAAATCCAATCCGTTTATCCGCCGTCAACTGCATAGAATCGCATGTATGCATCACCTTCTCGATGTAATAGGAGGCCAAATGAGCCTCCTCGGTCAAGGCGGACATCGGTTGCTTGGCATACTGACCAGCCGGAATGAAGAACGTGGGTTGCGTACCGGACCGCGCGACGGCTTGAATGGCTTCAAGGCTGTTCTGGTACGCCAATATTTTCTGCGCGCCCAGAAACATAAACGCCGTCACGAACAGGATAAAAGTTACTACCAGCGCTGACAGTGTATACCAGCTCCACCGAAGCACTTTATGCCACGTCGCGCGTCGACGCAGAATTAAACGCTTCTCACGCGCGCTAACTTCAATGACCGACATATGACACATCCTGCCGGTATTTTGCTAATGCCCGAGCCACGGCGTCGTGCACCCCTTCATTGCACCGGAATGCGAGGAACGTGCCGGTCCTGGTCTCGTTCGTTTGAAAACGCTGCACGACGGCCTTTCTCATATGGAACCAGATGTTCCGGTAGAAGCCGTCATCTAGCTGGATGAGTTCAGCTTGTCCTTTCAGTTCCTTAACGAGCGTCCTCAAAACCTTTGCGTTCTTATTCTTCCCCTCAAGCTGAAGGGTGAGTACATTGTTCGGCAGTTCTTTCAAACTCACCGTGGTAATGAAGTCGCTCGGTTGGAGAGTCTCCAAAATTACCTGCCCGCTGTCGTACGAAAGCCAGAACGTTGCCCGTCGGGTGCCGGCCCAAACGACGAGTGGAAATTCACATTCCAGACCATCAATGCTGTTCCGCATGCGAACCGAATCGCACAAGACATGGCTCGGCGGGACAATGAAGATATACAGCGTGTCGCCGAGTTTCTCCATCCAAAATAAACACGACTCCTGCTTGTCATCCAGGATATCGATCCAGGGCGGCGTCAGCGAATCGGTCGGCTGTCCATTAAAGTTGACGTAGAGCATGAATTGCTGATCGAACGGCGTCCAATCGCGCACATCCGGCGGCGGCATAACCTCACTCGTCCTGAATTTGGGGTCCTTATCGATCTCCTCCTGAGCAAATACGGGCGCCCATACCAACATTGCCGCGACGGTGATCGTCATGAATGCCGTCTTCAGTATTTTCATGAAATCCCCCTTATATCATCATATAATCGCATTCACTCCGGCCTCTTGGGCCGTAAATCATTTGATTTTTTAAACTCTTAATCGCGATTCAATTTTGTGTAATACAACAACTGTGCCAAAATTGAACAGGGGGACCAACAATATTATAAGACAATGCCGGACAATGAAATAAAATTTATCAGAGAGCCCGAAAAATAATGGAGCACCTTGTCCATTCTCGTAAATTTACGAGCCGATCTCGTAAAAAAGATTCGTAATTTACGAGTTTAAGTGTTTGTATTTTATGAATTGCCCGGCCCGAAATGGCCGCTTAAAGGACTCGCTGGCCCAGATTATACTTGTCAATGCTTGGGTGCCCCACCCCTTCGGGCCTGTTGAAAAAGTCTTGTTTTTGACAATTAGTCGTTTTAGATAGAAGCATGCAAACAAGAAAAGAAAAAAGTGGATACGGGATGATGCTCCTTCCGCCCTTGGAGACGTTTATTCCCGAGGATCATTACCTGCGCCGTCTGGATAAGGTTCTGGACTTGGCTTTCATTCATGAAGCGGTTCGGGATCGATATTGCCAGGATAATGGTCGTCCATCGGTGGATCCGGAAGTAGTCATCCGGCTGTTTTTGATCCAGGCGATGGACGGGATCGCTCATGTGCGGGAGTTGATGCGTCAGGTTCAGGTAAATCTGGCCTATCGGTGGTTTATCTGGTATGGTCTGGATGAGACGTTGCCGGATCATTCGACCTTATCGCGGGCACTGGATCGATTGGGCGATGAGGTCTTCAACGAGTTGTTTGAGCGGAGTATCAGTCAGTGTCAGAAGAGCGGGCTGATCGAGGGTCGGGTATTGCACGTTGACGCGACGACGATCCGAGCGGACATTGACAGCAATCGGGTTGTGTGGGCGGCAAATGTCCACATTTGCCCCTCTTAACCGGGAATTGGCGCCAAAACTGGGCATACCTATTCTCGCGTATCATTTGATTAAAAAATCGAATCGCGGTTTGTCCGGCGCACCTAAGAAATCAATCTTAAGCCGCATCCGCAATAAATTCCAGCGGTCATTGTCGATGTGGCTGGCGCTCACGTACATCGGCACGTCCAGTGTCATGCCTAAAAGGGCCCCGCCGACGGACACGCCAAAACCTGCTTCGGCAACCGGCCGGCCGTCTTCAATCGGATTGAAATATCCCGTAAACAACCGAAGCTTGACCAGCCCCGTTATAGTCTGACTGCGGAGAATATCGGCGGCCACCATATGGCGGTATGTCGCGGCAAATGAAGAATAACCTCTCATGGCGCCTTCGACGGCCGGGTCATATCTTTCCTGAACGGCGGAACGACTCGAGGTGCCCGCGAACAGGCGCAACGCCACCAGCGGCGATGGTATCTTCAATTCACCGTTGACAGTCCAGTATTTGTTGTCCGTGTTGTCAATTTTTAATCCTCGTTCCGCATTGATTTGAAGTTTAATTCCCGGCAAAATTGATTGTGTTAAAGGGCCGTCAAAATAGGTGAGCGAAATGCCGAGGGGCGTGGTCTGCCTTTCCGGCCATGCTTCAGTCGAAACATCACGTAGCCGACAATAACGCCGCCGACTGACATCGGCCGCAAGGGTGAGCCAATTATATTCGGAATACCCTAACGACTGCCCCAGTCGAATTCCGGCGCGCCTGACGCCTTCCTGCCGCCCGGCAAACAGGTCATAGTTTGTCCTCAACGAACCCCGCTTTATTATTTGATCCGAAAAAGATATAGAATAAACGCCGCTGTCCATCCTGCGGTTGTATCCCGCCTGTACCTTTAAGACGTATCTATTGCGTTGCCCGGACAATATATTGGCCGATTTTATTCCGTACATTATTATGGCATACTGCCAATCGAATCGTTCCGAATGACTTGGGATATCCGGCATCAGCATGATGTGATATCCGGGCTCGGTTGATACACTATACATGTATGATACAACGGTGAAAAAACTGCTGATAGGATTAATACTCGGTGTATATAGCTTTACTTGAAGCGGCCAGGCATTGTCCGTACGGTCGGTTTCCAGAATCTTGCAGTCGGGGTCAATAAAAACCGATTTTAACCGCCGCTCGGAGTCCCATGAAAAAGCCAGATTTTCCGGCCCGAGCATGATGGTTTCGCGTTTTCCATCGGCATATTTTAATTCAACCGGCGCCCGCGATGAAACCGTTCCGCTTTTCGATAAATTCAGAGAATAATGATAAAGCGTATCGTGCTTTTCACGGCGCACGGATTCGATTTTGTAATTTTGGCCCGAACGGTCGTCGAACCAATCGGACAAAAATCGAATAATGGTGGTATCCGTTTGCCCTCCGACAACTTCCTTGAATTCCTTAATCCCCGCGACAGTAAACCGATGCTTTTGATAGAACATCCGGCAAATATCGGCAAATTTCTCATCGCCAACTTCCAATACCAGCATTTGCATGACCGCCGGGCAGACATAATAATTGTATAAGACATCATCTATGAGATCATTATTCGCAAAGGAGCATTGATACGAGTTTAAAAGTATGTTATTTATAATAGAATTCTTGCGGTTTTTTTCCTCGGGGCCCGAATATATTTCCTGCCAAAATACGGCCAGCGCTTCCGCCAGATAAACGTCCCTTATTTCCACCGCCCCGCCCCACCACAGATGCGCCAATTCATGAGGCAACGCTATTTCCGGCGCGGCGTCGATTTGGCCCGCAAGATATGAAAAAAACCAATTTTCGTTTTCCCCCGATGGCAGGACTATGAAATTGGCCGCCGCGCCGCCGCCGACATCGGCATTCAGGCCGGCATAAATAAGGTTGATTTTCTCGTATGGCAGTGCTCCTATATCGCGCTCATAGCGGGCCAGAATATCGCCCATTTCTACAATTTGCACGGAATCAACGGCACTTCCCGTATGATCGAATATATCTATAACCATGCCGTTGGCGGATGCCTTAATATTATGCCTGACGGGAAAGACCAGCCAGAAAAACGCGCTGGTCTTCACACAGTCATGGGAGCATGCAATCATATTATTGCCGGACGGCGTGATGCTATTGTAATCCTGCGACATAATATATAAACTGTCGTCGATTTCGATATCATACGAAAACTCCTCGTATGAATAAAAGCGCTGATCCGGACTGGTAATTGAATCAACGCCGTGAACCAGACGCGGGTATTCATCACCGTAAACAAAGGCTCCGGGGAATGTTATAAACTCGCATCCCGCCGGGCCCCCGAACGTGACGCGGTAGAAAAAGTCGATCGTATTCGGCCCCGCCGATAGCCTGCCGGCCACCGGTAAACGTACTATTGCCCATACATCGGCATCCTGATACTCGGTTTGCATGAGACTGTCGAATGGTATTCCGAGATTGATTGTGCTTTCCTCGAATGAATACATCGTCCCGTTTATAAAAATACTGTCAACCTCGATTGTTTCATCCAGAAATAGATGCACCCGCCAAAAACGTAATGTGTCGGGTGGCGGATCTGGTATAGAAAAAGATATCGAAGTATGTTCGGTCAATGAATTGCGGTCATAGTCCAGGACGGTGTTCATATGATAATGAATATTATATGGCTCGCCCGCCCCGAAGGCCTGTCCCGCCATGATGATTATTACTATAATACTAAGAAATATCCGCATGACCCTATCATCTGATTATGAGGCCTCGTACGTTGTGCCCGGCGGGTTCTCAAACCCGCCGGGTCTGTTCCATTGATTTCATTCATTAATTATATAAGCCTAAAACTCATACTCCCCGTAATTAAACGAAATCGGCGGCGGTGGACCGGTCGGATTGTCATAAAGGTAGCTTATCAAATACAGCATATCCATCAAATTAACCGAACCGCTTCCGTTGGCATCTCCCATCAGCGGATGCGGTGTCGGTTCCGGCCCGCCGCAATAAACGAAATCAATCAGGTATAAAATATCCAGCATATCAATATTATGATCATTATTCGCATCACCGCGGCAGACCGCCAATAAGGCTCGCATCGGGTGCACCATGCCATACCCATATTTAGGATCCGGTGGACTGGTGATTGTATCATAAAGTTTATTATCCGCTGAATTTCTGATAACATCATATAGTTGCTCTCGAGTTAGGTCCGGTCTGGCCGCCAAAACTAGGGCCGCCACACCCGCCGCCACCGGTTGGGCCGACGACGTCCCGCCGAATTTACACATATAATCGTCATCATCAGGATCACCACATCCATAATGATGGTAAGGCGTGTTGTATCCCGCAGAATCCGTTAAGTCAACTGACCATATGGAGTGACTGCCACTTAAACCTTTTGGCCCGGCCGGTGCACAAACATCAACATTTGAACGACTGCAATAACTCCAGATGCTGTCATCGGGGTGCAATGATATTACAGATATCACTTCCGGATACAAGGCTGGATAATATGTATAAATCGAATCGTTCCCGGATGATGCAAATAACCCGCAACCTTTTCCATCGCGACCCAAAAGTGCCGCCTGTTGGATCGCAAAATGCAGAACATCAAGTGGCGGTCTTCCACCCCAACTCATTGAAATTATATCAGCTCCATGTGTCCATGCCCAGGATACAGCCCCCGCCAAATGCTCCGCATCAGCAAAAGGCACTCCCCTGCACGAGGGATGTTTAGTATATACAAATGTATCAGCAGGATTATTAACAATCCAAGTTAGACCATTACCCATTTTGACCGATATTAACCTGCAGTTTGGGGCAATACCATAAATGCCGGTATTGGGATCGTTGATTAAACCCCAATCGCGGTTCTGAGAAGCACCCAATATGCCGCCAACACATTGACCATGCCCTGAATTGCCAAAATTATATAAATCGCATGGTGTAGGATCATCATCCATATTGGCAAAATCATATCCATTCACGAATCGATCCCCCGGCATGTCTTCATGGGGCCCCACCCCCTGGTCAAGCACTGCTACGACGATGCTGGAATCGCGTTCAGATGTTATCTCAAAAACCCGATGATTCAGCGAATCAGGTGAACCGGGATAAGCTCTGAATATTCGATGCATGGCCCATTGCTCTTCCCAATAATGGTCGTAGATAAAATAGCTGTGCCATTCCAATCCCCCAAGAAAATTGGGATGGCTGAACTCGGTCTCTTCAAGTTCATAGTAAATATTGGCGATCTCAAGCGTTGCATATTCGGCATTATCTTTTACGCTTAACAAGAATTGTTTGGGGGTAATCTCATTTTCATAGACGATTTCGACGTCATAATAGGCGTTCAGGCTGTCAATAAAATCATAGGAGACATATTCGCCAAATTTGCAGCAAATTGTTCTTCCTATAAACATACTGGAATTGCCATTATCTACAAAACATGGATTAACTAGCGCGATCCTATAATCAGCTCGCAACGTATCTATGAATTCGTCCAAATCTGTGGCAATATTAATCTCAGCGATAATAAAATTATCATGAACATGTATCGGATTTAGGGAGTCAATTCTTTGATAATTTGTTAAGAATTCTTCGGAATTAAATTGCCAGTCGTCATCAAAGAGTATTAAAACTTTCGAAGAATCCACGTATAACGGTATTTGGCTAGCATCAGAATGATAATAATATTGAGCATTGGCACGTAAGAAAAGGCAAAGCGCTAAAACGCTTACCGTCATTATGTTCATTTTCATTTTCATTTTCATTTCTCCATTACTTATGAAATTTCGAAAACCAATATTAGACATACAATATCAATGTCTAATTCGAACTCACGTTAGAAAAAATCTACTCTAAAAAAATATCCCATTCCTGGCGCAGTATTTGGACGTGACATTCCATGGCAAAAAACCGCATTCATAGACTCCAATTACTTCGAATGTTTTGGCGTCAATCAGGCAGAAAGTTGTGTATTCATCATATTCGTTATATGGCGGGGCCACCAAATAGCGGCTGTCATGCGATATAATTAGCCAATGCGCCATATCAATACCCTGATAAGCGATGGCCGCAATGGAATCCTCGGTATCGGTACTCCAGACAAAGATCCGGCCGCTTGGGAAATAACCCCATGCCGTGATCGTAAAATCAGTAAAGAAAACGTATTTGTCGTCCGGACTAACCACGGGCACAATGTTCACATGTGAGTCCATTGATTTGATTTTTCGCAATGTATCCGAATCAAAATCACAAACGCCCAGAAAATCATAAGTTGCCGCCTCTATAAACGTTTTTTTATGGGCGCTTACGGGATAACTCATGAAAAATGTTACAGGTGGTCCCCCATGCCAGGTTATCGGCTTATGCCATAATGAATCACCATGGATAAAATACAATCCCAGTTCATAATGGTCATCGGCAGTTCCCCAATAGGACATCGATTCCGAGCGATTGCAAAACGTCGCAAATGTGCCCGAAACCTCCGTGCTCAAATGAATTGGCTCATGTTCTGGAAATTTATAAATACTACTAAAACAGGCATAAAATCGCGAATTACGACTGAATGTGGGGAGAAAGCCTTCGAAGGACCCGATAACCCCTTTCGTGGCCAAATCAATAATGTATGTCTTTTCCGAAACCGAGGCGGCCAGAAGCGAATCATCACCTATGATGTGGATTTTGATAGTGGCATCAACCGGGATACTATCCACCACCAGCGAATCGATGAAGGCCTCCTGTTCGACCGAAAAGATCTTAACCATATTGCCCTGTTTCGGGGCGATATAGAACAAATGTTCCTCGGCCTCCGGCTCCGGGCAGACCGGGCAGTCTTCACAATCATCACAGCAAGTTGTCAAAAGGCATAAGACCGCCGTCAGAATCAAGAAAACTCTGATCATACGCATATCTCACCTCCCTTCATGAAATATAATGGTTATTTCATTTCCGCCAAGCGGTTTTGCCCGCCGGCATTTCGCTCCATTCCCAAACAGCTTGGAGTGGCCACCCCATCAATACCTGTCCAAGTGGCCACAAATCTTCATCTTATCATAGGCATTCCCTCCAATTTGATTAAAGCCGAATTCTCCGACTACTTTCCCCCTTTAATCTAAAAGGAATGACTGACAGATCCTGTCAGGATGAACTCAACTTTTTTAACACTTTTCAAAAATTTTTAGATTTTCTTTTAAATCGCAACCGCGAATCGATGCCAAAAATTACGCCCTTTTTAATATCCACCTCCTTTCCGATATCCGTCCGGGCCGGGCGGCTGGACGATAACCGCCCCGACCCGGCGGGCGCCCGGACTAACCAAAAGGTACAGGCTGGGAACG
>CAYWLR010000034.1:12940-14363 GCA_964459465.1 uncultured Ignavibacteriaceae bacterium | reverse complement strand
TTGTAATTGTCCCCCCGCGGGTGGGGGTGAACCGATTGCAGGTGCAACGTTTTATATCGCGTCTGAATTGTCCCCACGCGCGTGGGGGTGAACCGTCAACGGGGCGTCACTGATTATATTATGTCGAATTGTCCCCACGCGCGTGGGGGTGAACCGAGGCGGTCGACAAAGACGAGGCAAAAAGTGGCATTGTCCCCACGCGTGTGGGGGTGAACCGTTGCCGGAGTTGCCTGAATGTCAGACTCTTTAATTGTCCCCACGCGTGTGGGGGTGAACCGGCAATTTACAGAGACGAAAAGGAATTCGCCGTTATTGTCCCCACGCGTGTGGGGGTGAACCGGTTCAAATTCGTGGTCCTTGTGGCCCGGCTTGTATTGTCCCCACGCGTGTGGGGGTGAACCGTTATTTAATCAATCCGGCATTCGGCCTTGTCAATTGTCCCCACGCGTGTGGGGGTGAACCGACGAGAGTCGCATAACGTGTGGTAATGCAATTATTGTCCCCACGCGTGTGGGGGTGAACCCCGAATCCAAGACCGAATCCCAGACCGAAGCCCCGATTGTCCCCACGCGTGTGGGGGTGAACCGCAAAGAAAGGGTTAACAAAACACGGGTAGCACATTGTCCCCACGCGTGTGGGGGTGAACCGGCTTGGAAACCGTTAACCGAAGATTTCCTGATTGATTGTCCCCACGCGTGTGGGGGTGAACCATTAGGCATTGCCGAAAGCAAAGAGAAGACTAAATTGTCCCCACGCGTGTGGGGGTGAACCGTAAACCATTTAACCTATACTATTATAGTATAGCATTGTCCCCACGCGTGTGGGGGTGAACCGATAAGGCTTTGGAAGAAATTAAAAATATTCTGAAATTGTCCCCACGCGTGTGGGGGTGAACCATTTTAATCTTTTGTTGAAATCCAACCCTAATGATTGTCCCCACGCGTGTGGGGGTGAACCATTTTAATCTTTTGTTGAAATCCAACCCTAATGATTGTCCCCACGCGTGTGGGGGTGAACCGATAAGAATCCAGCGCGGCGTCGTTGTCGTCAATTGTCCCCACGCGTGTGGGGGTGAAAACCTATTATATTATAATAGGTTACGCCACTGCCAATTGTCCCCACGCGTGTGGGGGTGAACCGAAGATATGTGAAGGATCAAAAGACTCCGATGGTTTCGCGTCACAGTAATCTTTATGTTAGATATCGATTTGATGCTCTTTATTATCAATGAGTAATATTGTCAATAATTGGCTGCCTTCATATTGTCTGTTTGATATGCTATTTCCCATAATACCATAGGGAAATTGGGTTTTATATTCCTTTCCAAAAGTACATTATTCGAACTTTTAGTTCTTAAGATATGACTGCCATAGCCGATAAATTATAAATAAGGGCATCTTTGATTTGTCAGAATTGTTTAGGC
>CAYWLR010000034.1:0-12930 GCA_964459465.1 uncultured Ignavibacteriaceae bacterium | reverse complement strand
CGATATTCACCATAAAACGACCTCTGATCAAAAATGGCAGATAGCCATGCAGCTTCAAGCCATGGTAGCCAATATTACTCTGCCGGCATGGTATTTGACCGGAGATATTTCCGGCCCGCAGTTCAATAAGGCCTGGATGCAATTCACAGGCGTCAACCTTCAATCGGCCACCGACAACAACTGGCTTGACAAAATCCACGCCGATGACAGGGCCAAATGCAGAGAATATTTCGCGGCTATCCATAACGCTCAAACACGCAAGCAAACACTCATCGAGTACCGCCTCTATCACTATTCCGGAGAATATCGGTGGGTGCAGGAGCATCTAACCCGTCATGAAGCCTCTGAAGGGTACTGTTCGGGATACATCGGCTTTATTTTTGATATCCAGAGCAGTAAAGATGTCGAGAAGGCTTTAAAAGAGAATAAAAGCAGGTATGAAGATCTTTATAATAGCGCCCAAATAGGTCTTTATCGGCGAAGTGCGGATAGTGAGCAACTTCTGGAATGTAATGAATACATGGCCCGGATGTTTGAGTTCAATGACGTGCCGGATGCTCTGGCCAATTTCCGTATCAGCGATTGCTATCTCAATCAAGAAGACTTTGCAGATAATATGCGGAAACTAAAAGAAAAGGGCGAGATAAATAATTTCAGAGGGCCGTTTCTCACAAAAAAGGGTAATAAAATCTGGCTCGACGTTTCCGCAAAAAGCCACCCCGATAAAGGATACATCGAAGGATATGCCTATGACATAACAACGCTGGAGGAATCCCAGGAGAGGGTCCGGCAATTATCTATGGCTCTTGAACAAAGTCCCGTTTCAATAGTCGTTACCGATATCAAGGGGAATATCGAATTCGTTAATCCGAAATTCACAGAAATGACCGGATATGCTCCGTCCGAGGTCATTGGCCAGAACCCGCGCATTCTGAAATCCGGTCACTTCAAGGCGGATGATTACGAAAATCTCTGGGACACAATATTAAGCGGGAAAACCTGGGTCGGAGAATTTCTCAACAAAAAGAAAGACGGCAGTCTGTTTTGGGAGAATGCCAAGATAAGTCCGATATACAGCGAGGACGGTAAAATCTGTCATTTTCTGGCGGTTAAGGAGGATATTTCAGAGCGAAAGGCAATCGAAAGATCTCTCGAAAGACAATTAAAATTCACTCAAACGCTAATTGATTCCATTCCCACACCGGTATTTTTCAAAGACACCGAACATCGCTATATCGGCTGCAACGAAGCCTTCACAAGGATTCTGGGAATCTCGAAAAATGATGTTATCGGGAAAACAGTATTAGAGATGAAAACCGACACAAATCCTCAATTGCACTATCAAATTGATTGCGAACTACTAAGCAAGGGCGGGATGTGTCAGTATGAAAGTTCCATCATGGATCAGAATGGAACTCTTCGGACGCTGATGAATTTTAAAGCCGTGTTTAACGATGATTCGGGGAATGTCGCCGGTTTGATAGCGACCGTTGTCGATATCACCGAGCAAAAGTTACTAAATGAAAGCTCGCGTAACTCCAGGGATTTTCTTCATGGAATCATTGATGCTATAGGCGATCCGATTTTTGTCAAAGATGAGAAGCATTGTCATGTTCTCGATAATGATGCTTTATGCAAGCTACTGGGACGCGGTAAGGACGAGATGCTTGGTCATACGGACCGGGATTTTCTCCCTGGTAATCAGGCTGACGTCTTTTTGGAAAGAGATCAGAAAGTCTTGACAACTGGTATCGAAGACGTTAACGAAGAGCAGATAATCAACGGCTCTGAAATGATTCGTACGATTGTCACCAAGAAAAATCTTTATATTGACCCGACCGGAAAGAAATATATAGTCGGTGTCATCCGTGACATCACGGATCTGAAAAATATCGAGTATGAACTTCGGGAAAGCGAACAGCGTTACCGGGCCCTGTTCAACAATTTAAGCGATGCTGTATTTGTATATAACGAATCACCCAATGGCACTCCTGGTAGATTCATAGAAGTTAATGATATTGCCTGTCAAAGGCTGGAATATTCCCGTGAAGAACTATTGGCTTTGCCGGCGGAAGTCCTGTTCAGTTCTAAAAATCGGACTGAAAAATCCGTGAATTTGAACCGCCTCATGGCCGAAAGCCATATAGTCATCGAATGTAACGAGGTGACAAAATCGGGATTCGAAATTCCGGTGGAATTAAGGAGCCATCGATTCGATATAAACGGTATTCCGACAGTGCTGGTGGTTTCCCACGACATCACAATTCGCAAGAAAATGGAAGACGAAGAGAAAAGGATGCTGGAATTGCAACAGGGGCTGACCCATCTTTTAAAATCTCTATTGGAATCCTCACCATTGGATCAGAAACTCAAAATGATTACGGATTGTGTGGTTCAGCTTTTCAACGCTGATTTCTGTCGAATCTGGCTTATCCGGCCCGGCGACCTGTGTGAAAAGGGTTGTACGTATGGTCGTATCCAGGAAAACCAACACTTATGCGTGTACCGTGGAAGCTGTTTGCATTTGATGTCAAGCTCTGGTAGATATACTCATATTGATGGAGAAAGTCACCGTCGCGTTCCATTTGGCTTTTATAAAATAGGTCTTATTGCTTCCGGTCAAGATCACAGATTCCTGACCAACGATGTGACAAACGACCCCCGCGTTCACAATCACGAGTGGGCGAAAGACCTGGGTCTCGTTTCGTTTGCAGGGTATCAGCTTCGCGCTCCCAGCGGCGAGAAACTGGGGGTCATGGCCCTTTTTTCCAAACAGCCCATTTTGGCGGTTGAAGACGCAATGCTGGATGTGTTAAGCAATGCTGTCGCAATTGCCATCCAGCAGGCTAGAAATGATGAAATTTTGAAGGAAAGAGAAGCCGTCTTACGTGAAATAACGAATTCAGCACAGGATGCTATCCTGATGATGGATGCTGATGGAAAAGTCTCATTCTGGAATTCAGCCGCGGAGAGTATTCTGGGATACTCCCGCAAAGAAGCTCTTGGCCAAAATGTGCATGAGCTGCTTGCCCCGCAACGATTTCTGCCCGCTCATCGCCAGGCTTTCCCTGAATTTCAGAAAACCGGACAAGGCGCAGCCGTTGGAAAAACTCTTGAACTTGTTGCTGTTCACAAGGATGGACATGAATTTCCGGTTGAACTGTCTTTGGCGGCTCTTCAGCTTAATGGACAATGGTGTGCAGTCGGTATTCTTCGCGATATAAGTGAACAGCAGAGGAATCGTCAGCGGTTAATCCAGTCCGATAAGCTGGCCGCAATCGGCACCCTGGCGGCCGGAGTAGCCCATGAAATCAATAATCCCATTGGATATGTCAATTCCAATCTCAACACAATGGCCAAATACGTGAGTATATTTAAGCAATATTGCGGCCAAGGCGATCCGCAAGATCAGGAAGAAAGACAAAAAATTCATGAAATAATAGATGACTTCGAATCGGCTATCAAAGAATCCATGGAGGGAATCTCCCGTGTCAGGAAAATAGTGACCGACCTTAAGACTTTTTCTCGAGCCGACCGCCAGGAAAAAGAGTTTGCCGACATTAATGAAGGCATCGAAAGCACGCTGAACATTGTCTGGAATGAATTGAAATACAAATGCCGCGTGGAGAAGGATTTGGGTCGGCTGCCGAAGCTATTCTGCATCCCCAATCAGATCAATCAGGTTATTATGAATATGTTGGTTAATGCCAGCCAGGCCGTGAACAAAGAAGGTGGGTTGATAAATATAAAAACTTGGTTCGATATGGGAGAAATATTCATTTCCATCAAGGATAATGGACAGGGTATTCCCGAGCAGAATCTGAAAAGAATATTCGAACCGTTTTTTACAACTAAGGAAGTGGGCAAGGGCACAGGGCTGGGGTTAAGCTTGGCCTACGATATCGTGAAAAACCATGATGGAAAAATCGAGGTCATCAGCGAAGTTGGCAAAGGCACAGAATTCATAATTTCTTTTCCGGCGAAAGAGACCGATCATGTCAAATCATAATATACTTATTGTTGACGATGAGCCCAACATTTTGAAATCCCTAAGGCGGCTTCTGATCGGCGAGGATTACAAAGTATATATGGCGTCTTCCGGTGTCGAGGGTCTTACAATGTGCGAAAAGCATGACATCCACCTGATCCTCTCCGATTATAGAATGCCGGAAATGAATGGCGTTGAGTTCCTCTCGCGGGTAAAGGAAAAATTCCCGATTATAACGAGGGTTGTATTAAGCGGATTTGCCGATACGGTTTCCATTGTCGAAGCCATCAATGAAGGCCATATTTACAAATTTTTGCCAAAGCCGTGGGACGACCGCGAACTTCTTCAAACCATCAAACAAGGTTTGGATATGCACGACCTGATCGTGGAAAATACGGCCTTGACCGACGAATTGTCCAAGAGAAATACCGAGCTTCAGGAGTTGAATATCCAACTTGAGCATCTGGTCAGGGAACGGACTCATGAATTGGAGATGAACGTTCATGCCCTTAGCGCCGCCAGAAATGTTGTCAACTTCATTCCCATGGGAATTATTGGGGTCGACGCCGCCTATACACTGGTTTATTTGAATACAGCCATGAAAAACTTCCTGCCGGTCGACGAGATTAGTCTTGGTTCGGATATTCGTATTATTCTTCCTGAACCGGTTCTTGGAACGCTGGCTGATGCAATATCGACCAAGACTCTGCTCGTTTGCCGATTGCACAATGATATCGGCGTCATTTGCTCTCCAATCAATGATGGGCAGGGGGCGGTTCTGATATTTATTGATATTGAACTGATCCTGCCAATTATCGGTCGGTTAACGGAAAAAGCACTATTGCCTCAGGGAGATAATAATGGGAAATGAAACCAAAGCCGCTGTTCTGCTTGTTGACGATGAGGCAGGCATAATAAACTCCTTGAAGCGGTCGCTTAAATCGCTGGATATTCCAATTGTATCGGCCAATGACGGGACCGGAGGCCTCGTGATAGTCCGGGAACGAGAATTGTCACTGATTATTTCAGACAATCGCATGCCCGGAATGAACGGTGTGGAGTTTTTAAAACAGGCCATGGAAATCAGGCCCGACGCCATTAGGATTCTTCTTACCGGATATGCCGACGTCGAAACCACCGTCGAAGCCATAAACAGCGGGGCGGTTCGATACTATGTTGCTAAACCCTGGGACGATGACCATCTGATTAGTCGGGTTCGCGATTCCGTGGAAATGTATAATATACAGAAAGATAACAAAAAGCTCATAGAATTAACGGATGCACAAAATTCGGAACTGCGCGAGCTCAACCGGACACTTGAAGAACGCGTTGCAGCGCAAACCGAATCACTCCGCGAACAGAATACTGAACTAATAAGAAGTTTCATGGAGACTATAAGGGCTTTTTCAACACTAATGGAAATGCGCCACAAAGAAGTCGGTAGTCATTCCCAACGCGTATCAAGCACAGTCAGAAAGATGGCGGCAAGTCTTGCACTAAATGAGAAAGAACTCCAGGATGTAGTCATCGGAGCATACCTTCACGATATTGGCAAAGTAAGTTTTCCGGATACGCTTTTGGCCAAATCTCCTGATACATTGAATAATCGCGACATGGAAATTGTCGTGCGCCATCCCATTCTCGGCCAAAGCTGTGTGCAGGCAATAAACGGCTTTGAGGAAATTGGTCTGGTTATACGCCATCACCATGAGCATTTCGACGGCACTGGTTATCCGGATCATCTATGCGACAAACAGATTCCTCTCGGCTCCAGGCTTATCAGAATTGCCGATGCATTCGACCATAAAGCCTATTCAGGCGGCTATCCAAGCATGCGAATACTAAATGAGGCTACAGCATACTTGGTTAAAGAAGCCTCGATTCTGTTTGATCCGGAACTGGTTAAACTGTTTATCGACCTTGATCTGGCCCGTCAATACGCTCAATTCCAGGGAACAGATATCATTGTCGTAAAGGCGACCGCCCTCGAGAAAGGAATGATCGTGGCCCGGGATGTATACAGCACCAGCGGTTTGTTTGTCCTTCCTAAAGGCACCCGATTGTCGGCCGGAGTCATTAACCGTCTCATAAAAATCGATCGCTTTGATCAATTGGCAAAAGGAATATCAGTTTATAAAGAAATCGTAAATGAGGAGGAAGATAATGGAACGATTCAGGATTTTATTAGTCGACGATTCGCCTAATGTTCTGCGGTCCTTGGAGCGCTCGCTTAAAAGCAAGGGCTATGATATTTTTACCGCGATGTCTGGCCAAGACGCCATGTATACCCTGCAGCAAAACGATATCGATTTGATAATCAGCGATGAACGCATGCCAGGAGTTGCCGGAAGCGACCTTTTAAAAGCAGTTAAAACGAAATATCCAAGGGTGGTCAGGATTCTTTTGACGGGGTCAACCGATGTCGAAACAATTAGGAACGCTGTTAATAAAGGTGAAGTGTTTCGCTTTTTCACGAAACCTTGGGATGATTTTGAACTCGGTATTGCCGTCAGACAGGGATTGCAGCAAAGAGCCCTGGAACTGATGAATACGAAATTGCTGGAATTCATAAAGAAACGGGGTGATATGATCAGGCAACTGGAAGAAGAGTATCCAAATATTTCACAAAATGAACCTGTTAAGATGTAGTCGGCTGATATGGATTCGACCGAATTTAATAACTATCAGCGGGCAGAAAATGCTCTCGATCCGAATGATCAATGCCCGGAGGTCCAAATGGCACATCAGAGTGACCCGGAGATAATCAGAAGACTATCGGCACTTTTGCATAATGACGAAATCGATAAATTGGCGACTATTTTGTCAAATATTAAAATGGATTTGGATCGGGAGACCTTATGAAAACCATGCCGTCCGCCAAAGATACCGGTAAAGTGGAGAATATTTTTAATATTACAGACCTTCCCTCGCCTCCCATACTGATTCAAAGGCTAATGGCACTTGTCACAAGCGAATCCTCGGTTACGTCGGAAATAGCACAAGTGATAGAAATGGACTCGGCCATGACTGCGAGGGTATTAAGAATTGTCAATTCCCCATTTTACGGTATGCCCCGCAAAATCAAGTCAGTGGAAGAATCAGTAACCATATTGGGACTCAATTCTGTCAAACACTTAATCGTTTCGGCATCGATGTATAGCGCCTTGAAGATTCCGGGCAGCGAAGCCATTTTGAGAGACTTATGGATTCACTCATTTGCAGTCGGATATTTGGCCAAAAATTTAATGGCTGGCCCCGAGGATGCGAAAAACGACACATTTATTGCAGGAATACTGCATGATATCGGCCGACTTATATTTCTGAAAAACGCGCCCGAAAAATATAGATTCCTGTATAAAGGAGAACAACGGGCTGTAAGCCGTACAGATGAAAAGTACTCCTTTGGAATGGACCACCAGCAAATAGGCGGCGAACTGGCTTTGAAATGGAATTTCCCCCAGCCTATAGCCGAGCCCATTTCCCGTCATCATTCACCTTCCATGTCACTACCGGCATATTGTGCGATCGCGGCAGCCATACATGTCGCGGATATAATTGTCCATGGGCTTGGTGTCGGTAATAGCGGTAATAATTATGTAAATGAATATGACCCCAAGGCTTGGAATATATTAAAAACAAGCCCGGAACAAATTAAAGAAATAATAAAAGCGTCTCTTATAAATATAAACCGCGCCCGCGAATCGTTTTCTGAAATATAGAACAACTCAATTTAATGGGCCGGGTTATCTGGCCCTTTTTATTCGCGTTAATTCAATTTCCAGCCGAAAAGTTCTGAGTTCTGGACGGTTAGGGGAGCTTTTTAATTGTGGATCGTCCCGATTCAGGTCGGGACCGAGGAACCGATATTTTATCCAGTTAAATTTCAATAGCCAAAGTTTTTACCGGCAGAATATAAAACTTCCCGGTTGGCTGTTTTCCTTTTCACATTTGTTTCAAATTTATTGACTTCGAGCGCCGACTAATCTATTTTTATTCAAGTTATCTTGTAAGGCGTCAAATAAAAATATTATGTCGGAAGAGTCGGACATTCGAAATCTAATTGAATTTTTGCGCAATCACGTTGATTGCAGAAAATTGGAGCTTTTTGCCAATATGTGCCTGCGTATGGCCCGTGGATATTTGGCTTTTATCGTCGGCCGCGGCAAAATGGTTCCACGAAAATCGGATAATCTGCAAAAGGATATTCTCGACCTGGCTGTCGATATTGTTTCACGCTATTTATGGCCCCAAGACAACCGCCCTGCCCATATGCTGTTTAAATACCTTGATAATCTGGGATATACGTCTTTCGATTTTACCGCGGGTGGAGAAATATATGGCATTTTTAAACGCCAGCTACTCGGATTTGTAAAGCAGGAGATGCCTAAAATTAATTATGATGCTGACCCCCTGGTGGCCAAATTCGCCCGTCAGGTTGAAAGGGCCCTTTCTTCAAAAGATTATTCAACCGCCAAATTGAAAGATAATTCGACTGTATATATTTATCTGGCATGTAACGCAAATGCTCTTCGTATAAATCGCCCCGAAATAGATTATTACGAGTTGGCTATACTGGCCGAAAAAGCTATTCAGCAATCGAAGACTGTCCCGCAAATATTGCGCAACATTTTCGAAAGACTTAATAAATCGCAGGAATTCGCCAATTTCATTCCAGTGCGCGAACTCAAAAAGGTCATCATTGAAACGTATTTGAGATTTATCGATATCGATCCAGTCATCCCAATACCCGCAGGACCCAAAGATGATTTTGCGTTGAAAAAATATCTGCTGGCCAAGGACTGTACTGTCATGTTCATGCGCCGGATACACCTGCAGCATTTTATAGATAAAGAAAAAATAAATAACAAACAGGCCGATCTTCTGTCAAATGCGCTGGCTGAATATTTTGATGATATTATCACCAAGGGCGACTATGACTCACTGCCCTCATACTGTCAGAGAGTTTTTCCTGAAATCGACAGCAAGGAATATCAAAAACGTTACAAACATATCTGGGATACGACGGTAAGGTCGGCGATGAATTATTTTATGGATAAAATTAACAATGATCCTACACTTGGGAGTATCGGCAGCTAATATATTGGTGTAAAGTTGCAGGGGGAATATTATGCATCCGCCTAAAGAAGAACTGGAAAAACATTGCGACAAAATGCTGGAGGGACTGCAACTTGCAGAAATCGAGCGGCATCTTTCCGAGTGCGAGTTCTGCCGCGAATACTGTGAGCAGTATCGTCACCTGGCAGGCGATATAGCCCAATCCGATGACGCTGAAATCGATTTCTATGCCCAAAGGATAACTGCCGATATTATGGCTCAACTGGAAAATGGGAAAATTATTCCGCTTTTTATCATATCGGCGCCGGGAATATCGACGCCGCGACAGATGGCCGCCGATGGCCTAACCTCTAAAAAAGATTTCATGCACAGCCTGATAACCCTCGGTTCCGAGGATCCCGAAATTGTCCTGCGCGTGATGCACGATCCGAAAACGAATGCCGACTTCATACAACTGATTGGTGAAAATACTGATTACATTTCCAATATTATTGTCCGGATTCCCGAAATCGGACGGGAGTTTTTAACCGATATCAATGGCCGGGCCGCGATCGACACACCCCTGACAGATGTTGACAAACTCAAATGGCAGATAAAACTGCCTTCGGCGGTATTTGAGCTCGAAAAAATCGAATATGATGCCGAAAAGGTGGAATCCTCCAGTCGAACCGTGCTCACCAGTGACCGCCACGACAAAATCGAAATCGTGTTCGAGCGCAAAATGTCGGGCGCGCAGCTAAATATCAGGGTATTGGAAATAGAGGGCAGGGCGGCGGAAGGGACGATCAGGGCGGTCGTGGCGCAGAAGGATACATTCGACTCGCGGCTTTTGAAACCCAACCAGGCGGCGGTTTTCGATATCACCGATCCGAAAGAAGCTATAAAAATAAGGCTGTTTGCATGAGCGATTATTCACCTTTGCAATTCGCACGGGATTTCGAAAAATTCCGAAGCGATTTAGCCGCCGAGCCCGATCCGGTTGACGGCCTGGCGCTGATGCTGGATTTCTGGAAAAATCATTCCGACTCTTTGCCGCATCAGTCCAACTGGACCTACCTGGCCGAATTTATCGGCGAATTGACCGGAAGGTGCACCAAAGACAATCTTGAAAACCTTTCATTCGACGAACTGACGTCGATTCATGCCTTTTTGAAAACATTTTCGGATCGGAACATGGACAATATAAAAGACGCCTTCGATACGGTTCGCCGCGAATACGCCCGCAAATTGTTTTATGTCGGTGATTATGAAGCCGCCCTGAAAATTCTGGGCGCCGATACCGCAATTGGTTCGACTGACAAAGATTTGATTAAAGGTTTGAATGAATTCGATACGTTGTATCATATTTATGCGCTGTTTAAGGATATCGATTCCCCGATCAAGAACGAATTGCTCGATATTTTGTCCGAATGGCAGGGGTATAGGGAGTCGCTTTATCAGGATCAGGCGCTGTGCCTGTTTGTCGAAAAGGATCATCGGGGTACTGTCTCGCGCGGGCGGATGAAATTTCTGTCGGGTCGGGTCGAGCTGTTTGGCAAGTCCATGCCGGGCGATGAGGTGACGTTCGATAATCAAATAAAAACGCCCGATGACCCTTTTGTCGGGGTGGCTTATGACGCGCTCGAGGCTGTCCGCGGCATATTCAAACGAAGTGATTTCCGGCATAAGGCTGCCCGCCGTTATCATGCTCATTTCAATATCGCTGGCGGGAATCATCAGTTCACGGGCGATTCTATCGGCTTGGCGGCCGCACTATTGACCTATACCCAGCTTATGAAACCGGAAATAATGAGACATGAACGGTTTTTATCATCGGATGTGGCGTTTACCGGGAGTATTGACAAAGAGGGGCGCGTTCTGCCGGTCAACGGTGATACGATTGCGCTCAAAATCGAGCGGGCCTTTTTCTCGCCGGTCAAATATCTGGTTTTGCCCATTGATAATCTTGCAATAGCACAAAACGCTCTGGAGCAATTGAGTATTAAATATCCGCATCGGCGATTGCTTCTGGTGGGCGCCTCGCATCTTTCCGACCTTCTGGAAAACCGCAATATTATTCGCTCGGAAAAAGTATGTATCGGTCAGCTGACCGCCCGCCGGGTGGTCAAGTACAGCCGCATGACCAAACTCCAGGTACTGTTGCTTCTGGTATTAATCTGGGCTTTGCTGGCAATAATCGACACCAAAACTTTTGCCCCGTGGTGGTTCGACTGGCGGATAGACCATATTGAAATAATGGGCAATAGATTCAGAACGGTTAATCCGGATGGAAAGGAAATTTGGGTGTCGGAGGAATTTAGTGAAGAGCTGGCCGGTGATATTATATATTTGCGCGGACCTGATAAAACAGAAATTGGCATTGCTTGTGATATTGATAACGATTCGAGGGATGAACTAATAATCCGTTTGAATCGAAAAGGCAGCAGGCATGATCAGAGCCAAATCAGGTATTATGATCATGATGGTACTCTAATAAATGTCGCGCGGCCTTATGATACAACCACATATCCCGGTGATATTGCCATTTGTAATTATGAGCAATATATTAATTATAGAGGAGGATGGCTATATCCGGTAACTAAAGGTGACGAAACATTTATTTTAACTTGCGCGGGATCGTCCTATCCTTATAGAGAGCAAATAATGCTATATGACAATAAAGGACAAAAAGTATCGGGGCCATACTTGCACACGGGCGGGATTTGGAAGGGTGTGCGGCTGAGCCTGATAGTAACTAACATATGTAAAGCAGGACTAATTGGCATTGGGTTTACAAATAATAGATATGAACGCGCGTCTGTAGTGGTCTTGAATCCTTTTGATCTATCGGGAGTGAGCCCGCCGTTTGATAATGAATTGTTTCTGGCCTCGAATATGCCGCGCGGGAGCCAGGAATATTACATTGCATTCCCTGAAACAATACTGTCTCAATTAGGCAATGCAAGAAATTTTATTGGCCAAATAAATAATGAGGATGCAAACAGAATACATATTGAAGTGTATGAGGGGGTGGGGGTGGTGGATATCGATCATAGTGATTCCGAAGATTATTCAAAAAAAGTCCCTCATATTACCTATGTGCTGGACAGCAACCTAATTCCATATAATGCGTATCTTAGTGACATTGATATAGACCTTTTTATAAAATACTGCAATGATTACAATCTTGATCCTCCGGAAATAAATAACGCATTTTATTCTGAATTGGTAGAAGATGTCATTGTTTATTACGGTGATTCGATTGTCCATCATCCCAAATCCGGGATATATTTCTATAAAAATAAATAATTTTCCTACAAATCAGATTTCCGGCCTCTAATAATCATAAAACCCAACCACAAACCATTTTATTGGAGGTGCTATGAACTCGTTCAAGACCGCGCTGGTTCTCACCATGTTTCTCGTGGTATTTTCTGTGCCCATTTACGGTGCGATGTCGATTGATAACATTAAACCTAATGAATTAAACCAATATTTCACTTGCTTTGATATAGATGAACTTGAAAATGGATATTGGTCGAATCTTGGTACTGGTGTCAACGGCTATGTCGAAGCGCTAGCTGTTTATGATGGCCAGCTTATTGCGGGAGGATGGTTTTCAACGGCTGGGGGAACCGCGGCGCAACACATCGCTGCTTGGAATGGCTCGGAATGGTCTCCTCTCGGCGAAGGATTAGACGATGATGTTAAAGATATGATTATATATGATGGCCGCCTTATTATTGGCGGCGAGCAATTTGGCACACCAGCCAATTTTATTGTTTCTTGGGACGGCTCTGAGTATTCCGCTCTAGGTTCTGAAATCAATAATGAGGTTCACGCCTTGATTATTTTTAATGACCAGCTTATTGCAGGCGGCTATTTTG
>CAYWLR010000033.1:0-14633 GCA_964459465.1 uncultured Ignavibacteriaceae bacterium | reverse complement strand
CTATCGTCCCCACGTTTACATGAGGCTTGTTCCGTATAAATTTCTCTTTCGCCATTTCCTTTCTTCCTCACTATACTTTTAATTAAACATTGACATAGCAAAAAGTTTATTGGTCATATCCTCCGGAAGCGGCGCGTACTTCGAAAACTGCATGGTATAAACGCCTCTACCTTGAGTGAGATTTCGTAAAATGGTTGCATATCCGAACATCTCGGCTAAAGGCACGGTGGCGCGTATAACCTGAAGATTACTGCGCGGGACCATGCCGTGAATTTTGCCGCGGCGAAGATTCATATCGCCGACAATACTGCCCATATAGTCCTCGGGGCAGATAATTTCAACGTCCATAACCGGTTCGAGCATTACCGGCCGCGCCTTGCGGGCGGCGTCCTTGAGGGCCATGGACGCGGCCACTTCGAAGGCCAGTTCGGTGGCGTCGATTTCATGTGAAGAACCATCGACCAGGGTCGCCTTGATTCCGGTGATGGGATAGCCGGCGATAACGCCGCTTGACATGGCGCTTTTCAATCCCCGTTCGATAGCCGGAATAAATTCCCGGGGAATAATATCATTCTTGATCTGGTTTTCAAATTTGAACGGGGTTCCGTTATTATTGGGTTCGACGTGAATGACAACGTGGCCGTACTGACCCTTGCCGCCGCTCTGACGGATAAATTTACCTTCGGCGTCGACGGCCTGAGTGATCGTCTCTTTGTAAGCCACCGACGGTTTGCCGATATTGGCCTGAACGTGAAACTCCCGAATCATTCGGTCTATTATAATCTCAAGGTGCAATTCGCCCATCCCGGCAATGATGGTTTGTCCGGTTTCTTCGTTGATACGAACCCTGAAGGTCGGGTCTTCTTCTTCCAGCTTGCTCATGGCGTCGACCAATTTATCCTGATCGGCCTTGGACCGGGGTTCTATGGCAACCCAGATGACCGGCTCGGGGAATTTCATAACGTCCAGCAGGATAGGGTTTTTGACATCGCACAGGGTATCGCCGGTAGTCGTTTTACGGAAACCGATAATGGCCACAATGTCACCCGCCGAAGCGGTTTCGATATCGGCCCGCTTATTGGAGTGCATCTGAAGAATACGCGCCACACGTTCTTTAATACCTGATATCGGGTTTAAAATATTCGCTCCGGTTTTCACGGTTCCCGAATAAATCCGGACATAGCATAATTTTCCGGCGTGAGTGTCGGTGGCGATCTTGAAGGCCAGCGCCGTCAGGGGCGCGTCGGGGTCGGCCTTGCGAACCAGGTCTTTCTTGCCATCGAGCGATTTCCCGGTAACGGGAGGAACATCCAAAGGCGACGGCAAATAATCGACAATAGCATCGAGAAGCTTCTGGACGCCTTTATTTTTCAGCGACGACCCGCACAGCACGGGAACCAGCTTTGTTTCGATAACGCCTTTGCGAACGGCATGGATTATACTGCTGCGTTCGATGGGCCGTTCATTAAGAAAATTATCGAGCAGGGTTTCATCGTAATCGGACAAGGCTTCAAGCATTTGTTCCCGAGCGCCATTAGCCGCCTCCAGCCAATCTTCGGGTATCGGGCGGTCCTCGAATTTCGCTCCGAGCGATTCTTCGTGGCTGAACCGGTAGGTCATATCGATCAGGTCAATGACGCCTTTAAACTGCTCGCCCTGACCGAAAGGAATCTGGACGGGGATGCATTTCTGCACGAATTTTTCGTTCATTTCCTTGACCGCCGAGTCGAAATCGGCACCGATGCGATCAAGTTTGTTGACGAAGGCAATACGAGGGACTTTGTACTTGTCGGCCTGGAACCAAACCGTTTCGGATTGCGGTTCGACACCGCCGACAGCGCAAAACAGGCCCACGGCACCATCGAGGACACGCAACGAGCGTTCCACCTCAATGGTAAAATCGACGTGGCCGGGAGTATCAATGATATTGACCTGGTAGTCTCTCCAGAAGCAGGTGGTCGCAGCCGAGGTTATAGTAATACCTCGTTCCTTTTCCTGCTCCATCCAATCCATGGTCGCAGCACCGTCATCAACTTCGCCGATGCGATGAGTTTTGCCGGTGTAGTAAAGGATTCTCTCGGTCGTGGTCGTCTTACCGGCATCGATATGAGCCATGATGCCGATATTCCGTATGCGCTGTAAATCCTTCATCTGGGGCATAAAAAATCCCTGTCTGAATTCCTAAGCAATCAGCCTTACCAATAAGAAACCGCCTCCAGCACCGCAATAATTCAGAAGGGATCGTTTGCTAGCGCCAATGTCGCTGTTTCTTATCGTATCTTAAAAAAGGCTCTCAATTACGTACTAACCTTCCTTACTTACGATTCCTTAATTAAAGTCCTTTTACCATCTAAAGTGGGCAAAAGCCTTGTTGGCTTCGGCCATTTTATGAGTATCTTCTTTTTTCTTAATGGACGCACCTTCGTTATTGGCCGCCGCAATGAACTCCGCAGCCAGTCTTTCGGCCATGGTATGTTCGCCGCGGTCCCGGGAATATGAAATCAGCCACCTTATGGCCAGGGCCACGCGTCGGTCCTGACGGACTTCGACCGGCACCTGGTATGTGGCGCCACCGACGCGACGTGAGCGAACTTCCAGGACCGGCTTGACATTGTTCATCGCCTTGTGAAAGACATCGATACCCGGCTGACCCATTTTCTTTTCAATCAAATCGAATGAATGGTACAAAAGTTGTTCGGCAATGGATTTTTTGCCGCGTTTCATAAGGGAGCCGATAAACTGAGTCACCAGTCGGTCGCTGTATTTCGTATCCGGTGTAATCGGTCGTTTAGCCGGTTTGTATCGTCTTGGCATTTATTCAACCTACCTGTTTGTATCTTTCACTTCTACTTTTTGGGCCTCTTGGTGCCGTACTTCGATCGTCCCTGTGCGCGGTCGGCGACACCCGATGTATCCATCGTGCCGCGAATAATATGGTAGCGCACCCCCGGTAAATCTTTCACGCGCCCACCGCGGATAAGAACGATAGAGTGTTCCTGGAGGTTATGCCCCTCACCCGGAATATAGGCCGTCACTTCAATCTGGTTGGTCAGCCTGACACGTGCCACCTTACGTAATGCAGAATTCGGTTTCTTGGGGGTGGAAGTATATACACGGGTACAAACACCGCGTTTTTGAGGCGAACCTTTCAAGGCCGGTGTGTTCGATTTGGACTTAGCCTGCTTTCGCCCTATTCGTATCAGTTGACTTATTGTCGGCACATCTTCTCCTTATTACCTATCCACGTTTTCGCACAAAAAAGAGAAAAGTAATTTATCATCTAATCCCTTGTTGTCAAGCGTTTTCTTTGAAAATGTTGGCCAGCGACTCATCGTTGTCGCCGGACAGGTTCTCGTCGTCTTCGGACAGGACCTCTACTTTACGATAGCGTTCAATCCCGGTTCCAGCCGGAATCAGGTGTCCGATAATCACGTTTTCCTTAAGCCCCTGCAGGTAGTCGATTTTGCCATTGATGGCCGCTTCGGTTAAAACCTTGGTGGTTTCCTGGAAAGAGGCCGCCGAAATGAAGCTTTCGGTGGACAAAGAAGCCTTGGTAATTCCCAAAAGCAGCGGTTCAAACAAGGCCGGCTCCCCGCCTTCGGCGATAACCCGAGCGTTTTCCTCGGCAAAACGGATGCGGTCAACCTGCTCCCCTTCAAGGAAATTGGTGTCACCCGGCTGGGTTACCCGAACTTTCTGAAGCATTTGGCGGACAATCACTTCGATATGTTTATCGTTGATTTTGACGCCCTGCAGACGATATACTTCCTGGATTTCATTGACCAGGTATTCCTGAACGGCGTTCACCCCGGAAATGCGCAAAATGTCGTGAGGATCAATGGCACCTTCGCACAATCTTTCGCCGGCGTAAACGCGATCGCCTTCATGGACATGGATATGGCGGCCGTGAGGAATCAGGTAATCCTTGGTTTCGCCTTCGTCACCATGGACATAAATTTGCTGCTGACCGCGAACGATTTTGCCGAATTCGATAACGCCGTCGACTTCGGAAATGACGGCCGGATCATGCGGTTTGCGGGCTTCAAACAATTCGGCCACTCGTGGCAGACCGCCGGTAATATCGCGCGTTTTTGATATTTCGCGCGAAATTTTTACCAAAAAAGTTCCCGGTTCGATCGCATCGCCGTCATTGACCAGCAGTTGTGCCCCGGTTGGAATACGATAATTGGCCACTTCCTTGTTCTTGGCGTCCAAAATGACAATAGTGGGGAACAAGGTTTTGTCGCGTTCTTCGACTATAATCGGCTGAATCAAACCGGTCGTTTCATCCAATTCTTCACGAAGGGTGACATCCGGAATAATGTCACGGTATTCCACTTTACCGCCCCGTTCGGCAACGATTGTGGCAGAGTATGGATCCCATTCGAAAATGGGCGAACCTTTTTCGACGGCGTCTCCATCGTTGGCCATCATGGTTGAACCATAGGGGACATTCAGACGGGCCCGGATGCGTCCTTTATCATCGACGACATGGACTTCGCCTTCTCTCCCGCTGGCAATTTTATTGCCGCCGGGACCTTCAACCAGTTTGAGATTGACATAAACGGCTTTGCCGGAATATTTGGATTCGACTTTTGATTGTTCGGCAATACGTGCGGCCGTACCACCAATATGGAATGTCCTCAAGGTCAACTGAGTGCCGGGTTCCCCGATGGACTGGGCCGCGATTACGCCAGCGGCTTCGCCGATATCGACAGTGTGCATGGTGGCCAGATTGCGACCATAGCATTTGGCGCAAACGCCGCGTTTTGACTCACAGGTCAGTACCGAGCGGATTCTGACCATATCAATCCCGGATTCCTCAATGGCTTCAGCGTGGTCTTCATCGATTTCCTGACCGGCTTCAACGATAATTTCGTCGGTAATCGGATCATAGACGTCATCCAGCGCCACGCGACCAAGAATGCGGTCGGACAGCGATTCGATGATTTCCTCGCCCTCCTTCAAAGCCGTGATATTGATGCCGAGAATGGTATTACAGTCGGGCTCGGTTATAATCACATCTTGAGCCACATCAACCAGCCGCCGAGTTAAATAACCGGCGTCGGCCGTTTTCAAGGCGGTGTCTGCCAAACCCTTACGAGCGCCGTGAGTCGAAATAAAATATTCCGAAACCGATAGACCTTCACGGAAATTGGAAATAATGGGCGATTCAATAATCTCACCCATGCCGCCCGTGATTTTCTTCTGCGGTTTAGCCATGAGACCGCGCATGCCGGCTAATTGGCGAATTTGCTCTTTGGATCCGCGAGCGCCCGAATCGGCCATCATGTAGACGGGGTTGAAACCATCCTTATGACGGGCCAGGTTGCTGAACATAACATCGGACACTTCGGAGGTGGTCCGGGTCCAGATATCGATGACCTGGTTGTATCGTTCACCATTGGTAATGACGCCTCGTTCGTACCGTTTCTGTATTTTTTCCACTTCTTTGCGCGCGGCGGTAATGAGTCGATCTTTTTCCTCGGGGACGATGATATCATCGATCGAGACGGTGGTTCCCGAAACGGTGGCATATTCGAATCCGAGCTTTTTAAGACGGTCCAGAAATTCCACGGTGCGGCTATTGCCGACGGCTCGGAAGCAGTTCAAAATTAATTGTTCGGTCTTGCCCCGGGAAGCAACGTCGTTGAAATACGGCAATTCCTTGGGCAGAATTTGGTTGAAAATGATACGCCCGACCGACGTTTCCACGAGACTTCCGTCAATCATGACCTTTATGCGGGCATGAAGCCCGAGTTTTTTGGCGGCGTGCGCGGCCAAGGCTTCATCTTTGGAGTAAAACTTGCTCCCCTCGCCCGGCTCTCCGGCCCGAATCTTTGTCAGGTAATAATTACCGATAACCATGTCCTGCGACGGAATCGCTACCGGACGACCCGACGACGGCAACAACAGGTTATTGGAGGAAAGCATTAAAAGTCGAGCTTCCAGCTGGGCTTCGAATGACAGCGGAACATGCACGGCCATCTGGTCACCGTCAAAGTCGGCGTTGAAAGCGGCGCAAACCAGCGGATGCAGACGGATGGCTTTGCCTTCGACCAGACGCGGATAAAACGCCTGAATACCCAGGCGGTGCAGAGTAGGAGCACGGTTGAGCAGAATAGGGTGATCCCCGATGATTTCTTCCAGGATGTCCCAAACTTCTGGCCGCTCCCGTTCGACCAGTTTCTTGGCCGATTTGACGGTCTGCACATAGCCCTTTTCTTCGAGCTTCATAATAATAAAGGGTTTGAAAAGTTCCAGAGCCATATTCTTGGGCAGGCCGCATTCATATAGTTTCAATTCAGGGCCGACGACGATAACCGAACGGCCGGAATAATCGACGCGCTTGCCCAAAAGGTTCTGGCGGAATCGACCTTGCTTGCCCTTCAACAGGTCAGACAGCGACTTGAGCGGTCGTTTGGAATCGCCGCGAACCGAGTGGGTGCGGCGGCCATTGTCGAAGAGGGCATCGACGGCTTCCTGGAGCATGCGTTTTTCATTACGCAGGATGACTTCCGGCGCCTGTATATCAATTAGTTTTTTCAAACGATTGTTGCGATTTATAACCCGGCGATAAAGGTCGTTCAAATCGGACGTGGCAAATCGGCCACCTTCGAGCGGAACGAGGGGGCGCAGATCGGGCGGGATGACCGGGATAACGCTCATGATCATCCACTCGGGACGATTGTTTGACTGCCGGAAGGCTTCAATAATGCGTAATCTTTTAAGGGCATCCTTTTGACGCTGCACCGAGGTTTCTACTTTGACCTGGGCCCGCAGGCTGACGGCCAGTTCATCGGCATCAATCTTAGTCAGTAATTCCCGGACGGCGTCAGCGCCCATGCGGGCATCGAATTCCTTACCGCCTTCTTCGAGCTCAATAAATTCTTCTTCGGACAGTATATCGCCCTTCTGATAGGACGTATTGCCCGGGTCGATCATGATGTAGGCTTCATAATATATGATCTTTTCCAAATCGCGGACGGACAGATCGAGAAGATTGCCGATTCGCGAGGGCAACGATTTGACATACCAGATATGCGTCACCGGTACGGCCAGTTCGATATGCCCCATTCTTTCCCGGCGGACTTTGGACTGGGTAACTTCGACGCCGCAGCGGTCGCAAACGATACCGCGAAAACGGATACGCTTGTACTTCCCGCAACTGCATTCCCAGTCTTTGACCGGTCCGAAGATTCTTTCACAGAAGAGGCCGTCGCGTTCCGGCTTAAAAGAACGATAATTAATCGTTTCCGGCTTGGTGACTTCACCGTACGACCAAGATAGCACGGTCTCAGGCGAAGCCAGTTGCACCTGAATGGCCGAAAAAGTTATCGGGTTCTTCTGCATCGCGCTCGGAAGGTTTGAAGGTATGGTTACCACTTCATTACTCCTTTATCTCAACGCCCGCCCGGGGCTTGATTTACCTTATAGTTTCTGGTCTTCTTTTTCCATCAATCTGACGTCGAGTCCCAGGGATTGCAATTCCTTCACCAGGACGTTGAACGACTCCGGAATTCCGGGCTCCGGCGGATTCTCACCCTTGACGATGGCCTCGTAAACGCGGCTGCGCCCGGCGACGTCGTCGGATTTGACGGTTAAGAGTTCCTGTAAGGCATAGGCCGCACCATAGGCTTCCATGGCCCACACTTCCATTTCTCCGAAACGCTGGCCGCCGAACTGGGCTTTCCCGCCCAGAGGCTGCTGCGTGACGAGACTGTACGGGCCGATGGAACGAGCGTGGATTTTATCATCGACCAAGTGCAGTAATTTCATCATATATATAAGTCCGACCGTTATTTCATTATCGAATGGCATCCCCGAATAACCGTCGTATAACATTACTTTGCCGCTTTCGGGCAAATCGGCCTTCTTGAGCATGGCTCGAATCTCGGCCAGCGAAACCCCGTCAAAAACCGGTGAGGCTATTTTGACATTCAGCTTGCCGGCGGCCCACCCCAAATGAGTTTCCAGAATCTGACCGACGTTCATGCGCGACGGAACGCCAAGCGGATTCAAAATGACGTCGACCGGCGTGCCGTCGGCCATATAGGGCATGTCTTCGATCGGGACAATCTTGGAAATGACCCCCTTGTTGCCGTGGCGCCCGGCCATCTTGTCGCCCACAGCCAGCTTGCGCCTGATGGCGATTTTAACCTTGACCAGTTGTTTGACACCCGGCGGAAGCTCGGCGCCCCGAATCACCTTGTCCATCTCGACTTCAAGTTCCTGATCCTTGGCGTTCAAAAGCTCCATCGCCTCGGCAAGGACTTTATCGATGCGCGCATTAAGCGCATCGCTGTCGCTATAACCTTCCGGAGCAACAGCCGAATCGAAATCAAAGGTTTCCAGCTGCGCGGCATCGAATTTATGTCCGGCCCGAATCAGGACCGAATTATCCACCAAAGCGCGCACAGTTCGGCTGGACTGTCCGTCGAGCAGTTCCGCCAGACGCTTGTTGCGATGCGCAATAATGCTTTGCTTCATCTTGGTGAAATTACGCTTCAACTGGGCAATTTCGTTTTTCTCCTGCTTTTTGGCCTCTTCGGTGCGTTCCTTCCTGGAGAATACCTTGGTATCGATGACGACACCTTTCATCCCCGGCGGCGCCTTCAAAGAGGCGTCCTTGACATCCCCGGCCTTTTCACCGAAAATGGCGCGAAGCAGTCTTTCTTCGGGGGTCAATTCGGTTTCACCCTTGGGCGTCACTTTGCCCACCAGAATATCACCGGCTTCGACTTCCGCCCCGGTGCGAACAATGCCGCGTTCATCGAGGTTAAGCAGGGCCTCTTCAGAGACGTTGGGAATTTCGCGGGTTATTTCTTCGGAACCGCGCTTGGTATCACGCACCTGAAGTTCAAATTCCTCGATATGTATCGAGGTAAAAACGTCGTCGCGGATTAGTCTTTCAGAAACAATAATGGCGTCCTCGAAATTGTACCCGCGCCACGGCATGAAGGCGACCAGGACATTATATCCCAGGGCCAGCTCGCCATTATCGGTTGATGGCCCATCGGCGATAACCGTGCCGGCTTCGACCCGATCCCCTTCCTTTACCAGAGGATGATAATCGATGCAGGTGTCCTGATTGGAGCGGCGGAACTTGGTAATTTTGTACTCATCGTCTTCGTAAAAACCGAGCTCATCATGCTTGGGCTTGGCGTCAGGACGAATCACTATTTTGGAGGCCGAAGCATACACGACCGTCCCGGCTCTTTCGGCTGTCAGTGCGGCGCCGGAATCACGGGCGACGCGCTCTTCCATCCCGGTACCGATGACCGGCGCGGCGGTTTTCAACAGCGGAACGGCCTGGCGCTGCATATTGGATCCCATCAGTGCACGGTTGGCGTCGTCGTGTTCGAGAAACGGAATAAGCGACGCCGCGACCGACACAATCTGCTTGGGAGATACCTCGATATAGTCAACCTTTTCGGGCGGCACTTCCAGATAATCGGAGCGATGACGGGCCTTGACAATCTCTCCGGCCAGACGGCCATTTTTATCCAGTTCCGTATCGGCCGAAACGAGAGTGTACTGGTCTTCTTCGTCGGCCGTCAGGAATACTATTTCGTCGGTGACTTTGCCCTTGTTCAGTTTGCGATACGGCGTTTCCAGGAAACCATACTTGTTAATACGCGCAAAGGTGGCCATAGATGCGATCAGACCGATATTCGGACCTTCCGGCGTTTCAATCGGGCAGACTCGACCATAGTGCGTATGGTGCACGTCGCGGACTTCAAATCCGGCGCGCTCACGGGTCAGACCGCCCGGGCCAAGGGCCGACAAACGCCGTTTATGCGTCAATTCCGACAGCGGGTTGATTTGGTCCATGAATTGCGACAGCTGTGATGAACCGAAGAACGTATCGATGACCGAGGATACCGTCCGAGCGTTGATCAAAAGCTGCGGCGTGACCGGGTCGCTGTCCTTTAAAGACAGGCGTTCGCGGATTGATTTGGCCACGCGCGAAAGCCCGACCGAAAACAGATTGGACAGAAGTTCACCCACGGTGCGAGCCCGGCGATTTCCCAGATGGTCGATATCATCGACAAAACCCCGACCGTTGCGAAGACCCATAAGATATTTGATGATGGACACAAAATCCTTTTGATCGAGGATGGTTTTTTCCAGGGGAATATCCAGTTTCAAGCGTTGGTTTATCATATATCGACCGACTTCGCCCAGGTCATATCGTTTGGTATTGAAAAACAGTTTTTCCAGTAGCGTCTCGGCCATTTCCATGGTAGGCGGTTCTCCGGGGCGAAGCATGGAATAGATTTTGGCCAGCGCTTCATCGCGCGAACTGGTCGGGTCTTTCTTGATAGTATTGACGATGATCAACGCGTCGCGTTGATTTTCCCGAATGATGATGCTGAAATTCTTGATTTTTGATTCTTTAAATTTTTCCAGAAGCTCTTCGCTTACCGGATCGCCGATTTCGGCCAGGACTTCGCCGGTTTCTGTATCGATAATTTTTTCGGCCAGCGCTTCGCCCATGACTTCATGAGCCTTTTTGCCGGCCATGGAAATTTTCTCGGTGTTATAGAAAACCTTTATCAGTTCTTCATCGGTGTCATAACCAAGAGCCCGCAGGAGCGTTGTGGCGGTGATTTTACGCCGGGAGTCGACGTTGACATGCATGACGTCGTTAACATCGACCAGGAATTCGACCCAGCTTCCGCGGTACGGGATAATCCGAGCCGAATAAAGCAGCTTGCCATTGGGATGGGTACTTTCATCGAAAAACACACCGGGGCTGCGGTGCAACTGGCTGACGATAACCCGCTCGGAACCATTAATTATAAACGTCCCCCAGTTGGTCAGTATGGGCAACTCGCCCAAATAGACATCCTGTTCGATAATATCCTTGACTTCCAGTTGAGCGCCCTCTTCACCCTGACGGGTAATCAAACGAAGCGAGGCCTTCAGCGGCGCGGCATAGGTCATGTTTCTTTCGCGGCATTCATCGATGGTATATCGGGGCGTTCCCAGGGAGTACCTCACAAACTCCATCGAGTTTATTTCATTGATGTCGGTAACAGGGAAAACCTCTTCGAAAATCTGCTGCAGCCCCTGCTTTTTTCGTTTATCGGAAGGTACGTCAGACTGGAGGAATTCTTTATAGGACCGGATCTGGACATCAAGCAGATTGGGCATTTCCGACGCATCTGTAATGGTCCCGTAGTCTATCCTCTCATTGCTTTGTTTGAGCGCCAATGTAACCTCCTCCAAATATACAATAGACGCCCCTGCCGAAATCCATCCGGTCAGGGAAGTCTATTCGGTGAATGCAAAATGAAGATAACATATCTTCATCGGCGATTCTGTTTCAATTTTGTCTTATCTCCCGACAATTATTAATTGTTTTAGGGAGCCCACTTCATACAGACCATTCGCCGTCAAAGTATTTAAAGCGGGAATCAATTGTGTAAACAGGCTTTTACAAAAATAGTTTCCGTTACGCAAAAACTATTTGAGCTCCACTTGAGCCCCGACTTCCTGCAACTTCTCGATGGCCTTGTTGGCGTCGTCCTTGGAAACACCCTCCAGAACCTTGGCCGGAGCGCCGTCAACCAAATCCTTGGCCTCTTTGAGTCCGAGGCTGGTCAGTTCGCGCACGACCTTGATGACCTGGATCTTCTTGTCTCCGGCAGCATTTAGCATGACGTCGAATTCCGTTTTTTCTTCAACCGCCGCCGCACCACCGCCGCCACCGGCGGGAGCCGCCATGGCCACCGGAGCCATGGGGGTGACACCGAATTTATCCTGAATGGCTTTGGATAAATCAGCCAGGTCCATTGCCGAAAGTGAGGCAATCTTTTCTACAATCTCGTCAATGACTTTGTTTTCAGCCACTTCATTAACCTTTCCTATATTATTTCTTTCTATTTCTTATATCAATCGCCGCACCTTTGAATCACACGATCGGGCCCATCGTGTAGAAGCTTGATCCCGGCCGCGGCCAAAGCCCGCAAATTCTTCTACTCTTTGGTCTTCTGCAACGCCTCCAGAGTCGCCACTAATTCCTGGAAAACGCCGTCAATGCTGGCAACCAGGCTGGTCAGCGGGGATTCAACCGCCGCGACGACCATTGAATATAACACCTCTTTGCTTGGCAGGTCGGCCAAACGGGTGATTTCGCTGCCCGGATAAAATTCTTTATCGAGGACGAAAGCCTTGATAACGGGTTTTTCAATGCTCTTAAAGGAATTGTATAATATTTTGGCGGCTACCGACGGGTCATCTGCGCCGAAAGCCAACCCTGTCTGCCCCTGGAAAAAGTCATTAAGTTTTTCCAGGCCCGAGTCGGTGGCGGCTATCTTCAACAAGGTATTCTTGGCCACAAGATATTTTATGGAATTATCCCGTAATTCCTTGCGCAGCTTAGTGATTTCTTCGACGTTGAGGCCCGTGTAATCGGTCACGAAAACCGATGAGGCCGCATTCATTAGCTGTTTCAATTTATCGACAGCTTCGATTTTTTCCGGTTTCGGCATGGCTCTATCCTTTCTTCAAATCCGCGGCAAGTGTCTGATGGTCCAGTTTGACCCCTATCCCCATTGTCGAACTGATCGAAATTCCCTTCACGTATGTGCCTTTGGCTGAAGCCGGTTTGGCTTTCAGCAAGGCATCGATGAAGGCCCTGATATTTTCGACGAGTTGCTGATGGCTGAACGAAACCTTACCGACCGGAACGGCCACTATGGCCTGACGGTCAATCCGGTATTCAATACGACCGGCCTTAAGTTCGCGGACGGCCTTGCCGACGTCCATAGTGACCGTCCCCGCCTTCGGGTTAGGCATCAGGCCGCGCGGGCCTAAAATCTTGCCCAGAGCACCCATGACTTTCATCATATCGGGCGTGGCAACGGCGACATCAAAATCGAACCAACCGCCTTTGATTTTTTCCACCAGGTCATCAGAACCGACATAATCGGCCCCGGCGGCCTTGGCTTCCTGTTCTTTTTCACCGACCGCAAAGACCAGCACTCGAATCTTTTTGCCAGTGCCGTGTGGCAGTGCCACCGTTCCGCGAATCATTTGGTCGGCGTGTTTGGGGTCCACACCGAGCCGGGCGGCCAGCTCTACCGTTTCATCGAATTTGGCCGAACCCGTCTCCTTGAGCAGGGCCGCCGCTTCTTCAATGGTGTAGAGCCGGTTGCGGTCTACCTTTTCTCGAATGACATTATAACGTTTGGAATGTCTCATAACTTCTCTTTCTCCCTGTACGCGGTCATACCGCAACAGGTCCTGACGAAATTAGTTTAACTTTCTATTTCAAGGCCCATCGAACGTGCCGTGCCCGCGATCATCATCATGGCATGCTCCACGGTGGCGGCGTTCAGGTCGACCATTTTCAGTTCGGCTATCTCCCGCAATTGCTTTTGCGACACGGTTCCGACTTTGTTGCGGTTAGGTTCGCCCGAACCCTTTTGCAGATTGACGGCTTTTTTCAGCAGGGTTGAGGCGGGCGGGGTTTTCGTTATAAAAGTAAAGGTTTTATCAACGTAAACCGTAATCACGACCGGGGTCAGGATTCCGCCCAAACTCTGGGTTTTGGCATTGAAGGCCTTGCAAAACTCCATAATATTGACGCCGTGCTGGCCGAGAGCCGGTCCCACCGGAGGAGCCGGGTTGGCGTTTCCGGCCGGAATCTGTAACTTAATGTACGTCTGTACTTTTTTGGCCAATGTATCACTCCAATTTCAAATTATGACTGATTCTTCTGTTTTACCGATTCTATTTGAAGGAAATCGAGTTCGACCGGGGTCGGCCGTCCGAATATCGAAACCATCACTTTGACTTTCTTGCGCTCCAGATTGACCTCGCTGACAAAACCGGAAAAATCCGCAAACGGGCCATCGATAACTTTGACGGCATCGCCGGCCTGGAATGGCACTTCCGTGGCCTCTTCGGTCCGCGAGCGGTCGATTTGACCCATTATCCGTTCCACTTCCGACTTCCGTAAAGGTTCCGGTTTGCCCGCAGCCCCGACGAAATTAGTAATACTCGGAGTCGATACGACCAGATTCTGCGTCACCCGGTCGAGTTCCATCTCGACCAGAATATAACTGGGCAGAAATTTTTTGGTCGATGTTTTCCGCAGGCCCTGCTTCATCTCCGTCACCTGTTCCGTCGGAATGACGATTTGCCCAAATTTGGATTCCAGTCCGGCCGTGGCCACAGCCGATTCAAGATACTTCTTGGCCTTTTGCTCATGACCGGAATATGTATGTACCGCGTACCAGCGAAGCGCCATGGGTTAATTCCTTTTAACCAAAAATATTTTTCGTCACCAGCGTCAAAATCCGGTCGACGATTCCGATGAAGACCGAAATAATCAGCGTGACCACCACCGTCACGATGGTCGAACCGATCAATTCCTGACGGGTAGGCCAGGTCACTTTGGTCAGTTCCGTCCGGACTTCCTGTAAGAACTTGACTATTTTTCCAAACATCAGTCTGTCCCGATTTATTGTTTTTTATGCAGGCCAGGAGGGATTCGAACCCCCAACATCCGGTTTTGGAGACCGGCGCTCTAGCCATTAGAGCTACTGGCCTGTCAGCAAATGTTTTTCTTCAATCCTCGCTATTCGATAATCTCGGTGATGACGCCGGCGCCGACGGTT
>CAYWLR010000032.1:0-17123 GCA_964459465.1 uncultured Ignavibacteriaceae bacterium | reverse complement strand
CATTGGATTTCCAACAGGAAATTTATCATTGAAACCAGAGCTCCTAAAGGGCGAACGCGGTAACAAACTCCCACGGGGACTGTTTGCCTTTGAATCATCAAATAGATTGGCATCTGTAATAGTCTGCCGGGAGCATACCATAGATACTGAATATGGTTGGGTAGCAGTATTTGATTTTGAAATTTATAACAACCCAGCAAGCGGGTGGACTGCTGCGAGTCATAATCCATTTTCAGTTGCCGGACTTGGAGTAAACGGTTTAAATAATGAAATAAAACTAGATGATAAAATGGCCAATCCAATTAGGTTTTATAAGGTAAGTGTAATCTGCCATTTTCAATCTTCCATTGACTTTGCCGGCGGCGGAAAGTTATCTTGACGCAAACATAATTCGAAAAAAAAGGAGAATAATATGTCCGAGGAAGTATATAAACTCTGGCCGGAATTGAAATGGATTAAAAACGAAACGCTTCGCCACCAAACCGCCGCGACCTGGAAACTGGCGCTCGAAAAAAGCCCCCTAACCGCCAAAGATTTGAACGAAATACCCTTTACCCTTCTGGTCAAGGACTGCCCGGTGTCGTTCATGGCGCACAAGCGGGCGGTGGTGCATATCGCCTTTGAATCGGCCAAAGTCATGGCCCACTTCTTCGGCAATAATCTTCCGTTCGACATGGACGTGGTCGTGGCCGGCGCGATACTGGCCGACGTGGGAAAACTTTTGGAGTACGACAAAGTGAACGGCAAAGCGGTCGTCTCGGACATGGGCAAGTATGTCCGTCACCCCTTCTCCGGGGTGGGGCTGGCGATGGCCTGCGGCGTGCCGGACAGGGTCTGTCACATTATCGCGGCGCACGCCGGTGAGGGCGACATGGTCAAGCGCACGGCCGAGGCCTATATCGTGCACCACGCCGATTTCATGAGCTTCGAGCCGTTCAAGAATCTGGCGAAGTGAGCGTATAAAAGTTACGGAACCCTCTACCTCACCCCGGGGTTTTATCATAAAACGTTTTACACGGGAGAAGATAATGAAAAAATTTTTTACCTATGCGTTCTTCATAGTTTTTATCCTGCCTATTATCGCCGGGGCGGCGGATACGCTCAAAGTCGGCGACAGATTGCCCGATTTCAAACTTCCCTACGCCACCAAAGATTCCATCTTTATGCGGGGGATTTCCAATCAGGATCTCATGGGCAAGCGTTATATTCTGGCTTTCTACCCGGCGGCGTGGTCGGGCGGATGCACCGGCCAGATGTGCACCTTCCGCGATAATTTCGCGCAATTCGAGGATTTCGGCGTCGAGATTCTGGCCATTTCCGGCGATTATGTTTTCACCGAGCACGAATGGGCCAAACATCACAATCTCAATTTCAAACTTTTGGCCGATCATACCCGCGACTACGGCCGCAAGATGGGAGTTTATATCGAAGATTATGGCATGTTCCAGCGGTCGGTGTTCGTAGTCGGGCCGGATGGCAAATTCGAGTATATCGACTATGATTATTCTCTCGAAGATGATTCCGATTTCAAAGCGCTGATGGAGTTTATAAGGTCGGTGAAATAGTGTCCGGGAACGGATGAATTTGGGCAGGTTCGAGATAAATTCAACCAGGCAAGTTAATCCGTCAAACCGGCAGACGAGGGCGTCTGCCGGTCACACGATCGGAAGATTTCAAAGGATTCCACCGTAATTGCTCATAAAAATTCGGAACCCTCGGGTGGTGGAACACCCGAGCAAGTCGGGGCCGGGTACAGCGCAAAGGTGTTAGCCGTCCATCCATTTTTTCGCATCCGGGGCAACTTTTGGGCGATTTTCCCGTCAAACAAAACAAAGGCCAAAAAATTTGCAGGAGTCTGTCCCGATGAAAATATTCATAACGTTCATTTTGTCGGCATTTCTAATCGTCTCCATCGCCGCCGCCGAGGAAACCGGTCACCGGTTTTCCGGGAAAAAAGCCGAACGCACATACTCGTATAATTATGATTATGACTATGATATTGATTTCGATGATATCAATTTCGATGATATCGATTTCAAGGACTTCAACTTTGATTTCGACGACGATCATGGCGTCACCGTGATCGATAAAACCAACCGTTTTGACAGGCATTTTTCCCGCAACAGATATTTCGGGCATAGCATTCTGGAAGACGCCGATTTAAGCTTCCGGGGCAGTACTATTGTCATCAAGCATGACCGTCGCGGCGACGTGGTTAAAATCACCGGGAATTACGACCTGATTATCAACGGCGGTGAGGTCAAGCTGGACGATAACCAACGGCGGTTGGTCGGCGAATTTTATGAACAGACACATCAGCTGACCGAACAGGCGAAACTGGTCGGCAAAGAAGGCGCCAAAATCGGTATCAAGGGCGCCAAGCTGGGAGTTTCGGCTTTTTTTAAAGTTTTTCATCTTCTTTCACCCAATTATGACACCGACGATCTGGAACGCGAAGTCGAAGCCGAAGCAAGACTGATCGAGGCTCAAGCCAAAGACCTGGAACGCTACGCCAAAGATATCGAATATATGGCCGATAACATCGAGGACCTCGCCGAGCAGATGAGCGAAGAGATACCGGAAATCGATAGACTGGGATGGTTTTAAATAACGGGTAATCTTTGCGCGGGCGACTCCTTACTGCCTCCGGCCTTTTATGCCCGCAGGAGTTCTTAATAAAGGGAAATTCAAAACCTGAATTTCCCTTTAATTATTCGAAGCCGACATTCAACCATTGCCGGATGGCAATTTTTAACTATCTTACCGGCCTGATGAAACCATTCGAGCCGACACCGCTGAACCATCGGGCCATTTTGAGCCTCACCCCCGGAGCCAAATATATCCTCGTGGCGACTTTCTTTTTTGCCCTCATGTTCGCCGGGGTAAAAATGCTTTTGCGCATCCCATCGCATGAAATTGTTTTTTTCCGCGCCATTGTCACGCTCGTGGTCGGATACATTATGATTGTCAGGGCGGGGCTGAATCCATGGGGAAATAATAAAAAATATCTGATTCTGCGCGGGCTGGCCGGAACCGGGGCCCTGATCTGCTTTTTCTATACGCTTCAAAAAATGCCGCTGGCTTCGGCCGTGACCATTCACCACCTCTCGCCCATTTTTACCGTTCTCATCTCGGGCTTTATTTTGCGCGAAAACGCCCGGCCGATGCAATGGATTTTTCTGGTCCTTGCCTTTGGCGGCGTTGTCATGGTCAAAGGATTCGATCCCCGCATAACGATTACCGGCCTTATGGTCGGCATATGCGCCGCTTTCTTTTCGGCCCTGGCTTATAATTTCGTCCGTAAATTGAAAGATTATGATCATCCGCTGGTGGTCGTTTTTTATTTTCCGCTGGTGACGGTTCCGCTGGTTGGAATCTATAGCTTGACCAACTGGATCTGGCCGGACTGGAGCGAGCTTGTCATTCTGCTCGCGGTGGGCTTATTGACCACCGTTGCGCAGATTTATCTGACCAAAGCGTATCAGGCGGACCGGGCTTCCAATATAAGTATTTTCAATTACCTGGGAATAGTCTATGCGCTGATTATCGGTTTTGTATTCTTCGCCGAGACGCTTCCCCCGATGGCTCTGGTCGGGATTGGTGTAATTATAGCCGGAGTCGTCCTGTCCAATCATTTCAGGGCAGGGCCGGAAAAGGATGATTAAGACTCTTCCTCGTCTTCCGGCATTTCAAGAATATCATCGAGCAGATGGTCGAGCGCTTCCTGCTCTTTTTCGGTAAACCCCATATATCCGGGCAGGTCATCATTGTTTTCCTGTTGTCCGGTCATTTCATTGACTTCCCGGCGGGTCAGAAATCTGATACCTGTTTGGCTGATGTTATTATGGGGTTTCGACCATACCGTCTGGGCCGGAATGGCCGTGGGGAAATCGTTTTTATCGAGATAAATATGAACCATAACATAAGAATTGGGGCCCAGTTCTTCGGTCAGCTCGATCATGGCGCCGCTGGCGCTGATATTCCGGGTTTTGCCGAAAATGCCTTCGTACAGGTTCGGCTTGCCGGCAGTTAAGTCGTTAATAGATAGCGGCTTAACCAGGGCGTCCAGTTCCAGTTTGGCTCTCTTGAAGTATCGCATTCTATATCTATTATCGGATGAAAGATGGCGGTAATATAGTCTGAAATTCGATCTGGCCGGATTAATGACTATTTTTTAAGGGAATCTTCGGGGAAAAGCTCGCGCAATTCCTCGGGCAGGACTACCTTGGGCGTGGCAATCCCCAGCCAGCGCTGGTACCATGTCCAGTTTTTCTTTTCGGCCTTCATGAATTTTTTGATTTTCTTTTCGCGGTCGAAAGCGATGGCGTCGTATTTTTCGATTTTTTGCAGGAGGTTTTCGACATTTTCGCGGCGCTCCATGGCCATGCGAAAATTATCATAATCCTTGAAATTGAAAAGCGACTGCACGACCGGCTCGAAAAAAACCATCACCTGCGAGCCGATATAGTTAAGCGGCTTGACCGACTCCAGAAACAAAATCGCCGGGACAGCCATGCGCCACCGGATAACTTTTTTCGCCACTTTTTCGAGGACAGCGTCTTCTTCTTCGGGGATACCGGGCGCGCCGCCTTCGGGTGGGTCCACCGGGCCCTTGAAAAGCGACATCAGTTCGCCCCCCCGGTTTCGGGCTCGCCGGACGGCGTCATTTTGCGCATGACAAAGCCCATAACCAAGTCTTTATTGCCGGAAAACCTGATATAGACGCCCCGGAAGTTTTCCAGCCGTGAAGGCCGAACGAACGGTGACAACAGCACCCCGTTTTTATCCGGATAGTACGACCGGTATTGCGCCCACTTTTTGACCAGCCGCTGGGTGGTGGTTTTAATGATTATTTCTTCGTCGGTCAGAGTGTAACGGGTCGGGAAATAGTACGCCGCCAGCGAACCGGTTAAAATTAAAATTGCCAGTATGGTAAACAACGCCGAATAAGTCCAGAAGTACACGGCCAGAACGACGACAGCGATAAAAGCCGTCACCAGTATCGTTCGCGTCCGATTTTGTTTGGCCGGGTGGCAGGTCCACTCCAGAGTCTCGCCGGCATTTTCTTTGCCCGGCGTCTCGGATTCGCGTTCCTCCGCCACGGATTCGAATTCCAGCGACAGTTGTTTTTTCTTTTCGGCGTCGTTCATACAGAATCTAATTTTCTTTATTCAGATCCTCGACCGACCGGTAGCGCTGTTTTTTGACTTCCTGCATTTTATTCAGGAAATCCTCGGCTTTGATAATTTTCTTATCGATCAAAAGCCCCACTAACGCTTCCTGGGCGAGGTTATTCGAAAGGGCCAGTTCTTCGAAAGTAATATCTCTTTCTTTGCCGTCGATCACCATTTTGAGCGCGAACTTTTTGTCGGTCATTTTTTATCCTTTCCGAGAGTCTCGTTTAACGATCCCGTCCGATACCCCTCAAGGTCGACGGCGACATATTTGAACCCAGCCTGCTTAATCTTCTCGATCAACGTTTCTTTTATGGCTTTATTAAGAAGACGCGGTAAATCCTCGGGCCTTAATTCCAGCCGCGCCACATCGTGGTGATAACGAACCCGGAATCCCTCGAACCCGGCCTCGCGCACAGCTGTCTCGGCCCGGTCGATCATGCGCAGGCGTTCCGTGGTTATGGATGTTCCGTAGGGTATCCGCGATGCCAGGCAGGCCGTGGCCGGTTTTTCGGCAAAGGAGAGTCGATTTTTCCGGGCGATGCGGCGGATATCTTCTTTAGTCAGGCCGGTTTCACGAAGCGGTGAGACGACGTGCATTTCGCGGGCCGCTTTCAGGCCGGGGCGATAGTCGCTCGTATCGGACAGATTGGTGCCGTCAAAAATAACCACCATATTTTCCAGTTGCGCGATGGCTCTGAGTTCGGTGTATAGCGTATGTTTGCACCAATAACAACGGTCGGCGGGATTTTTCACATAGTTTTCATTGTCCATTTCATGAGTGGTAATAAAACGATGGCGCTTTTCCGTCAGGCCCAGTTCCCGTGCGACTCTGCGGGCGGCTTCTTTTTCACCGGTTGCATAGGATTCCGAAAGAGCGGTTACGGCCAGGACGTGTCCCGGCCCCAGCGCCTTAATCGCGGCCCACAGCACCAGCGATGAATCCAGACCGCCACTATAAGCCACCAGGGCGTTTTTGTACTGCTTGATAAAATCGATGAGTCTGTCCTGATTATCTCTGGCCAAGCCGAAAATCCACTTTTCGCGGTCTGCCGTATTCTATTTGATAAATCGGCAGATCGACATTTTCCCGGTTACTCCCGAATGACACGTCGCCGGCCACGCCACGATAACCCTTGACCGAAGATAAATAGCGGACGATTTCCTCACGAGAGTAATTGCCGGCGGCAAAAGCCGCACATAAAAGCGACGCGGCGTCATAACCCAGCGCTTCCAGACGACTCGGCTGATAACCGAAACGTTTATCAAAATCGAAGAAGAACTGACGAACCCGCTCGCTTTCATCATCCATGATCAGGCCCGATGTGAAATAGTGTTTTCCCAGGACATTATCGCCAAGGTCGTAAACGGTTTTATGTCCCCAGCCGTCGGCCCCCAGCAGCGTGGTTTTCAGGCCATAAAACTGAATCTGGGGCAAGAGCAATCTCAATTGAGAGGCTTCGGCGGGGATATAAATGCAATCGAGCCGGGTGCCCACTTCCTCGGCGTCGACCGTATCGCCGGTCTCATTTAAAAATACACGCGGTTCGAGCAATTCCGGCAGAACCAGGGATTTGATATCCTTGACAAACGGCCCAAAATCAGTTTCGCGAACACGGAAATACTCGATTGCCAGGACCTTGCCACCCCGGGCCTTGAACCGTTCGGAAAAAGCGGCCGCCATAGCCAGATTTTCCGGCGAGGTTGGCGTCATGATGGCGGCTGTCCGGGCCCCGAGAACATCGACGGCAAGGTCAGCCATGCGGACCCCCTGCCAGTTGAGGTTGGGTATCAGTTGAAAGCAGGTTGCCGATAGCTCCGTCAGGCCACCCTGTCCGGCGGCCGGAGCAATCAAGGGCATATCGCCGCAGGCGAGCACGGCCGAAGCCACCGCGGTAGCCTCCGAAGTCAGCGGGCCGATAACGGCTGCGATGTCTTCGGCGCTAAGCCTTTTGACCACTCGCGCCGTTTCGAGCGTTCGCCCCTCGGTATCATACACGACAACGCTGACGTCCAGCTCGGATGATTTGTTAAACTGCTCCAGGCGAAGCGTGATACCATTGAGAAGCGCTTCACCATACGTCTGCATTTCGCCCGATAACGGCAGGACAACCGCGAATTCGGGTTTCTGTCGGAGATGCTTTTCGGCCTCGTCCATGAGGGTGCGGGCTTCCGGAGAAGTGCACGAAGCCAGAAATGACTTGATGGGCTGATAATTTTTTTCAGTGAATAGCTCCCGCGCAATACGCATCATGAGGTTGCAGCGGCGGTCGGCCGGAATCGTGGCGGCGATGATACGCTCCGACGCCTGCGAACCATAATCGGCCACCATCCCGATCAATGATTCCACCGCCAGGTCGGTCAATCGCTTATCGTTGGAAAGGCTGTAAGCCTTGATATAGGCATCCACCGCCGGTCCGACTCGTTTTAAATGATAATCAACATTACCCAGAAAATAGTATGAGTAAGGCGCATACATCGAAATCGGATAGTCGGCGATCAACCGCTCCAGCCCCGCCCGGCTCTCCGTAAACAGGCCCGCATACATGGCCGCTTTGGAGCGAAAATAAATATATTTGTCGATACTTTTCGAGTCGGGATAGGAATCGGTCAACTGCGAAAAGGCCCGGAAGGCGGCCGCATTTTCGCCTGATTCCAGAAGCTTGAAAGCTTCATTGAACCGGGAGCTTTCCTGGTCCGCCCCGACAGATAAACACGAAAAAAGACAGATTAAAACGGCGGCAGCAATTGCTCTGCACATCATAAAATCCATTAAAGCGAATACTTGCCAAAGTCTTCCGGGTTAATCTTTCTCAAACGGTCCGCCAGCGATTCGGGGTCGTTAGTTATCTCGGACGGTTTTTCCGGGGAGGACTGAAGATTAAACAGTTCTTCCGCGGCGAAAATCGGCGCCCCCATTTTCAAGGCCAGCGCGATCGAATCCGACGGCCGGGCATCGATATCCATCTTTTCGCCGTTTGAGGCAATCCGGATCCGGGCATAAAATGTCTGATCCTTAAGCTCGGTGATTTCAACCCGTTCCATGGTGGCGTTTAAATGGTTTATTACGTTTTTCAACAAATCATGGGTCATCGGTCTTTTGGGGCTAACCCCGGACAGTTCCATCGCAATCGCCCAGGCTTCACTGTGACCGATCCATATCGGCAATACCTTCTGCCCTTCCAACGGCGTCAGAATAATGACGGGCGAATTGGTCGTCATGTCCAGAGCAAGACCATCGACTTTGACCTCAAGCATCGCCATGATCAGGCCTTTCTTATTACCCAAACTTTAACGTTGGCGACAATGTCTTTTTCGATCTTGACGGGTATGGTGTAAACGCCGAGCGACTTGATCGGGTCTTCGAGATTGATATTGCGCTTATCGACGCGAATGCCTTCGGTTTCGAGCATCTCGGCCACATTTTGCGCCGTCACCGACCCGAAAATTTTATCTTCTTCACCGACCAGGACTTCAATGGTCAGCGACATCTGTTCCATTTTGGCTTTGAGTTTTTCGGCTTCGTTGCGAAGTTTGCGCTCCCGGGTTTTATTCTGTTTCTCGATCTCTTCGATGGCCCGGACATTGGCCTTGGTGGCCATGATGACAAGATTGCGCGGCATCAGAAAATTACGGGCGTAACCGCTTTTAACCTCGATTATTTTGCCGGCCTTGCCCAGATCCGGGATATCCTGTTTCAAAATTACTTTCATCTTTATATCCTTTCAATCATAATCAGCCAATCAGGCGTGCCCTGACTTTCCGGAAATCGAAATAACTGTCGATAAAACCGATCACCGCGGCCAGAATCAATCCCGGAACCTGCAGGAGCAATATACCTATATAAAACAAAATTCTCAAGAAAAGTGACAGCCGTATTTTTTTGAGATAATACTCCAACACCGAAAATCCAAATACGGCATAGAAAAATCCGATAAAGAGGATCACGTTGTCGGCGACGATTTTCATTGATTCCGTCCCGACCAGGCGCAACAGCAGAAAGACGCCGACGCCATAGACATAATATTCCGGCATTTTCCAGTATAAAAAACTGCGGAAGGAGGGGGCATATTCATTGAGGCTTCGCGACAGGATTATCAAAGCGACCCAGGCCACGAACAACTGGGCCACGCCGGACAGAGCCATGAGCGACGGCATCAGCCTTTTTACCAGCATAATAAACGCCTGCATCATTGACCGGACCTCTTCCGCCCGTGCTTCCGAGAGACTTCCCCACGCTATGCCGCTTTCCAGAAATTCATCGGTTTGGTTCAATGCGGCATAAAACAGGTCGCGTTCGCCCCAGAATAATATCAAGGTGGCCATTACCGACAAAGCCATTGCTGTCTGGAAAGCCCGGGCCGTCGGCGCCCCGGCGCTCAACAGCCAGCCCATAATGGATGCCGGAATCAGCACCGATCCCCACAGCATGACCAAAAGCAGGCCGAATCCGAAGACCGACGCCGCCATGACCAGCGAGGCCAGAGCCGCGGTCATCAAGATGACTCCTCGACGCCGGAAAGCCAGATACATCGCCGCAAAGATCGCGGCCGTCTGCACGATATAGCCCAGAACCGGGATATAGATCACCAGTGGGAAAAACAGGATGGTCATTACCCCCAGGATCGTAACGATTTTATCCGCCGGACTCCAATCGGACATAGCACTAATCCGTTATTAACGGTAAACCTCGCTGACAAAAGGCAGAATCGCCAGATGACGGGCTCTTTTAATGGCCCGAGTCAGCGCCCGCTGGTGTTTGGCGCAATTGCCCGAAACACGACGCGGGACAATTTTGCCACGTTCATTAATAAATCTTCTCAAAATACGATCATCATCGTGCGGTATATAATCCATGTGATCTTCGCAGAACCGGCAGATTCTGCGTCTTTTTCTTTCAAAGTCCGCCATATTTATTCCTCATTAAGTTATTTACAAAATTAGTTATATCAGTTACTATCAGCCCAAATCCATCATGGGAGTTCCCGACGCATATCGGCATCGGCTACAATCATGCCGCTATTCGCCATCATCCGCATCCGAATCATCTTCGTGATCGGTCAAGGGCAATATTGCATCGGCATCATCGTGGGCAACCTCGGGACGAGTCCGAATTTTTGGCATGGGTCTGGCGACCTTGCCGGTTTCTTCGTCCAAATTGCCCTCAAAGACCACTGTCAGGTAACGGATATAGGCTTCTTCGAGGCGATAAAAACGATCCAGTTCGGACAGAACGCTGTTGTCTCCGGTAAATATCAGGCGGGCGTAATATCCCTGGGTGTACTTCCGGATGGGATAAGCCAGACGTCGAATACCGATGCGGTCTTCATCGAAAACTTTGCCGTTATAACGTTTGATAACATCGGAGACGGCGTTGATTTGACGATCGAACGTGGCTTCGTCGGCTTGAGGACCGAGAATAAACGTGGTTTCGTACAAGCGCACTAAGGCACCTCCCTTCGGTCTATCGGCCCCGGATTATGGGTTTTCCGGAGCAGGGTTATTGTTATACATTGTCATCGCCTCTTCAAGGCGATTGTTTAGCGAATATAATATGGCCGCGGTCGCTTTTTCAAGTGTTTTCTCGACAATATCTATTTCATTTGACATAAAACCGCCCAACACGAAATCGACCGGGTCAACCTCCGGCGGCACCGGCCCGATGCCCAGACGCAATCGAGCTATCTTTTCGGTGGCCAGATGATAAATAATCGAGGCCATTCCATTATGACCGCCGTCCGAGCCGGCCGGGCGAATTCGCAACTGGCCCAATGGCAGATTATAATCATCATAGACAACAATCATTTCGTTTATCGGAACACTGTGTTGCTCAATGGCTTGAGAAACGGCCCGTCCGGAATTGTTCATATAAGTGGTCGGCCAGATAAGTCGGATTAACCGACCCCCAATGTTTTTTTCAAGCAGGTAATAATCGCCGGGGCCGGGTCGAGGCCGCAAATTCCATTTTTGGGAAATAAGATTCAGGACTTTAAATCCAAGATTGTGGCGGGTTTCGGCGTATTTCTGGCCGATATTGCCTAACCCGACAATCAAAGAAATGCTCATGCCGGAAAATCTCCGGTTTTAAGCAGTCGCACCGAGTTGGTCACGACCAGGATTGATGAAATCGACATCGCCGCGGCCGCAATGACCGGCGACAGGGACCAGCCCAAAACCGGGTAAAACAGACCCGCCGCCAGCGGAATCGCCAGGACATTATAGAAAAACGCCCAGAACAGATTTTGTTTTATTGTCCTGTATGTCAGCGCCGAAATATCGAAGGCCTCGGAAACGGTTTCCAGATTGTCACGCACCAGAATGACATCGGCCGACTCGATGGCGGCGTCGGTACCGGTTCCCAGCGCCACGCCGACGTCGGCCGCCGCCAGTGCGGGAGCATCATTGATGCCGTCGCCGACCATAACCACGCCGGCTCCGGATTGTTGAAGCGCCTGCACTATGACCGATTTCTGGTCCGGCTTGATTCCTGCCTCGAATTTCGAAATGCCCAATAGCGAGGCCACGCCTGTCGCCGTGCGCTGATTGTCGCCGGTCAACATGATTACTTCGCGACCCGATTTGACCAGTTTGTCAATAACCAGAGCGGCTTCATCCTTGACCGTATCGAACAAGATAAACAAACCCAGAAGGCGGCCATCGACGGCTGAATATATACACGTGCGTCCGAGCGCCATTTCCTGCAGAACGAGATTTTCAAAGAAAGAAATATCTATATTTTCCCGGGTCATGGTTTCGCCACTGCCGACAATAACCGTGCGGCCATCGATTTCACCTTTCAGTCCGAACCCCGGAAACTCGGTCAGGTTCTTAACCGCAACCGGTTCGATTTTGCTGTCACGCGCTTTCGCTGTGATCGCCTGCGCCAGCGGATGTTGCGAGCCGTTTTCGACCGAAGCCGTCAGGCGCAGAAGTTCGACGGGATTCTGACCATCGACCGCCTGATATGAAACGACCTGAAACTGACCTTTTGTTAATGTTCCGGTTTTATCGAATATGACCTTGCCGGCCTTAACCAGTTTTTCCAGAACATCCGCCCCGCGAATGAATATGCCTCGTCGGGCGGCGCGTCCGGTTCCGGCCATGACCGCTGTCGGGGTTGCCAGACCCAGGGCGCAGGGACAAGCGATAATGAGAACCGCTACCGGCGCGGTTAAAAGCATCGGATTGGACCTGTCGGCCAGAAACCAGGCGGCAAATGTAATCGCCGCAAACACCAGCACGATGGGGACAAATATGCCGGCAACTTTATCGGCCAGTTTCTGAACCGGGGCCTTACGACTCTGGGCTTCGGTGACCAGCCGGATTATTCCCGCCAGAAAAGTTTCCTGTCCAGTTCCGGTTACTTTGAACCTGAAGGCTTTATTGCCATTCAGTGAGCCACCAATGACGGCATCACCGATAGATTTTTCGACCGGGACCGATTCCCCGGTCAGCATGGATTCATTAATCGATGGCTCGCCTTCGATGATAATCCCGTCGGCGGCGATCTTTTCCCCGGCCTTGACTGCCACGGTCATGCCCTTTTTAAGGGCCGCCGGTTCGACCTGCACTTCGACGCCGTTAATGATGGCGGTGGCCGTATCGGGGCGAAGTTCCAGAAGTGCCCGGATGCCGTCGCGGGCCCGGCCTTTGGCCCGGCTTTCGAGATAGCGCCCCAGCAGAATCAGCGTGATAATCATGGCGGCCGATTCAAAATAATAGTGCGGGTGTATCAGGTGCCCGATCCAGACGACGTCGACAATAACGTATGTGCTGTAAATATAGGCCGCAAGTGAACCCAGCGCTATAAGTGTACTCATGTTGGCGCTGAGATGCTTCGCCTGCCGCCAGGCATCCAACAAAATTTCCCGTCCGGCGAAAAACAAGACAGGTACGGTTAATAACATCAGAAGAAGACCTTTGAAACCGGTCGAAAACAGGGGCTGACCTATGAACATATCGCTCATGCTCAAGACCATCACGGGAATCGTGAAAAACAACGCTTGTCGAAACAGCCGCAAGGCGTGATTTTGTTCATCATCGGACAGGTCGAACGCCTGCTCCGGCTCGATTGCCTCATCGGCGCCATATCCGATTTCGATAATTTTCTCGCGAATCCTGTCTTTATTCGTAAGTGCGGGTTGAAAATCTATATGGGCCGACCCGGTCGCGAAATTCACACGCACGTCGTCGATACCGGCGGCTCCGCGCAGGTTGCGTTCGATTCCGGCGGCACATCCGGCGCAGTGCATTCCCTGAATTTTGAGATTAAGTTCGGCCATAGCAGTTTTTTAAAATAAGAAGATTTTTATCGCGGCGCAAACAGGAAGCGTTGAGAGCTTATTTTAAGCCGAGGGTCAGAAGCAGCTGCGGGCATTTTTTTAGCAGCTCCTTGCGGATTTTAACGCGGGCCCGGTGAAGATACCAGCGCACCGTCGCTTCCGGCATGTTCATGACATTGGCCACGTCGTTGATATGACAGCCGTCCACATCGCGCAGAATAAAGGCCGATTTTTGTTTGTCGCTCAATGATTCGGCGGCATCGGTGATATATTTGCGGAGCTGGTCACGCTGATATGAAAGTTCAGGAGAATCATATTTTTCGTCGGCTTGCTCCTGGATGTTTTCTATCGATTCATGCTGGTGGCGATGATGCTTGCGCATATAGTCAATCGAGGCGTTGACGGTGATTCGATACAGCCAGGTGTAAAATTTCTTATTCTCGTCGTAACGCCAGATGTTGCGGCTGGTTTTGACAAAAACATTCTGGGTAATATCGGCCGCTTCATCGTAATCGCCGACCATTTTATAGGCCAGCGAAGCCACCTGATTGCGATACATCCGCACCAGCTCGCCAAACGCCCGATCATTGCCTTCTTTTATTTCCCGGATAATATCGCGGGTTTTTAGCTCAAGCTGAATATCTTCCGGAGTGGGGACTTTTCTTTTCGTCGATTTATCAGGCATTGTTACCTATCCGGTCCACATAAAGTGGATAATTTAAGTTCTCTTTTATCAGTTAAACGTGCCCGGCCAATACATTGTTCCACCGATTTTTGACAATGTTTCGTATAACTCATCCCGAATTTCCAAAGAAAAAACCCATAAATAGAAAAAGGCCCGGCTGGCCTTGATTTTTGCTTTTGGGAAAACAGGCTAAAAATTCAAAATAAATTCGAGTGGATTTACGGACTTATTGTTTTTAATGACTTCGTAGTGGAGATGCGGACCGGTCGAATAGCCGGTTGAGCCCATCAGGCCGATCAAATCGCCCCGGCGGACTTTCTGACCCCGCTCCACCTTGATCTGGCTCAAGTGTCCATAGCGAGTGCGATAGCCATAACCGTGGTTGATTTCGACCAGCTTGCCCAAGTCACCCATATTTCCGGTCGTCTTGATGACACCGTCGGCGGCCGCATAGATCGGTGTCCCCGCCCGGTTGGCGATATCAATGCCCCCGTGAAATCTTTGATATCCGGTGAAAGGATCGTTTTTCATCCCGAAGCCACGACTCATATAGCCGCGAGCCGGCATAATCGATGGGGTATGGTCCAGAATGGATTTTTTCTCGGCCAGAGTATTAAAAACTTCCTCGTATTTGACTTGCTCGAATTTAGCCAAGCGAAGCAAAGCTTCGACATCCTGTTCCGTGGAATGAGCCAGCCGGATGGCTTCGGAGAATCTGTCCGGGTTTATTTTGGTTGATGGGCCACCGATACCCAGCCCGCGCTCATCAGAGGAAATCTCGGGCAAACCGAATATATTGCGAATAATAATTTCCTTATCGACCAACTCCCCGTAGATATGGCTTATCTGCGAGACTTCGCCCCGTATTTCTTCATATTTATCGGCCAAAAGACGGTTTTCGGTTTGAAGCTGGTCAATCAACCGCGTATCCGATTTGGATTTGAGATATGAAAATGTCAGAAAGACATTCGCCGCCACGAGCACCACGACCAGCAGTAAACAACTATAGATAAGCCTTTGCGGGATTTGGAATTGCCGCGTGCTGTCTCGGCCTGCGCCGATTACCATTATGGATAATTTCTTATGCGCCATCAGCAAAAATCATCTAATACAAACCTCACTATTAAGAGGCCTTGACTTCAGGTTCCGGCCAACATATATCCCAAATGTCTATTAGTCAATAAAAAAATTATTGACCGGTTAGCCCCTGTTTTGGTCTGTATTATTTGATAAGCTGAAAATCCTTATTCAAAATTTTATTTACTACCTTAATAAATTTCTCTCCGGAAAGACTCTGCAGGCTATAAAGGTGCCAGTATATCTTTCGCGGCAGAACGAAAACATCCTTTTTTTTCGTTGAAGCCATTTCGACCCTTCCTTCCCGTTCGTTACGGGTCGCAAGGGATCAGCTGTGGCCTCTTCCCTATATCGGCCCGATTCGGGATTATTTTATCATCCGGTATCCTTATTCTTTATGCTTATCTTGCATATACCATGCCCCCGCACAGACCTGCCCGACTTTTGCCACACCGATAGTTATATTATTATCTCTCAACAATATAACTTGCTGTTCAAGATTCAACTTTTGACATAGTCCGGAATTTGCGGGCCAAAATTATGGGTATGATTCCAGTATATGATGGGTTTATCCCGCCCGGAGAGCATGGCCCTTGACAATGGCGTTTTTTGCGGATAAATTGGCCATGGCTTTAATCTTGATTATATAAGGACCATATCAATGATATCCATGAAAGGCAAAACGGTATTTGTGTCGGGAGCATCGGCCGGTATCGGCTATTTCACGGCTTGCACCTTCGCTCGTGAAGGCGCCCGCCTGATCCTGGCGGCCCGTCGGGAAAGCCGTCTGGAACGACTGGCCCAGAAATTAAACGAAGATTATGGTGCTACCAGTTTATGTCTCAAAATCGACGTTCGCCAGCAACGCGAAGTCATCAAACAGCTTAATTCCTTACCGGCGCGCTGGCGGAAAATCGACATCCTCGTCAACAACGCCGGGTTAAGCCGGGGTCTATCCAAACTCCATGAAGGCGATCTGACCGACTGGGAAGAGATGATCGATACCAATATCAAGGGTCTGCTTTATGTCAGCCGGGTGATTATCCCCTGGATGGTCAAGCGGGGAGTCGGGCATATAATCAATATCGGCTCTATTGCCGGGCATGATGTTTATCCCGGCGGTAATGTCTATTGCGCCACCAAGTTTGCGGTCGATGCCCTGACCAAAGGGATGCAGATGGATTTGGTCGATACGTCGATACGGGTTTCCTCGGTCGACCCCGGCATGGCGGAGACGGAATTTTCGATTGTCCGTTTCCACGGCGACAAAGACCGCGCCAAGGACGTTTACAAAGGAATTAAGCCGCTGACCGGTCAGGACGTGGCCGAAGCGATCCTGTTTTGCGCGACTCGTCCGCCGCATGTTAATATCAACCAGATTCGCATCATGCCCACCGCCCAGGCCTCGGCGCTGGTGAGTTATCGGGAGAAGTAATCATGGCAAATATTAACATAAGGAAACAATAATGAATAAAGGCTTGCTAACAAAATATGTCATAGAGTTTGTCGAAGATTCAAAGAAATATTCAGAGCAATACAACAACGATAATGCTGAAAGAGCCAGAATGGTGCAGTATTATCAGGGATATAATGAGAAAAAAATGGCAGCGATGACTGATGAAGATATTTACGAATATTTATCTCAATTATGGGCAATGCGAATTTGGGGAAACAAATCATTCGTAATCGAAAAAATTATTAACGATAATGGACATAATGTTCTGAAGAAAAGGTTTATTGAGCTGATATGGGGTGATGAAGCAATAGCAAAAAGATGGGACAATTTTAGGAAAAATATTAAGGGTATGGGACCGGCAATGATTAGTGAAATCCTTTGTAAAACTCACCCTGATAAATATCTATTATGGAACAGACGCGCTTACGTTGGATTAAATTTCCTCGGTG
>CAYWLR010000031.1:0-19491 GCA_964459465.1 uncultured Ignavibacteriaceae bacterium | reverse complement strand
TCTTAAAAACCGAAAGCCCCCTTGGGTAAGGGGGCTTTGGTATTTATGCTGAAGAAGTAACGGGGGGTTACTTCAGGAGCATCATTTTTTGGGTTGCGACGTTGTCGCCGGCTTTGACGGTGTAGAAGTAGACACCGCTGGCCAGGCCGGTCGCATCCCAGGTTTCAACGACATGGCCGATGCCATGGCCGTTGAGTTCAGCTACTTTCTGACCCTGGAGGTTGAAGATCGTGATGGAATAATCGCTCTCGGAGGGCAGTCTGATGCTGAAGCTGGTGCTCGGGTTGAACGGGTTGGGGAAGTTCTGTTCGAGGACGAATTGGGCCGGCAGTATGGCGACATCATAGGTCTGTCCATAGTAGTCGACCGCTTCGACACTGATCAGTTCACCGCCAAAGACGTTCAGAACGGGACCAGCCGCAAGGACGTTGGAGCCGATGTTGTAAACCAGAACGCGGGTCTGGCCATCGACATAGCCGCTGAGGATGTCCATGTTCCGGGCGTTGTCGGCCAGCGAAACATCGACATTGCCGTCAAACACAAACAGGGCCGCGCCGATTTCCTTGTTTACCCCGACTTGAGTTTCGTCGTAGGAAACACGAAGATCGCCGCCGCTGACCAGTTTGGGATACGGCAGAGCGTCGCCAACTATGACACGGATCAGGTAGACCAGGTCGGCCACCGACAGCACGATACCGTCGGCATTGATGTCGGTCGCCGCCGTCTGACCTTCAATGTTAATCGTGAAGGCCGCCAGACCGTTGATGAAGTAGTTGGTGAAGACTACCGCGTCGGCAATTTCATTGGCAATACCGTTGAGGTTGACGTCGCCGCGGGCGTCGATGTCTTCGGCGCAGATGATGTCAACACCACCGTTGCGGAAGATGATCGCTCCCAGCGGGAAGTTCTTGATAACGCCCTCGCCGGTTTCCGTGAAGAATTCAAAACAGCTGTCAGCCGGACCGGTGTAACCGAAGATGGCCGGGTCGGTGACCAGGTCGCCTTCGAAGGTGTAAACGGCCTGGCCCAGATACAGCCAGTTACCGTTCTCGCTGGCCAGGGTATTGTCGGCACAATCCAGCCAGAAGAAACGAACCGGAACAAACTGACATTCATATGTCCGATCGTTGGTTACCAGGAAAGTGATCTTGGCCAATTCTCCCGGACCGGCAATGTGGTTCGGGTTGACCACGCCGTTGTTCGATTCGCGCATACCGACAATGCGAATCAGACCCGACGGACAACCACCGTCGCAGTTACCGAACGGACCAAAACGATACGTGAAATACTCAAACTTGCCACCGTCAATCAACGCTCCCGGAGTGGCTCCCATGGCCGTCAAAGCCGAGGCATCATAGGCGATCAAAAAGTCAAAACCGCCCAGAAGGTCGACAATAAACGGACCGGTGTAAGCCGAATCGATGAAGATGGAAACGTCGGTGTAATGGCCCTGAAGTTGATCGTGGACTTTCTCAATCGTGATGGCAAAGCCAATAACATGGATCTTGTAGCAGGCCTCGTCCGAATTGTCCGGGCTGCACGGATCGCAAACATTGGCACCGTCATTCACGCTCACGCACAGCGTGAAATCACCGAGATATTCTGGCTCATTGAGAATGTCCCAGGACCATTCGCCGGTCGCGCCATCAAGCACGATCGTTCCGGGACCATCAAAGCTGACCAGTTCGTATAACAGGCTCGAAGGACCGCCGTCGGGGTCGCTGGCTTCAACGTCACCTTCTAATGTGACACCCCAGACGGACATAATGGTATCCCCGGCCGCCTGCTTGTTGGTTATCTCCGGAGGTGTGTTCTGGACGCAAATGTCGAAGCTGCAGTCGGCCGTCGCGCCGCATTCATCGGTCACCTGAATCGTCACCGAATGTTCGCAAACGTCGTCGCCGCCGGTCTGCCAAGTATAGTGACCGCTGGCATTGACCGAACCCGGACCGGCTGTGACCGCAAAACTAAGGCTTTCGCAGCCGTTGGCCAGGTCGGCATCGTCAAAGGTCACGTCAGCTTCAACTTTGTCGCCCCAGTGAACAGTCTGGTCGCCCGGACAGGATATGGTCGGAGTCATATTGATAAACGTTACCGTGCCGGCGTTGACCGTCGTCGCCAAGGCGACAATCGGGTCACAGCCGACCAGAGTCGTGGCTATATCAATATCACTGCCGCAGGGTGACTGGCTGGTCAGCGTCGTCGCTTCCACGCTTATCGTCCCGTCGCAGACGTCGGCCGTCGTCAGAGATATCTGACCAACAACCGTCGTGCCCGCGCCAAGACAGGCGTCGCCCGCGTCAATTTTCATCGCCGCAACACGAAACGTTCCTGCCGTCGGTTGCTGAATGACCCGCTCGTCCAAAACGGTCAGGCCACCGGCAAAGTTAAAAGCGACCGATGTATAATCACCGGAGACTTGAAAGACCAACTCAAACGCACTCAGATCCGTAGGACTATTAATCGTCACATTCAGTATCACGTCCGTACAGCGCTGGACTGACTTCGATTGAAACGTCACTTCCTGCGCCACCGAATAGGAGAATCCGAATACCAGAAGGAACGAGGCCAGCAGCAAAGATATGGTCAATTTTCTTTTTTGCATCATTATAATGCTCCTTTAAAGACTTTCAAGTTCATTAAAGGTAATAGGTATCTTTCTGCCTGAAACAGTTAATTACGGATTACCTGTTCCATCCGAACTTGTGCTACCGAGGTGTCGGAATTACCCCGTAACTTAACCCTATGATCCAGCCGGATGATAGATGTAAAGCATGAAGAATTATTCAATGCCGGATTTATAAGGTTCAGTCTTTATGTGAGTTTTTGGAATATCTGAAGATTATAAGATGTATCTATCTATTAGACCATCTCGAAATCTTGTAAAGGCCATCTTAAGGAGTTCTTTTGTTAACCAACTCTATTTGCTTCTTAGAGTTGAAAGGTGCTAACAGGTTCTTAACAGAAGCGTTTTCTACAACACAACTATTCCCTGGACATCAACAAAATAACCATTCCACCAATTTTGTCAAGAATTTTCTAATACTAAACCAGTAATATGACATAGCGTAGTAACAGATTCATTCAAAATGACACTCTTTACCCTCTCCTTTATCGAACTTGTCATACACCAGATTATACCCGCCGTAGCCCTTCGGCGAGGCCTTCGGACGGCCAAAATTGAAATAATGGATCCGGCACATTGGCCTTCCAACGCGACCCTGGCGGCCGGCTAAAAATTACTGCGACGATGCCGTCAGGTCCACCCAGCGGCCAGGCCGTCTTGTGAAATATATCACAAATCGTGGCGAAAAGAAGTCTCCCATATAATCCCCAATATAGAAATAATGTGAAAAATATCACATGGCAAGTCGGTTGCCGACACGCAGACGGTGACTGCCGAGGGGGGTTTTAGAACGTGAAAGTCAGGTTCGAGGAGAGCAGATAAATGCGGTTGTCATCGGCGTCGAGAGCGTGCCACTGCCACTCCGACGAAAAAATTATATCCAGCGCGAGGGCTTTCCAGATGGCGATATTGCCGATAAGGCTGACCCTTTCGAAGGTAAAATCGGAGTAAAATTCAGGCTGATTAGGATAGGATCGCCGCCCGATTTCGTTTTCGAAAAGAAGCATTACCTGCCCATAGGAGTAGTAATCGATTTCCGTATTCAGGCGAAATTCCAGATAATCATTATCGTCATCAAAGCCGCTTTCAAGCGACATTATTTCAAAACCGGGGCCAACGGCAAAGGTTAAATCGCCCGCTGTCCACTCGGCCAGCAGGTCGGTTTCGGCCAGGGCGTAGTCGTCGTTTATGAACTCCGGTGATTTGTAATTAAAATATTCCAGGTTGGCTTTGGCCATAATATTGACTTTTCCGGCAACCGGCTGGCGCTGGCGAACCGAGGCGGTCAGATACCAGTAATCATTCTGGTCTTCGGGGGCGGCATAATTTTTAAATTCAAGGGCGGCTTCGGCACTCAACCGTCCGCCGATAAAGGAGCCCGTATAACCCAGACCGCCGCGAAGCAGGTTATAATCCAGAAAAGCTGAATCGGGGACGGTTCTTTTTTCGAAGCCGAGCGTTCCGAAGACATTATCATAATTGGCCGAAAACCACGAAAAATCCCATTTGCCTCCGAGGCGGTGATAATTATAAATATAGCTGTCCAGCGAGTCGAAAACGACCTTTTCCAGGTAGGCGGTCGCCTGTGTTCTGGTGCGGTCGGACAGGCGGACGTTTACGCCCAGACGCCCGCTGAAAACACCGAGGTCTTCGCCCGGTTCGGCGGGGCCATCGTATCTCTTTTTTATTTCCAGGCGGGACTCGGCCAGAAGCGCCAGCGTATCATTGCCGGTTTTCAGTTTGCCCCAGCCGACGGCTCGGAAGTTTTCGGGGGTTTGTTCCCAGCCGATTTCGGCCAGATTATGGCCGTATTCACCGGGGGCGTATTTGAAATAGACCAGCCCTTTTTTATCGTCGAGATATTCCCTTTTGAGAAGATTCAATTTCACTGAATCGAGACCGCCGTCGAAACGCAGGGAATCATAGAAGTATTCCTGGGAAATGAAATCATAGCCGATTCCGGCGCGGATAGAAAAATCGCCGGAGCCATCGCTTCGGGCGACTCCGGCGAAAATGATCGCTGCGGCGATAGTAATCAGGATGCTGAAAACAATTTTTCCCAAGCTTTATTTTCCCAGAAGTTCAGTGGCCTTTCTTAAATTCATCTGGGCGGCTTTGATATGTCCGGCGCAATCATCCGTCCGGTTGTCATGGCATAAACGCTCGGCATTGCGGATATGTTCGGCGGCGGCGGCGAGTAGTTTATTGACCTGATCGTTGGCCGTCAAGCCGGCTTTTTCCCGGAGCCGCTCCAGCTCGGCAGTCACCTGTCGCAATTTCGTCTGCAGTTCATTTTCGGCGGCACAAAGTTCGTTAAGCCGGCGATACATCTGGCGCGCCTGTTTCATATATTGTTCAAATTGCCCGGGCGCGTTTTCGGCGGCCAGGCGGAGGCAATTGCGATAGGCCTCTTCGAGGCGATTCATGACCGGGGCGGCATCGGCATTGGGACAACCGGCCGCCAGTTGCCGTGCCTGCTCCATTTGCTGTTCCAGAAGCCGGAGCTGGTTTTGTATGCGCTGATTGGCTCCGTGGTCGTCCCGAAGTAATTCAGTCAGTTTGTTCAGCGACTTTTCCGCCTGAAGTGATATTCTCAAGGCCGGGCGGAGCTGTCTTTTATAATACAGCTCCCAGGCTCGACGCTGATTATCGCGGGCGCTGTCGAACATCTCGGCCAGACGGCGGGGAGAATCGGCGGCCATTTCGGCTTGAAGTTGCGCGGCCATGCGATCGGTTTTTTCCAACTGACGCAAGACAATATTTTCATTTTCTTCCGTCTGGTTGGCCAGGCGGTCGCGGGCTTCCTTGATGATATTAATCGACTGCCAGGCCCGGTCGCGGGCCAGTTCGGTGCGTTTGAGACTGGCCGCAATGACCAGAGCGGCATCGGAATTAAGACCCGTTCTGGCATCATCCTGCATTTCTTTGGCATTATTCAGAACGGTTCGGGCCAGGTCGATCGCAACCCGCATAATCTGATATTGTCGGTACTGGGAAGCTTCGGCGATGACATTTTCGGCCCGCTCGATTACCTGCTGGCTTTTATCATATTCGTTTCGGAGACGCTCTCGGGCGGCGTCGGCATTCTGGGCAAATAATACCGGAGGGAACATCATAATCGCCATCACTGTCACTATTATAAATTTCACGAACTTGCTCATATTTCTCTCCTTTGTATAATCCAAAGAAGGCATATTCAAACCGTGTGCCTGTTACACAAAAACCGTATCATATTGTAATTTATCGGGTTGCGCAATGGCGTCATATTTAAAATACTCTTTTTACAGTACCGCAAGGTACACCATGAACCATCCGGCTCATTTAATATCATGGAACTTCATCCGCGAATAGAGGCGACGCCTGGTAATTTTGAGCAATTTGGCGGCCTCGGTTTTATTTCCCCCGGCTTTTTTAAGGGCATCGAGAATCATCTGTTTTTCGGCCGATTCCAGGCCGGAGCCAGCAATCCCGGCGGCATTATCCAGAGGGGCCATGTCGGTTTCATCATCGAGTCCGATATGTTCCGGTCCGATCGGTTCGCCCCCGGCGAGAATCATTGCCCGCTCGAGAATATTTTTAAGCTCTCGTATATTTCCCGGCCAGGAATAATTTTGGAGTATGCCAACCACTTCGTCGCTTAAACCGGCATGACCATAGCCCTGCTTTTTCAGGAAATATTCAGCAAGATGACCGATGTCCTCGCGACGTTGAGCCAACGTGGGCATTTCAATCGGAAAAACGTTGAGGCGGAAAAAGAGGTCTTCGCGAAAACGGCCCGTTTTAATTTCATTTTTAAGGTTTTTATTGGTGGCGGCGATAACACGCACGTCGGTTTTTACGGTATCGACTCCGCCCACGCGGACAAACTGTTTTTCTTCGAGGACACGCAGAATTTTAGCCTGGAGCGCCGGCGACATTTCGCCGATTTCATCGAGGAAGATAGTGCCCCCGTCGGCCAGTTCGAATCGTCCCCGTTTTCTGGCCACGGCTCCGGTGAAGGCGCCTTTTTCGTGGCCGAATAATTCGGATTCCAGAAGGGTTTCGGTCAGGGCGGCGCAATTGACGGCAATAAACGGTCGGTTCTGGCGTCGGGAATTTTCATGGATTAAATTCGCCGCGAGTTCTTTGCCGGTACCGGATTTTCCGGTAAGCAGGACGGTCGTATCGGTCGGAGCCACCTTGCCAATGAGGTTTAAAAGATTTCTTGCAACGGGAGAATCGCCGATAAATTTGTCATAAGATATTTGCCGAATATCCCGGCTAAGCATACCGGAGAGGGCTTCGAGCTTTTGACGGTCGGCCAGTTTGCGGCACAGGCCGACGAGCAGATCCATGGAAAACGGCTTAAGAATATAATCTGTCGCACCTTTTTTCATGGCTTCGACGGCGGTTTCGACTGTCCCATAGGCGGTCATGATAACCACATCCATGTCGCCCTTCTTCCTTGCCGCCTCGAGGACTTCGAGCCCCGAAATATCCGGCATGGAAAGGTCGGTTATGACGATGTCAAAGGAGCGCCCCCTGATCAGCCTTATCCCCTCTGCCGGGTCGCTGACAGCCAAAGCGGAAAAGCCCTCATCGGTCAGGGATTTTTCTACGAGATAGCCCATTTTGGGCTCATCATCGATTATCAATATATTGGCCATCGATCTTTATCTCCCCGGTGTTTTAAGAGTCAAAGCAAATGTGGTTGGACCACCCGGACGGCTATCCAGGCTGATTGACCCGCCCATATCTTCGGCCAGCTTTTTCGACAGGTACAGACCCAATCCGGACCCGGAGGTCGAAGTTGTATAAAACGGCTCGAATATGGTTGCCCGCTTGCCGGATTCAATCCCCGGACCGTTGTCGCAAACGGCAATAATATGGCGATCAAGCTCTGTTATAATTGACACATTAACTTCCGGTTTGAATGCGCTTTTGGAGGCTTCGGCGGCATTAAGAAGCAGGTTTATTAAAATCTGTCTGACAGCGACAGGATCGGCTGAGGCTTCATGCCGGCCGGAATCCCGTGTGGCGGTTAGGAGGATTCCGTCTTTTGTAAATCCCGGTCCGAACTGCTCGACAAGATTGTCTATTATTTCCGAGAGGTTAATTGTTTGTTTAATCAGTGGTTTTCGTCCGGAGGCGAAATCCAGATAGCCGGTGACGATTTTATTGAGCCGATCGACTTCTTCCAAAATAAAACCGGCCTCGGGATTTTCGGCGACGTCGGCCTGTCCCCTTTTCAAACGTTCGGCGGCGGCCCGGATAATCATCAGGGGGTTTTTAAGTTCATGAGAGACGACGGCCACCATCCGGCCCAGATTGGCCTGTGCCTGCGAACGAAGCAGGTTTCTCTCGGCGCGCTCCAGCCGCCGCTGAATCCAGAAAAACAGGAAGCCGAATAACAGGCCGGCTCCGATTGACAGGCCCGAAGAAAAAATCAGATTATTTTTAAGTTCGATCAGGTTGTCGGTATAGTCCAGATCGGCTTCGAGACCGAGGACGGCAATGGTATAGCCGGAGGTATCATAGAGGGGCGCAAAGGCCGATTTGAGAAAAATATCGCCCGCCCGGTATGGGTGGCTGACAACCGCCGCACCGGCGGTCTCACCCAGCAGAACCGAATCGATATATTCGGCGTTAAGCGCTTTCAGATAATAAACCGAATCTCCGGTTATCGGCATGGTGGCCAGATAATTATAATCAATGTCGAGGATAAACACTTCCGACAGAGAATCGACCCGGCGGATTTCGTCCAGAATTTGCAGGGTGGTTTCATAGGCGGCCAGGCTTCCCTCGTTCAGGGATTGTATCAGCCCCGGATTAAGCTCCTGTGCTCCCAAAGCGGCGACCGCGGCCAGGCGGCGGGAGAGCTGGGCTTCGAAGCTTTTTTCGATTTTTCGGTACATCAGCCACCAGGCCATATTAACGACGGCTATGAGAAGAATCGTGAAAATGATCACGGCGACCGATTGACGACGCATTTCTGCCATACAAATATTTAGTGTTCGACCGATATACAAGTCAATAATAAACTGGCGGCCGGAACCGGGGCCAGTTTTGACTTTACAATTACAAGCGGTCGCCGTAAATTAGTGGGCTGAAGAAAATTAAAGGGCGGTTTTTGGACTTATGAAATTCGGACAATTTAAAGACATCTCGACTCCGGAACTGGAAGCGCGGATTCTCGACTTCTGGGAAAAGAACCGGGTTTTCGAAAAACTGAATGAGCTGGTCGCCGACCGGCCGCAATTTGTTTTTTACGAAGGCCCGCCGACGGCCAACGGTCGACCGGGAGTTCATCACGCCATCGCCCGGACGATCAAGGACATGATTTGCCGCTATAAAACGATGCGCGGCTTCCGTGTGGACAGAAAGGCCGGATGGGATACGCACGGTCTTCCGGTCGAAATCGAAATCGAAAAGCAGTTAGGGCTTGATTCCAAGGAAAAGATTGTCGAGTATGGTGTGGCCGAATTCAACAAGAAATGCCGCGAATCGGTTTTCAGGTATATCAACGACTGGAACGAAATAACCCGCAAGCTGGGTTACTGGATCGATTTGGGTGATGCCTATATCACACTGACTAACGATTATATTGAATCGGTCTGGAATATCCTGAAAAATTTCTTCGACCGCGATTTGATCTATAAGGGGCACAAAACCGTGGCATTCTGTCCCCGATGCGAGACGGCTGTCTCCAGCCATGAAGTGGCGCAGGGGTATCAGGAAGTGGCCGACCCGTCGGTGTTTGTCAAAGTTAAAGCGGCCGACGGCGATTTTTATTACATGATCTGGACGACCACCCCGTGGACGCTGCCTTCCAATGCTGCCATCGCCATGCATCCGGAGGCCGAGTACGCGCTGGTGGAACACGGCGGCGAAAAGCTGGTGCTGGCCAAGGCCCTTCTGAATAAAGTGCTCGACGGCGAGTATAAAATACTCGAAGTCAAAAAGGGAACGGATTTTCATAAGCGCCGCTATGTTCCGATGTTCGATGTTTTTGCCGACCGTAAGGATGACGCTTTTTATGTCATCAATGCCGATTTTGTGACGCTCGATGACGGCACCGGGATAGTGCATGTCGCGCCCGGCTACGGAGCCGACGACTACGTCGTGGGACAGAAGTATGGCCTGCCGGTTTTGCAGGCGGTGCGAGCCGACGGCCATTTCGAGGATTTTGCCGGAAAGTATGCCGGGATGTTCATGAAGAAGGCCGACCAGGAGATTGTCAAGGATCTTAAAATCAGCGGGCGCCTGTACAAGAAAGAATTATATACACATAATTACCCGTTCTGCTGGCGTTGTGACACGCCGCTGATTTATATCGCCCGGCATTGCTGGTATATCCGCACGACGCAGTTCAAGGAACAGCTAATCAAAAACAGCAATATCACGCGCTGGCAACCGGATGAAATCCGCACCGGCCGCATGCTCGACTGGCTGGAAAACAACGTCGACTGGGCGCTCTCGCGCGAACGGTTCTGGGGCACACCCCTGCCGATATGGGAATGCACCGGTTGCGGGCATCTTACGGCGGTCGGCTCGATCGAGCAGTTGCGAAAAGAAGGAATAAACGTCCCCGAAGGCGAGCTCGACCTGCACAAACCAGTAGTCGATTTGATAAAATTGAAATGTGCCCAATGCGGGGGCGAGATGAAGCGGGTCACCGAGGTTATTGACACGTGGTTTGATTCCGGCTCGATGCCTTATGCCCAGTGGCACTATCCATTCGAGAACAAGGAAAAATTCGCGCAGAAATATCCGGCCGATTTTATATCGGAGGCGATTGACCAGACGCGCGGCTGGTTCTATTCGCTGTTGGCGATATCGACCATGCTCTTCGATAAACCGGCATTCAAAAATGTCATCGTCATGGAGCTGGTTTTGGACAAAGAGGGCAAGAAGATGTCGAAAAGCCGGGGCACGGCGGTTGATCCGTTCGACATTATCGCCCGTCACGGGGCCGATCCCCTGCGCTGGTATTTACTGGCGACCTCCAATCCCTGGGTGCCGATCCGATTCGCCGAGGACGGATTGGTCGAGGTTATCCGCAAATTCTTCGACACCTATAAAAACAGCTACAGCTTTTTTGCGCTTTATGCCAATGTCGATGATATTTTAAAGCGGGCCACCGACGCCGGGTTGACGGTCGATAAATTCCTTGAAAAATATTCCGGTGAGCCGGAGCGAATCGACCGCTGGATTGTCTCGCGCTATAATACGCTGGTTAAAAAAATAACGGCCCGGCTGGATAACTATGATATCACACCCCCGGCGCGAATGCTGACCGATTTCGTAATCGACGATCTGTCCAACTGGTATATTAGATTGAACCGGCGGCGTTTCTGGGCGCCGGAGAATGACCCCTCGAAAATGCGCGCTTATTTAACCCTGTATAATATCCTGGGCGGTGTCACCCGGCTGGCCGCACCGTATATCCCGTTCTTGACCGAATTCATCTGGCGGGAGTTGGTACCGTCGATGGATAAAGACGTTTTGTCATCGGTTCATCTGGCGACTTTTCCGGTTTGTGATGAAACAGCAATCGATAACGATTTGGAAGAGGCCATGGCAACGGCGCAGAAAGTGGTTTCGATCGGCCGGGCGGTCCGGGCCAAAAAGAATCTCAAGGTTCGCCAGCCGCTGGCGGGGATTCTGGTCAATTTGCCGGGTGAAAACCGTTTCGAACGGATCAGACCGGAACTCGATGTTATAAAGGAAGAGCTAAATATCAAGGCCGTGGAGCCGCTGGAAAATGTGGCGGACGTGGTCAGTTACAGCGCCAAGCTCAATTTTGCCGGGGCCGGGGCCAAGCTGGGCAAACTGGTAAAAGAAACGGCCGCGAAAGTGGCCGGCTGGGACAGTGAAACGATCCGGAAATTTCAAAGCAGTGGCGCTCTGACGTTGGAATCCGCCGGTGGTTCGGCGGTTCTCGAAACCGGGGATGTCGAAATCAAAATGGTCGAGAAAGAGGGTTTCGGGGTTGAGGAACACGACGGCATCACGGTGGCCCTCAAGACGGAACTCAGCGACGATCTTAGGGATGAGGGATATGCTCGGGAGATGGTCAATAAAATTCAGAACATGCGAAAATCTTCCGGGTTCGAGGTGACCGACCGTATAACGGTCGAAATCAAAACCGATGAGCCGCTGTTATCGGCGGTGAAGCGGTTTGAGCAGTACATATGCAGGGAAACGCTTGCCGATCAAATTGCGCTGGTGAGCCGGATTTCGCCGGACAAGAACGGCAAGAATTGGAATATAAACGGCACCATGGCGGACATCGCAGTAATCAAATAAGCGTGAGGCCGTTATGAAAAAAGAAGACCTTGACAAGTATGAAAAGCTCCTTTTAAAGAAGCGCGAGGAGCTTTTGAAGGCTATTCAGGACAGACGTAATCAGACCAATAAGACGACCCGCGATGCTACCGGGGATCTGTCCAGCTATTCGTATCATATGGCCGACCAGGGCACGGACGCCATCGAGCGGGAAAAAGCCTTCATGATTGCATCCAAATCGGGCCGGTTGATATACCATATCGACCAGGCGCTATTGAGAATTCGCAAGGGTGAATTCGGGGTCTGCCATGTCTGCGGTAAACAAATCCAGAAAGCCCGTCTGATGGCGGTTCCGCATGCCCGTCTGTGCATCGAATGCAAGGAAGCGGAAGAGCGTGAAAAGGCCAGCCGCAAATAACATGCGCAAATTGATTTTGTTTATCATTATTATTCTGGCGGTCACCGTTTTGGACCAGGCCACCAAATTATGGGCCGAAGCCAATCTGGTCGAAGGCCAGACCCGCCAGGTTTGGGGTGATTTTTTTCAGGTAAAACTTCTCTATAACGAAGGCGGCGTGATGGGTTCCAGTTTGGGGGGCAGCACCTTTTATCTGATATCATCCCTGTGTGTGTTCGGGTTTGTCGTCTATTTTCTCTATGTATATCGAAATCTTGCCATCGTCGCCATACCCATGTGTATTATCGCGGGCGGTGCGGTCGGCAACATTATCGATCGTATCCGTCTCGGCCAAGTGGTCGATTTTTTGGATTTTGATTTTTTCGATATAAGTATCGGCTCATTTCATCTGGAGCGGTGGTGGACGTTTAATATCTCCGACGCCGCCATCTCGGTCGGGGTCGTCTGGCTGATAATATACCTGCTTTTCTTTTACCGGGCGCCGCAGACTCAAGAGGTCGCTTCGGCCGAAGATTCTTTTTCGGCCTGACTTGACAACCGGACATCGTTGTATTATTAACCGATTATTGGAACCCCTTGTTGCGTTTGGGGTTTTTACGGATACTAACCAGCCAATAAGGAGGCAGAAATGGCCGACAGGCAACAGGTAATAGACGTTCTTTCAAAGATAAACGATCCCGAATTGCATCGCCCGCTGACCGACCTTGATATGGTTAAAAATGTCAAAGTCGATGGGGGTGCTGTAAATATTGAAATTTCGCTGACTATCCCCGGCTGCCCATTAAAGCATAAAATCAATGACGATATCAAAACGATGGTCGGGGCGCTCGATGGAGTCAGCGCGGTCAATGTCACTTTTGGCGTCATGACCGATGAGCAACGCAAAAACCTGCGCGCCAAATTATACGGGTCTGACAAGGCCAAAGCGCTGGCCGATGGCACTCCGCATGTTCATCCCGAGGATTTCACCAGGCGCGTGATCGCGGTTTCCTCCGGCAAGGGTGGTGTCGGCAAATCGACTACCACCTGCAATTTGGCGGCGGCGTTAAGCGCGATGGGGCAGCGTATCGGTATTCTGGATGCTGACGTTTATGGTTTTTCGGTGCCGCGCATCATGGGGGTACAGGGTCAGCCGACCATAATCGATGACCATATTATCCCTATGCGCCGCGAAAACATCCAAATCATGTCCATGGGGTTTTTCGTTGGCGAGGACGATCCTGTCATCTGGCGCGGACCGATGTTGCACAAGGCGATCAATCAATTTCTGACCGATGTATTCTGGGATAATCTCGATATTCTTCTGATAGATATGCCACCGGGCACCGGCGACGTGACGCTGACCGTGGCCCAGGCCATACCGCAGGCGGAAATGCTGGTGGTGACGACCCCCCAGCCGCTGGCGGCTCATACGGCCGGGCGGGTGGCGCGTCTGGCCGAAAAAACCAATCTGACCGTGCTGGGCGTCGTGGAGAATATGTCGTACTACGAATCCAACGGGCATCGCGAGTATATTTTCGGCCAGGGCGGAGGCAAAAAGCTGGCCGAACAATTGAAAACGAGATTTTTGGGAGAAATTCCCATTATGACGGCGATCCGCGAGGCCTCCGACGGCGGCGAATTGCCGGAGTTTTCGGATCATATAGAAATCGCCGGTTATTATCGGAGTATCGCCGACGCGCTGGTAACAGCACAGGCCTGATTGCTATCGCTTGCCATCGTTGACGTTACAAATGTTGATAATTTTTTTTGGGCGGCATTTGTACGGTGCAAAATCAAGGGAACCATAACCGCGCCCGTAATTTCCCCGCCAATAAGCACTTTGCGTTGCGGGCTTTTTTTTCGCAAGGCGACTTGACCGCGTCGAATTCTTTTCTTTTATTGGCCTCACCGGATAAACCGGCACACAGCAAATATGTTGACAGGATGTGAATAGCTTCAGAGTGCACAAAGCTTTCCTTTATATATCAAGAGCTTAACGGCAAACACATTCCAATTGGCTGTGGATAATTCCGTTTATAACCGGTAACGGATTCAGGGGCAAAGCGATGGTAATTTATTGCCTGCCCCTTATTTTGGAAGGAACCGAAAACAGTGGATACTCTGTCTAATGGGGGAAAGATGTTATCCGAATCCAATTTTGATTCATGCAAGCTCTGGACAAACTGCCTTGATTATGTCGCGTTGAGGGTAAACAATCACTCCTTCAACACCTGGTTCAAACACACCCGTGGTTCACAGCTTGATGACGGCTCGCTTAAGATTATTGTCCCCAATCGGTTCGTGGCCGATTGGTTATCGGACCGTTATGCCGATCTGATCGACGAGGCGTTGATCGAGATCAACGGCACCGTGTTGCCATATATTTTCGAAATCAAAAGCGGCAACGGTAATGGGGGACAAACCGAAATCGAATTTGACAGCCGACCGGCGGCGGTCCGTCCCGTTGCGCCGGCGGTTATTCATCCCAGCTATGCTTTGAACGGCAAATACCGTTTTGACAATTTTGTCGTCGGGAGTTCCAATCAGTTTGCCCATGCCGCTGCGCTGGCGGTATCGGAGGCACCGGGGAAGACCAATTATAATCCTCTGTTCATTTATGGCGGCACCGGGTTGGGCAAGACGCATTTGCTGGAGGCGATCGGCAATGCGGTCAAGGAAAAATATCCCGGCAAACGGATAATTTATGCCTCTTCGGAAAAATTCACGTCTGATTTTATCAATTCGCTGTCGAACGGAACAACGTTGAAATTCACGTCGTTGTATCGCACCGCCGACCTTTTGTTAATCGACGACACCCAGTTTTTCAGCGGCAAGGAATCGACTCAGGAGCAATTTTTCCATACGTTTAACGACCTCTATCACAGTGGCCGTCAGATTGTCCTCACGTCTGATCGCCATCCCAAAGACACCAAGGGTTTGGAAGAAAGGCTTCTGTCCCGATTCGCCTCGGGACTGGTGGCCGACCTTCAGCCGCCGGACCTGGAGACACGCATGGCCATATTAAGACGCCGGGTTGAGCAGGACAAAGCGTCGTTGCCGGAAGACGTGCTATACTTCATTGCCAACAATGTGACCACGAATATCCGTGAGCTGGAAGGCTGTTTAACCCGCCTGATCGCTTATGGCTCGATTAACAAGGCGGAAATCAATTTAGGTTTTGCCCAGCAGGTTCTGGGCAAGGATGTTTTCCAGGTCAAAAAAGAGATAACCATTAGGCAGGTTCAGAAAAAGACAGCCGAGGTATTCAATATCGAACCTGACGCCATGACGGCCAAAAAGAAGACGGCCCCGATTGCTCTGGCCCGCCAAGTGGCCATGTATCTGACCCGCAAGCACACGTCGCTTTCATTAAAGGCTATCGGCGAAGGGTTCGGCGGCCGGGATCATTCAACGGTAATTCACGCCTGCGAATTGGTCGCTCGCAAAATCGAAGAAGACTCCAATTTCAGAAGAAAGGTGGCCGATTTAACGCATTCGCTACTGGCTTAAGGGGTGGCGATAAACGGTTGACAATTATGGGCGGGAACTGTGGAAAAAAAAGAGATGTTCAAAAGCCGACCGTTTATCAATGTTTATTGACAATTAAGTCAAAAAAAAATTATTCTTATTACGAAAGTTAAGATTGTGGCAGATAATAAAATCACGCCCGGACACCGCGGTTTGTAAACATTTTAACATTGCTTATAGAATATATTATTTAGATATATAACCAAGGGATTATATAAAGAGCATGTTCAAAAGCCTTAGTTAAGGAAGGTTGGAATGAAGTTCAACATATCGAAATCCAAACTCAACAAATGTCTTCAATCGGTCATGCAGGTGGTTCCGAGTAAGTCAACTCTCCCGATTTTATCCAACGTTCTTTTTGAATCATTTGAAGACAGGATAAAAGTATCCGCCACGGATCTGGAAGTTTCCATCACGGTCACGCTGGAATGCACCGTTGCCAAAAAAGGCGTGGCGGTTTTGCCCGGGCGGATTTTGTTTGATATTGTCAAAGAACTTCCGGAATCGGACATTTCCTTTGAAGGCACGACCAACCGGGTGGAACTGAAAGTTCCCAACGGGTCATATAAAATCGCCTGTGCCTCGGTTGAAGATTTTCCCAAGCTGCCGGTGGCCAACACCAAAAAGCAGATTGAAATTGATGGTCAGGATTTGGTGACAATGATTCGTAAGACCACCTTTGCCTGCAGTAAGGATGAAACACGACCGGCTTTAAACGGTGTGTTGTGGTCAACCAAGGGTGATTTTATGACGATGGTAGCCACTGACGGTCACCGTTTGGCCAAGGCCTCGGTTGAAAACAAGAAGCTAAAAGGTCTTTCTGAAGATTTGATTATTCCACCGAAGGTATTGGATATTATTCCGAAATTCGTAAGTGAATCCAACGGTTCGGTAGGGATTATTTTCGGTGAAAATAATATTATTTTCAACTTGGGTGAAGTTATATTGACGTCGCGGCTTATAGAGGGGCCATACCCGAATTATGAGCAGGTTATTCCAAGTGAAAACGATAAAAAGATGATCATCCACAAGGACGACTTGGCCGGGGCGGTCAGACGGGTTTCTATTCTTTCCAACGCCCTGACACATCAGGTAAAATTCAGCATAAAGAACAATAACCTGACCATATCGACGACCAACGCCGATGTCGGCGGCGAGGGTAAAGAAACGCTGCCCTGCGAGTTTTCGGGCGAGGCGATAGAGCTGGGCTACAATGCGCTTTATATATCGGATATTTTGAATAAAATAGAGGGCGAAGAAGTCATTTTCGAGCTGACCAATGCCGTTTCGGCCGGGGTGATCGTCTCTCCGCAAATACCACGGGAAGAGTATCTTTGCCTGATTATGCCGCTTCGACTGGCAGATTGACGGGACAGAGCATATCAGCGGTTGCTTTTAAGCGGCGTCTGTTTTATATATCCTGGCATGCATCTGGCAAATATAGATATTTGCAATTTCCGCAATTTCTTTAAGGCTGAAATCCAATTCAATAATGGCGTAAATATTTTTCACGGGCAAAACGGCTCGGGAAAGACTAATTTGCTTGAAGCGGTCTTCATGGTTCTGCTGGGCCGCTCGGCGCGCGGGGCCAACGATGCCGTCATGCTCAATGAAAAGTCCGAGCATTATCGACTGGAAGCCGAAGTTGTCAAAAACGACAAAAGGCATATTTTCGCGATAGCCTATCAAAAGAGTGGGCGTAAAAAGATTACCAAAGATAAGATTGATATCAAAATAGTCGAGCTTTTCAAAGAAAACAGTGCCGTCTTTGCCTCACCGTCGGATATCGATATCCTGGCCGGCGCGCCTGCGGTGCGTCGGGAGTTTCTGAATGTCTATATTTCGCAGGTATTTCCCACTTATCTGGCGGACCTGTCCGAATACCAGAAAATTCTGGCCCAGAAAAATTCCTTCCTCAAGCAGAATCACGCCGGTGAATGCATTTATAATGATCTTCTGGTCAAGTGCGGCGCGCGGCTTATGCATACCAGATTGAATTTTGTCAAGGAAATCTCGAAATACGCGTCGCGATATTATGACAGAATTTCAGGGTCACATAAATTCGAAACCTTGTATCGTCCCTCGGTGGCACTGGAGGGCGACGATTTCAATATCAATGAAATAGAAACCGCTTTTATGCTCAAGTTGACGCGATATAAAGAACGCGAAAAAATCATGCAGACGGCGCTGGTCGGTCCGCACCGGGATGATATCGAATTTATAATCCGCGACTATCCGGCGCGCACTCACGGGTCGCAGGGGGAATTGCGCACGGCGGCCATCGGGCTCAAGCTGGCTGTGTTCGATTATATCAAAGACAGCCGCGGCCATCCGCCGGTTTTACTGCTCGATGAGATTTTCGCCGAGCTGGATAAAGACCGGTGTGACAGATTGATAGAATCGTTTGGCAATTTCGGGCAGGTGTTCATCACAACGGCGTCGAGCATACCGGAAAAGCTGTCGGATTCGGCCAAAAGCTTTTTGATAAAAGATGGTGCTATAGTCACTCAATGAATTTATAATATATCATGCCACGCTTGAATATTGTCGGAGTCGAAAAGTCCTTTACGGGACAAAAAATCCTGGATGATATTAATCTTCAGACCGCCGTTGGTGAACTGGTGGTAGTGCTGGGGCCGTCGGGCTGTGGCAAGTCCACCCTGTTGCGTCTGGTGGCGGGGCTGGAAGAGGTCGATTCCGGGGAAATCTGGATCGGGGAGCGCCGGGTCGATAAGCTTACGCCGCAGAAGCGCAATGTTGCGCTGGTCTTTCAAAACTATGCCCTCTACCCTCATATGACGGTCGAGCAGAATTTGGCTTTTCCGCTTAAAATTGCCGGAGAAAACAAGAAGAAAATCAAAGATAAAGTGATTCACGCCGCGTCGATGATTGGTCTGGCGGACCGGCTGAATGCGCGGCCGGTGGAACTATCCGGAGGCCAGAGGCAACGGGTGGCGCTGGGACGGGCGATTATACGTCAGCCGGATATATACCTTCTCGATGAACCGCTGTCCAACCTCGATGCCGATTTACGCACCAAAATGCGCCGGGAACTGGTGGAGCTTCAGAAAAGCCTGGGCACGACCATGATTCATGTGACGCATGACCAGACCGAGGCGCTGACGATGGCCGACCGCCTGGCGGTGATCGAATCGGGTAAGATCCGGCAGGTGGGCACGGTCGACGACGTTTATAACCGCCCGGCCGATATATTTGTGGCGTCGTTTATCGGCACACCCAAGATGAATTTTGTGACGGGGTCGATTACGGATAACACTATCAAACCGTTTAATCTTTCAATAGTGCATGTACCGTCGGATTATGGCCTTCGGGAAGTGACGATAGGCATTCGCCCGGAGGATATCCTAATCGGTGACGACGGGATGTTTAACGGAGAAATCACGGCAATGGAGTATCTGGGCAATCGGAGTGTCGTGTCATTTAAGTATAACGATGTTATATTGAATACGGTCACGGAATCGGGTAAGTACAATATTGGTGAGAATATCAAATTTATGGTCAACACTGCCCGATGTCATGTTTTTCATAAAGAGACGGGCGTTTGTTTGAGTAGTTGATTTGAATGCCGTTAGCAATCCTTTCCCGAAAATTAGCGTAGCGACTGTCTTGTTTGTCAAGCGGTTTTGGGGTTCCAATTTTCTCCTTTGGC
>CAYWLR010000030.1:0-24823 GCA_964459465.1 uncultured Ignavibacteriaceae bacterium | reverse complement strand
TGGCCACGGTAATATTGGTATCGCCGGTTGTTATTTCAAAAACCCGATGGTTCATCGAATCTGGTGAACCGGCATAGGCCCTGAATATACGCTCCATGCCCCATTGCTCTTCCCAATAATGGTCGTACATGGGATAGCTAAACCATGCAAAACCACCTCGGAAATTGGGATGACAAAAATCAGTCTCGTCCAGTTCATAGTATATATTGGCGATTTCGAGCGTCGAATATTCGGCATCATCCAAAACGCCCAAAAGAAAGAGCTTAGGCGTAATTTCGTTTTCATAAACGATTTCGACGTCATAATAAGCGTTCAGGCTGTCAATAAAATCATAGGAAACATTATCCCCGAATTTACAGCAGATTGTCCTTCCGACAAATAATGCGGAGTCTTTGCTGTTCTTAAAATATGGATTCACCAGTGCCACACGGTAATCCTGTAATAAAGAATCCATAAAGGCATTTAAATTGCTCCCGGAATTTATTTCCGCCACTCTGAATTGATCCTGGGCAAAACCCGTTTCTAATGAATCAATTCTCGGATATTGCAAAAAGAACACGTCATAATTGAATTGATAATCGTCGTCAAAAAGAATCAAGACCTTTGTGGAATCGATGTACAAGGGTATTTGCCTGTTGTCTGAATAATAATATTCGGCGTTGGTGGCAATGGGAATAATTCCTACTAAAATAACCAAAATTGAAATTATGGCTTTCATTTTTTACTCCAATGTCAAAATGAGATTAATGGCATTATTTTCTAGCGAAAATTACTCGCAAATAACTTATCTTAAAAACATAACGATAATATCATATTCCGTTTCTCGAACAGTATTTGGCCGTAATGCTACGCGGAAGAAATCCGCAATTGTAGGTTCCGATAACCCTAAAATCGTTGGCGTCAATTATACTAAATGCTGTATAATTGTTCAGCAGGTTATAAGGCCGTGCCAATAAATATCGAGAATCCGAAGAAACCACCAGCATATTGAACATGTCAATGCCTTGGTTAGGAATGGCCGCCACCGAATCCTCGGTTTCAGTATCCCAGACGTAGATATGCCCGCTTGGAACGTATCCAAAAGGTGTTTGACCATAGTCGGTAAAAAAGACATATTTTTCATCCGGGCTAACCACAAGGATAGTAGTTCCGGTAGAATAAAAAGATTTGATAGACCTCAAAGTATCGGAACCGAAATCACATACGCCAAAGAAGCTGTAAGTCGCGGCATCTATAAATGTTTTCCCTAAACTGCCGATCGCCTGACTTGCGAAAAATGTCACACGGTTCCCATGCCAGGTCATTGCGGTATGACTCGCGGAACCGCCCAAAGCATTGTAACAACCCAGTTCGATCGGGTCACCCGGTGTCACATAGTATTGATAGGTCATAATTTCGGACTGATTACAGAAATTGGCGAAGCCGTGTGCGTTTGGATCGGAAAATATAAGAGTATGTTCTGGATACAGATACAATTCATATCGCCTATTTTCTTCATCAATGCTGTTATAATAAAAATAATACCGGGAGTTCCGGCTGAAGACTGGCGCGCTTGCCCTGAATGAACCAATGATTTCTTTGGTTTCCAAATCAACAAGATAGGTTCGCGTGCCCGCCGATACAGCAAGAAGCGAGTCATCGCCTATAACGTGGATTTTCATATAATCGGTCACGCCAACACTATCAACCACCAGCGAATCGATGAAGGCTTCCTGTTCGACCGAAAAGATCTTGACCATATTGCCCTGTTTCGGGGCGATATAGAACAGATGCTCCTCGGCTTCCGGTTCCGGGCAGACCGGGCAGTCCTCGCAATCATCACAGCAGGTTGTGAGCAGGCACAGAACTGCCGCCAGAATCAAGAAAACTCTGATCATACGCATATCTCACCTCCCTTCATAAAGATATAAATTATATCATAATGCACAAGGCCGTTTTGCCGCCACGCCGTCCGGCTTCAAGCCATTTGAAATGGATATTCCTGTCTTCCCACCTCCTTTCTTATCCGGACCGGGCGGCGGAGCATGTGGCTCTCGGCTCATATATGACACCGCCCGGCCCGGCTTGCACACCCAAAAGAGAGATGTTTAAAACGATTCGCCTCGAAAATGACCGTCCGTTTCCCGCATTGTTTGCATCCGCAATCGCGATTACATTTTTGCGTAACACTACTTTTTAATAACCGTCACCCTTCCGATATCAGTCCGGGCCGGGCGGCTGGACGAAAACCGCCCCGACCCGGCGGGCGCCCGGACTAACCAAAAGGTACAGGCTGGGAACGTCTGCCTTTGTGATGTCGAAAACTCGTAATACAACAACTGTGCCAAAATTGAACAGGGGAAACCAACAAAATTATAAGACAATGCCGGACAACGAAATAAAATTCATCAGAGAGCCCGAAAAATAATGGAGTATCTAGTCCATTCTCGTCGCCGACGAGTTCTTTTTACGAATTTACCGCCAAATTACGAGCTTTTACGAGCCCAAATCCTGTGGATGGCGTCAGAAACGGGGGAGAGAATGGCCCCGTAACACATTACCGGATAATGGAATAGAACGATTAGACGAATTCGAATAATGGATTACAATTGTCTATTCTCGTCGCCGACGAGGTCAAATTCGTAACAACTCGTAATTTACGAATCGCCGAATAGGTTTTGGTGGATTGGGGGCCCTGCCGAAGGCCGCTCGAAACGCGAGCGAGCTCCTGACATCTTTATCTACTCATCAATCTTAAGCGCCGCCAGGAAGGCTTCCTGCGGGATCTCGACCGTACCGACCTGCTTCATCCTTTTTTTGCCCTCTTTCTGGCGTTCGAGAAGTTTCCTTTTGCGCGTGATATCGCCGCCATAGCACTTGGCCGTGACATTCTTGCGCAGGGGTTTGACCGTCGCCCGCGCGATAATCCGGCTCCCGATCGCCGCCTGTATCACCACCTCGAACATCTGGCGGGGTATAAGCGACCGTAGTTTTTCGGTCAGGTTAAGACCGTACTTATAGGCTTTGTCCCGATGTATAATCACCGACAGGGCATCGACCGGATCACTGTTAATCAATATATCCAGCTTGGCCAGATTGGATTTCTTGTAGTATGGCAACCCGTAGTCGAGCGAGGCATAACCGCGCGAAATCGACTTGAGCTTGTCATAAAAGTCGAAAATGATTTCCGACAGGGGAAAGGCATAACTCATCACCGCCCGCAACTGCGTGGGATACTCCGTGTTCTTGTACTCCCCGCGGCGCTCGGTGCACAGCCTCATGACCGCCCCGATCGACTCCGGCGGCGTGACTATCTGCGCATCGACATACGGCTCCTCGATATACTCGATTTTCCCGGCGTCGGGCATTTCCGTCGGCGAATCGACAATCACTTTATCCCCGGTGGTGGTATACGCATGGAATTCGACGTTGGGCACGGTATTGATGATGGTCTGGTTGTACTCACGGGCCAGCCGCTCGGTGATGATTTCCATGTGCAACATGCCCAGAAAGCCGCACCGGAAACCGAAACCAAGGGCACTCGACGTTTCCGGCACGAAACTCAACGAGGCATCGTTGAGCTTGAGTTTTTCCAGCGATTCACGCATGACCGTGTAATCCTCGGCGATCGCCGGATATATCCCCGCGAATACCATCGGTTTGATGGCTACGAATCCGGGCAGCGGCTTGTCGGTCGGCTCGGCGGCCAGCGTGATTGTGTCACCGATACGGGTATCGGCGACATTGCGTATATTGGCATACAGATAGCCGACCTCCCCGGCGCGCAACTGCTCGAGCGGATGATATTTCAATCTCTTGAAACCGACTTCGTCGACCTCGAACTGCTTGCCGTGCGAGAAAAACTTGATCCGGTCACCCTTGCCGACTTTGCCGTCAACCACCTTAAGATACACCGCCGCCCCACGATACGAGGAATACATCGAGTCGAACACGAGCGCCTTGAGCGGTTTATCCGGATTTCCTTTGGGCGGGGGACACCTTTTAACAATGGCCTCCAAAAGCTCGGGTATGCCCTGTCCGGTTTTGGCCGAACACTTGATAATGTCGTCTTCCTTGCACCCGATCATATCTATCAGTTCCGCCGTAACCTGGGGGATTTGGGCCGAAGGCAAATCGATTTTATTTATGACCGGGATAATTTCCAGATTGTTCTCCAGCGCCAGAAACAGATTGGACACCGTCTGCGCCTCGATTCCCTGCGCCGCATCGACGACCAGCAATGTCCCCTCACAGGCCGAAAGCGATCGCGAAACCTCATAGGTGAAATCGACATGCCCGGGGGTATCGATTAAGTTTAACTGATATATGTTATTGTCACTCGCCTTGTAGGCCAGACGGATGGCATGCGCTTTGATTGTTATTCCCCGCTCCCGCTCGAGGTCCATGTCATCGAGCACCTGCTGACGCATCTCCCGTTCGGAAATCGCCCGCGTCGCCTCCAGAAGCCGGTCGGCCAGCGTCGATTTGCCATGATCAATATGGGCGATTATCGAAAAATTCCGTATGTATTCTGTTTCTTTCATCTGTCTCTCTTTGGCAGAGGCCCAAAATACACTGTTGACAGCCTTCTGTCAATCGGCATAAGCGGCCTGTCAAAGCCCTTGACAATGTTTTGGGTCAAACTATATTGCCAATCACATATGGAGATGTTAGATGGCTGAAATAAATAAGATAAAACGGGAGTTTTATGAGCGTTCGACACCGGTACTGGGGCGAGTTTGCCTCAAAATCGGCCTGACGCCCAATTCCCTGACCGCCCTGGCCGTCCTTTCGGCAGTTGCCTCCGGCATATTCTTTTGGCGCGGCGAAATTATTTTAGGTGTGATTTTCATGTTTATCAACGCCTTTGTCGATATGCTCGATGGTGCCACCGCGCGGGCGGGCAATATCGGGACTACCTTCGGTGGCATTCTCGACCACGTTTTCGACCGATACAGCGAATTTTTCATCCTGGCCGGGATCGCCATGTCGAAGCTGGTTCATCCGGGGTGGGCGCTGTTCGCCCTGTTCGGCATGATTATCGCCAGCTATACCCGGGCCGCGGCCGAGTCCATGGGCAAAATCGAAAATTGCGCCGTCGGCTTTATGGGTCGCTTGGAAAAATTCATTTTGATTATTATCGGAGCGCTTTTGGAGCATTTCTTTCCCAATGGCCGCTGGCTGGAAATTGCACTCATCATTGTCGGTGTGACATCCTATATCACCTCCATCCAACGCCTGGTTTACACCAGCCGGGTTCTGAAAAATCGCAAAAACGTTTGAAGGTTCATTAGTATATGATTACCGCCATTGGCAACCCGGTTTATGACTACATTAAAACCCAAAAAGTGGATACCAAAGAAAGGGTTCTGTCCGGATGTTCCACCAACGCCGCCCTGGCCCTGGCCAAACTGGGAGAAAAAGCCCGGCTCATCGGCGCCATCGGCGATGATTTCAAAGAACACTTCAAGGCCAAACTGGCCACACTAAGGATTGAAAATCATATAATAGACTCCGAATCTTCCGGCGGCTTTTCGCTAATCTATTACGATAATTTCGGCAACCGCACCCTCGACCTTCTCGGCCGCGCCGCCGATATCGGCAGACTCGACCCGAAACTATACTCCGATTCGCAGGCGGTCCTGATTGCCCCGATATTGGGCGAAGTGTCTTTTGAGCAAATTGCCGAAATTCGAAATAATTTTAACGGACTCCTCTTCTGCGACCCGCAAGGACTGCTTCGTAACGCCGATGACACCGGCCGGATATATCACGAAAAGAAAAACGGTATCGAAAAAACTCTTGGCCAATTCGATATTGTCAAACCCAATGAACTCGAGGCCAAAGTACTGACCGGTATCGATTGCCGCCAGGATCCCTATCGCGCCGCCGAAATTATTAAAGGCTGGGGGCCCAAAATCGTCATTGTTACCCTCGCCGAACTGGGCTCGGTTATATATGATGGACAAAAGTTTATCGACATCCCCCCCTACCAAATAAATCTCGTCGATGCCACCGGCGCCGGCGATACCTATATGGCCGGATTCACCTTCGAATATTTGCGAACCCATGATTTAAGAAAATCCGGCTGCTTTGCTTCCTGCGTCAGCTCCATCATGATCGAACAGGTCGGACCGGATTTCGTCATGACCGAGACCGAAGTCCGTAAACGTCAGGAAATACTGCTGCAAAAAAATGATTTCAAGGTGGCCGTGGCGTAAAAACAATCCTACGATTTATTTCAGCCCGGCCATAACTATCTCGACACTTCGCCTGATAATTGCCTCGCACGCCTCCGGCGATATCTTTTTCTCTCCGATAATGATTTGACTAATTAAATCACCCTGGAATGCCGCCAGCATCGCCGCCGCAACCTCGATATCGGCGCCGGCCTTTATTTCACGGGTTTCAATACCGGAATGGAGCAATTCATGCAGGTAATCCAGGCGCAATTCATGAAAGCCTTCGCGAAACGAAGTCGCAAACCCGGCCCCATTTTCATACATCATTTTTACATAAAAAAACGCTTCCGCCCGGTTTACCGTCCAGTAGCCGACTTCTTCGAAAAGAAACTTTATTATCCTGTCGCGGGTGCGCCCGACATGAGCGACAGCAAAATGGCGTTCCCAGTGAGCCTGATATTCATCAAAAAGCATTTCGGCGCCGAATACGGCCAGGTTATCCTTATTGGAAAAATATTGTATCAGCGATCCCTTGGCGACATCGGCGCTTTTGGCGATGCTCTCCAGCACCACGCGCGCGAATGCGTCTTTGCCGAAAGCGTCTAATATGGCCCGGTATATTTTTTCCTTCTTGGCCGCAGTCAGCTTGCGGAAGGTGACCGAGACAACCCCGCGGCCTTCCAGATCGACAATCAGATTTTCATTCATATATCCATCACTATATAAATAATGACTTATTGGTCATAGTATATATAATTGCACTATATGATTGTCAATATTTTTCTTGCAGGGGGTACCGCGGCCGGTTATATTGGCGGCGATTAACACATAAGGAGAGTCGTTATAATGGCTAAATTGAGAGTTGCTATAATCGGAGTAGGCAACTGCGCCTCGTCGTTCGTTCAGGGAGTGGAGTTTTACAGGAATGCCGCCGACGATGAATTCGTCCCGGGCATCATGCACACCAACCTGGGCGGGTATCATATCCGCGACATCGAATTTTCGGCCGCCATCGACATCGACAAAAACAAGGTCGGCAAAGACCTCGCCGATGCCATCTATACCTGGCCCAACAACACTTATCGCTTCTGCGATGTCCCCAAAACCGGCGTGATTGTCCAGCGCGGCATGACCCACGACGGGCTGGGCAAATACCTCTCGGAGATTATCGAGAAAGCCCCCGGAGATACGGTCGACATCGTCAAGTTGCTCAAGGATACCAAAACCGACGTGGTCGTAAATTACCTGCCGGTCGGATCCGAAGAAGCCACCAAGTGGTATGTCGAACAGATTCTGGACGCCGGTTGCGGTTTTGTCAACTGCATCCCGGTTTTCATCGCCCGCGAAAAATACTGGCAGAAGCGTTTCGAGGAACGCGGCCTGCCGGTCATCGGCGATGACATCAAATCGCAGGTCGGTGCCACTATCGCCCACCGTGTCCTCACCCGCCTCTTCCGCGAACGCGGCGTCAAACTGGAACGCACCAGCCAGCTCAACGTCGGTGGCAATACCGACTTTTTGAACATGCTGGAACGCTCGCGGCTGGAATCCAAGAAAATATCCAAAACCAATGCCGTCACCAGTCAGCTCGACTATGACATCGGCGCCGGAAATGTCCATATCGGCCCGTCGGATTATGTCAGCTGGCTAAGCGACCGCAAATGGGCCTACATCCGCATGGAGGGCACAACCTTCGGCAATGTCCCGCTCAATATCGAAATGAAAATGGAAGTCTGGGATTCGCCCAATTCGGCCGGGGTCGTGATCGACGCCGTTCGCTGCTGCAAACTGGGCCTGGACAACGGCCTCAAGGGCGCGCTGGAAGCGCCGTCGGCCTATTTCAAAAAATCGCCGCCGGTGCAGTATACCGATGACGAGGCCCGTCGCATGACCGAAGAATTCATTCAAAAATACGGTCACAAGACGACCCCGTCCACACAGCGTAAACTGACGATGAAGAAGCAGGCGGAAATGAAAACGGAAGCCATGACCAATCGGATGAATACGACGGTCCCGAAAAAGACGGAAACCACACGCAAACGGGTGACCCGCAAGACGCTTCTTAAAAAGTAATTTCCAAAGTCCTTTTTTGAACCTACATTAAGGCGAACCGGAAACGTTCGCCTTTTTGTTTGAAGGGATATGAAAAAAGGATATTTGATTACATTCGAGGGTATCGACGGTTGCGGTAAATCGACCCAGCTTAAGCTGGCCGAAAGATATTTGAAAAAACTCGGCGTGGAACCCTTGGTCATACGCGAACCCGGCTCGACAATATTTTCCGAAAAAATCCGCCGGATCCTCCTGGATAAAAAACTATCAATAAATGCCGTGACGGAGCTCAATCTGTATATCGCCGCTCGCTCCGAACTCGTAGAGCATATTATAAAACCGGCCCTGCAAAAAGGCCGTATTATCCTGTGTGATCGCTTTTATGATTCAACTACCGCCTACCAGGCCTACGGCCGCCGACTCGATTTAAATCTGGTTAATAAACTCAATATGCTGGCCACCGACGGCATCCGGCCGCACCTGACTTTTCTTTTCGACATCGACTACGAAACATCACTTTTGCGGCGCAAGAAAACCGCCGACCGGCTGGAATCGGAATCGAGAACCTTTTTTAACCGCGTCCGCCGGGGATTTCTCGAAACCGCCCGTCAGGATAAGCGCCGATTTTGCATCATCGACAGCCGCCAATCTCCCGATGAAATTTCCCGTGAGGTTCAAACATGCCTGACCAACCGGTTGAAGATATAGAGCTGTCAGGAAAAATCGCCGCCGTCCCAAGCCACTTCTTGTGGGCCCTTGGTTTTTTTGCGACCATCGTCGTTTTACTGGTCGCGCTCGGATTTTATACGATATCCGAACCTAACCTCGGTTATCAGGGGGAGATCATCTCGGCACTGCAATTGATCGGGTATTTCTATGACGGTGAGTATAATCCGGCCCGCATGATTCGCCACGCGCGCGATGGCGTATTCAATGAACTGGATCGTTATTCGTCATTTCTGGAACCACAACAACTTCGCCTGCTGACCGAGGAATTCAGCGGCAGTTACAGCGGAATCGGCGTCACCATCACCCCCGATGAATATGGGTTAATGATAATGTCGGTGCGCGAAGGCGGCCCTGCATTCAAGGCGGGAATCCTTAACGGTGATATTATCATAAAAGCCGACAGCGTCGATTTGTCCGGCAAAAATGCCCTGGAAGCGACCTATTATCTCCGTGGCCCCGAAAATTCGCCGTTGCTTCTGACCGTGGCGCGCAATGAAATGCGGGACACTCTGTCCGTTACAATAATGCGCGAGAAAATGAAACTCCGGCACGTCCCGTATGCCGGGTGGCTGGAAAATGATGTCTGCTATATCCGTCTGATAGACTTCGACGCCGGGGCGGCCGAGGAAGTGGAGCATTTGCTCGATTCCATCTTGAGTGATTCTTCGGCTCCACCCAAGGGTTTGATCCTCGACTTGCAGAATAATCCCGGAGGACTGCTGTTTGAAGCCATCGCCCTGGCAGAATTATTTCTGGAGAAAAACCGCCTCGTTGTCGGCGTCAAAGGAAGATCGCGCTGGGACAAAATGGAATATTCTTCATCCGGCTCGGATATTCTGACAGGGCGCCCACTGATCGTTTTGGTTGACCGGGGCTCGGCTTCAGCTTCGGAAATCGTGGCCGGATCGCTTAAATACGCCGGGAGAGCCTTATTGGTCGGCGATACCACCTTCGGCAAGGGCCTGGTGCAGGAATATAATGGCCTGGCCGACGGCAGCGGCATCCGGCTGACCCGTTCACGCTATTATTTCGAGGGCGAAAAATATATCAACGACCCAAATTCCCCCGTCCTCGACAGCGCCGGCGGCATTCCTCCCGATTACTATCTCCCGGAAATTTACGAACCGTTCATCGCGGCCCTGTCACGGTCGCTTCTGATGCGCCAGTTTGCCTCGGCCAACAAGAACAAAATCCTGACCGGACCGTCAATAATGCAGTCGGCGGATAATTGGTATCAGGATTTCGTCGCTTACTGCCGGAGCAGAAACTTCGAATTTACTTCAACCATAACCGGAAGCCTTGATACGATGAAGGAAATTGCCGAGTTCAGCGGCGCCGGACGCGAAACGATCGGCCTGATCGATCGTACTCTGACATTTTCCGAAAAACTCGACCGCGAGCAGTTCGAACATTATCGCGAGAAAATTATCCGCCTTATATATCGCCTGGCCGTAGAACTTGAGTATGGGCTGGCCCGGTCATATCGGGACGCCATCCTGCCATATAGCCCTCGAATCAAACTGGCCGAGAAAATCATCGACTCAATAACAACGGCCCGTCTGAATTTGCCATGAGCGACAAGAAGAATATCATATTTTGTGATTTCGACGGCACCTTCACCGAGAAAGATATCGGACATCGCCTGTATCGGACGTTTGCCGGGGATTCGATCCTCGAAATAGTGAATAAATGGATGCAGGGACAAATATCGTCACGACAATGCCTGCTGGAAGAAGCCGCCCTGGTCCGCGTCACCGAGGCGGACTTGCATCGATTCCTCGATAAATTCTCTTTGAGAGAGGGCGCCCCGGAATTTTATGAATGTATGAAAAGCCGCGGTATCCCGTTTTACATCACATCCGACGGGGCCGATTTATATATCGATTTTGTCCTCAAGAAATTCGGCCTGGCCGAAATAAAAGTCTTTTCCAACCATGTCCGTCTTGAAGGCGACCGGTTTATCATGGAGTTTCCTTATGAAAACGACGGTTGCCGACGGTGCGGTTCCTGCAAAGGCTCGCGAATTCGCGAAACGGTTGGCCATAACCGGGAGCAATACCGCGTCATTTTTATCGGCGACGGGCTGTCCGATATTTGTGCCTTGCCGGAATCCGACTTAATTTTCGCCCGCAGCGACCTTTTGCGTTATTGCCGGGAAAATGGTTTTGCAGCTATTGAATATGAAAGTTTTTTTGATATATTGAATTATTTGAAAAAAACGGGTATGATATCCTGATACAATAAAATCGTGGATTCGCTGGAGCATAAAATATGAAAGCAGTCATAATGGCGGGAGGTTTCGGGACACGGCTCCGACCTCTGACCATAAATATCCCCAAGCCGATGGTTCCGATCGGCAATATCCCCATGATGGAACACGTCGTACACCTTCTTAAAAGAGACGGTTTCGATGAACTGGTTTCGCTTTTGTTTTTTCAGGCCGAAGAAATAAAGAACCACTTTGGTGACGGTCATAAATTCGGCGTCCGCATGGATTATCTGCAACCGACCGAGGATTTCGGCACGGCTGGCGCCGTTCGCTACGCCGAAGATTTCATCGATGAAACCATCCTGGTAATCTCCGGCGATGTTATCACCGATTTCAACCTGGCCCGGGCCATGGAATGGCATAAAAGCAAGCACGCCGACGCCACCATCATGCTGACCCGCGCCGAGAACCCGCTCGCCTATGGCATTGTCATAACCGACGACGACGACCGTATCGTGCGCTTTCTCGAAAAACCCTCCTGGGGCGAGGCGTTCTCCGATACCATTAACACCGGCATTTATATTCTTGAGCCGCACGTTGTCCGCCTGATTCCGCCGGCCACAAATTTCGATTTCTCGCAGAATTTATACCCCCTGATGCTGTCGAAAAACATGGGACTTTACGGCAATATCGCCGAAGGTTACTGGAAAGATGTCGGCAACGTCAACGAATATGTCCTCGTCCACCGCGACCTGCTTTCGGGCAATATCAACCTCGATTTTGGCCTGACCCATAAAAAAATCGGCGACGCCGACGTTTACCTCGGGCGCGGAGCGCATGTCGGCGATGAAGTCATCCTTGAAGGTTCTGTCATCATCGGTGACAACGCCATCGTCTCCGATGGTGCGACCGTCAGCGGTAGCGTCATTGGCGACAATGTCCGGGTTGGCGAAAAATCTATTGTGAGATCATCCGTCATCTGGGCCGATACCCGTATCGGGGCTGACACCAAAATCGACCAGGCCATTATCTGCGGGCGGAGTATTGTCGGCGATAACGTCGCCCTTATGGATAATGTCATCATCTCTGACGACTGTAAAATCGGCAATGGCGCCACCATCAAAGCCAACTGCAAAATATGGCCGGGAAAAACCGTTGACGATGGAGCGATTGTTTCATCGTCGCTGGTCTGGGGTGAAAAATGGAATCGAGAGCTTTTCACCGCTTCCAAAGTAACCGGTCTGGCCTTAACCGAGATTACCCCGGAAATGTGCGTCAAAATGGGTGGCGCCTTCGGCGCCTTCCTGGGACCGGGCAAAAGAGTCGTCACCAGCCGCGACGCCTCCGATATTTCCCGTTTAATCAAACGCGCCCTTATCGCCGGACTCCTCGCCGCCGGTACCAATGTCGATGACCTTGAAGCCATGCCAATTCCGGTCGTCCGCTATGCCCTGCGTCATGGAACCTATGGCGCCGGGATTTATGTCCGTCATAATCCATCGGATTCCAACCTGATTGACCTGATTCTGTTTAACGGCGATGGGCTGGATATGCCGACCGCCAAACTCAAAAAGGTCGAGCGCTTGTATTTCGGAGAGGATTTCCGTCGCGCCAAACTCGATGAAATCGGCCATCTCGATATGCCGGCCGGGGTTCTCGAAGATTACCGAAATGACTTTTTTGGATCTATCCATCCGGATATTATCCGCAAGGCCGGATTCAAGGTGGTAATAGATTATGCCAATGGGGGAGCGTCGCAGGTGTACCCGACCTTGTTCTCACAGCTCGGGGTCAATCTGTTGGCGCTCAACGCCTATATCGACCCGCGCAAACTTTCACCGCATCCCGATGAGCAGGCGCAGTCCATTGTCCAGCTGTCTTCGATCGTAAAATCCCTGAAAGCCGATATCGGCTTCATGCTCAACCCGGCGGCCGAAAAACTGACCGTGGTCGATGAAAACGGCAATCTTATCGACAGCCAGTTGTTGCTTCTGATTGTAACTTACTTGTTTTTAAGAACGCATAAGTCTTCGAAAATAGCGGTGCCGGTGGGTGCCTCAATGGGCGTGGAAGACATTGCCTCGACCTACGGGGTCGAGGTTCTCCGTGTCCGCAATTCGCATCTGGCGATGATGGAAGCTTATCAAAACGCCGGCGTCGATTTTGTCGGCGGGACGCTCGGCGGCTTTATCTTCCCGCAATTCCAGATGGGCACCGATGCCATCATGGCCGCCGTCTATATCCTTGAAATGATGGCCAAAGAGAAAGTCCGACTGGGCGAAATACGGGGAAGATTCGAGTACTATATCCGCAAAACCGTCTCCGTGCCCTGCCCCTGGTCCAAAAAGGGCCAGGTCATGCGCAAGCTCATTACCAGTACGACCGAGAAAGAACGTCAGTTGATCGACGGCATCCGTGTTTTCGAGGAATCCGGCTGGGTCCTGGTGGCCCCGGATAATCAGACGGCGGCGTTTAATATAATGGCCGAATCGAAATCCGCCGAATCGCTGGAAAATATGGTCGGGAAATATCGGGAACTGGTCGAGCAGTCACAGGATTAATGACTGAAAAATGCGGCCCCTGAATGCAAAGCGCCGGTCACTTGGTGCGTGACCGGCTGCCTCGCAGGTAATAGGTTGGGAAGATCTATCTGCCTTTTCTGGCTGCTTTTGGCGTTCATTATATTATACTGGATTCAGCAAATTAGGTTTCAAAAATCCGTAAAATTCTGATTTTGCTTGATATTACGGCGATTATAAGATATTATCTCTGCTTGAATTGGCGCATATTTTATCGGATTAACTGACCACCGGAGGCCTCTTATGGACTATTTTAAAAGAACCCGCGTGGCCGACATTATTCTAAGAGATAAAGTCTCGGTCGGCCAGGAAACTATCGTCATGGGCTGGGTCCGTACCGCCCGCGAATCCAGCAATGTCGCCTTCATCGACATCAATGACGGCTCCTGCATGGGCAATCTCCAGGCGGTTATCGATAATCCGGCCAATTTCCCGGCCCTCAAAGAAATCGCCACCGGGGCCGCCGTCCGGGTGGAAGGCAAACTGGTGGAGTCTCCCGCTAAGGGCCAAAAAGTGGAACTGGCCGTCAAAGAACTCCAGCTCTTGGGCAAGGCCGATAATACTTACCCCCTCCAGAAAAAACGCCACTCCTTCGAATTTTTACGGGAAATCGCGCATCTTCGCCCCCGCACCAATACCTTCGGCGCCGTCGGACGGCTTCGCTCCAAAATCGCCTATGCCGTGCATAAATTTTATCAGGAGAGAGGTTTTTATTACATCCATACGCCGATTATCACCGCCTCCGACTGTGAGGGCGCAGGCGATATGTTTCGTATCACTACTCTGCCGCTCAACCAGGCTCCGGTTCTCGACGGCCGCATCGATTTCAATCAGGACTTTTTCGCCGCCGAGACTTTCCTGACCGTCTCCGGACAGCTCGAAGCCGAAACGGCGGCCCTGGCTTTGGGCGATGTCTATACCTTCGGCCCGACTTTCCGGGCGGAAAATTCCAACACTTCGCGTCACGCCTCCGAATTCTGGATGATCGAGCCGGAAATGGCTTTCTGCAACCTTCAGGAAAACATGCAAATCGCCGTCGACTTCCTAAAATACTTGTTCAAGTACGCCCTCGATGAATGTGCCGATGAAATGAATTTCTTCAACAGCTGGATTGATAAGACCGTCATCGAGACATTGACCCACGTAATCGAATCCGATTTTGTCCGTTTGCCCTACACCGATGCCATCAAGGAACTGGAAAAGGCCAAAGTCAAATTCGAATTCCCGGTCAAGTGGGGTATCGACCTGCAGACCGAGCACGAACGTTATATCACCGAGCAGATCTTTAAAAAGCCGGTCATCGTCTACGATTACCCGAAAAGCATCAAGGCCTTCTATATGCGGGTCAACGACGATGGCAAAACGGTAGGCGCCATGGATGTCCTCGTGCCCAAAATCGGCGAAATTATCGGCGGCTCACAGCGCGAGGAACGCTACGACGTTCTTAAAGCACATATGGAGGATAAAGGGCTTAATCTTGATACGTACTCCTGGTATCTGGATTTGCGGAAATATGGCACCGCTCCGCACTCCGGTTTCGGCCTCGGTTTTGACCGCACTTTGATGTATATCTCCGGCATGGCCAACATCCGCGATGTATCACCCTTTCCCCGCGTCCCCCGCTGGGCCAAATTTTAAGGGTGCCGTTCAGCTGTCGAGATTGACTGTTGATTTATAAAAACCGCATGACTAGGACTGCGGTTAAGATTTGTCACGGATGAAAATATTTTCCGGAAGGGGAAAAGCCATGAAAAAAGCGGTATTACATTCGATTATTATTGCTTTTTTAGTCTTGGTGGTCTTCGCGTGCGGCCAAAAACAGGATGACGCCAAAGGCGTACAAAAACTGCCGGTTGAAACCGCCGTCGGGACCGTGGTCGATGAAATCCTGATACATTTCGCCGCGGAAAAATTGATCGCCGATATGTCGGCTTCACTTCAGGCATCGCTTCGTGAAGCGATCCATGATAATAGCCTCGATTTCGCTATTGACGTCTGCGCTCATCTGGCCCCGGAAATCGCCGCGGCCCATTCGAAAGAAGGCTGGAAAATTAAAAGAGTCTCCGACAAAAATCGTAATCCCGCCAACGTCGCCGACTCCGCCGATCTGGAAATCCTGGCTCAATTCGCATCGGCCACCCCGCCGGATTCCATCGGCCGCTGGGGACAATCCCCAAATGGCCTGATATATACTTATTGCAAACCGATAAAAACGGGAGCCTTATGTCTTAATTGCCATGGCCCCGCCGAAACTCTCACGCCCCGGGTCAAAGAACGCCTCACAGAATTATATCCGCGCGACCGGGCGGTCGGCTATGCCGAGGGTGATTTGCGCGGCATGTTTGTCGTCAAAGTCAACTGGCCGGAGGGCAAAGCCTATGCCCAGAAACTGGTCGGAGCCCCGGAATTCCAGCCCGATTCGCTTTAAACGATATTTCGCCGGGATTCGTCCCTTATGTATAATATAATTTCAAAAGCCGGTCACCTTCGCCTTGAGGCCTGTTGAAAAATCGTATGTATGGTGCCAGAAGTAGGTCGGGTTCCGATCCCGACCAAGTCGGGAGTGATACCCGACAACATTATATCTGGAGTTAATATGAGTAAGAAAGAAAATCTTGAGACCCTGCTGCAATCCACGCGCGGTGTTGTTGGCAAATTGCTTGACGGTATCACGGAAGAGGAATCGATGCTTCGCGGCAAAGATAATGTCAATCATATCCGCTGGCAGGCCGGACATATCGTGTATTGTGCCTATATCAGGCTAAAATGCCTGCACGCCGATATCCCTTTTCCCGACGGGTACCAGAAAATGTTCGGGGGCGGATCGATTCCATCCGATAACCCCGGCGACTATCCGACTATGGAAAAACTGCGCGAGGAGTTGTATGACCTGCACGATAAGACTCTCAAACAACTGGCCACTTTGAATGACGCCGATCTGGACAGAACCGTTTCGCTCGGGGAAAACCGCAATCCCAAATCCATCGATACCGCCCTGTTTTTCTGTGCCCATGAGTTTTATCATGCCGGGCAGATCGCAACTTTGAACAGGGTCCTCGGCCGCGAACGCGCCTTCGGCTAAACCCGCCTCCTGTGTACGGATTATTCGGCCTTAGATTTTGATCCGGTAGCTCACCCAACGCGCGAGTGAGTATTTTGCAGCAATCAATATCTGCATTGTACAGGGCTTGGGTGCCCCGCCGTCCGCGTGTTCTGAATTCCCATGAAGAAAAGGTTCTACCAGGTGCCCCGACATTATATGTCAGGTCTTTTAAACATCATTTATCCGGGCAATAACTTCTATTTCCGCCTCATTTCCCCCTCCAACCCAATGTTATTTCTGCCCATCCCCCTTATATATGAAGCCTAAAATTACACCCAAAACCCCGCGCAGGGGGGAAAGAAAAATTATTAAACCTCAAGAACAAACCCAATTTCGCGTAATCCCATCGGAGGTATATGATTATCAATGCCAAAAACACTTTTCCAAAAACGCTTTCAATCACGCTGAAACCATAAGGCCGCGTTTCAGATTTGAAAACCATATTGCGCGCCTTCGGGATAACCGGAAAATCGTCCTTGCAACCGCATCGCCAAGGGCAAAAAAATTAAAATATTTTCAAGAACGAAGCCATTTGGCCGTAACCGACTTATATTGAGTGAGTTGTAATGATTAATGGACCACTATAGTCCATGCGAAGAGGCGATTAAAAAGCGAAAGGCCGCGGCGAAAATCTCCACCGTGGCCTCTCTATAGGGAGGTGATATGAAAATCTATCTTAACGTACCGACATACTGCGTCGTCAACTGGCGGTTCCGCACGCGCGGGTCGGTGTAATCGGGAAGAATCATCGGTGCCACCCGGTCACAATCGGGCAAAGCGGCTTCGACTTCTTTGTTGTACTTGACCACGTGCTCCAGTGTCAGTTTGCCGTCCTGCGCCTTGTCTTTAGCATACTGCGCCGCCGAGGCGCCCGCGATTCGGCCGAAGACCATGATATCGAGAAGCGAATTGCCCATCAGGCGGTTTTCGCCGTGAATACCGCCGCCGACTTCGCCGCCGACAAACAGGCCGGCCAGTCCGGTTTCGCCAGTGTTTTTGAATTCCAGCCCGCCGTTTTGATAGTGCAGAGTCGGATAGATGAGCATCGGCTCCTTCGATATATCGATCCCGAACCGTTTGTACAAAATGAACTTGCCGGGGAATTCCCGTTCGACCGTTCCCTCACCCTGGAGCATATCGATCATCGGCGAATCCAGCCAGATGCCGAGCTTGCCCGTCGGCGTCGGAATGCCCTTGGCCTTGACGACACATTCCTTGATGATCGCCGCCGCCTCGACATCGCGCGGTTCGCGCTCGTTGACAAACTGCAATCCGTCGATATTGACCAGATTGGCGCCCGAACCGCGGAATTTTTCCGTTATCAGGATGCCTTCGGCCTGCTCCGGAAACACGATTCCGGTCGGATGGTACTGCACCGTGTGCAAAAAGCAGACCGGGACGCCGGCCCGGTAACCCATGACGATCCCGTCGGCGGTCGCGCCGTAATGATTAGTGGTCATGAATCCCTGTATGTGCAAACGACCGCAGCCGCCGGTGGCCATGACGACCGCCTTGGCTTTGACAATGAGATATTCTTCCGTTTCGAGATTATACAGCACCGCTCCGGCGCATTGACCCTTGTCGTTGAGAATCAACTCAACCGCAGGGGAGAACTCGATCACCTGGATTCCATCCGGGTGATTGCGCGCCTCGTCGCGTATCGTGCGCATCATTTCGGCGCCGGTGATGTCGGCGGCATAGTGCATCCTCTTACGCGATGTCCCGCCGCCGTGGATGGTACGCAAACGTCCGTCGGGGTCTTTCGAGAAATTGCACCCCAGCGATTCCAGCCACTTGATGGCATCGGGCGCCTTGGTCACCAACGTCTCGACCAGTTCCGGGACATTCTTGAAATGCCCGCCGCCCATGACGTCGAGATAATGATAGTACGGACTGTCTTTATGACCCTTGGAGGCGGCCTGGATGCCGCCCTCGGCCATCATGGTGTTGGCGTCGCCGTGACGAAGCTTGGTTGCAATGATTACTTTGCACCCGTGCTTTATGGCGTACAGGGCCGCGGCCGTCCCCGAACCGCCGCCGCCGATGACCAGCACGTCGGTTTCATAATCGATTTTGCTCAAGTCTATTTTGGCCGGGTCAACACGGCTTTTGGCCTCCAGGACGTCGGCCATTTCATGGGCGATGCGGTACCCTTTGGACGGACCGACCTTGAGCTCCCGGCGCCCTTCTTCCTTGACATCGGGATGGTACTGCAACATTTCGGTGCGCTGGTCGAGCGAAAGAAAAGGGACTTCTTCGTTCTTTCGTTTACGTTCGACACGCTCCGCACGGGTCGATTCGACTATTTTTATTAATTGCTTTAATTCCTCTGGATATGGCATATCAAACCTCTTAGAGATATCTTGTGTCTTTGGGTGTCCAGTCGTCGCCCGCCGTGGCGGGTTCCAGTTCCCGTTCCTGATACGTTTTCCGAAGCGTTTCAGCGTTCATGGCCTTGAGTTCCTCAAGCCCGGTTTTGTACCGCCCCGCCTCGATATTGGCCACCATCGTCGCCAGATGCTCGGCCCGCGGCGTCAAATACGCCCCGTTCAGGCGACGGGCGAGCTGGGCGATATGGTACTGCGGCGTTTCCGCAAAACAACGGCTGGCACACAGGCCGCACTGGATACAGTCGAAGGAAATCTCCGCCGCCGCCTTGATATCCCCGCGCTTGATAGCCGCGATGTAATCCATGACCTGCACGTCCATCGGACAGACTTTGGTGCAGGCATTGCACGCGACACAGCGAAAAACTTCGGGATACAGTTCATAGATTTCTTCGGGCCTTCCCTGAAGATCCTCGAAATTGTAAGTCGCCCTTATCGCCGGATAAAACGGCAACTGCGTCAAATACATGTTCGGTTCGACCACCGTCTGGCACGCCAGCCCCGTATAGATTTTATAGTCGCCCGGTTTGCGATAAACGGTACTGCAGGCCCCGCATACGCCGCCGCGACAGCCGCAACCCCGGATATATTTGTATCCGGCGTATTCGATGGCTTTCATAATCGTCAGCGAGTCGGGAACCTCATATTTTTTGCCCATGACGAAGATGGGAATCATCTTGGCCGCGACCTGCGGTTTTACACCGGTGGCGGCATCTGTTGTGGAACTCATCTTTTCCTCACACCTCTATATCAAACTTTTTTTGCCGTTTATGCGGCGGATGCTTCTTTAATCAATCCTTTTTGCCTCAATATGCTCAACGCGCTGGCCCGGTTCAGGTCGAAATGACAGGCTTCAACCGGAAGTCCCAACGCGACGGCGAGAAGCTGGGTGAAATAGAACGCCGGCATGTCCTTGGCGCCGTCGAACTTGCCGATCATCAGATCCTGACGCTTGCCCAGATTGAAATCGCACAAAGGACAGGTCAGCGCCAGCGCCTCCGCTCCGTGGGCCAGGGCGTCACGGATGATGTCATGCGAAATTTTAAGCGTGATGTCCGGCGCCCCGAGAACCTGATATGACCCGCAACACTGCGTGGCCATCGGGTAGTCAATTACATCGGCTCCGAGGGTTTCCATGAATTCACGGAAAATGGTCGGCCGGTCAACCTTGTCGAGCGCCACTTCTTTGGGACGAAGCAGGGTGCAACCATAGTACGGTCCCACCTTGAAACCGTTAAGCGGTACCTTGACTTTCTCTTTGAGTTTATCCCAGCCGTACTGATCGCGCATGAAATCGAGCATGTGGACAACTTTGACCGAACCGTCATAGTCCGGTTCTTCGTCCATGAACATGTTGATCGTTTTGGCCTTTTCGGCATCGTTTTTCATGATGTCGTTGGCGCGCGCCAGCGTGTTATAACACATGGAGCACAGCGTCAACAGCGTGTCGTGGCCGCTTTCCTTGGCACGAATCAAATCGCGCACCGGGGCGATGAGATGAATAAGGTCATCATCGGCCAGAGAATACACCGCGCCACAGCAGTTCCATCGGGGCAGTTCGACCGCTTCGACGCCCAGAACCTTCAATGCCGCCAAGGCCGACTCCTCGAGATTGCGGGCTTTGGTCTTGAGCGTGCAACCGGGATAATATCCAATTTTCATCGGGGGGCTCCTTTACGATGTCATCTTGCGAAACCCGGAGACCATGGCGATCTGCGGCAGATCGATAATCTCTTCCGGCTGCAGGTTGGAAGGTTCAATATGGTTGACATTGGTCCGCAGTTTTAACAGGCGGACAGCTTCCATGACGCGGGGAATTTCCACGCCGCGCGGGCATCGGGCCTGACAAACATGACAGGAAGCGCATATCCAGGCGGTGTTGGATCCAAGAACCTTTTCCGTCTGACCCCATTGGAGAAGGGCCATCAACAGGCGGGGGGAGTAATCGAGATGCTCGATCATCGGGCACGAGCCGGAGCAGGTCCCGCATTGCATACATTGCTGGACAATTTCGCCGCTGATTTCCCTGATTTTTTGTTTGAGTTTGTCGTCGATATTCTTTGAAGTAATTTCTCGCGACATCACAACCTCGTTGAATTTATATAAATATTTATTTGCCGCATTATGCCAATTTGCCCTTCGTTGTGGCCGGTGAGTCCTCAGACCGACCGGAAAACCCGCTGGGCTAATTAGTGAAAATATTCACTAAGCCGGGCGTATAAGCATAAGTCAATATATACAATATGCTTGGATTCATCAACACTTTTGAGCAAAATTTCAAAAAATTAATAAATATCGCGATCAATTGATCTGTTTACCGGATTTACTCCAATCGATATAAAACCTTGTCCCCGAATATTGAATTCTGTAATTTAATACTAAGCAGGATAAAGACTTTCACTGTTGACATACGGTCGATTTAATTGATCTGAATGGAAGAAGAGAGTTTTGTCCGAAAATAGGCTAAAATCCTTTCCAAGCCTCCGGTTCGCCGATCTGGGACCACGCTTTTGGGCCCTTTTTATCGATTTTCTCTTTTTAAGCCTTATCTTTTTTCCAATTACACAACTGGTTAAAGGGGCCTGGATTATGACATCGGCCGATCATACCTGGAGCTATGGCTGGTTTGTGACCGACCCGCTCTGCCTGATATTCTTAATTACCATATTCGCATATTTCGTGTACACCGAGGGAATCCACGGAGCGACGCTTGGCAAAAAATTACTCGGCCTTCATGTCATCGGAGTCGATGCCACGACTTGCGGACTAAAGCGGGCTTTTATAAGAAATCTTCTTCGTATAGTCGATGCTTTGCCCGTACTGAATATTCCTGGCGTTGTCTTGATTTTTAATTCTCCCGAGAAAGCCCGTTTCGGCGACCGCGTGGCCGGAACAAGGGTGGTGTCAATACCGCGGGATATTAATAAACGGAATGATTGATTATATTGCCGCATTTTCATCGCCGCAACCACCGGGCGCTGGCAATCGGCCGCGGGCCGTCTTCATATACGAAGGCTATTAGGCATAGAATGTCCAGCAGATTATAACTTGCATCGCCATTGACATTGGCCCGCCAGATGGGCCAGCGGGGCGCTTGGTCGTCGCCATATATCCAGCCAATCAAAACGAGAATGTCGAGCAGGTTGACGTCATAATCACCATTGGCATCCCCCGGCAGATAATTGAAATCCATCGTCAGCGGGTTATCCCCGACGGCATATTTTTTTAGATACGTCCCCGAGGAATCAATCACCCTGATGGTATCGTCGAAACTGGCCGTGAAACAGGTCGTATCCTGAAACAGGCATATGCCGTTGGTATTAACCCCGACTGTTATAGGATTATGGTTGTCATGATAAATTTCATATGTTACCGCGTTGTAAGTAAATATCCGGCTGTTGTATGTCCAGTCCGGGGCGCAGACATAGGCGACGCCGTCCGGGCCGATACTAATCTGGGCCGGATAGCCGCCGACCGCGAATGATGCCACAACCGTTTCATTTATCGGGTCGATGACATTAATCCGACCCGTTTCCCCTGCATAATCTCCGGTGCAGACGACGTGTATATGGCCCGAATCATCGAGACAAAGCATTTGCGGATTAAGATTGGTGCTGATCGTCTTAATGACCGTATTGGTGGCAATATCGATCACCGAAACTGTTCCCGGGTCATAGCCGCCGGTCGAAAAATTATAGGCGCTGTTGGCGACGAAAACTTTGCCGCCTGTAATAACCAGTCCTTCCGGCCCGTTTCCCACCGGAATTTCACCCACGATCGTTTTATTTATGACATCCACCTGCGCCACACTATTATTGAAAAGCAACGAAACATAGGCGTATTGCGCATCTAGAAAATCCATCCAGTACGGATTGGAATACTGCGGCATGGGGATAAAATCCACCGTCGTCTCATCAGCCAGATTGATTATCTGTATTTCATTTGTGCCCGAGGCTATGACATATGCCAGCGTGTCCCGAATGACTATCTGATTGGGGTATGACAATATATCCGATCCAAGAGTAATGATGTCATTTTGCACCATGCCGCTGGCAAGGTTGATTTTAGAAAGCGTTTCGCCGGTGGTGTTGATGACGTAGGCGTACGGCTCCACGGCCTTACTACTGGAAAATATTATTCCCCATATGACAAAGGTAACTATTAGCCATCTTTTCATACTTAATCCTCCAAAATCAATCGGGTTGATATTTTATACCGCATGAAATACCCCATGAGTAACCCGGCATGGGATAATGTGCGATCAGGACATAATTTTCATCATGTATATTATCAAAACTTAAATCAAGATTTAAGACCCAGTTCCTTTTAATTTCATATTTGCCGCCCAGTCGTACGTTGTGAATATCATAGGCATCGTAATATTTGGTGGCGGCTTCATTGGTATAAGCCCGTCCGCTCTGGCGGAAAGTGTATGCTCCATAAACATGATCCAGATCGAATTTGACCGAGTACGTTGTCGCATATCGCGGCGAAAATGGCAAATCGCTATCGTACGTATTATGCCCCGGCGTTTTGTTGAGGGGAGAGGCGGCCGTATTTTTATAACTAAATTCAAAACGTTTATCGAATAAACCGATGGTGATAAAATCATCGTGCCCGGTAATCCGGGCTGAATTGCGGTTGACCGGTCGCCAGCCGCCGTAAAGGGGCATCCAGACGATGATATCCTCGATTTTTGTATCAAACCAGGTCAATCCTGCGGAAAGGTACAACATTTTGTAATCATATTCCGCTTTAATGCCGATTTCGAATTGCTCCGATTTTTCCGGCTTCAGTCCGGGATTACCCCCGGATAGGGCGTCTCCCTGCCAGAACAAGGCATTGATGGGCGGGATTTTCATCGAACGTCCCCAGGAAGTCGAAAGCGTATATGCAAATCCGGTGTTTTTACCCAGAGCCAAAGTGACCCGAGGCGAAAGAAAATCGGCGCCGTTATTGGTCACCGTATCGCGCACCGATGTGAAATCCTTTATGGTGCGGGTAATATCATGGCGCAGGGTCCCGCCGGCGGATATAAAATCAAAAATACCGTGTACCGATAACTCGGATATTCGCGAAGCCGACAAGTACAGACTGTAATTATTACGGGTGGAGCGGTTCATGGAAAAGCGCGGGACATAATAGTCTTCATGGTCGAGCGTCTCATGCCGCCATTGGCCGCCGATTTGCATTTCCAATCGCCTGGGAAGCGTTGCTTTCCTGTATACATTCACGTCGTAAATATCGTTGACATAATGATTATCGAACCGCAGCGCCGGCGGCAAGGAAACATTCGGTTCAACGAAACTTTGCTCCAGCCGGGTATATCCGGCCGTCAGACGACCGCCACTCCCCTTATTCCCGGCAAAATCCAGATTGATTGTGTTCATCAGGCGGCGATCTATGGCATAAGCCGTCGGGCTGGGCTGCGACGCCGTCCCCGGCAGCCCATGGCGGTCGCGGTATACATGCCCCGAATAACCGATTGACCCGTTCTTGCCGACAAGATATTTCGCCGTTAGAAAATAATTGTACTTATCATAGGCGTTGTTTTCCCGCGTTCCCTGATAAACCTTGTTTTCGGGCTGAACCGTGTATACGTA
>CAYWLR010000029.1:12035-27647 GCA_964459465.1 uncultured Ignavibacteriaceae bacterium | reverse complement strand
GCCGATCTGTGCAGTGTTGCCGATCGCCCCGTCGACGTATTACGAGCGGAAGGCTGGGGTCGCCCACGGCTTGCCGTGGGAATGATGGCCCGGGCCCGGGCGGCCCGCTACTCTATAGCAGGTTTTTAGCACCGTTCATCCCGGCAATACACTCCTTTACCTTCCACATCCATCCAATCAGAACATATTTCCCCCCCAACCCGCTGTTAATTTCGCCCGTCCCCCTTTATTATGACGGCTAAACTTATATCCACAATTCCGCGTCGGGGAAGGAGCAAAAAATGAAAAAAATTCAAGAACGAACCCATTTTACCGTAACCGCCCATTGTCCTTTGTATTGAGCGGACGGCAGGCGCGACATAAACCATGAGCATGAAAGGTTTTTATCTGTGTACCCCCCACCCGATATTATTTTAACGCGTTGCACTATGTTATGGTGCATGCCATTACATCCAAATTACCACGCCGGGGAAGGGGACAAAAAAATAAAAAATATTCAAATACGAACCCATTTTGACATAACCTATAAAATCATAACGCGTTAGGAGCAGCGATGACGTCACGATGTCCCGATTACAACGTATGAATAAGACGATTTGATAAGCTTAAAAGGACTCTTCGTCCGACGGATACTTTCCGGACTTAACATCTTCGACAAAGGCCCGTGCGGCTTTTTCGATAAGCGGCGGCAATTCGGTGTAGCGCCGTACGAATTTCGGCTTGAAAGTATCGTACAACCCCAGTATGTCATTGATAACCAGCACCTGCCCGTCGCAGTCCGGCCCGGCCCCGATACCGATGGTCGGAATGCCGACCGCTTTGGTAATTTCGGCGGCGGTGTCGCGCTGTATCAGTTCCAGCACCATCGCGAACGCTCCGGCTTCTTCGACCGCCTGCGCCGATTCGAGCAGATATTGCTTTGACTTGTCGGCCCGCCCCTGAACTTTTGGGCCGCCGAAACGATGAATCGACTGCGGTGTCATCCCGATATGAGCCATCACCGGAATCCCGCAGTCGGTGATACGCTTGATCGTCGCCGCCATCTCCAGCCCCCCCTCCAGCTTGACCGCCTCGCATGAGGCTTCCCGCATAAACCGGCCGGCATTTTCGATGGCGATATCAAACGACGGCTGATAGGACATGTACGGCATATCGGCGATGACCAGTGCCGAGGGTTTCGCCAGCGCCACCGCTTTCGTATGCGCCAGCATGATCTCCATGTTGGCGGCCAGCGTCGTGTCGTTGCCATAGAGCACCATGCTCACCGAATCGCCGACCAGAAGAGCGTCGACTCCGGCCCGATCCAGAAAGCGGGCCGTGAAATAATCATAGGCCGTCAAAACCGCAATCTTTTCGCCTTTGCGTTTCTTCTCGGCCAGGGTGTGAATCGTGATCTTTTTTCTTTTTTCGCTATTGTCCAAGAGATTACCCCGATATCGCGGCGTGACCGGCGGGAACGTAATACTTTTTTCCGGCCATCGGTTTTTCGATGATTTTCACCAGATTGTCGAAATCCTCGGAATTCCTGACAAAATCGATATCATCGGTCTTGACCACCAACAGCGGCGTTTCCGTAAAATGGAAAAAATGATAATTGAAGGACTCGTTCAACTGCTCGATATAGTCGGTACTGATAGGCCGCTCAAACGACAGGTTACGCCTGCGAATGCGTTCCATGAGTACCGGCGTCGAAGCCTGAAGATACACCGTCAGATCCGGCTTGGGGATGTCGGCGGTCAGAAGTGGCACCAGTTTGTTATATAGTATTTGCTCCCGATTGGACAGCGTTATCGAGGCGAAAATCTGATTGCGGTTGAAAGAATAATCGGCGACGATTTTCTGGGCGAACAGGTCGCGAGCCACCAGCGCCTGCTGTTGCTGATAACGGGTCATTAAAAAAAACAACTGCGTCGAAAAGGCGTATCTTTTTTGATTTTTATAAAAATCCACCAAAAAGGGATTGTCCATGGCTTCATCCAGGACCAGTTCGGCTCCTATCCGCTCGGCCAGCATTCTGGCAAATGTCGATTTGCCGACGCCTATGACGCCTTCAATGGCGATATAATTGGATTCAAACATGCTTTATGGCAAATTCTTTGTATAAAGTCAGATCCCTGCTTTTTATTTCCCGGTAATATATGGAAATTTTCTCGCGTGTCACGGGATGAATCAAATTTTCATCGATTTCAAGAAGCGGCGCCAGCACAAATTCCCGCTCCAGCATTTTTCGATGCGGAATCGACAGGTTTCTCTGCTCGATAATCTGCTCGCCGAATAACACGATGTCGATATCTATCGTCCGTGGCTTCAGTTCGCCTTTATCGGTCCTCCCGAGTTTCTTTTCGATTTCCTGCAGGCTGTTTAAAAGCTCCAATGGACGGTACTTGTATTTGCCTTCCACGACCATATTCATAAAATCCGGCGCCCTGTCGTCCATCCCGACCGGTTGGCTGACATACAGCGAAGAACACGCCAGCGTTTCGAACCCCTCCAGCGTCGAAATCATTTTCACCGCTCTGGCCAGGTTATTTTCCCGATCACCCAGATTCGACCCCAGCGATAAAAAGACAGTCTCGCTCATGCGACCTCCTTTTTATTCTTTATTATCGGACAATATCCGGGTCGCATCAGGCTGATGTCGCGAAACCTCAACCTCGATATTATCTATGGTTCCCGGTATCGGCGGGGTCTTCTTGCGGACACGAACCGTCACCCGGAAAACCGCAAATTTGGCCAGAAGCTCTTCGGCAATGGCCTTGGCCAACGATTCCAGAAGCGAGAACGCCTTGCCCTCGACAATTTCCCTGACCGACGTGAACACCGCCACATAATCAATGGTGTCGGTCAGATTGTCGGTTTGCCCGGATGGAGCCAGGTCGGTTTCAAGCTCACAATCCACTTCAAATCGGCGGCCGGTCTCTTTCTCGGCGGCGCTGACCCCGTGATAGCCATAGAAAACCATCCTGTTTAATCTGATCACATCCATTATCTATCCCTTTTCCTGGAAAGAATCGTCACACCCGATTCCAGCCGCATCCGGGCCTGCCGGTAGTCCTCGACCGATGATGTCAGCGACAACCGAAAATGCCCATCACCGGATTCCCCGAAAGCGTTACCGGGCAAAACCAGAATACCCTTGCGCCGAAGAAGCGTCTGCGCCAGCGTTACAGCCAGGCGGCGACCGGGGATTTTTATCCACAAAAAGGGACAGGATTTGCCCCCGACTATTTCCCAGCCGTATTTTTCCACCAGACCGGCGGCCTCATGGCGCGTTTCGGCCACGGCTTTGCGGGCATCTTTAAGTTCTTTCGATGGGTATTGACCGATTGCCTCCGCCGCCCGTTCTATCCACGCCAGAGGGATTATATTACCAATAGTTTTGCCGGATATTTCCAGTCCCCGGATTATCTCCGGCTGACCGACCGCAAACCCGAATGGGATATAGGGCAGTCCGAAGGTGAATGGAACCGAAAACAGCTCCAGCCCGGTCTTCAACCCTCCCGGAACCGCCAGCAGAGATACATACTTTTCTTCGGCCATAGAACAATAAGCGGCGTCATTAACTATAAAAATATTCATTTTCGAGGCCATCCGCACCAGATCCGATAGATCGGTCCGGTCCAGCATCATGCCGGTCGGATTATGAGGATTATTGATGAAAAGAATCTTGGCCGCTTTGCCCAGATTGGAAGTTATAATTTTCAGCGATGGCTTATAGTCGGTATTTTTCGACACGGGATATGTTACCGGCACTCCGCCCGCGGCAATTACCATCTTTCGATAAAACGAAATCCCCGGTTCCGGACACAGGACCATATCGCCATGATCGACAAAAGCCAGACAGGCATCAAATACCATGCGGCGGATTCCCTGGCCGATATAAATTTCTTTGCCGGGAATGACTTTGACGCCGAATTCGTTTTTAAGCCACTCGGATAAAATTATTCTGAAGTCGGCAATATCATCACGGCGAGCCAGCCGTCCTTGAGAATCGATACCATAGTCCTTTGTTTCCGGCATCCAGCGGAATTTGGCCAGGTCAATTATCGGAAGTCGTTTGAGATTGCGAACCAGCTTTCTTTTTGGCAGGAATTCCTCGATATCGAACGGAAAATGATACAGCTTGTCGGATTTTTCCAGAATTACTTTCTTAATCATCGGCCGACCTGTCGGTGTTTAATGATTTCCCTATCTTTTCCAGCCGGCGGATTTCATCCCGACCCAGCGGTTTTATTTCCCCCAGAGCCGAGGCAATATAGGCAATTCGCGCCAGATTTTCAATCATTTCCATCCGGCCAAAGGCCTCGGCCATATTTTGACCCAGCGTCAATACACCGTGGTTTTTCAGTATGAAGGCCTCATGTCCCCCAAGATGCCGGTCCAGATTGCAGGCCAGTTCTTCACTTCCCGGGGTGGCATAATCGACCAGGGGCACCTCCCCGACAAACAACACCGCCTCCGGCAAAAATGGCCGCGGGAAACCGCAATCAACTACTCCGAAGGCCGTGGCATGAGGTGGATGAGCATGGCAGACCGCCATAATATCGGGACGGCCTTTATACACGGCCAGATGAAGCCGATATTCCGAGGAGGCCTTTTTCTCCCCCGCCGTTTGCCGGCCCTTTTCGTCGATTAAAACCACATCCGAGCCATCCAGCCGCCCGAGACACGACCCGGCGGCCGTAATATGGATTCGTCCCGATGGCTCGCGAAGCGATAAATTACCCTCACTGGCGGTAACTAAAAAGCGGTCATAAAGCATGCGGCCCGTTGCGATTATCGCCGCTGTAAAGTTTTCTGTGGACATTGCCCAAAAGTATATAAAACGCCAATCCAAATGTCAACGCCCGCCGTCGGAATCGAAATCATCGGAAAGACTATTTGGCCATAAAAGATTTTTAAGCCATTTTTTACTTTTGAAACTTTTAAAATTTTGTCAAGTAAAAAAAGTATTGACGAACATATGAAATTTTCGTATTATGGGTAGTTATCCGTTTTGGAGGAGACATATTGAACGGGAGATCTCAACGCCCGATAAGGGGCGATAGGGACGCTTATTCTTATTTCCGCTGGGTATTTCTGGCTATCGGTTTGATTATTTTGGGGGTCGTTATTGCCTCCAATCTGAATCTGGAACCGAAAGCCGTCGCCGATATAGACGGCACCGATACTTACCCGGTGGTAAAAGACAGCGACGGGAAATACCGCTCGCCCTTCGTGGCGGTCGTGGAAAGAGTGCAGGATGCCGTGGTCAATATTTCCGCCACCATCCGCAGCGATAATCGTTATTATGACGATTTGTTCTGGCGCTTTTTCCAGATCCCGCAGGAACCGTCGACTTCCTATGGCTCCGGGTTTTTCTTCCGCGAGGACGGCTATATTTTGACCAATAACCATGTCATCCGTAACGCCGAGCGGGTGGTCGTTCGCACTTCCACCGGCTACGTCTATGACGCTAAGGTGGTCGGCGCCGACCCGCAAACCGACCTGGCCGTGCTCAAAGTCGATCCGAAAGAAAAAATAACCTTCATTCCCTTCGGCAATTCGGACAACATCATGGTCGGCGACTGGAGCATCGCCATTGGTAACCCCTTCCCGCAGGTGGGGCTGGACCGGACCGTCACCGTCGGCGTTATCTCGGCCAAGGGTCGAACCAACCTCCGTTTCGGCGAAGGAACCCCGCAATATCAGGATTTTATACAAACCGATGCCTCGATTAATCCGGGCAATTCCGGCGGACCGCTGATAAATCTCGACGGCGAAGCGGTCGGCGTTAATTCCGCCATTTCGAGTCCATCCGGCGGTTCGGTCGGAATCGGCTTTGCCATCCCGATTAACATCGCCCGCGCCATTGTGCCCGACCTGATCGAATCGGGAAAAGTAAGCCGCGGCTGGCTGGGGGTATGGTTATCCGACGTTACCCCGGAAGTCGCCCGGCGACAGGGCCTCAACAAGGTCAGAGGGGTATTGATCGATTCCGTATTCAAAGATTCCCCGGCCGACCGGGCCGGAATAGTCGGCGGCGATATATTGTCCAAATTTAACAACCACGACATTACTGAAATGGCCCAATTCTCCGTATTAATTGCTACGGCTCCCAAAAACGTGCCGTCCCAAATTGAGGTGATACGAAACGGCAAACCTATAACCGTGACGACTACAATAATTGACCGGGAATCCTACCAGCGCGCCCATGCCGACCAGTTCAACACCACCGGACAGGTTTTAACCTGGCTGGGGATGGAACTGCTGGCTTACACCAACGAAATCGCGCAACGCATCGGTTCGGATTATTTTCCCGGTATATATATAAACCGTGTGGCAAGAAATTCGGCGGCTTATCGGGCGGGAATTTTACCCGGTTCGATAATCACGCAAATAGATGGCATAGAAGTAAAAAACCTGGTCGATTTGCAACAGGCAGCAGAAAAAAGCAGGGATATAAAAAAGGCTATTCCTATTCTGCTCGTGGATCCCAGGGGGTCGATCGAGTACAAGGCCGTCAGGCCCTGAACTTGAGAAATAGGATATCAACTCAAACTGGAGGATGAACATTCTTCGTGGCTAAACAATCGCTAAAATACCGCGATGAAGACAGGTCCTTGGACCTGTACCTCCGTGAAATCGGAGAGACTCCTCTGATTTCGGCAGACGAGGAAGTCCGGCTGGCCAAAAAAATAAAGCAGGGCTCAAAAGCCGCCCTGGAAGCATTAACCAAGGCCAATCTGCGCTTCGTCGTTTCTGTCGCCAAGCAGTACCAAAACCAGGGATTGTCCCTGGCCGATTTGATCAATGAAGGTAACATCGGCCTGATAAAGGCGGCCAAGCGGTTCGATGAAACCCGTGGCTTCAAATTTATCAGCTATGCCGTGTGGTGGATTCGTCAGGCAATACTGCAGGCTCTGGCCGAGCAAAGCCGCATTGTCAGGCTGCCCCTCAACCGGGTCGGCACCCTGCACAAAATCGGCAAGATTTCCAGTTCGCTGGAACAAGACTTGGGCCGCGAACCCTCGCCCGATGAAATCGCCCGGGAACTCGACCTGTCCGAAGGCGAGGTTTCCGATACCCTCAAAATTTCCAACTCGCATCTGTCGCTCGATGCCCCGTTTTCGGTGTCGGAGGACAATTCGCTCATCGACATTCTCGAAGACGAATATCAACCGGCCCCCGATGAGGAACTGCTCGAGCATTCGCTCAAGCTGGAAATCGAAAAGGCCCTGGACACCCTGACCCCGCGCGAAGCCGAAGTCATCAGCCTGTATTTCGGGCTGAATTACGAAAAGGCGCTGACGCTTGAAGAAATCGGAGCCCGCTTTTCGCTCACCCGCGAACGGGTCCGTCAAATCAAGGAGAAAGCTATCCGGCGCCTGCGCCATGCTTCCCGCAGCCGGTCTCTACGGGCGTATCTGAATTAGACAATACGACTTAATGAAATGGGCCGCCTTGTGTTTCCAGGCGGCCTTTTTTTGTTGGCTGATTTATATCCCGTCACCAATCACAATGAAATTATCATGAGCTTGACAAATCATCATTATATAATGTAAGTTGTTACATTGGGTAAGATATCGACATATTTAAAGACCACAAATTCCGGGGAATTGATCAGCAAAAATAAAATTCTACTGTCGGTTTTTACCCTGGCCCTTATCATCAGGCTGGTTTCTCTTGCCTATTGCACCGCCGGATTGCCCCCGGAGCAGGTCGGCATCCACGGGCCTGATTCTCAAAATTACCTCGACGCCGCTTCCGCAATCGTCGAAAATTTCGATATAAAGACCAAAGGAATCGTGATATTCGGCCCCGGCTACCCGGTCTTTCTGGGCATTTTGCACGTTATCCTTGGATACGACCCCATCGCTTTTCTGATAGTCCAAAGTTTTATCGGAGCTTTATCGTCGGTTCTTTTGGCCTTACTGGTCCTGAATTTGGGAGGAACACTGCGAGCGGCCTTCATCGCCGGGTTTATCAATGCCGTCTCACCCGTCGCCGTAACCACACCGCATTATTTTATGTCGGAGAATCTGTTTTTCCCGCTCGCTATCATGGCTTTGCTGTTTTTTATCAAAGGGATGAAATCCGGCAATGTTCGGCTAATGGCTCTGGCGGGCCTGACTCTGGCCCTGGCCACCCTGACTCGTTCGGTCGGCCAGTTTCTCATTTTCATTTTTATTATCTTTTATTTCGGGTTTAGAAAAGGGCAACTCCGGAAATTAAAGGATTATACAGGAATATTCGCAACCATTATAGTATTTGCCTTAATCACCATCGCCTGGGCGGCCCACAACGACCATTACCACAATTTTCGAAAGATCTCCTTTGCCGAGCCGACCGCAATGTTTAAAGGGTCGGCCCAGATAAAGGCCGCCATTTCGGGCCGGACATACGCCCAGGAGCTGGATTCACTCATTAACGAGCTGAAAGGGTGGGACAATATCTCAACCGACTATTATGGCACTTATTCCGAATTCGCCGGTCAGACTTATTGGAATCTGATGCGTACCTCACCTGTGGCAACTGCCAAAACAATTGCTGGAAACTTGTTGCACTACTTAAATATGAACTATGGCTTATTTGTTCTACTGGCGACATTGATTGCCATCATCTATTTGTGCATCAATGGGAATATCAAAACCGTGCTTGTGGCCGGGCTGTTATATTTCTACTTTGTGGTCCTTTCAGGTTTTGTAATCGCCCAGGGGCCCCGAATTATGTATCCGGCTCAAATCGGCTGGGTTGTTTTAATCGCCATGGCCATGGACATAGCCTGGACAAAAGTGTCCGGGCGGTTTAAAACTTCTCCCGAAAAGCCTTAACTCAACACACGTCAACCGGATAAACTCGCCGATTGTTTTCCGAAGGGGCCAAAAAAACTGTTGCCGCCGGACGATTTATTTATATATTGAAACCGCTTTAAAAATGCCGAAGTGGTGGAATTGGTAGACACGCTGTGTTCAGGGCGCAGTGCTCGAACGGGCATGGGGGTTCAAATCCCCCCTTCGGCATTTTTTTATTGAAGGCATTCTCCAACCATAACAATATCATCTAGTCTTACGAGAGCATGACTTTATTGCTCTATACAGCCCCCATAAACGATAAACTTTTCCATTTTTGCCATTGATTAATCGCCTTGAAAACATTATTCATCTCTGGTTGCTCAAATTAACGGCTCGGTTTGGCCGGTCAAACTTTATGTGAAAGGCATATCAATGAGCGTATTTCAATCACAAATACTGGGCTGGGGTATCTGGCTGCTCACCGCGGCCTGCGGCGTCGTCTTCATTATTAAATTCAGGGGAACACGTCCCGGTCTTCTGGGCGCAATCGGTTTCGGGATACTGGTTATTCTGCCCCTTTTCTATCAGATTGCCGCCGCATTAGGCCTTGCCTACTGGGACTATTCGTTTTTCTTCGATTTCATCAGAATCGCGGCATGGGTCCTGCTGTTGATTGCCTTCATAAATATACCCGGAATCGTTGGGCAAAAAGCATGGTATCGCCCGCAGACAATGTCATCAATCGGCAATAATCCGGAACTGGTTTCGGCTGGATTTCAGCCCACGGCATACCCGACAGCTGACACGCAATCTTATGGTCAGCCCATACCGAGCGACCAACGATTTATTTCCAAAGGCCTCTTTATCGGTTCCTTCATTGGAGGCGCCGGCGCTTCTATCTTCTTCACCGTCATGGCTATGAGCTTCATGGTCGGTTATGGATCCGATGATGCCATACCCTTATGGATTCTGGCTATTCTTACGATGATTTTCGCGGCGATCATGCTCTGCGTCCTGATTCATCGTCTCTGGACGGCCATTCAGCCCGGCCACCCGCGCGCCACTCCGGGGAAAGCCGTCGGCTTCATGTTCATTCCGTTTTTCAATCTCTATTGGGTTTTCCAGGTGTATCATGGCTGGGCGCAGGATTACAACCGTTATGTGCGCGAAGCCGGGATTCCCGCCCCGCCGGTTTCCGAAAGTCTGGGATTGACCGTGGCGATTTTGGTTTTGGCCGCCTGCATTCCATATGTCGGCATCCTGCCGGGACTGGCAAATCTGGTATGCATTGGTATTTTCCTATCGCAGGCGGTTGATGGTGCCAATGCCATAATTAAATACACCTTAAATTAGGGAATCTCCGGCGATGCCAACAGCGACCTAACCGTTAACCTGCTGGATATATTGTTTACTATCGGGCACTTATATAATAATCCTCACGGGCCGGGCAATCCGAATGGCTGCGATGGACTTCTCGGCGCCAACGGCGATTCCAATGTCAACTTACTCGACATTCTTTCCCTGATCGCCTTTTTGTATAATCACCCTGCTGGGCCGGGACCGGCTTGGTCCTCATAAACATTTGATTTTTAAGGGGCGGCCTAAACAAGTCGCCCTTTTTTTAACACCCCCCGCCAAATTAAATTCTTGACCGCAAACGCCGATACGCTATATTATTATTAACTGATAATACGCCAAGACGTTATATTCTTCCGAACGGACATCTCGATAAAATAATATCTTAAGGCCGCATGCCCAAAAGGCAAAATTTTATATGTAAAAACTACGCAAAGGGAAAAGCTATGTGTACCAGAGCTACCGCTCCGACCGTGGCAATTATTGTCACGCTTCTTTTCTTTGTATCGTTATCGGCGGCGACCGATCTTCGACCGCGACATATTCCCGATAAATCCCCCGTCACCGCCATCCCCGATTGGTTCGATAGGCGCCATGTCGAAGTCAAATTCATGGATGACCTCGATATCGGCCTCGATGACCAAAACACACCCTATGATCGAACCACCGGGACTCTTCAAACCGATAAGGCGGTCGGTGTTATAGAGTCAATCCGGGATGACGGAGGCGTCTGGGTAAGAATGTCCGTCGATGAAGCAAAATTGGAAGAAATGAGGCAGATTGCTCAATATACCACCGGTCGCGAAATCGCCGACCTCAATAATTATTTTATACTCACCGTTCCCACCGGCATTAAAACCGAAGACTGGATCAATCAACTGAACGCACTTCCCGAAGTCGAATTGGCCCAGCCTCTTCCCCTCCCGGTGGAAGCACCGCTACCGGGAGATTTTTCTCCCTTTCAGGGCTACCTTGACCCCACCTTTGACGGTATCGACGCCGAATATGCCTGGACTATTCCCGGTGGAACCGGCTCGGCCGTAACCATCTGCGATTTCGAATATTCCTGGTATCTGGCGCATCAGGACCTGCCGACCAGCATCGTCACCTGGGTTCCAACCCTCTATCAGGCCCGCGACCCCTTCGTCAATAATAATCACGGCACCGCCGTGCTCGGCGAATTGGTCAGTATGGCCAACGGCTGGGGAACCACCGGGGCCTCATATGGGGTCACTATGGCCGTCGCGCCGACTTTCCTGAAACCGGTCACTCCCCCCGGACAGGATTCGGCCTGGTATCTGGGCGTGGCCATGACCAATGCCATGTCCTATTTGAACGCCGGTGATATAATGCTTATCGAACAGCAATACCCCGGCCCCCGTTACAACGGTAACAGCGATACCGGGCTTATTCCTGTCGAATGGTATGAATCATGGTACAATATAATCGTAACCGCTGTCGGCAATGGCATTCATGTCGTCGAAGCCGCCGGCAACGGCTATCAATGTCTGGACGACCCCATTTATAATACCGGCCATGCACCGTTTTTGCTCGCCAATCATTCCGGGGCCATCATGGTCGGGGCCGGTGGTGTCCCCTCTGCCTTCGGCGGGACTATCGGCGACCGCTTCCGCATGCCGTTTTCCAACTATGGCGCTCGCGTGGACCTTCAGGGCTGGGGCGAACACGTCTATACTACCGGTTACGGTACATACTATTCGGAAGGCTTTGACTCTACCCTGTACTATACCAGCACTTTTGCAGGCACCTCGAGTGCCGCTCCCAACGTCGCATCGGCGGTGGCTCTGGTTTCGAGCATCAATGAAACCGTCAATGGATCAACCAATCATATTAGCCCGGCCCGCATGCTGAATATTCTGAGACTGACGGGGGCATTGCAGAACGGCGATGGTTTCAATCCGCCCTGGTACACCATTGGCAATCGACCCGACCTGAAAGGGGCCATACAAATATCCGGTATCATCGACACCTTATATAAAAAGCAGGGGTACATCGACTATTGCCCGGCCGGCATGCCCGACTTCAGCATGCACCTCGACAGCACCTGGAAAGGATTCGGCCGCTGGACCTATGACGGCCCCGTCGCCCTGGCCAATTGCTTCTGGTGGCTGGATTCCAAGTTCGAACCGAACCCCGTCGACCCCCGGCCGTTTTATCCCGGTGGCGGAAGTCCCGCCCCCAATGACAATTATAATCTGGTAACGTCTTATGGCAGCTGGGACGACCACGACAGTGCAAACGTCAAACCCCTGATCGAAGCTTTGGCCTCCTGCCTCACCACCGATGACACAGTTATGTTTCCGGGAGTATTTCAATATGGCACCACCCCTTTCGACATGGAAACGGGCATCAATACCTGGTTGACCAACGCCGGGTTACGTAACGATTACACCGATACGGTGGTCAGCTTTCCCACTTTTGATTATCTCAAACAACAGCTTTTGGCCAGTCAGAACATTATTTTACTGCTCGGCTTCATGAATCAGGATCAATCCAATCTATGCCGGACGGGCGGTCATTGGATAAACATGATCGGCGTCGATACGCTCAAACAGCGAATCGGCATCAGCGATCCCTATCGTCCATTTATTCAAGCGCCCGGAACGCCCTCCAACAGCGACGCCTCCCAGGTCGACGGCCACGTGTACCAAGTGGGGACGCTTAGCTCCTCCCAGTGCCCGGCCCTCGCCGGGGCTTTGTATTTAACCGACTACCATGAAGAATGGATTTGGACCTCCTTTGAGAATATCAACGGCGGCTGGGCCGGGGGGACCGCGCCAACGGCGTGTTATGCCGTTATCGAAGGCGCCTTCGTCATCTGCCCCACCGAGGAACCGCCGCTCGATACCTGTGAATACTATAAATCATCCTACGAAGACTATGCCCCCTATGGTATGCCCGATTTCGACATGAAACAGGATAACTGGAAATCACCTTTCACCGGCAACCAGTTCTGGAGCTGGTGCGGCCCGGCCGCTCTGGCCAATTGCATGTGGTGGTTCGATTCCAAGTATGAATCAAGCCCGGTCGATCCAAGACCGTTTTATCCTGGACCCGGAAACCCCTCTCCAAACGATCACTACCCGCTGGTCGGCAGTTATGCCCCGGCCAATGTATGGGACGACCATGACACCAACAACGTTGTCCCCCTTATAACCCATATGAAAGGACTTTGTCGCACCGACGTTACCACGCCGGGAACCCTTATAAGTGATCTTAAACTCGGTTTCGACAGCTCTCTTGTATTGGCCGGCCTTGCCGATGACTATACTTCCACCCTCATCCCCGGCCCCACCTTCCAGCTTATCAAAGACTCCGTCATGGCCAGCCGCGATGTCATCCTGCTTTTGGGCTTCTACGAAATACCGCATCCCGCCGGTTGCGGCCGAATCGGCGGCCATTATGTCACCGTCGCCGGCGTCTGTACCGAGGATAATGACATCTGTATCTCCGACCCGTACTTCGACGCCAACGACCAGGCTCATGGAGCAACGGTTCACAACGACGCCGCCTATATTTCCGGGCCGCACGGAACCAAGCACCACGACCGCTATCATACCGAGGCCTATGCCCACAGCTGCAACACCCCGGCCACCATCCGCCTGACCAATTATCCCAATTCCTGGAGCCAGCTTATGAATTTCATGAACCTGAATTGGTATTCCCCGTCCGTTCCGCCGGATCCTTATGCCAGCGGCTCTATAACGGTCATGGTTGATTATGCCCTGGTTATTACCAATACCTCTGCCGGCAACTGCGATTGCACTCCCGGCGACGCCAACAACGACGGCCTGTTCAACCTGCTCGATATTCTATACCTGATCGCCTATAAATACAACACGCCGCCCGGTGACGCTCCGACTCCGTACGCCGTCTGCTCCGGCGACGCCACCGGCGATTGTGTCGTGAACCTGCTGGATATCCTGTACCTGATTTCTTATAAATACGATACCCCGCCCGGACCCATCCCCTGCTCCTGCGAAAACTGGGTTGCCGGATGCGGCACATTGCATAAATAGACAGGGCATACAAAACCCAAATTAAAAAGGCGGCCGGAATATGGCCGCCTTTTCAAATTATATCCCGTCGCGCTTTAATGACCGCCGCCGGAACAACTGCATCCGCCTGAGGCACAACGATCCTCACCAACCACGATCGAATATCCCGAACCGAGGTCATTGGTTATATAATCGATATGAATATCACCGATTTTGCCGAGACTGTCATTGAGTGAAGACTCGATATAAGCCTCAATCCGGTTGGAATCGATTTTTATCATGTCTTCGGTATGTTCCCCGAGAGTCATCCCCAGCACCGGGCCGCGACAGCCGGAACCCTGATAGAATAAAATCAGGTCCTTGTCTTTGGCCATATCGGATTCGAGAACTTTCAGAAGTTCATCGCGGGCGATATCGGAAACTTTAAGCATTTTGTTGTCCTTTCTTCTTTTGCCAATACTAACAAACATTGTAATAAAATGTTGCGGAAAATCAAGGGAAAAGAAGATGCCGGACGCTGACAGGATCCGCCGCCATCGGAGCCTATGGCAATGTTTCTGATAAAGCCGGTTTAATGCTCGTGGCGATGATGGAGATCGGGCCAGTGAGGGTGGTTGTGCTCCAGTGGTTCGTGTACATGCCAATGGGTATGCCTCTGCGAAGACTCGGTTTCCTCGTGGGTATGGTTATGATGGCCGTCGTCATGTCGGTGAGAATGTTCGTGTGTCGTTCCCTTATGCATATGTCGATGATGGTGCTGATCAAAAAACAACGCACTTAGCGATGCGACCAGTAAAAGGGCCGAAATAATTTGAATACCGGAAATCGATTCGCCCAGGACAACTGCCGACAATGCCACGCCGAAAAACGGTGCGCTTGCGAAAAACATCTGGGCGCGGGTGGCCCCCATATGTTGCGCCGACGTGATGTATAAAGTAATACTGGCGCCGTATGACAATGCGCCGACCGCCAGGGCCCCCATGGTTATCATTCCGTCCGCGACAAACGGATGCAGACTGATTCCGATTATCAAATTGACCAGACCGGCAACAAGGCCCTTCCAGAAAGTACTTTGTGACGGCGTTATGCCGTCGATAAGGGCGGTAAAATGATTGTCGAACCCCCAGCAGACGCACGCGCCGAGAACCAGCAAACCCGCCCAGATTCCGGCAACGCCCTCACCCAGACTCAATATGACACCGGCCAGGACTATTCCCATTACTCCCAGCCAGCCGAATTTGCCCAGATGATCATAAAAAAACAACCGTCCCAGTACGGCGGTCGCGACGAGTTCCAGATTCAGCCATAATGAAACCGTCGCCGCCGATGCCAATCTTAGACCCAATAAAAGCAAAACCGGACCGACTATGCCACCGGCAATTATTGCGGTAACCAGGTTCCATCGGTTTTTTGCCGACATTTTCCAGGGGGGACGCCAGGAACGACGTTTTATGATAATCACC
>CAYWLR010000029.1:0-12025 GCA_964459465.1 uncultured Ignavibacteriaceae bacterium | reverse complement strand
ACCCCCCCCCCCCCCAAATAAAAACAACCCGCCCTTTGAAAGGCCGTCAGGCTGCCCAGAAGCATTTTACTCGTCGGTGTCGCGGCGCCGAATAATGCCGCTGACAACAGGGCCATCGAGACAGAATAGGCCGCCGACGTATTGGTTTTGATTATCGCCATTTGCCTATTCTACGAAATTTGTGGCATATTGAATAATATCATTACATGGTTTGGGATGATTCTTAAAAGAAAAAATACTTTCGGATACAATGAAAATAATTATCGGTTATGAATCACTGTCCCAATCGGGGATTCCGCTTAAAAAACGATAACGCAAGGCAGGGGGCCGCCCAAAAAGATCTAGTCGGATGATCCTATGCCTAACAACTGCAGCCTTTGGAGGCACAATCCGCCTTTTCGCCGACCACAATCGTATACCCCGAACCCATAGCGTTGGTAATATAATCTATATTGATATCACCCAGCCGTTCGAGATGATCGTTTAACCCCGGTTCGATATAAGCACTAAGTCCGTTTGATTCCAGCCTGACCAGGCCGTCGGTTGACTCCACCAGAGTCATCCCCAGAACCGGACCGCTTCAGCCGGCTCCTTGGTAAAACACGACCAGCCATTTGTCCTTGGCCATTTCGGAGGCGAGAACTTTTTCCAGTTCGGTTTTGGCAGTATCAGTTACTCTAAGCATATCACCTATAACCATATTAGATTAAAAAGGTTTTGTATTATAATAAAAATTCGCCAAAAGACAAGCAGCAATGGCCCCCAACTTCAAATTTTAAGCCGGAATTCCCGGGTCTTGTTGACCTTCATCCGATTATAAGATTGCAATATATTTCACAAATGTGGGCAAATTTGTGCGCATTTTGTTATATTATAAGAATAAAACGAAATCAGGGTCTTATTATCATTTAAGACACCATCAAACAATATGTTACAGCCGCAGCCATAAAAAAACCGTCTATATTCAAAACAATTAAACCAGCCAATCCTTTTATGTCTTGTAAGATATTAATGGATAATATGATACACCTTCCGGCCTGGGCCCGGAAAAATTGTCGCCTTGTTCTCTTATTTTCGACGTCAATTTTCTCGGCTTTCCACTGTCAATAAAATACGATTTCCCCTGTTTGGGCATTGATTCTGCTTTTTACAAATGCGAAGAATAATTGCTTGGAAAAATGTAAAATCAACATAGGGGAAAGTAAATCTATGAAAAAATCACTGCTGACCGTTCTTGCCATCGCAATTCTCATAATTGCTTCCTCGGCCAGCGCCCAGTTGTCTTCGTTCAGCGGTATGCTGACCTCCAACGAAGGGGTCAATGCCACCGGAAACTGGGGTGTCAACGGCTTTAAAATTTCCTGGCTGATCGAAGAGCAGGCTAACCATGCCTGGTTTTACCAATACTGGCTGACCGACCTGAATGGCAACACCCTTATCGGCGAACCCAGCCATTTCACCATTGAAGTCTCGCCCAATGTCACCGGCGATGATTTCTGGAATTTTTCCGGTAATGGCGCCGTCGAACTCGGCAGCAAGGACGGCATCGAATCGGCCATGAAAATGGACTGGCAATCCGGCTATTACGGCTTCTATTCATGGCGTAACCCGATTGAAGGCGATTTCTATTCCAAAGACGGTCGTGCCGGCGGTTATGGCTTGAATACGGCTCGTAATGCCGACGGGTATTATATCCTCCGTCCCGATACCGAAACCGTCATCCCGGAACCGGGCACCATGCTTTTGATGGGTCTGGGTCTGGTCGGACTGGGCATCAGACGCCGCTTTAAAAAGTAAATTTTTATTTCACCCACAGAAGCCCGCGGAATTTTATTGCCGCGGGTTTTTTTATTGTACTATATTGTTTGCCATGCTAAACCGCGCCGAATGGAAAAAACTCAAAGATGACCTGGCCCGCCGGATGAATATCAGAATCCAAAATAAATATATCCGGGCCATTTATGTCAACTCGGCCTATCATTGGCAACCACCGATGTATATCGAAGTCGGTCGTGAATCCAATGGACTGGAAAAGGATTCGCCCAAAGAAATGGTGCTGGCCATCTTCGATGCCACCGTCTTTCTAGTCGTCACCGAAGCCCGCGGTTTGAATGACACTCTTCCCTATTTTTTCAGCCGCAGCGATGTCACCCGCGTCATCGAAGAATAATTCGACCAAATAATTAAAGGGGCTCTTCACCCCTTTTGTTTCTCTTGGGCTAACAAGAACTGATCGGTAAATATGCCGTATCAGCGTGCGTATGATAGAAACATCATATTACGATATTATTAGTCGATAGAAATATTTTCGTTAATGACTGGAAAAACCATAAAAATGCCGCCGAATGAATTACCCGGCGGCTATGGCAAATCTTAAATAAAATCATAATCCGCTGAATTCGATGCCTTCAAAATACAAACTGGGACGGCGCCACGCCGAGATGGTATAGACGTCATTGCCCAATTCCACCAGCCGATTCCAGATTTCGGTATGATTGCCGGTGATGTTCATCTCATTGACCGGTTTGATGATTTTGCCGTTTTCGACGTACATCCCGATTATCCCGGTCGAAAAATCCCCCGTGGTGTCGTTGACATTGCCGCCGACAAAGCTGGTCACCAGAATACCTTTCTTGCATTGGGCAACCAGTTCCTCCAGGGACTTTTCGCCGGGCTCGACAATGACATTGGTCCGGGATCCGCCGGTCGGCTCCACCCCCATTTTATTGGCATAATACGTGTCAATATAATACGTCTGCAGGACGCCCTTGTCGATTATCACCCGGCGTTGGTTAGCCATGCCCTCACTGTCATATAAACCCGAAGCCATGCCCCCCGGGACAAAGGGATCATCGATCAGAGTCAATTTGTCACACGCGATTTTCTGTCCCAGTTTGTCGAGCAGAAAGGAATTCTTTTGCTGCAATGCCCGCCCCTGCATGGCGCTTACCAGCGGCGACAGGATACGGCTGGCGGCGCGATTTTCAACGATCATATCGTACCTGCCGGAGGCCATCTTAACCTGCCCTATCCGACGGCGGGTGCGCTCGATGGCATTTTGCGCCAGCTGCTCCAGTGGCGCCAGATCCCTGAAATATTTGGCTTCGGAATAATCATAATCGCTGGGACGACCGCCTTTTTCATCAATGAAAGTGGTTGAAGTATAGTAATAAAAATCCGTCTCTTCGTGATATCCCTCGAATCCATTGCTGTTGAGCTTGATTTGAAACGTTTTATTATCCCCATACTCGGTCGAACAGGAAACGATTTCATCGCTTTTGGACAGCGTGAGCTCTTCCAGCTTCCCGGCCAATTCGACCCGCTTCTGGGACGTGACCTTATCGTAATCGGGATCGCTGATTTTCAAATCGACGTCCTTTATCCCTTGGTAGTACTTCGGATCGGGCAGAGTGCGGAATTTATCCTCGCCGAGATACCTGGTCATGGCCACCGCCTCGCCGATAAATTTTTCGAGAGCATCCTTCTTGAAATTGCAGGTGCTGTGGCTGGAATATCGGTTGGCGGCAAAAATACGCAAGCTCAAACCATTCTTGGTCGACTCGGTCAGCGTTTCCGGCTTTCTTTCATGGAAGGAAACGCTGATGTCCCGCGATTTGCTTATATCTACCGCCACCTGGTCGGCACCGTTTTTTTGCGCAACTTTAACCGCCCAGTGCGCCAATTCCAAACTTTCGTTTTTATTCATCTATTTAATCTCCCAATGTCGGCGATCGTCTTTTATGAGTTAATGCCGCCGACCGTAATCGACGACACCTTAACCGTCGGCTGACCCATCGAAACCGGGACACTCTGCCCGCTTTTACCGCAGGTCCAGCCGCCTTCGGCCATTTCCAAATCATCCGCGACCATGGTAATCTTTTTGAGAACGTCGGGACCGTTGCCGATAATATTGAAATCCTTGATCGGCATCGTAATTTTGCCGTCTTCAATCAGATATCCCGATTTGACATAAAAAGTGAAATCGCCTGGACCGATCCGAACCTCGCCGTTGGTGAATGTCTCGGCAATGACGCCCTTCTTGACACTTTTGACTATCTCTTCTTTGGAGTGCGGCCCGTTCAGCATGTAGGTATTGCGCATGCGCGGAATCGGCGCGAAGCGGAACGACTGACGGCGCCCGCTTCCGGTCGGCTTGACACCGTAATATCGGGAACTGATACGGTCGTGAAGGTAGCTTTCGAGAATCCCGTTGCGGACCAGATAGGTCTCCTGCGTGTCATTGGCCTCATCATCGACATTGATCGTCCCGCGCAAATTGGGATTGGTGCCGTTGTCGACAATCGTGACAAATTTCTCGGCTACCGGCTTACCGATTTTATCGGAAAAGATCGATTCGTTCTTGCGATTGCAGTCGGCTTCCATGCCGTGCCCGATCGCTTCGTGCAAAAGAATGCCGGAACTGCCGGCCGCCAGTATCAATTCCATCTCGCCCGCCGGAGGTTTGCCGGCTTCGAACAGCGCGATCGTGCATTTGACCGATTCCGACGCCAGGCGGTCTATCTTTTTGTCGTCGAGGAACTCCATTCCATAACGGCCCGCCAAATCGAATTTATTCTGCTCTTTGCGGCCGTTGATTTCGGCCGTACAGCCGGAATAAATGTAGAGCATCGGCTGATAATCGTATGCTATCCGTCCTTCGGATGTCGCCACCAGCATATAGGTCGCGCTGTTGCTCATAAACACCTGCGATTTGATTATCCGGCTGTCGAGACCACGCACTTTGGAATTAACGGTCTTCAGCAGTTCCACCTTTTGATCGATCCCGACATTCTCCGCCGGGGTTTCAATTCTATAAAGGCTGGGCCGGTCGTACGCCTTGTATTCGACCGGGTCGACTTCTCGAGCATCGTGAGCAATATTCGAGGCCGTCTTGGCCGCCAGAATCATCGCTTCCCGGCTCATATCCTCTGTGAACGAATAACCGGTCTGGTCGCCTTCCAGAACCCGGATACCCACCCCCAGCGCCACGCCGGTGCTGGCCCGATTGACAATATCGTCTTCCAGCCCAACACTGCTGCTTAAGGTATGTTCAAAAAAGACATCGCAATAATCGCCGCCCTTTTCCAGAGCGGCCGAAATTAAGTCTCTAATCAACTTTTCATCGATTTCGAAATGCTGCAAGTAATCATTAAGGCCGGCATCCTGCGGCTCGACACCGGTCATGGCCAGAAGCGGATTGGCTTTAAAAATATAGGGGATGGAAATCAACGCCAACCCTCCCGCGCCGACTTTGATGAATTTTCTTCGGGAAATCTCGTTCATGAATATATCCTTCTCCGATGATATGTAAAATATTTAATGTCCTCTTTTCGCCCAACATTTAGCCAATATAAAATTATTACGAAAGTATGGCAACGATGGTTTACTTTTTGCCCGGATTTTTGGCAAACAGGAGTATCGGAGCCCCATTTAGACCGGGCAAGATCTTGTGGCGATATAACGAAACATCGATGCAGAGGCGATAATATTTCCATAGTCGGCCACAAAAGCGCTTTTGCCACTTCAAATAGCCGAGATAATAAAAGCGCGAGACGTGCTCCCGTTTTATTCAGCGCGGTCACGTCTGATTACAAATTCAGTGTTATCGCCTTTATTCCATTGTACCACCGGAACGAACGCATCGGGATGCACATTTTATCAGGATACATGAATGACAAAAAACGTTAACTGACATGCGATTCTCCGAAAGTCAACGGGAATCGAGAGCGCCACTTTTCCCGGACATTTATTATGCTAATCCAGACCTATTTTGAACTTGCAAAAAGACGGATAATTCGTTTATTAATGAGTTTAGAACAGATTTTTGAGGTTACGCATCAATGGGGACAGGCCGAAAAGCCGGTAACATCACGGGCGTTAAACGGTTGGAGTAAATATATGAGCAAATATGAAAAGATTCTGATCATTGTTCTTCTTGGGTCGTTGTGGGGCGCGCTGGAATTATTCGGACGGGATATCTTGCGCGCCATGAACATGCCACAGAAATCGGCCATCCTCTTTGGCCTGGGCATTATTATCCTGTATGCCTCCAAACGGCTGGTCCACTTCCCCGGCTCGGTGGTCATTATGGCCTTGATTGCCGGCGCGTTTAAAACGGCTTCCAGTCATTTTTATCCCTGCCAGTTCGCGGCCGTCATGATCAATGGAATCGTGTTTGACGCCACCTACACGGCCTTCAGGGGGCGCCTTGATGCCAGTCTCATAAACCGTATAATCGCCGCCCCCGTTATTACCTATGTTTCCTATGCGGCCTTTGCGGTTTTCGCCACATACCTTTTGCGCGAGGCCTCCTGGGTCGCCGACGGCTGGGCCGGGATTCGCGCCTATCTTCTCGGAAGTGCCACAACGGCCGCGCTGATTTCCATCGTTACCATACATATCGGTTATTACCTCGGCAACGCTTTCCGGCCGGAAACATTGCTGTCCAGGTTGCGGATTCCGATAACTGCCTTCAGAATCATCGCCGTCGTGCTCGTGGCCGCCATCTGGGTTTCGGGGCAATTGCTTTAGACAATGTAACATTGATATAGAAACATTATGGAAATAAAAAGAATTAAAGTAGTCTCGAGCAAGTGCACGGGTTGCCGCCTGTGTATGCAGATTTGCGCCATCAGCCATCACGAGGAAATAAACCCCAGAAAGACCAGGCTGAAAATCGAAGCCCATTTTCCGGAACCGGGTGTTTATAAACCACGGGTCTGTACCCAGTGCGGGAAATGCTTGGAAGTCTGCCCCGAAAATGCCATCTACCGCCGCGAAGACGGCGCTTTCATCGTTATCCCGGAAAAGTGCACCAATTGCGGCGAATGCATCGCCGTCTGCAAACCCGGCGTGATATTCCAGCATCGCGACCTCGATTACGTGCTCATCTGCGACAACTGCTTCAAATGCACCGAGCTGTGCAATACCGGAGCCATAACGATTCACACCCGGGTGGTCAAGGAGGACAAATGATAGTACATAAATATCCGGGCGCCGATGGACTGGCCGGGACAACCCTGCGAATAAATCTCACGACCGGCGAAATTAAAAGCCTCCCCACCGATACCCGGCTGATGCGCGAATGGTTCGGCGGGCGCGGCGCTATCGCCAAAATTATTTACGACGAAGTCCCCCGCGACGCCGATCCGCTCGGTCCGAAAAATCTGTTCATCATGAGCGCCGGTGTCATGAGCGGCTGTTTTATCCCGGCGGGAGCCAAGATCGGGTTCGGCTCGGTCTCTCCTCTGACCAATGGTCACGGCGATTCCAACATGGGCGGCCATCTCGGCCCGACCCTCAAATTCGCCGGCTACGACATGGTCATCATGTCCGGCATTGCCCCCAAACCGTCGTACTTGTTCATCGATGACGACGTTGTCGAACTCCGCGATGCCTCGCAGTACTGGGGCATGGGATCGCTGGAGTGCGAACCGGCCCTGAAAAAAGACTTGGGCGAGGATTTCGAAATCGCCACCATCGGACCGGCCGCGGAAAACGGCATCCTCTTTTCATGCATCACCCATGATTTCGGCCGCCAGGCGGGACGAACCGGGCAGGGCGCCGTCATGGGGTCGAAAAAACTCAAAGCCATCGCCGTCAGAGGCTCCGGGGGTATTAAAGTCCATGACCTCACCGGACTGACCGAACATGTGACGGCCATTATCAAACGAACACAGACTCACCCCAACATGGAACCATGGCAAAAGTACGGCACCGCTTTCTTTATCGACTGGTCCAACAAGAACGCCGTCATCCCCACCCGGAATTTCCAGACCACCTATTACGAAAATATCGACGGCATCAGCGGTGAGGCCCTGGTGGAAAAATGTCTCATCACGCATAAGGCCTGTTTCGGGTGCTGGATGAATTGCGGCAAGTACACCAAAGCCGTCATACCGGGCAAGAAAACGGTCTATCTCGAAGGCCCCGAATACGAAACCGGCGCCCTGTGTGGTTCCAACCTCGGTATGACCGATATCAATCAGGTCGCCTACCTTAACTGGCTTTTGGATAACGTCGGCATGGACACCATGTCGGGCGGCGGCGTCATCGCCTTCGGCATGGAATGCTTCCAGCGCGGCCTGATTACCACCGATGACCTCGAAGGGCACACCCTCAACTGGGGCTCGGTGGAAGACGCCGAGCATTTTGTCGACATGATCGTCAACCGCCGCGGCATTGGTGACTGGTTTGCCGGCGGAACTAAACGCGCCGCCGAGAAAATCGGACGGGACAGCATAAAATTCGCCATGCAGGTCAAAGGTCAGGAAATGTCGGGTTATGACGGTCGTCACGCTCCCGGTATGCTACTTGCCTACATGACCTGCGACATCGGCGCCCACCACAACCGCGCCTGGACCATCACCGTCGATATGGCTGAAGGACGCGACACGGTCGAAGGCCGCGCCAAAGTGGTCGTCTATCTCCAGCACATCCGACCCCTGTTCGATTGCTGGTGCATCTGCCGCCTGTTCTGGGGCGAACTCGATATCGAACCGGAAGAAATCGTCGAATCGCTCAATTATATCACCGGTTGGAATATCGACACCGCCGAAGCCCTGAAAACCTCCGAGAAAGTCTGGAATCTGGTTCGTTGCCACTACCTCGAACGCAACCGGGCCAACGGCCGCACTTTCGATTATCCCCCGGCGCGCTCATGGGAAGATAAAATCCCCACCGGCCCCAGCGCCGGCAAGGGCGTCTCCAGAGAGCAGGTCGAAACGATGCTCGACGAATATTACGCCTGCCGGGGATGGGACAACGACGGCAACCCCAGCCGCGAAGTCCTCCACGATCTCGAACTCGATTTCGCGGCTGATAATCTCGAAAAAATCGGGCTTCTGGGCAAACCGCTTCCCGAAGGCATCCCGGCCGTTCGCGGCGAACGGTACAAACCGAAAGCGTTTTAATCTTAAACTGCGAATTGTTGCACGGTTATGAAAGAGCAGTGCAAATGATAATCTTTCTCAAAGCCGGCGGCCAGCTTCGAACCCTGCTTAAACCCGACGTTGACCACTATACCCGCCGGGTCGAAATCGACGGCCCAAAAACCGTCGCTGAAATTCTCAAAGAGATTAACGTCAACCCCGCCCTTGTGGCGCTTGTTCACGTTGACGGCAAACGGAAGGACTTCTCATTCAAACCGTCCGACGGCCAGACCATCACTTTACAGCCCCCCGTGTCCGGAGGCTAAGAATTCAATATATGCCCCTGTCAGAATCCGAAATCGAACGTTACCGCCGTCAACTCCGGATAGAAAATTGGAATCAGGATAAACTCACCAGCGCCCGCGTTTTGATTGTCGGAGTTGGTGGATTGGGCGGCGTAAGTGCCACCTGTCTCGCCCTGGCCGGAGTGGGACATTTGCGCCTATGCGACAGCGACAAAGTTGAACTATCCAACTTAAATCGTCAGATTCTGTTTGCATCTGATGATATCGGCCGGCCCAAAGCGCAACTGGCGGCCGAAAAACTATTGTCATGCAATCCCGAAATAATGATTGATCCCATACCGGATAAATTGACCGAAGATAACGCCCGCGAATTGCTTTCGGGATGCAACCTGATAATCGATGGCCTCGATAATCACGACGATCGTATGCTCCTGAATAAAGCCTCCTGCGATTTGCGTATCCCGTATATCTATGCCGCGGTTAATGAATGGCAGGGACAATTGAGCTTTTTTAATCCTCCCGGGACAGCCTGCCTGGCGTGCCTTTTACCCGGACCAATTCATAGCCTCCAACCGACCCCGGTCTTCGGCGCCGTGCCAGGAACAATCGGATCGTTGCAGGCGACACTGGCCTTGCGATATCTAATGACCGGAGCCAACCCGCTTTCGAATGCACTATTAATCTTCCACGGCGATACCATGATCTTTGAGACGGTGACTTTCGAAAAACTCCCGAACTGTCCGGTGTGCGCCGCAAATACTCGGTAAGCATTATCGTATTCGCTTCAATAAAGTTACATTTGACAACCGCCCTGGGTAGCCCGACATTCTCCCTTCATAAAATTCAGGGTCTACGAATGTCGGGGGGTCCTAAACTTTGCATCACGCATCCTTTAAAACAACATCCCGTTCACCATAATGCAAATCCTTTACCCCACTCGACGCATAATTAGCTGCAAATAGCAAATGTTTCGGTGTATGGGCGGCACAATAAACACATTACCCGAATAAAACAACACGGCTTTTCAGTCTATCCCCAAATGCCCTCCCAGCTTCTTCGCCCTCTCCCGGTCCATGTAGTAACGGAGCTTGCCCGGGCAAAAGTAATCCTTGCCCAACTTCATTTTTTCAACCGGAATTATGTCAACACCCTTCAATCGCTTCTCTTTGACGAAATCCTTTACTCTCTCGGTGATTAGTATATACCCCGGCATTGGCCAGACAAAAAAGAAGTCGCTCCCGTCCCATTGTGACTCATCAATCAAGTGTTCCGGATGCAAAAGTGATGTATATTCGGTATAACAACATTCCGAGCAGATATCCACGGGCTTAATACCCGAAGACTCTGGAGCTATCCCACCCCATCCGGTAGCTCTAAACTCCCAGAGAATAGGCGGTTTGACACCCAGAAACCGGTCAGTCTGCGGTAATCTGACATCAACATGTCGCAACTCATAGCCGGTAAAGCCTTTTTCTTTAAACATTGTAGCCACCCGATCAGTAATAATATAATCGCTGTGCCACGTATTCATAACGTCCCTTACTTTCGGGAATCGAAGTTTTACAACCAATTCATTGATTCGGGATTTCCCCGATTCGGGATGCCCAAGATCCAACGGACATGGGGTCTTTTCTTCTCCTACTATGGCATTGTAATCAAGCTCAATTTCCGGATCACTATCCTTGTAATTAAAGTAGAAGAACCTGTTCATGGCTTCACCCATTTATAGCGCTCCAAATTAAACTGTCTCTCCAATTCATACATTTTTTGCAGAATTTTCGCTTCATTAATGTTTTCGGTTGATCTAAAAAATACCTTCCACGCCTTATTATAATGGTCCTTTCCAGTATGGATTCCAAACGGCTTAAGATTATGTTTCCCAGCCGGAATCAATAGGCAACACAACTGACTCATCGCGCAGGTAACACTTTTTGGCCCGATTGGCTCGCCATTCTGCCCCGAGTCAACCGGGCTGACAAAACGGGCAAATTCTACATGTTCTTTGAGCAATAGTTCAGAAAAACGCGTTTTACAGCATCCATATTTCCGATTATCTCTATTGACGGGTGCGTGGAGCTATAAAATATAAATAATGGCACGATGTCAGATAATGCCAGAAAATTGCGCTCGAAGTATCCCCCTCTTCCCACTTCTATCAATTTCCTTTGTATCGACGGCTCTTCGGCGATCCCGTTCGCACCATAAAATACGAAGGCTTCAGCCTTTATTGACTTGATGACAAATGAGATATCTTCCTTGGATCGACATTCAACGACAATATCCCCCGGCCGCTTAATATGGGGACATATGTCGTTGTCAAATGAGTGCGATATGCCCTGTTCCTCCAAAATGCTTTTTGTATCCTTGGGATTTGTGAATATTACTATCGACTGCCCCAATATATAGCGAGTACGCATTTGAGAATAAAGAATGTACTCGCTTAAGCAATCTTCGACATTATTCTGATCGGCGATCTCGATCAACAAATAGCCGACACCTGCCGGAAGTCGGTTTTTCTTGGCCATCCGTTTATCGACGGGAAGATCCAGATGATAATGAATCATTTTTGTGTCTCCCATATTGTTAGTTAGTTTATTTGGTCCAATCACCGTCCCAATGATATGGCTTTCCGTGGTGAGGTTTGTCAAGTCTTATATATTTCCTGATTTGGCGGATAAACTTCGGATACTTGGGTAATGATCGAGGATCAAAAGGACCAACAATTCGAAATACATAGGCAGATCCCAGAATCCCCGCAGTTTTATCCCACATATCCTTCGTCCACAGTTCCGCGGTAGAAGTGGTTGCGGAAATTCGGACAGTTGCTTAAGGTGGATTTGAGGCCTTTAA
>CAYWLR010000028.1:0-29655 GCA_964459465.1 uncultured Ignavibacteriaceae bacterium | reverse complement strand
CCCTTAATTCGAGGTTTCAACCGGACCAGTTTTCGGGGGGAAGGTCAACATGACCAATTTAAAAATAAAAATAAAGTATCCGACAATCGGCGCAGGCATCTCGCTCTGGATATATCAAGAGAATACTTGAGTAATAAAAGGATAACAAGTTCAAGTATCAGGTCTATCAGTCCCAGATTGGCCGAAGATTATGCGGGGAAAACAGCACGGACCATTTTGCGCGATTTGGAGGTTTTGGCCAATATGGACTTAATCCAGATAGGTGAAGATGGTGCTATTTCCCCTAATGATAGTATTATGCTATCTTTCCTGCCACGGAGACGAAAATTAAGTTAATTACACGCCTGATAAATGGGTTGGGCCGCAATTTTGTCCAGATAGAGAATATGTTTGCATTCTAAAGCACTTTCGCTTAATTGCGGCCTATGACAGCCCTCGTTTTCATCATCCTCTGCCTGATCTGGGGATCGACCTGGCTGGCGATAAAAATCGGGCTGGAAGACGCCCCGCCGTTCTGGTCGGCGAGCCTGCGCTTTTGCGCCGCCGGTATAATTCTATTGGTTATCAATTATTTCGCCAAGAGCCAATATCCCCGCCGGACCGCCGAGCTATGGCAAGTTGCCTGGCCGGGGATTTTCATGTACAGCCTGCCGTATCTTCTGGTTTACTGGGCGGAGATGCATATCGGTTCGGCGCTGGTAGCGGTGCTCTTTGCCTCATTTCCGTTTTTTATCGCCCTGTTTGCGATACCCCTGCTCAAAGATGAAAAATTGGGCTTTTTGGCCTGGGCGGGCCTGATCATCGGTTTCGGCGGGATAGTGGTTATATTTTATGACTCATTGCAGGTTTCCGACCTCGTTTTCGGCGGCTCGATAGCGGCGGTGGTCGGTTCGGCGTCGTCGGCCTACAGCACGGTCCACGTGCGCGCCCGGCTCCATGATTACGACTTTCGCGTCATCGCGGCACTTCAGGTGATTCTGGGGACGATTTTCATGCTCGCGGTGGCGGTTTTAACCGAGCCGATATCATCGTTTAAAATCACGGCCAAATCGGTCCTGTCGCTGTCATACCTGACCGTATTCGGCACCGTCGTGGCTTTTTCAGGATATTACTGGATTTTGAAAAAAATGCGCGCTATTATTGTCTCGATGATATCTTTTATCACGCCGGTTATTGCCATTATTTTGGGCGTCATGGTCGGTGCCGAAGCCATCAACTGGCTGACCGCAGTCGGTTCGGCGCTGGTGTTGGCGGGCGTGGTTATGGTTGTCATGAAAAAGTAAGGCCGATGGAGTTTATCAAAAAACATCCCATAATTTTCTGTTTGATTGTCGCACTGGTTTTGCGGCTGTTTTCGGTCGTGTTTTCAAAAGGGTATATGGCCTCCGATGACCATTTCGAAACGGTGCAGGTCGCCTGGCAGGGGGTGCAAAAGGGACTGCTCGATGAGGACGGCCATCTGCGCTGGAACGACCTGGCCCCGACCGCAATCAACCGCTCGCCGCTTTACAATGTCGGGCTGTATCTCAACATGAAAATCATGATGTGGCTCGGTTGCGAAAGTCTCGATTGCGCCATGTACGGTATCCGCCTGCGGCACGCATTGATTTCGCTAATACCGGTATTATTTGGCATGCTTTATGTCCGGCGAGCCACTGGAGATAAAAGATGCGTTCTTCTGGCCGGGCTGATACTCGGGGCGCATTTTTTGATGCCGTATCTTTCGGTGCGGACTTTAATCGAAAAGGTGGCCGAAGTGATGCTGGTGCCCTCGGTGTTTCTGGCCTATGTCGGGGTCAAAGATAAAAATGACAAGTGGCTGGTTTTGTCCGGGATACTGGGCGGGTTGGCGTGGATGATTCGGTTCAACACCGGCATTTGTCTTGTTTTCATGGCCCCCGCGATCTGGTATGCCGCAAAAAATATCCGTCCCATGCTGGCCTTTTGTATCGGGGTAGCAATCATGATTCTGGTTAGCGGGGCGCTTGATTCATATTATTATGGCCGGTTTGCCGTCAGTACAACCAACCTGATTCACAGCGCGCTGGAACTTCAACAGACCGGCGGGCCGCTACCCCAGCCGTTCTGGATTTATATTCCGCTTATTTTCGGGATATTCGTCCCGCCCTTTTCGCTGTATTTCATTTTGAGCTTTTTCCGGCGAGAATTGATTCGCGAGCATATTATCCTTCTGGCGGCGGTGGCCTCGTTCGTGATTTCGCACAGCCTGATAACGCATAAAGAAGAGCGGTATATGGCCTCGGTCTTTTCACTGCTGACCGTGATGGGCACTATCGGCCTGTGGGCCTGGCTGAAAACCGCTTCCACCATAGGCTGGAAATACCGGCTGTTTACAATCTCCGCCTGGATTGCAGTCGTTTTGAATATAATCCTGCTGCCGATTTTTACGTTCAATTATGCCCACAAAGGGATGGTCGAGCCGTTCGTGTACTTAAGTAACCGCGACGATGTCCGGGCCGTGCTGGTGGACCGCACCGAACGCCGGCGCCTTTTGCCGGTGTCATACGCGGGGCTTGTCACCCCGCCGATTAAAACTCTCGACAACTGGGATATCGTGACCGATTTCCGGGGGCTGGTCACATTGATGCGCGATGTCAATTATGTGATTGTTTATTCCGACAATTTCGCCGAGGATCACCGCCGGTCTCTGGAGGCCTTTCTCGGACCGCTGGAAACGGTGTTTCATTCGCCCCCGTCGACCGTTGATTGCCTATTGCATTTTATGAATCCGAAGCATAATCATACCAATGAGGCCTGGATTTATAAAACCACCGGGGTTATTCAATAACCGCCATATCTTATTGCTTTTTATTTATCCCCGCCTATATTGGACAATTGTCGTGTCGTGAAATTGAGTTTTCGAAAATGAATAAGTGGTTTGAGTTTTCGTCCGGGCAAATGAAGATTTTGATAGTCCTGTGTCTGATTCTGGCACTGGTTTCGGTCTATCGACTGGTCCGGTCGTTTTCCGAAACCGGGCCGCAAACGCTCAAGCTGGTGGTGGAACTGGGCGACGGGGATAGGACTTATGCCCCCGTCTTCCGGGTCGATCTCAACCTTTCGCCGCCGGATTCGCTGGAACTGGTGCCCGGCATCGGGCCGGTTCTGGCCGGAAGAATTATCGCCTTTCGCGACAGTGTCGGACCTTTCGCCAAACTCGATGACGTCATGAAGGTTGAGGGTATCGGCCGGGTGACTTTTGAGAAAATCAAACCCTATCTGGAGATTCGTCCGTGGTAGAGCTTAAACGCCGCCGTTTCGGGTTGGATATAAACGGCCCCCGGATGACTCTGGCATCACGGTCACTCGAAGCCGGATTGAATGTAATCGATTTTATTGAAGATGTAGACGAAAACAGTCTGGCTGAAAAACTGACGCCCTATGACGGCGACCTGTATTTTTCAGTCGGCGAAAACAACACCCTGATCAAAAGAATCGCTCAACCGTATGAACACGGTCTTGACGAAACCGCCGTCGCCCGCTTTGAATTTTCATCATCGCTTCTGGACGACCCCGATAAGTACTTCATCGACATTCATGATGTCGGGCCCGTCAAGACAAAATTGGCTATCGGGTATAATAAAAGCCGAGTCGATGACATTATCACCCGCATAAGCAAGAACAACGAACACCCCACCGGCTTCAAACTGCGTTCGCTGGCGCTGGCCCAGGCCTATTTGAATCTGTGCCAGACCGAAGGGGGAAGGCTGGTTTGTTTGCTGGACATAAGTGAGACCTACGGCGCTTATTGTTTTATACACGACAAAATCCCGGTTTTGCCCGGGGCCCTTCGGCTTGGGTCCGGCAATGGTGATAATCAAAACGGCGGGCCGGCCGCCGATTTGCTCGATTTAGCCGCGATAGTGCAGTTTCAACTGGCCGGACTGGCCAAATCCGGGCTGTCCGACCCGCTCTCACGGCTGATAGTTTCGGGCTCCCGGGTCGATGAAGCGGTTCTGTCAAGGCTGGAAAAATCGCTGCACGTGTCGGCCGGTCGTCCCCGGCCGATCAAAACCGCTTTCAAGGATGATTTATACGTGAAAGCCCCGGATGCCATGATTGCGATAGGTTTGACGATCGGTTGACATCATGCGCATCACCGGAGGCATATACGGCGGTCGGATAATAAAAACCGTCCCGGGTTTGAAAACCCGCCCCACGCCGGACAAGGTTCGTCAGGCCATTTTCAACATGATAATGCATGATATCGAAGAGGCGCGCGTGCTGGATCTTTTTGCCGGAAGCGGGGCGCTGGGAATAGAGGCTTTGTCGCGCGGGGCGAAGGCGGCGACCTTTGTCGAAGGAGCCCATGCGCCGGCCGGCATAATTCGCGAGAACCTGGCCGCGCTCGGTATTGAGGGCCGGGTTTATGAGAATGACTATAAAAACGCCCTGAAAATGCTTTCTGCGGCCGATGAAAAATTCGATATTATTTTTGCCGACCCGCCTTATGAGCTTTTGGGCCCCTTGGAGATAGTGGCGCAGGTCGCCGAATATAACTTGCTTGAGCCAAACGGTTTTCTTATTATTGAGCACCGCGCAGGCCGGGAAGTGGAAAATGAAACATGGCGGCCCGCCCGGCACAAAAAGTACGGCCAGACCGAGGTTACCATTTATGTCCGCAAGGAAAAATAAAATCAATAATATCGCCCTGTATCCGGGCACATTCGACCCGATCACCAACGGCCATTTGTCGCTGGTCAATCGGGCGGTACATTTATTTGACAAGCTGGTCGTGGCGGTCGCAGATAATGCCGGCAAAAATCCAATGTTCACGAAAACGGAACGTTTCCGATTGGTTAAAGAGTCGTTGCGGGACATCGATCGGGTGGAGGTCATACAATTCGACGGACTCCTGGCCGATTTGGCCGTCAAAATGGGAATAAAAGTGATTATTCGCGGGCTGCGAGCGGTTTCCGATTTCGAGTATGAATTCCAGATGGCCCTTATGAACCGCAAATTAGCCCAGGAAATAGAAACCGTCTTTTTGATGCCGTCACTGTCATGGGTCTATCTGTCGTCCACGATTGTGAAAGACGTGGCCGGCAACGGCGGCAATGTAGGCGGGCTGGTGCCGGTTGGGGTGGCCCAGGCTTTGGCCAAAAAAATGAACTTAAGGAAAAAGAAAATAGGCTATGACCGATAATGAACGTTCGGACCAACAGGTCCAGGAAAAACAACAGACGCTGGAAGAAGTTGTTGCCAATCGACGACAGAAGCTGGAGGAATTGCGGCAAGCGGGGATAAATCCCTACCCCTATCGCTTCGACAAATCTCATGCCGTTGACGAAGTTCTGTCCGCATTTGACAAACTTGCCACCGACGGGACGGTGGTCCGCATGGCCGGACGGATGATGCTCAAGCGCAAAATGGGCAAGGCCTCGTTTGCCGACATTCATGACCAGACCGGCAAGATTCAGATCTATGTCAAGCAGGACAATGTCGGGGCCGACGTCTATCAGATGTTTTCCAGGCTCGACCTGGGTGATTTTCTGGGCGTAGCCGGGACATTGTTCGTCACCAAAACCGGCGAAAAATCGGTTCATGTGAATGAACTGGTGCTGCTGGCCAAGTCGCTTCATCCTTTGCCCGACAAGCATGCCGGGCTGGTTGACAAAGAGATGCGCTACCGTCGCCGCTATGCCGATTTAATCGTCAACCCGGAAGTCCGCGAGACGTTTATAAGGCGGTCACGAATCATCCAGTCGATTCGCGAGTTTTTTAACTCGCGCGGGTTTCTCGAAGTGGAAACACCCATACTGCAACCCATCTATGGCGGTGCGACGGCGCGTCCGTTCAAGACGCACCACAACACATTGCACACGGATTTGTACCTCCGCATCGCCGATGAATTGTACCTCAAGCGCCTTTTGGTGGGAGGGTTCGAGAAGGTCTGGGAATTCTGCAAGGATTTCCGTAACGAGGGCATGGACCGTCTGCACAATCCGGAGTTTTCGATGGTTGAGCTGTACTGGGCGTACGCCGACTATACCGATATCATGCGGCTGGTCGAGGACATGTTCCGCAAGGTCGTGTTCGACTTGCACGGTGCATACAAAATAAAGTACGAAGACCATGAAATAGATTTCGAACCGGATTTTCACCGGGTGTCGATGGTCGATGCCGTCAGGGAGAAAGCCGGGTTCAACCTGATCGATATGGATTACGCCACGGCCCGAAAAGCGGCCAAGGCGGCCGGCGTCGACGTCGACAAGGCCATCAACTGGGGCAAAGTGGTCGAAGCCTGTTTCGAGCATTTTGTCGAGCCGACCTTGATACAGCCGACATACATCACCGATTTCCCGCAGGAAATCTCACCGCTGGCCAAGGTGCATCGCAACCATCCACGCCTGGTGGAACGGTTCGAGCTGTTCATCGCCGGGCTGGAATGCGCCAACGCTTTTTCCGAGTTGAACGACCCCGACGACCAGAGGCGGCGCTTCGAAGCGCAAACCGAAGCGGCCAAAGCGGGAGACGAGGAAGCGCACGTCATCGACGAGGACTATCTGACCGCCCTGATGTATGGCATGCCGCCGACCGGCGGGCTCGGCTTCGGCGTCGACCGGCTGGTCATGCTTTTGACCGGAAGTCATTCCATACGCGACGTCATCTTTTTCCCGCAGATGAAGCCGGAACGGGAAGAATAAGAATAAAAAAGATGTACTATGAACGCTTTATAGCCGGCCGGTATTTGAGATCCGGTCGGTTTTTTACTTCGGTTTCAACGTGGATAACCATCCTGGGCGTTACTTTGGGCGTAGCGGTGGTTTGCTTTGTCATGTCGATGCACAACGGCTTCGAGGAGGAACTGCGCTCGCGGCTTCTGGGAACCACCTCGCATATCACCGTTTTTCCGCGCCTGGTGCCGGTTATCGGCGATTACGACGGCGTCGTCGGAAAAATCGAAAGTGTTCCCGGCGTCGTGGCGGCCTCGCCCTTCATATATTATAAAGCGGCCATACAGTCGGCTTCGCTGGGCGACGGTATAATCGTGCGCGGGATAGACCTGGACGCCGAAGCCCGCACCGCCAGTATTGCCGACAATATCATCTCCGGCCGATACTCCTTTGATATTAATCCTTCCGACAGCGGCGAAAACGCCGCCGGGATAATCATGGGCAGAACCCTGGCCGACCGGCTCGGCGTCGGCGTCGGTGATCCGGTTGTATTGTATTCCATAAGCGGTGAAGATTTGCGGCGCTCGGCGCGACCGCGGGTGGCGAAATTCTACTTGAGCGGGATTTTCGAAAGCGGGATGTACGAGTTCGATGCCGAAATGGCCTATATCTCTCTGGATGCGGCGCAGGATTTATTCAAAATCGGCCCGGCCGTGACGGGAATTCATCTCAAGCTGACCGATATTTATCTGGCCGATAGAATCGCGCCCCAATTGCAGGGCGTTCTTGGTTATGATTATGATGTCGTGCCTTGGTATATCTTGCACAAAAGCCTGTTCAGCTGGATTGCACTGGAAAAGAAAATATTGTTTATCGGATTCATATTAATCGTCCTGGTGGCGGCTTTTTCGATCATTTCGACCCTTGTCATGCTGGCCATGGAAAAGCGTTCGGAAATCGGAATATTGAAAGCCATTGGTGTGACACCGCCCTCGGTGCGAAAGATTTTTGTCTATAACGGGCTGATTATCGGTTCGGTCGGTATAATCGGGGGCTGGTCGCTGGCCATATTCGCGGCTTGGTTGCAGAATACATATAATATTATTTCACTTCCGCCCGATTTGTATTTCATAAGCTACCTTCCCATAAAGATTCAGCCTTTTGACTTTATCCTGGCCGGAGCCGTGACCATTATTATCTGTTTTCTGGCTGCTCTTTATCCCGCCTATCGCGCTGCTTCGCAATCGGTTATCGAGGTTATCAGGCAGTAGCGGGCACTATTTGCACTATTGCCCTAAATTATTTGACGATACTGGCGAAAATAGTTATATAGTGATAAACAGGGAAGTTAGGGGAATCTCGCATTGGAATCGGCTGAAGTAAAACGATTTCTGGCGGCCCACCGGATAGTCCGTAATTTTGAAACGGTGGAAGGCACACTGGAAGTCTTAAAAGGGGTCGATCTTGTTGCCGACCAGGGAGATATGGTGGCTGTGGTAGGAGCGTCTGGTGTCGGGAAATCGACTTTACTGCATATTCTCGGCGGTCTGGATCGCGCGACCTCCGGTGAAGTGGAATTCAAGGGTCAAAATATCAATAATATGACCGAAAAAGAGCTGGCCCTGTTTCGCAATGCTCACATCGGTTTTGTTTTTCAGCACCATTATCTTCTCGATGACTTCACGGCCCGTGAAAATGTCATGATTCCGGCGCTGGTGGCCGGTAAAAGCCGCGATGAGGCCGCTCTGCGCGCGGAACAACTGTTGACCGATGTCGGTTTACAGGATAGACAGAACCATCTGCCCCGACAATTGTCGGGCGGAGAATTACAGCGAACGGCGGTGGCCCGGGCGCTTGTCAACGATCCGGAACTGGTGATGGCCGATGAGCCGTCGGGAAATCTGGATATCGCGACCGGTGAACGACTTCATGCCCTTCTTACCGACCTCAATCGCGCCCACGGGACATCGTTTATTATCGCAACGCATAATATAGATTTGGCCAAAAGCTGTGATAAAATTGTAAAATTAGACCGGGGTGTGGTCGTAACGGCCGCGTCCGAATAGGCGGTGATACTATGCTATGCCAGAAATGCAAAAAGAATCCGGCTACCATAAATTTGACGCAAATCGTCAATAATGAAAAAGTTACGCTTCAGATATGCAAGGAATGCGCGGCCGAAATAGGTTTTCACAGCCCACTTGATAATATGCCGTTTCCGCTGGCCGAACTTCTCTCGGGCATGGTTCAACAGAAGTTTCCTCATAAGGTAAATGAAGAATTGCCCACCATAACCTGCTCCAAATGCGGTATGACGTTCGAGGCTTTTTCACGACAGGGGCGGTTTGGCTGCGGCGAGTGTTATACTGCTTTCCGGCCCCGGCTGGAGTCGATTATGCGTAAACTTCACGGTTCTTCACTTCATAAGGGCAAACTCCCCGCGGCCGACGAGGGCGCAGCGCACTTCATTCAGGAAGAGGAGCGGCTGGAATCCGAGCTTAAAAAGGCTATTGAGGCTGAAGATTTCGAGCGCGCCGCCGATTTACGGGATAAGCTCCGCGAGCTTAAAGAGGGCATTTTGGCTCCGAAGGATGGAATTTGATTACAATGTTTGAAGACATGGCCAAATCGATCAGCGGTTGGCTGGCTGGTGAAGGCCGCGAAAGTATGGTGGTGCTATCGACCCGTGTCAGGCTGGCCCGTAATGTCAAAAGCCAGATTTACCCGACCGCCGCCGATTCCGCCACACGGGAAAAAATTGTCGGCTTTTTTGAGTCGGCCTATTCCCGTTCGGACGTGTTAGGCAAGGGCAAGATGTATCGCTCGGCCGAATTGAACGACCTTGATCGCGATTTTCTGGTCGAACGGCATCTGATGTCCCCCAATTTCATGCAGGATGTGTCGTCGCGGGCATTATATATCAATCCGACCGAACAAATTTCGGTTATGGTCAATGAGGAAGACCACCTGCGTATTCAGGCGCTCGCGTCCGGGCTGGAACCGGAAGTCGCCTATGATCTGGCCATGCAGTACGACAACGAAATCGGGCGATTTATCGAGTACGACTATGATCCCGATTTCGGATTTTTGACGGCCTGCCCGACCAACGTCGGGACCGGTATGCGCGCCTCGGTGCTGATACATCTTCCCGGACTGGTCATCACCAAGGATATCGACCGCGTCATACAGAAAATTTCCAAGCAGGGCGTAGTAGTGCGCGGCTTTTATGGCGAAGGGACCGACGTGCTGGGCAACCTGTTCCAGATTTCCAACCAGACGACGCTGGGTGTGTCCGAAAAGCAGATTCTGGAACTTATCGAGCAACTCACCCGTTTTATCATCGAAAGTGAGAACGCCGCCCGTGACAGACTGGTCAGCGAAGCCTCGGCCCAGATCGAGGATAAGATCTGGCGGGCGTATGGAATATTGCGGAATGCCCGTATGCTGACTTCCGACGAGGTTATGAACCTGCTGTCGGCGGTGCGGCTGGGCATAGCCATGAAAATAATCGACAAGGTGACAATCCGTCAGATAAACGAAATACTTCTTTTATCGCAGCCGGCGCACCTGCAGAAATTCAACAACGAAGAACTGGACAGTGATCACCGGGATTATCTTCGTGCCAAAATGGTGCGGGAAAAATTAAAATAAAGTGCACAATTACACGGAAAAAAGTGTTTAATATACAGGATGGTAAACAAATATGAATGAGATGTTCACAGAACTTGCCCGCAAGGCCATAGAATATGCCCGGGACGAGGCCGCCCGGCTTCGCCACGATTATATCGGCACCGAGCATCTCTTGCTTGGCATGATTCGCCTCGGCGAAGGACGCGGCATCGAAATCATCATAAATCTGGGTATCGAACCCCAGGATTTGAAGGCCTCGATCGAGGAAGTCGTCCAGCCGTCCGGCGGAACCATGACTATGGGCCAGTTGCCGCTCACGGCCCGGGCCAAGAAGACGCTCGAGGTTTCCGGCCAGGAGGCGCGGGCGCTCAAGTCGAAAGATATCGATACCGAACATATCCTGCTGGCGCTTTTGAAGGACGAAGAAGGTGTCGCCGCCCAGGTTCTGTCGATGTATGAAATCGACTATAAAGATGTTTATGAAGAACTGAAAAATATTCAGAACGGTAAACCGTCGTCGTTTAAGAAGAAACGTAAAAAATCCAAAACCCCGGCGCTGGATCATTATGGTCGCGACCTGACCGAACTGGCCCGCCGCGGTATGCTCGATCCGATTATCGGCCGTGACGATGAAATCGAGCGGGTCAGCCAGATCCTGTCCCGGCGCAAGAAAAACAATCCGGTTCTCATCGGCGAGCCCGGCGTGGGCAAGACGGCCATCGCCGAGGGCCTGGCCCAGCGCATTGTCGAGGGGAAAGTCCCGCAGACGCTGGAATCCAAGCGACTGGTGACGCTCGATATGGCCTCGCTCGTGGCCGGGACCAAATATCGCGGTCAGTTCGAAGAGCGCCTCAAAGCCGTCATGACCGAGATTATCAATTCCAAGGACGTTATTATATTTATCGACGAGCTTCATACCATCGTCGGAGCTGGCGGAGCCGAGGGTTCGCTCGACGCCAGCAACATTTTCAAACCGGCTCTGTCTCGCGGAGAACTGCAGTGCATCGGTGCCACGACTCTGAACGAATACCGTAAATTCATCGAAAAAGACGGTGCACTGGATCGTCGTTTCCAGACGGTCATGATTGAAGCTCCGTCAACCGAGAATACCGTGCAGATTTTGCAGGGTCTCAAAAACAAGTACGAAGAGCACCATAAGATTATCATATCGAATACGGCCATTGAATCGGCCGTGAAACTTTCGGATCGGTACATCAGCGGCAAATTCCAGCCGGATAAAGCGCTGGATGTTATCGACGAAGCCGGCAGCCGGGCGCATCTGGCCTCGTTTGCCAAACCGGAAGAATTCGGTGAAATTGAAAACGAAATTATCAAGCTTCAGGAAGAAAAAGAGAAGGCCGTCAAAAATCAGGCCTTTGAAACCGCCGCCCAGCTTCGCGACGAACTCAAATTCAAGAAAGAGCGGCTGGAAAAAATGAAAGAAGAGTGGGCCGCCCAGCGCGATAAGGAACGGGTCACACTGCAGGAAGACGATATCGCGCAGGTCGTTTCCAAAATGACCGGTATCCCGCTGTTCCGTCTCGAAGAAAAAGAATCCAAGCGCCTGATGCGCATGGAGGAAGAGCTCAAAAAGAAAATTATCGGCCAGGATGAAGCCATCAGCATTCTCTGCAAGTCGATTCGCCGCTCCCGCGCCGGACTGGGCGACCCCAGGCGGCCGATCGGATCGTTTCTGTTTCTGGGTCCGACCGGTGTCGGCAAGACCGAACTGGCCCGTGTGCTGGCGGAATTTTTGTTCGAGGATGTCAATTCGCTGGTGCGCATCGATATGTCCGAATACATGGAAAAATTCGCCGTCTCGCGTTTAATCGGCGCCCCGCCGGGATATGTCGGCTACGAAGAGGGCGGTCAGTTGACCGAGAAAGTCCGCCGTCGCCCGTACTCGGTGGTCCTGCTCGATGAAATCGAAAAAGCGCACCCCGACGTTTATAATATTCTTTTGCAACTGATGGACGATGGTTCGCTGACCGATTCGTTCGGGCGCAAGGTCGATTTCCGCAACACGGTCGTCATCATGACCTCCAACGTCGGCACCAAGCAGATTAAGAACGATAAGTCGGTCGGGTTCGATTCCGAGAAGGCCGACGATGATTATGAGTCGATGAAAAAGAAAGTTACCGGCGAGCTCAAGAAGCTGTTCAATCCGGAACTTTTGAACCGTATCGACAGCACGATTATTTTCCGAGCGCTGAATATCGACGATATCAAGCAGATCGTGGATATCGAGATCGCCAGCGTCGCCAAACGTCTGGCCGAGCGGGGAATCAGTTTCACGCTCACCAACGAGGCCCGCACCTTTTTGGCGTCCAACGGTTTCGAGTCGATGCTCGGCGCGCGGCCGCTCAAACGGGCGATTCAAAAATATCTGGAAGACCCGCTGGCCGAGGAACTTTTGCGCGGCCAGTATGCCGGCGACTGCAATCTGATTATCGGGGTCGAAAACGACAAGCTGAAATTCACGTTCAACGAACAGCCGGCCACCGACGAAAAACAACAAAAAGTGCCCAATTAAGGGCTTGCTTTTTTGGCAGATTTTTTTATCTTATGCGGCCCGGTCAATACCGGGCCGTATTTTGATTTGTGAAAATTATTTGATTTTGGAGTAGATTATGGCTCATAAAAAAGGTGTTGGTTCCTCCCGCAACGGCCGCGACAGCCAGGGCCAGCGGATGGGTATCAAGGTTTATGCCGGTCAGGCCGTGACGGCCGGCACGATAATTGTCCGCCAGCGCGGCACTGGGTTTCATCCTGGCCTCAACGTCGGCATCGGTCGCGACAATACGCTGTTCGCGAAAATCACCGGCGTGGTGCAGTTTGAGCGCCAGGGCCGGGACAAAAAGATTGTTTCGGTGCTGGAATAGGATTCGAAACGAATAATAAATTCAAAGGCCGCTTAAATAGCGGCCTTTTTTGTTGGGGGGGGGATTTTATGTTGGGAAAGGGCGGGCTACAGTTTTTGTAGGTCAGGAGTTCCGAGTGGAGCGAAGCGTAATGAGAAACCCGACAACAAGATGTCGGCTTTCTCGCCCCGACTGCGTCGGGACTCGGAACACCGACCGGTTTTTCAACAGGCCCTAAATGTCGGGCCACCCCGGCCAAGGATTCCGAGCGCGTGGCGGCCACGAAGTATGCGAAGCAAGGGAGTGCTCGACATATCGTTATTATTGCCGTCTATTTTCTTGACCGCTCTATTATATAACCTATATTCAAGCTGGGGCAGAGAAAATAATCATCCGTATTCTCATATTCATTTTTTTGTTTGACTCCGGCTAATTCAAGGTTGCGAGTAAGATGTTTTCCAATAGTAACCGCCGTCCTGACGTTTAAAAACACACCCCAGCCCCATTGTTTGGTGTCAGAGCTCAAGCTTTTGGCTCCCACTGCCGGCCCGAAAACGGAATAAAAATCCACATGATTGAATTTGTTGTACCAAAGCCCCAATAAAAGTCCGCCACCGCCCCCTTCACATGCGTTGTCAGTAAAAACTATTGCTCCCGTTGGGATCAGGGCCAATCTTACTTTCGATGAATCATTCAATATCCAGATTAGAGAAAAGGATGTTCCATATCTGCTAAAATCAAAATTGTCCGACAAGTCTTTCCAGCCCTTGACCTGCACCGATAAATGATCGCTCCACGCGAACCTGAATGTTGCCTCACCACCTTCGGCCGTCTTTTGTTTGCTGTATTGCGGCCTTGTTTCGGGGAATTGGCCAACCCCGGCCAATATATGTGTTTGTCCCATTTTTAGCGGTTTGGGTGAAAGATTCATTGAAGGGCTATAAACGAGACTTTGTGCACAGCCCATAAATAAAATAATCACGACGCATGAAAATACCAAGCTAATCTCGAAAGATTTCATAGCCGTCTCACTGATATTTTTGAATTTATTTAAAATAATATAAAAACCGAGAAAGCGCAACCATCACCCATAAAACAGCATCACCACTCCGGCGACGGCCAGCACGGCGCCCAAGACCGCTCGGAGCGAGACTTTTTCTTTGTAAAAGATGACAATCAGAGGGATAACCAGTATCGGTGTGATCGACATGATAGCCGAGGCAATCCCGGTGGCGGTGTACTTGACCGCCGTAAGCGACATCCATACCCCCATGAACGGCCCGCAGACGGCACCACCCATAGTGAATAAAAGGGCTTTCCGGTTTTTAAATACCGAGGCGATATTTTTCAAATCATTTCCGAACAACGCCAGAATCCACACGGCTACGGCGGCGGCGACCATGCGAATCAAAGTCGCGGGCAAAGGGGCGATACTGTCGCCCATGCCGGCTTTGGCCAGCACCAGCCCGATAGCCTGTCCGGCGGCGGCAAGTATGGCCAGGCAGACGCCAAGCCGGGGCGAACCGGATTCGGCATACTTTACCTGATTGGTTTCAAACTGCCGTTCGGCGGTGACCCAGATAACCCCGGCGATGGTCAAAGTGATGCCAGTCAAAGCCATGATTCCCAGCGTTTCGCCCAGCGTAACCCAGGCGGTCAGCAAGGCGAAAATCGGCCAGGTCGCAAACACGACCAGTGTCCGGCGCGGGCCCATAATCACGAGGGCCTTGAATAAAAAAGAATCGCCCAATGTCAGACCGATGACGCCGCTTGCGGCCAGATAGAGATACGCCTCCGAATTTACACCGGATGGCCACAAATGTCCGGAAATAACAAAATGAAGCACACCCAATAACACGACCGCCATCGGGATTCGAATACGGTTGACCCAGCGCGAACCGATCAGTCTCCCGGCCGAAGTGAAAAACAGGCTGGTAAACGACCACAAGACGGCGGTCATGAGGGCGGCCAACTCACCGGCGTAAAGCATGGCCCAATAAAACGCCCGGCGTCATTTTTCGCAAGTGGCTTCAGGGGCTGTCCCCCGCGTTGACTTTATCTTGAGGATTGACTATTTTATTTTCTTATTATTGGACGGGAGAATCTTGTGCGATTATTGATTGGGACGTTAACTCTTATTGCCGCATTTTCGACCCTGCTGTGTCCGGCATGCCCGGCCGGGGATACGGCCGCCGTCATTTTGACGGAAGAAGAGGACGTTCGCCAGCCGACCGGGATCGTCGAATCGCATTCCCAGTCCCTCCAATTTCCACTGACTCCGGAACGTCAGGAACAGCTGGTTTCTTATGCCAGATTTGTCAATAGGTGGCGGCTGGTGTCGTTCGCACTGGAAGTGCTCATTTTGAGCGCTGTTCTATTTTCCGGGTTTTCGGCACGAATCCGGGATTGGGTGCAAAAGGTCACGTCCAAGCGACTTCTTCAATACGCCATATATTTATTTTTATTCATGATTGTCCTGTTCATGGTTAAACTGCCGATCGGTTATTACCGGGGCTTTATTATCGAACATCAGTACGGTTTTTCCAATCAGAACCTGGGCGGCTGGCTGTCCGACCGGGTGTTGTACTATGCTGTCGATTATGTCATCATGCTGATCGTCGTCGTGATACTTTATACCCTGCTGGAAAAAACGCGGCGGTGGTGGCTGTATCTGGCCGGGGCGGCGTTTCCCTTCATGGTTTTCATGATGATTGTCTATCCGACCGTCATCGACCCGCTCTTCAACGAATTCAAGCCGGTGCCGGACGATAAACTCCGGACGGCCATGACCGAGCTGGCGGAAAAGGCGGGGATACACGACCCGGATATTTACCGAATCGACACCTCGAAGCGCTCCAACAAAGTCAATGCCTATTTTGTCGGGATATTCGGGACCAAAAGAATCGTCCTCTATGATAACATGATCGACAATTTCACGCTCGATGAGATGCGTTATGTGGTCGGTCATGAAATGGGACACTATGTCAAAAATCATATATGGTATGGCATCTTCGGCTTTGTGCTGGCGGTGCTTTTCGGGGGGTACATCGCCCATAAAACCATGCCGGGATTTATAACGAAATTCAAAAATCGCCTGGGGTTCGAAAAACCGGCCGATATCGCCGGTTACCCGCTACTGCTTTTATTCGTGGCGTTTTTTTCGTTTTTTACACAACCGATATGGAATGCCGTCAGCCGTCAGATGGAATATGCCTGCGACCGCTACGGAATGGAAATTGCTGATATCGACGGGGCTGTTGCCCAATCGACTTTCGAAAAATTATCGGCCTTTAACTTGTCCGATCCGAATCCATCGGCTATAATTGAATTCTGGTTTTATGATCACCCCTCGTTGAACAAACGAATTGAACACGCTTATAAGGTGTATGAAGATTTAAACCAATAGAATAAGGGCTCGGCGGTTTAGAGCCGGGCAAGGTGGAGTTGATTCATGCGTGAGATTAGCACAGAGCAGTTAACCAAAGCGGTCCGCCAGCTGGCTATCGAAGCCAGCTATGATCTGGGAAGCGACGTGATCGAGGCGGTGAGAAAGGCCAAAGCGGTCGAGGCCTCGCCGGTTGGCAAAGGAATTCTCGACCAGATCCTGACCAATGCCGAAATCGCCAAAAACGAGCAGGCGCCGATGTGCCAGGATACCGGTTATGCCGTGTTGTTCGTGGAACTGGGCCAGGACGTCCGTATTGTCGGCGGTGACTACAATGAAGCGTTGCACGAGGGTATCCGGCGCGGGTACGCCGACGGGTATCTGCGCAAATCGGTTTTGGGCGACCCGTTGGAGAGGAAAAATACCGGCGATAACACTCCGGCCGTGATACACACTGAAATCGTCCCGGGTGACAAAGTCAAAATCACCATCGCCCCCAAAGGCGGCGGTTCGGAAAACATGTCTGAAATAAAAATGCTCAAACCCTCCGACGGCGTCAACGGCGTCAAGGATTTCGTGATCGACCGCGTCCGCCGCTCCGGAGGCAACCCCTGCCCGCCGGTGATAATCGGCGTCGGTATCGGCGGGACTTTCGAGAAATGCGCCATGCTGGCCAAAAAATCGCTGCTTCGCCCGGTCGGCAGTCGTCACCCCAAAAAATTCTATGCCGACCTCGAGCTGGAACTTCTGGAAAGAATCAACAAGCTCGGTATCGGCCCGCAGGGGCTGGGCGGCACGACCACGGCGCTCGACGTGCATATCGAAGTGCATCCGTGCCATATCGCGTCATTGCCGGTGGCGGTCAATACACAATGCCATGCGGCGCGTCATAAAGAAATCGTATTGTGAAGAATATAGAACGCTGGAGATAAACAATGTCTGATAAAAAAGTAATCACGACGCCGCTGACCGACCAGGTGGTCGAAAGCCTCAAGGTCGGCGACCAGGTATTGATAAACGGTACCGTTTACACCGCCCGCGACGCCGCTCACAAACGGCTGGTGGAATTGATTCAAAAGGGCGAAAAGCTGCCGTTCGACGTTACCGGGCAGATAATATATTTTGTCGGGCCGACTCCGCCCAAACCGGGTCAGCCCATCGGCTCGGCCGGACCGACCACGTCGTATCGCATGAACGCCTACACCCCGATCGTCATCGAGGCCGGGCAGAAGGGTATGATCGGCAAAGGGGAGATGGGACCCGAAGTCGTCGCGGCCATGAAGAAGCACAAAGCCGTCTATTTCGCGGCGGTTGGCGGCGCCGGGGCGCTGATTGCCAAGTCCATTACCGCCGCCGAAATCGTGGCGTACGAAGATCTCGGCGCCGAGGCGATACGCAAATTGACGGTCAAAGAGTTTCCGGCTATTGTCGCGCTGGATTGCCATGGCGGTAATTTGTACAAGGAAGGCATGGAGAAGTACGGGAAGGTGTAAGTTGAATAAATAGTACGTCGTGCCCGGCGGGTTCTCAAACCCGCCCGGCCGATAATTCCATATCGGTATAATAGTGGGGCAGAACCCTTTCGAAGATCCTGAATGAAATGAAGGATAGTGGTTCGGCCTTATTGTTAAGTAAAAAACCAATTGGCAGAACCGCATCGCTTCGCTTGGGTTCTGCCCTACGATTTCTTTTGTATTTCCTAAATCATTCATGTTTCATATATTCCCCCCATGCAAACCTCGCTTCATATATACTCGCTCGTGGTTGAGCTGAAAGATACTCTCATCGGGGCGAAATTCCTTTCGACCGAGTTCTACAAAAAAGAACGGGAAGCCTATCTGCTGTTCAAGGCCGACTCCGGGTATTTCGCGCTGGGGTTGGCCTATCACCCGGTCGGTTATGGGGCGTTTTTGATTCCGCGCTCCAAAATAAAAATCGATACCAAAGAAAAGCCCTGGCCGTTTTTTCAGGAAGCCATCGACAGTACCGTCGTCTCGATCACGCAGTACGGCCTCGACCGTATATTTCGCATCGATCTGGAAAAGAGTAATAATAAGTACAGCATAATTATGGAAGCCATCGGCCCCAACGGCAATGTCTGGCTGTTGGATAATAAAGATAAGATCCTGGCGACTCTGCGACATAAGAAGTACGATGAAAACGAGAAGTACACGCCTCCGGAACCGGTGAATAGATTAAACCCGTTCGATTGCACGGCGGATGGGCTGAAAGCCGGCGCCGCTGATGGGGGGGGCCACCCTTCAGGGTGGGGTCGCGAGTTGAAGAATCTCATCAAAAAATCCATCCTCGGCCTCAACGATATCCTGGTCGATGAAATACTGCACGCGGTCTCACTTGAAAACGATATCGAAACAAAGCAGTTAACTGACGATGATTATGACAGACTTTCGGAGGCCGTGTTAGAACTGGCCCATAGATTTAATTATTATCAAAGCGGGTATATGTATAACTTGCGGCCGTACGCCGCCTACCCGTTTAAACTCAAATCCGTGAGTATCGAAGCTGAAAAGGCCAAATCTTTGTCTCTGGCGGTGTACCAGTGCGTCCGTAATAATAAAGAATTCAAGGCCGAAGTCGATCAGAAGCAGGTTATTATGGAAACCGTCGCGCGGCATATAAAAAAACTCGAACGCAAAATCGACCAGATCGGCAAAGACGTGCAAAATGCCGACAATTATGAGCTGTATCGGAAGATGGCGGAACTTCTGAAAATCAATTTAAAGTCATTGAAAAGAGGCATGAAAAAGGTCGAGCTCGAAGATATCTATTCACCGGATGGCGGTATGGTGCAAATAGAGCTGGACCCGGCGCTGACGCCGGCCGAGAACGCCGACCGGTATTTCAAGAAATTCCGCAAGGGAAAAGACGGGCTGGAGCTGTTACATCGAAGAATCGATATTGCCCGAAGAGAGCATGAGGCGGCAAGAAAGATGCAATCCGAACTGGAGCGTGATTTCGACGGTGCTTCGCAAAAGTACGACGCCGAAATCAAGCAACTGCTTCCGGCCGAAGCGGTCAAACGCGAGACCGCCCCGCGACTGCCCTACCGGGAATACACTCTGTCGAGCGGCCTTAAAATATTCGTCGGCAAAGACGGCAACGACAACGACCGGACCACTTTCGACCACGCCAAACCGTATGAACTCTGGTTCCATGCCTCGCAGTGTCCCGGCTCGCACGTGGTCATGAAATACCCCGACAAGAATTTCGAACCGTCGAAAGCCGAAATCGCCGAAACGGCGGCGATAGCGGCTTATTATTCCAAAGCTCGCAATTCCAAAGCGGTGCCGGTAGCCTATACCGAACGGCGGTATGTCCGCAAGCCGCGCAAAGCCAAGCCCGGACTGGTGACGCTGGAGCGGGAGAAGACCATCATGGTGGCACCGCAAAAGCCGGAGTAAAATTCCTTTCGGAACAGATTCAAAAATGGCCTGTTATACTAACCATGTTATCGGAAACATGATGTTTTGTCGATAAATATTTTATGGCAATCGCGAGGGAATATGAAGTTTTTGTTTCATAAGTCGGCCAGCGGGAAAAATCACTTCCGCGACCGCATGGACGCCGTGCGTACCAAACTGGCCAACGAACGCACCATTCTGGCCTATATGCGCACCGCCCTGACATTCATCATCGCCGGGTTGACCTTCGTCAAGTTTTTTCACAACATTTATATCGAGATTACCGGCTGGATTTTTATCCCGGTCGGGGTTATCACGATGGTGCTGGGAATATACCGCTATAATGTCACCCGTGAACACATCGTCGAACTCAATGACATCGCCGCCCAGCATGAACTCGATACCCGCCGCGACATCTCCGAAGATACCATTTAGATTATTGTTGTTCTGACAGATAGCGACCATTAGTCAAGACATGCTGATATATGACCCCTCCAAACAAGTTTGAAAGGGCCACAAACGCAGATATAATATTCCTGAAATTCGCTGGTGATGCCATCACTCCGGGAATTGAATCAGCGATATCGCCGCGCCGGTCGGGTCCTGCACGACACAGAACCGCCCGACCGTCGGAATATCGGCCGGACCATGCAATATGGTTCCGCCCAGCTTCTTGACTTTGGCGGCGGCACCATCGACATCATCGACCGTGATATACGACATCCAGTGCGAGGGCACCTGGGCCGGCATTTCCGGCGTCATCGCCATCATGCCCGCGACCTGTTTATCACCGGCTTTGGCAATGCTGTAATTCATACCCGGCATGCCGCTGTCGGCGATTTTCCACCCGATTAACTCGGAATAAAACTTGGTCGCTTTTTCGACATCCCGCGTCATCAGTTCATTCCAGCAAAAGGTTCCATGAACTGGTTTTTGATCGGCCATTTGTAAACTCCCGTTTTAATAAGTTTTCGTGACTGTTGACGATACCTATTATACGGGACAAATTTTGTCGTGATAATCACATTTTTGGGATGGAAATCACATTTTTATGGATATGGGATGCGAAAATTATCTCGCCTTCGATGATTTATAGATATATAACCCGATTGTCCCGAAGACGATGACGAGGAAAACCGGCAGAAACAGAACCCCCAGGCCTTCACACCGTTCCAATGCCACCCCGATCGCCGCCCAGTTGATCAGCGTGAAAACCCAGATAAGCTCGGCCTTGAGTATTGTCAAAAACTGACGGGCCAGGCGGTACTGCCGTTCGGCGTTTTCGATTGTGATCGGAACCACATAATTGCCGAGATGCGGGATACGGCCCGCGAAGGTTAAAAGGATATATAGGAAAAATGAAATAATCGGCAGAATAATCAAAATGGATTTGCCGTTCCAGTCATCGGGAAGACCACTGATGCCGAAATGGCTGGGGACCTGTGCGGGTAGCGATGACCAGTAATTTATGATCAGGAATATCGAAATAAACAAACCGGCCGCGGCCAGCGACTCGAATATTTTCTCAAACAGCGAGAGCGGCAGTCTGATTACTGGGCGCTTGTATTTATCCATAGTGATACTTCTTTTACGTTTTAAATATAGGGTCGATTAATTTAACTTTAAATTAAAATCGTATATTCCCGTCTTTAACGGATATACCGGCGTGGACTGGAAAAATTCGATAAAAAACGCTTAAACTTTTTTTGCCGTGGAAATTTATGAATCGATATCGATAAATAGATTCTGCATTTAATTTATTCCGAAACCGATGTTGAACAACAACAGATTATCGAGAAATTCCGAATCAAATGCCAGATATTCCAGTGAAAACCCGATACGGCTCGACCCCATTTTTCAGTCAAGACCCAGCCCGAGGATGTAGCCCGAAACGGTCTCCTGCGTGGTTGCCTGCGAGGTCACCAGGCTTATATCGCCGGTATGCAATATATTATAAATACCCAGTCCGGCCGAGGATTTAAAAGCGGGCAATAACGGCAATTTGAGATTGTACACTCCGCCGACGTTACTACCGATAATGCTCAACCGGGCCTCGGAATTATCCACCATGCTCACTCCGGCATACATGCCCGATAATTCCAGACCGAAATTTCCGGTGAGATGTATCGGAGTCATATCAATATTTAGCGCCCAGCCCCGGTTATAGTCCATATCTCCGGCGGTAGAGGGGTAGGCCAGGCCGATACGAATATTCGTTTCCATTCCGGTCACCGTAACAGGCGCCGCTTCGGGCGCCACCGGTATTACTTTGTAGGTGGTGACGAAAACGGTATCGACTTCTCTGACGGGTATTTTTTCTTTTGGCGCCATTTCCGGCGGTTTTTGTACTATCGGCGCGGGCTCTTCCGGTACCGCCTGGCCGGTCAATTGCCCCATCGTTTTCATTTCATTTTTGGCCCGGTTAATATAGGCTGTAATTTCTTCATTGCCGGGGGCCAGTTCCAATGTCCGTTGCCAGTATGCAAGAGCCTCGGCGTGACGGCCGACCCCGTACAACTCGATTCCATGAAAGCGCGTCGTCTTTATCAGCTTTTGCACGACATCGCCGAAATCCGGGTCAAGAGCATAGACCTGCTCGAAACAGATTATGGCCTCTTTGAGAAGGCCATTTTGAAGATGTTCTTCGCCCTTCTGATAAAGGCTGTCAATGTTCTCGCCGGCGGCCATCCCGACGAAAAACAAAGTGAAGAATAAAACCCAGGCTACTGTTTTATAAAAAGACATCTTATTCTAAAATAATATGAACCTTTTTATAATTATCGGCAGAAGAAACGGGAGAATTACCCCGGCAATGGCTACTTGCCGCTGGTGAGGATTTTGATTTCTTCGAGAAGCGTTTTTTCCAGTTCCGATTCGGGCAGTTTTTTAACTATCTCGCCCTTTTTGAACAAGAGTCCCTGGCCCCGCCCGCCGGTGATACCGATATCGGCGGCGCGTGCCTCGCCGGGGCCGTTGACCACACAGCCCATGACCGCCACTTTGAGCGGCGTCTTATAATGCGCCGTCTTTTTCTCAATCGAACGCGCCAGTTTGATAACATCGATTTCACACCGCCCGCAGGTGGGGCAGGAGATAATTTCCACACCCTCTTTTTTGAGTTCCAGCGCTTTTAGTATCGCCTTGCCGACTTTGATTTCCTTGACCGGGTCGGCAGTAAGCGAAACTCGTATCGTATCACCGATACCATGAATAAGAATCGCGCCTAATCCGACCGAGGACTTTATTGTCCCGCTTTCAAGCGTCCCGGCTTCGGTTATGCCCAGATGAAACGGATAATCGACCTTCTGCGCCAATAATAAATGCGCTTGCCAGGCGATATTGACATTCGAGGATTTCATGGCGATAACTGTATCATGGAAATCGTTTTTTTCGAGAAGTTCGACCTGCCGAAGCGCCGCCTCGACAAAGCCTTCGGGATTATCGTGGCCGTATTTTTCCAGAATATCAGCCGGAAGCGACCCCGAATTGACTCCGACCCGTATCGCTATCCCGGCGGCTTTGGCGGCTTTAGCGATTTCGGCGACTTTGGTGTTGTCGCCGATGTTGCCGGGGTTGATGCGGATTTTATCGACACCCTGCTTGATCGCTTCAAGCGCCAATTTATACTTGAAATGGATATCAGCCACCAGCGGGATGGATATTTGCGATTTGATTTTACCAAGATTTAATACGGCATCACGGTCGGGGACCGCGACGCGGACAATATCGCACCCGGCCGCGGTGAGCTTTTTTATCTGTGCCACGGTAGCCTTGACATTGCGGGTATCGGTGTTGGTCATCGACTGCACCGTCACCGGAAATCCACCGCCGATTATCACCTTGCCGCATTTAACCGCCCGGCTTTTACGCCGTTCTATGGGAAATCTTATTTCCATTGCCGCTTGACCTTTGACAGTTTAGGCCATAATTTAACGGTTCTACGGATAATATCAACTGAAAGTTGATGATATATGGTCTGGAGATATATAATTACAGCGGTGGTGATAGGCCTTCTGGTCGGCGGATATTTTTATGGCAAAGATTACCTTCGTGACAAGAAAGAAGCCGAATTTCGGCTTTATGCCAATGTCATAGCCGAGACCTCGATTGCCGCCGAGTTGTATCGTAACAGCAATGATTCATTTCTGGTCGCCCGCGATTCAATATTGCATAAATACGGCGTCACGGCCGAGCAGATGTTATCGTATAAAGACAGCTTTCCCGGCAATCATCGCGACTGGGCGCGCCTCTGGGAAATGGTCGCGACTATCACCGATTCATTGGCGAATATTCAGATTGAGATGATAAAGCAGGCGGCGGATACAATAAGGATTGATTCAGTTAGAGTAGATTCGCTAAAATAGAAAACGAAAACGCCTATTGCGGTTCGACGTAATTTCCACTATTAAATTCCACTAATTTTTTCCAGTCAATTTCGCCATCTGCACTGCAGAAATCCCTGACAAATTCCTTTATGAACCTGTTGATTGTTTTTGCTTTTTCGGATTCGAAAGCATCATTATGATATTTGGCTTTATAACCAAGTGGTTCGATAATATCAATATAAAGGTTTTTACTGCCGCTAATAAAATGCCAAAAATTTTGCCCCATTATTTTCATAAAATTGCGCGGATGAGTAGTTCTGCTCTTCCCGTAACATATCCCCAGAACGGGTTGAATATTGGCGAGTCGATTTTGTTGTTTCAGTATGGCTATTGCCTTTTTAAAACTATTTTCAAGGCTCTTGTATTGACCACTATTTCCCCAGTTTGCGCCAGATTTTAAGGATATCAAATAGTGAACATTGCTGTCGATAAATTCTATATCAATCCCTGCAGCCGCGGATTTGTATCCCTTTGCAGTCTTACCCACAATAAAGAGGGCTAATTGTTCTAACAAGTCGCCGAATTGCTTTTCCTCCGATGAAGAAAAAAATGCATCTAGAATTGAGTTTATAAGATCAGACGCTTTCAGCAAATTTTTAGTTTTAAACAAATATGGATTTTTCTTTTTCAAGACATCTATTAGGTCTATTTCTTTTAACCTTTTAAGTCTAGTTTGATGAAATATATCTACTTGTTGATTGACGAATTCTTCGACGATTTTAAAATCTAACCGTTCCATGGAAACAATTTCAATTCATTTGTTTGGAGTTCCGCTTGACACATTTTGCAGTAATCGGGATTTATATCGATGCCAATATAATGACGGTCAAGTTTTTTGGCGACTATTGCCGATGTTCCGGCGCCGACAAACGGGTCAAGGACCACGTCTCCGGGATCGGAAAATAATTTGATAAACCAGTCAGGCAGGGCCATCGGAAACGCGGCGCTATGGTTTCTATTGGAGCATTCTGTGGCGAGGTGAAGAACATTGGAGGGATAAGCCATATCCCTGTCTAACCAATTGGCGATATTTTTGCCGAAACCGCTTTTTACCTGTGACTCGAAGCGCGTTTTGTCGTTATTGCTTAGCTTCTTGAGCCGCTTGTGTGCCCAGTCGCCCATCGGCACCATAACGGCTTGTTGGTTCATTTTGAATTTTTTCGTCTTATTGAACTGAAGACATCTTTCCCAAGCATCTCGGAAACGATTGGGCCATTTTCCCGGATAGCAATTTTTCTTGTGCCAGACAAATTCCTCGGTCCATAACCAGCCCTGCTTGCGCATTTCCAGAATTAGTTCAAGAACAAAAGTATGCCTTTCGCCGTTGACAGCCTTTTCCTTGATATTTAAAACAAAAGTTCCGGAGGGCTTCAAAACCCGAAGAAACTGGGCTGATTTCGGCAGAAACCATTCGACATATTTATCCGGGTGAATTCCGCCGTATGTTTTCTTTCTCTGATCTGAATAGGGCGGGGAAGTTATGATAAAATCCACAGAGTTTTCCGGGAAATCCTGCAGAATTGTCTCACAGTCTCCGCAGATTATCGAATTTATGGGCAACTTATTAATCATATGAAACAAACAAAAATTACGGACTTCTTAAGTATTTAAAATCTCAGTTAAAACATATATACCAATCACATTCTACGCAATCACATTTTGGAAATTCAAACAAATGGCCCGCTTTTTATTCTTCTTCCTCCCCAAAGGCGTTCTCATAGTGTTCCAGCTTGCCCTTATAAAATGTAATCAAATCAAAGCGATAATCGACATTTTTTAATTTACGGTCGGCGATGTATTGCTCGGCGGCCATAATAAGATTTTTGCGTTTGCGTTTATCCACCCACTCGGCCGGGTGACCAAACTGCGTGCCTATAGCGGCTTTGACTTCCACGAATACAATCACATTTTCTTTTTGCGCAATCAGGTCGATTTCTTTGTGCCCGGCCTGCCAGTTTTTTTCGAGAATATCATAACCCAGCTCGCGGAGATACTCTGCGGCCCGCAACTCGAAGCCGCGCCCTTTTTGTCTTTTGGATGATGTCACGAAAACAAGAAACGAAATTACTCGACCGTCTGCAAGAGTTCTTCGACCGGGCGGAAAGATTTGCGATGAATCTTGGTCGGCCCATACATCCGGAGTTCTTCAAGATGTTTGGCGGTCGGGTAGCCGCGATGAGTCGCGAAAGAAAAGTCGGGATACATTTCGGCATAACGGTCCATGATCCGGTCGCGCGTCACTTTGGCGATAATCGAGGCCGCCGAAATCGACTGGCAGTATTTATCGCCGCCGACCAGCGCCAGTTGCGGATAATTGAGATTGGGTATGGCAAACGAGCCATCGACCAGCACATAATCCGGTTTTGACGAAAGCGAACAAACCGCTTTGCGCATCGCCATCAGCGCCGCTTTGAGAATGTTGCAGGAATCGATCGCCTCGTTGTCGATTATTCCGACCGCGACCACGGCGCCGCACTGGATTATTTCATCGAACAGCAAATCACGTCGCTTGGGACTCAATTTCTTGGAATCGTCAATCCCGGTTACATCGCAATTTTCCGGCAGAATCACTGCCGCCGCCACCACCGGTCCGGCCAGCGGGCCGCGCCCGGCTTCATCGACCCCCGCGATAAATTTATACCCTTTTTCCGCCAGGGATTTTTCGACGCGGGTCAAATCGGGGAGCATCTCGAACGGTCGATGTAGCTTGATTAAATTACTCATAGGCCTTGCACCATATTTAATATACTATCAGACATGGTTTTAACAAGTCAAAAAAACATGTCTGTTATAAGTTATCGGTTACAGGCCACTCATATATTAGACTATTCGCCCTTTTAAATAAACCATATAACCCGCTTTGTCCCATAATTCCGTTGCCAAAATCACCCCGATTTGCTATTATTGTTGTGAAAATTTTCACTATATAGGGGATTTGCTTTATGGCGGACTTGAAAAAACTTCAGGCCCTCGTGAAAAAACACGACATTGAGTATATCGATCTTAAATTCTCCGACCTTATCGGCGACTGGCATCATATTACTATACCGGCCTCCAATCTCGGAGCCAATTTATTCGCGGTTGGAGTCGGTGTCGACGGTTCATCTCTGGGATATACATCTATCGAGCGCGGCGACATGCTGGTCATACCCGATCCTGCAACCGCTTTTATTGACCCGTTCTTCGACCGGCCGACCCTGTCTTTCATATGCGACATCATGTCGGTCGGCAAACATGTCGAGGAATTCGGCGGTAATCCACGACGTGTCGTCCGCGATTCCGATAAATATCTCAAGAAGATAATTCCCGGAGCTAAAAATATCGTCGGCCCGGAATTCGAATTTCACATTTTCGATGATGTCCGTTTCTATTACGGCCCCGAGCAGGGTTATTTCTTTGTCGATACTTCCGAAGCCGAGTGGAACACCGGCGGCGAGGGCGGCAAAAATCTCGGCTATAAAGTGCAGTACAAGCATGGCTATCATGCCGCGCCCCCCAAAGACCGGACGTTTAATATTCGCTCGGAAATGTGCTCGCTGATGTCCGACGTCGGTATCAATATCAAATATCATCACCATGAAGTCGGCGGGGCCAGCCAGCATGAGATAGAGCCGGATCTGACCGAGATGGTCCTCATGGCCGACCAGTCGATGATCATCAAATATTTAATCAAAAACTATGCTTATCGGTGCGGGAAATCGGCGACCTTCATGCCCAAGCCGCTGTTCAACGAGCCCGGGTCGGGACTGCATGTGCACCAGTACCTCGCCAAAAACGGCAAGTCCCTGTTCTATGACCCCAAAGGCCCGGCCAATTTCTCGAAAATCGGATTGTACTATATCGGCGGGCTGTTGAAACACGCCGGGGCGCTGTTCGCCTTCACCAATCCCTCGACTAATTCCTATAAACGCCTGGTGCCCGGTTTCGAGGCCCCTGTATGGGGCGCCTATTCGGTCGGCAACCGCACCGCCTGCATCCGAATCCCCGGATATATCCGCAATCCCGCCGTCCACCGGCTGGAGTTCCGGCCGCCCGACGGCACCTGCAACCTGTATCTGGCCTACGCCGCCATGCTCATGGCCGGACTGGATGGCATCAAAAACAAAATCGACCCGGGCGAACCGGTGAACAAGAATCTGGAGCAGTTGACTGAAAAAGAACGCGAGAAAATCCCGCTTTTGCCGACATCGCTGACCAAGGCGCTCAATGCCCTCGAAGAAGACTATGAATTCCTTCTGCAGGGCGGCGTGTTCACCGAGGATTTGATTAGGTTGTGGATTAAAATGAAACGCCGGGATGTGGAAGAGCTCCGCTTCCGCCCGCACCCCTGGGAATATAGATTGTACTACGATAAATAGCTGATTTGAGTAGATTAAGTTAAAAACGAAAGGCAGAGTCTTTTATCCGGCCCTGCCTTTTTTATTGTTGATATTTTCAAGAGAATATCTAATGGTTTCCGTCAGGAACGCATTAGCCGTCGGCATCACCAGCGCCCGTTCCAATGCCGCGCGGGCGCTGTCGCCGCCCAGTTGTCCCAGGGCGTGAGCCACTTCAAGGCGCAGCCGGTCATCCTGATTTGTATCAAGCGTGGGTGCCCCACCACTTCAGGTTCAGAATACTTTTAAAGAATTATTTTAAAATCCTTGAGGAACCAACCCCAGATCATTAATACGTGTATTAATGTACTCAAGTTTTTCATGAATTAATAAAACCTGTTCATAATCCCAATATTTTAATTTGTCTCGAAGGTCTTTAACATCTTTCACATGTTCTTTTATTTTTTCAAGCTGTCTTTTATCAGAAACAGCCACAATTCCCTGTACCGCGGGATTATTAAGAGATTTTAATAGGTTAATAATCAGGCTGTCTATACTCCCTTTCGTTTGAACTTCAAATATGTAAATAACTCTACCCATATTGCCGATGGTTGCTTCCCAGATAGTGTCAACTTTAGATCCTTGTGACACTTTTCGTTCAATTTCAGAATTGAAACCCAGCCATTGGCCTATATCCCTCAGTTTATCTCTGATATCATCATGTATAAATTCAGATTCGACAATATCCTCGACTTGAACGGTTGCTTCCGATTTAGGAGTACCTATCTTGCTCAGATTCTCTTCAACCTGCAACTTTTCCCAAATGAAGTAATCTACTACAAGAAGTGATGGATTGACCAATCCGGCCCTCATTAATTCTAAGGAGATTTCGTTGCCAACACTGCATAAATAATCATAGACCTTCCCATTTAATTGATAATCGTACCTGGGCAAATTCGGCACACAGACATGGTCCGGGTTGTTTGGACAGTTTGGCGGCTTGGTTAAGGTGGATTCG
>CAYWLR010000027.1:0-34002 GCA_964459465.1 uncultured Ignavibacteriaceae bacterium | reverse complement strand
GTCCAGGGTTACGCCATCTTGCTGTTTTCGCTGCTTTCGGGATATCTGCTCGGCAGGCTTTAATATCTCCCGCAAGCGACACCGTCGGTTTTGTACTTTTTTGTCATCTATATCGCCCTGCCGGCCACGATATTGGTCAGCATCCGCAATATCACCATATCCTATGACCTGCTGATACCCGTTGCGGCGCAATGGGCATCGTTGCTTATCACCGCGCTGATTGTCGTTGCCGTCTCATCGTTTTTCAAATTCGATCGGTTGACCACCGGCACCATACTTCTAGTTGTACCGCTGGGCAACACCGCTTTTCTGGGCTTGAGTGTCATCCCGGTATTTTTCGGCAAAAACGGAATCCCCTATGGCGTCATGTATGATCAACTCGGTTCGTTTCTGGCGCTGGTGACTTATGGCACGGCCGTGGCCGGCGTCTATGGCACATCCGGCCGTACCGATATTAAATCTCTGATCATAAAAATCATCACTTTCCCTTCACTTATTTTTCTGGTAATCGGCTTCATGTTGAAAGATTATGCGATTCCACAACCGTTGAACAGTGTGATATCGTTATTGTCAAAAACACTTGTGCCTGCGGCGATGATATCGATCGGGTTGAATTTATCATTCAAATTGAAGTCGCAACTGTACAAACCGCTTTTGTCGGCGCTTCTGATAAGATTGATTTTTACCCCGGCGGTTATATTGATATTTTTCTATACACTGGGACTGACTTCTCTGGCGGCCCGGATTGGCGTATTCCAGGCGGCGATGCCCTCGATGATCATGGCCGCCGTTCTGGCGTCGGACAAAGGACTCGATAAAACTCTGGCCACGACCATCGTGAGCATTGGTATCGCGGCCTCTCTGGCCACCCTGCCGCTGATATACTTCCTGATAGAACTGCTGCTTTTGTAATTTAAAATACCGGATAAAAATTAACGTATATCACCGCCGACCTGCCGGGGCGCTTGCCATTTTTTACATCCGGAGGACTTGATTTTCGGGACGACTTTTGCTTATATTTGTCTGCCATGCGGGTAAAACCACGAAATCTTTTCAAAAAAAGAAAACTGCTGTAAATATAATTGACTGGAGGTAGTTTCTCATGAATTTTTCCAAAGTGTCTGCCACCCTGGCAGGTCTGGCGCTTCTGATGGCCGCGGCCCTGCCGGCGGCCGCGCAGAATATCGACGCCAAAGAGTACTGGCTCGACAACGGCATGCAGGTTTTGATGGTTGAGCGGCATGAAGTCCCGACCATCATGGCCGCCATTTTCTGCCGGGTCGGGTCGGCCAACGAAACCACCGGTATCACCGGCATTTCTCATCTTTTTGAACACATGATGTTCAAGGGAACAAAGACCATCGGCACCAAAGATATCACGCGCGACCTCGAAGTCATGGCAAAGCTCGACTCCTTGCGGGCCCTGATGCGCGATGAAGAGCGCATCATGCGCGAAAATATCCGCCGCGGTCTGGCCACTGACATGCTCGACCCCCGGACCAAAACGGCTCGCTATCGGGAAATCGAGAAAGTCTTCGACAGTCTGATTCTCGTCCAGCGCGAGCTGATTATCAAGGACCAACTCGACGAGATCTACACAAAGAACGGCGGCTCCTTTTTAAATGCTTTCACGTCACATGATTATACCGGCTATTTTGTCCGCCTGCCCAAAAACAAAATTGAACTGTACATGTGGCTCGAGTCCGATCGCTTCAGCAACCCCGTTTTCCGTGAGTTCTATTCCGAGCGCGACGTCGTGCGCGAAGAACGCCGTCTGGGAGTGGAATCCACGCCGACCGGCCTCATCGAAGAAGATTTCAATGCCATGTTCTGGAAATCATCGTCCTATCACTGGGAAGTCATCGGCTGGCCCTCCGACCTCGGCGCCATCACTAAAGAACAGGCCGATGAATATTTTAGTATATACTATGCCCCCAACAATCTGACTATGATTTTGGTGGGCGATCTCAATCCGGATGAGATGATCGAGATGGTTCGGAAGTATTTTGAACGTATTCCCCGCGGCATGGTTCCGCCACCGGACGTGGTTACGCTGGAAGAAAAGCAGTACGGTGAGAAACGGCTGATCGCCAAGGCCGAAACCACGCCGCAAACCTCGATCGCCTACCATACCGTGGCTTGGAAACACCCCGACAGCTACCCGCTGGAAGTCCTGGCCGGAATCCTAAATGATAAAACCGGCCGACTTTATAAGAAGCTGGTCGAAGAAAAAGGAATCGCCAAGAGCTCCGGTGGCGGCGGTCGAGGCGGTGATCGCATCGGTGTCGGCGCCGGCCAGGATTCACGCCGGTATGCCGGTGCTTTCCAGATTTCGGCGGAGGGCATTTCTGGCGTGCGGGCCGAACAACTGGAGGAAGCCATCTATGAGGTCATTGAAGACCTTAAAACTAACCCTGTGCCCGAACAGGAACTCCAGAAGGTAAAAAATCAAATACGGGTTCAGACTATACGGTTCATGGATATCATGTCGGGACTGGGGATACTCTTTTACCTGGGAGCAAACGCGGCGCTGGGCGACTGGACCGAGGCCAACAACAGCCCGGCCAAACTTGACCGGGTCACGGCCGAAGATATCATGCGGGTGGCCAATGCGTATTTGGCCGACGACCAGCGCAATGTCCTGATCATTAATAGTAAAACTGCCCCCGGCGGTGAAAGTGGCGGCGAAGCCGAGGACCCGGAATTCGCGCAAGCGGTGGCCATGATTAAATCCATAAAAAATCCGGCACAGCTGGAACAGATGATCGGCATGGTGTCGGCCCAGATGGACCAGGTCACCGACCCGGATGATAAAGCCCAGATGGAAAAACTTCTTAAAATCGCCAACGACCACCTGGAATCACTTAAAGCCGCCGAAAACAAGTAGGCCTGTACGTAGGAGTATATGATTATGAAGAGAACATATTTCACGTTTAAAGGTCGGCTGGCGGCATCGGCCGTATTTTTGTCGCTCGCCCTGACCTTGTGCCTTCTCCCGCTCGTGAGCGCGGAAACGATTGTCGATCACCCCGACAAACTCACTTTTAAAGAGCTTATATATCAACCCCCGAAACCGGATGCCTACCGCACCACCCTAAAATCGGGCGCGGTCGCCTATATCGCGGAAAATAAAGAATTGCCCACTTTTGACCTGACCGTCATGATACGCACCGGTTCCATGTATGAACCGCCGGAGAAAGCCGGGCTGGCCATGATGACCGGCTATCTCATGCGCAACGGCGGCGTCGAAGACATGACCGTCAGCCAACTCGATGAGCGTCTCGCTTTTCTGGCCGGGGATATTTCCGTCCGCATCGACGGGTCCTCCGGCACGGCCAACCTGTTTTGCCTGTCGAAGGATATCGACGAAGGCCTTAACCTGCTGGCCAAAATACTGCGTTACCCGGTTTTCGACCAGGCGGCGCTGGACCGTTATCGCACCGATATCCTCTCCGAAATGGAGCAGCGCAACGCCTCGACCGATGCCATCGAATCCCGGGAATGGCAGTTCTTGATGTACGGTGACCATCCCTGCACTATTCCTTCCCGCCAGACCGAGCAATCGGTCAAGTCGATCACGCGGGAAGACATGATGGCTTTCCACAAGAAGTACTTTTTTCCGAAGAATTTTATTTTCGCCGTGGCCGGCGACTTCAAAAAGGCGGATATTGTCGCCAAATTGAACAAAATGCTCGCCGGCTGGCCCGACCAGACTCTGAACCTCCCGGAGATTGCCGATCAGATTGCCGACCCCAAGCCGGGCGTGTACATGATTAAAAAAGAGGATGTCAACCAGTCGCGTGTACGCATCGGACATATCGGTGTCAAAAGGGATATCCCCGACCAGTACGCTCTCACCGTGATGAACGATATTCTGGGCGGCGGCGGGTTTACTTCGCGGATTGTCCGCCGGGTTCGCTCCGATGAAGGCCTGGCGTACAACACGGGCAGCGCCTTCGACCGGCCGGTCTTGTACCCCGGAACCTTCCGCGCCTGGTTTCAGACCAAGCACGAAACGGCCGCGTTCGGCACCAGGCTGATGGTCGATGAAATCAATCGCATCCGCACCGAAAAGTGCGAGGAGGAAATAGTCGAAAACTCCAAAAACAGCTTTATTGCCGACCTGGTCAACCCGTTCAGCAGCAAGAAGGCCATCGTGAGTACGTTCGCCAGTGACCAATATACCGAACGCCCCGACAGCTACTGGCAGGAGTACACCAAAAATTTCAAGGCGGTGAACCCCGATGCCGTTCTGGCGGCGGCGCAAAAATATCTCCACCCCGACAAGCTGGTCTATCTGGTGGTCGGCGACCCCGATGCCGTTCTGGCGGGATCGGAAAAGCACCCGGAGAAATTTTCCGACTTCGGCCCGATCACGATCTTGCCGCTTCGCGATCCGATGACGCTGGAGATGAAATAAAAGGCCGCACCTGAATATCATTTAAAATAAAAGAGGTGTTGTCATGGTTCGCATTACAATGGCAATCATACTCGGGGCATTGATGCTGCCGGTCGGACTTGCTGTCGCGCGTCCCGGACCGCCGGGGGATAGCGGTACAAAATACGATGAAGTGGGGGATGCTATCGGCTCGAATAACAGCGCCGCATTCCTGTTTCTTAAAATCATCAGCTCCCCGCGAGCCAATTCGATGGGCGGCAGTTCCATCAACCTTGTTGACGAGCACGCGGCGCTGTATAATCCGGGGGCAATCGGGTTATTCCACCTTGACAAAGTCCTCTCCGTCACCATTCCATCAAAAACAGATTGGCTCCCGACATTGGCGTTCAATTTAAAGCTGGAAACCTTCGGCGCCAGCGGCGGGATTTCTCTGGCCACACTCGGTCATAAAGAAAACAGGCCGTTCAACCTTAGTCTGGGCATCGCATACCACCGGCATAGGCTCGATTACGGAGGATTTGCCCAAATTGACACGATTTCCTCCGAAATAATCGATTATTTCAACGTATATGACGAGGCCAGTTACTATTCGGTGGGGCTGGGATTCCAGTACGGGAAATTCTGGAGGATCGGCGCCGGGTATTCTTACAAGAAGATTGAATCGCATCTGGGACCGTCCTCCGACCCAACCTATCATGCCGAAGCGTCCGCCTATGACCTGGGCTTTATAACCGAATTCGCACTGGCGGCGTTGGTCCCGCACGAAATCAGTCTAAAAAACTCCAGCAAATACAAAATGAATTTTCAGATTACTCCATCCGCCGCGTTCGTAATGGCCAACAGGGGCGACGATGCCCGCTACGGATTGGACGACAGCACCACTCCGGATCCTTTGCCGAAAACGGACAAAACGGGCCTGGGGCTTTTCCTGGCCGCCAATGTCAACGATGCGGCTTTATTCTCCTGCCGGCTATTGACGGAAACAGAAAAGGATGTTTACGACAATAATCATCCGACTCACCGGAGCGGTTGCGAGTTTGCCCTGTTTGAATCTTTTTTCTACAGGCTGGGGAAGTTCAACAACCGGCTGATCGATGACTGCGATGTGCACACATGGGGAGCCGGCTTTTCACTGGGTGGCGTTATCTCATGGCTTGATAACCTCGGGTACCTGAACATTGACAACGGTCTTACGGGCAGACTTATCCGGTCCCTCGATATCAGGATAGACTATGCGAAGTATGAACCGGGACTGACGACCATGCCCATTTGGCGTACTACGTTTTTCAAAGCATCTTTATCGCTTTGAGAATAATAAATGCCAACAAGGCGTAAACTGTGTACGATTCCAATCTGAATCGTCGGCCTAAAAAACAAGACTTCCGGTCGAGCAGTATTATTGCCAAACGCTGAAGATATGAAACAACTTGCTCGGGAGCTGCCATGACAACATGCTTTAAACTGGTGCTGATCGCTCTCGGTTCAATCTGGGGCACCGGGGGGATAACGACCCCATGGGTGACGTCGATTGATACGGCTCTCGCCCGCCAATATTTCGATGAAATCAAAAGCGCGTGCGTTACCGACGCCGGTCGCCTGTGGGGAGTGAACCTGTACGGGCCGACCATGTTCGTCGACCCGGACAATCGCGCGGTCGTCGCCAATCACGCCGATAATGCCGGATTGCTTACGGCCGGAAAGGACATTTACACCGGCAATCTGCCGCCCGAAATCAATATTGCCAATACCGCTTTGGAGTGGTCGGGCACATACTGGACAATGGTCGACTGGAATGCAATTTCCGATATCGACCCGTACGATCGGAAGCGACTGCTTATTCATGAAAGCTGGCATCGCATACAGGAGGAAATCGGCATCCCCTCGGTTACCACCGCCAATGCCTGTCTTGATAATGCGAGCGGACGCATCATGCTTCTTCTGGAATTTCGGGCCCTGGCCAAAGCTTTGCTGGCCGATGATGCCTCGGAAAAAAAGAAAGCTGGCGGTGATGCCCTCACGTTTCGAAAGTTTCGCCAGCATCAATTCCCGGATAATAACGAAAACGCCTTCGAGCGACACGAAGGCATGGCCGAATACACCGGCCTGAAACTTTGCGGCCTGGCCGATTCATTACTCGTCGTCATCGCCGCCCAAAAAATCCAGCTCGGCGAAAACAATACCGGTCTGGCCAATTCTTTCGCCTATTTGACCGGTCCGGCCCTTGGATTGCTGCTGGATCAGTACGGTACCGACTGGCGGGCAAAGGTGCGCGCCGGCGCTGACCTGCCCGATCTGTTGGCCGCCGCGATCGAGTGGCATGAACCCCCAAGCCACGAGGCGCTTAGCGAAGCCGTCGATTCCGCCGGCATCGGCTATGACATCACGAAACTTCTGAACTACGAGACCGCCCGGGCGCAACGCGCCGGGTTGACGGCCGAGGTTTTTCGAAATCGTTTGCACGAGCACGGACGCTTGTTGATTTTAAATAACAATTTGAATTTCAGCTTCAATCCGCAGGAAAAATTGGAAACGTACGATACTATCGGGGTCATTTATAAAACAATGCGATTGACCGGTGACTTCGGCGTCCTTGAAGCAACCAATGGCATTTTAAGAACAAATGACTGGCAGTTCTTCATCGTGGCCGCCCCGGATAAAGTTGAAGATAGCGCGATTACCGGTATAGAATACACCCTGCAACTTAATTCCGGCTGGCGGATTGCGGAAAAGGGGAAGGGGATATTCATCATCGAAAAGAAATAGTTTAATCTGATTTCGGGCCTTTATGATGCCGTTTAACCAGTTTTTATATGTCGTCAGGGGCATCGCCTTCGACGATTTTTGTCTGCATTACCCTTTATTTATTTCCTTGCTTTTTTAGCAATTAAGCATATCATTTGAACCGGTTGCGGCGACGGGTAGATCCACGGCACCCGGAAACATCACACGGTGGAAATATCTTGCATCCGCCAATACAACCCACCCCGATCGCAATAGAATAATATTCATGCACCTTCCCGTAACGGAGTGCATGTTTGTGACAGAAGGAATTTAAACTTTGGAGGTCAAAGTGTTGACGACAACGGTGATATATCAACCCGGATTCCGTTATGTGATTTAAATATATCTACGGACGGATGGTCATGGAATTTTAAAAGGCGGAGTACAATGAAACAGTTTGGAGCGGAATTCTTCGGAACTTTCTGGCTGGTGCTGGGGGGTTGCGGCAGCGCCGTTTTGGCGGCGGCGTTTCCGGGTCTGGGCATCGGATTTGTCGGCGTTGCCCTCGCCTTCGGTCTGACGGTACTGACGATGGCCTTTGCCATCGGCCATATCTCGGGTTGCCACCTCAATCCAGCCGTCTCCATCGGCCTGTGGGCCGGCGGTCGTTTTCCGGCGGGGAAATTGCTCCCGTACATTATTGCGCAGGTTCTCGGCGGTATTGTCGCCGGCGCCATACTGTACCTTATCGCCTCCGGTAAGGCCGGGTTCGACGTCACCGCCGGCTTTGCCTCGAACGGCTACGGTGCTCATTCGCCCGGCGGCTATTCATTGCTGGCGGCACTCGTGACAGAAATTGTCATGACGGCCATGTTTCTGATAATCATTCTCGGCGCCACCGACGACCGCGCGCCCAAAGGCTTCGCCCCGATTGCCATCGGCCTGGCCCTTACTTTGATTCACTTGATCAGTATTCCCGTTACCAACACGTCGGTCAACCCCGCGCGCAGTACAGGCGTGGCCCTGTTTGCCGGTGGCTGGGCCATCGAACAGTTATGGCTGTTCTGGGTGGCCCCCATAATCGGAGGCATGCTCGGCGCCGTTATTTATCGCTTCATCGGCAAGAGCAATTAATAATATTATTGGCGGGAAGGTGTTTGATTGTATGGGTTGTCGGCACTATGGAACAGCAATCCGAAATCATCGCTTGACAATAATGGGCGATTGCCTTAATTTTGTTTCATGCCGACTATTTTGTCTATAAATGGAGTTTATCACTAACCAGTTCGAAGGAAGGAAGGGGCGTTCACCATGATTTCAAAAAAACTATTCGTCCTGCTTTTGGTTCTCGTCGTCGCCGCATCGGGTTCGGCGGCGGACCTCAAAGGCAAAACCAGCGTGGGAATAAGATTCCCCGTCTTCGCGCCGCTTTTTAACGGCGATAATTTCGTCTCGCCGACCGGAGTCCGCCAGCCGTTCATGATGGGCTGGGATTTCGGTATCGAAGCCAGGTACGGTCTGTCAAATCAGGTCATGCTCGGATTCACGGCCAATTACCTGAAAACGTACGACGACACGACCAGCCTGGATAATTCCGGCGATGATTTTAACAACAGCGATCATGCTTCCGCCAAACTGACCGGGTTCGCTTTCGGACTGCAGGGATACTGGTTCTATGTCCCCGAATGGCGTTTTCAGCCGTACCTCCTCGGAGGTATCGGCGTCGACCTCTGGACCGTGGAGGATATCGCCACCGACAAATCCCGGGGCGCCGATGATTTCAATGTCAAGGTCGGAACCGGCCTGCTGTTCCCGATAAACGACAATTTCACCATCGATGCCCAGGTCAAATTGACCCGCGAGATCGCCAATCTTTCGGAAGATTTTCCCGCCGGCTTTTATGGCCCGAATACCTGGGAAGAATACGAAGACCGGCCCTTCAAGGGATATCTTGAAGTCTCGCTCGGGCTGGCGTACATGTTCGGCGCCAAAGCCGATGAGGACGGTGACGGCATAGCCGATAAAAAGGATCAATGTCCGGGAACTCCGCCCGGCGTCGTGGTTGACCAGTTCGGCTGCCCGATCGACAGCGATGGCGACGGTGTTCCCGATTATCTGGACAAGTGCCCCGACACCCCCAAAGAAGCAACCGCGGATATGCACGGTTGTCCGATTGACAGCGATGGCGACGGTGTTCCCGATTATCTGGACAAGTGCCCCAATACACCCAAGGGGTATAAGGTCGATGCGAGCGGTTGTCCTCTCGATGATGACGGCGATGGTGTCCTCAACGAAGCCGACAAGTGCCCGAACACGCCGCAGGGTGCTCCGGTGGATGCGTCGGGATGCCCTCTCGATTCCGACAATGACGGGGTTTTTGATTACCTTGACAAATGCCCCGGTACACCCGTTGGGATTGAAGTCGACGAAACCGGCTGTCCCAAGATCATCAAAAAGGGCGAAAAGATAACGCTGCATATTAACTTCCCGACCAATTCATTCGAGATTGATGACGCCTCGAAGATTATTCTCGACGGTGTGGCACAGACCATGATATCGTTCCCCGATATCAAGATTCGCGCCGGCGGCTTCACCGATAATACCGGCAGCGCCAATTACAACCTGACTCTGTCCGAGAATCGTGCCAAAGCCGTGGTGGAGTATCTGGGAAGCAAGGGCGTTCCAGCCGCACGGATGTCGTTCAAAGGATACGGCGAGGATCCCCAGTATTTCATTGGCGACAACGCCACCGAAGAGGGCCGCGCGGAAAACCGCCGGGTCGAGCTCGAATCGGTTGAGTAGCGGTTAAATTAGAATCTATTTTTCCCCGGAGGCGGTCAAATGGCCGCCTCCTTTTTTATACAAAAAACGAAAGCGATTGAATATCCTGATTGCGATTACCGTACGATAATTGCTTTCAGGAACCAAAATTACTATTATGGAACCAAAGAAAGTGTTGTCCGGCCCTTTGCCCGTTGAGGAGGTGCATCCATGAAACTGATAATTTTGACTCTGATCCCGTTTATCGTGATGATGGGAAGTTTCGCCAAAACACAGGAACTACAACCGATCAAACTGCTGACGCCGTCATTGACGAACGACAAGCCTCTGATGCAAGCCTTGAAAGAGCGCCAAAGCCGGCGGGAATTCGATGACCGGGAGCTGTCTCTGCAGGATCTGGCCAACGTGCTCTGGTGCGCCAACGGGGTCAACCGTGAGGATGGCCGCCGGACGGCACCATCGGCGATGAACCGGCAGGATATCGACGTCTATGTTTTCCTGAAAACCGGGATTTATCTTTATGATGCCCCGAAGCATGAACTGACACCGATTGTGGCCGGCGATTTCCGCATAGAAGCCGGCCTGCAGGAATACGTCGCGACGGCCCCGCTCAATCTGGTCTTCGTGTCCGACCTGGCCAAATTCGGGACGGCGCGTCAGCCCGAAGATAAAATCTGGATGTCCGGCATCGACGCCGGACATTGTTCGCAAAACGTGTATCTGTACTGCGCCGCGGCCGAGTTGGCGGTCGTGACCCGGATGTCGATCGACCGGGAAAAGCTATGCGAGCGGCTCAAACTGCGACCGGAACAAATACCTGTTCTGGCCGAAACCGTCGGCTATCCCAAACCCGCTGCAGAACAAAAATAATCAGTGTCTCCGGCCCAAAAATAGGAAATGGCGTCTATGACATCGGCTGAATCATGCAATGGTGAGTCGGGCATACCGCGGGTTCGGATCGGCCCGATTCGCTAGTTGAATAAATCGCTGCGCACATCTATCGAAAAAGCAATTTCCGGATATTATGGACGAACATGGAAAATAGCCTCCGAATGTGACTATTCGGAATTCTCCTGTCATCACAGCGCCATAGTATCGGGCGATTCGATGGGTGTGTTTTTTAAGTAAAGTGAGGCGGCCGACGCCGGAAGGCAATTCGAGGCGGAGTTATCAAACCTGAAAACCCTGGCGGACAAAACCGGAATTTTTATACCGCAGTCGATAGATATAGTGCAAACAGAAAGCGGCACGCTGCTGCTCATGGAGGCTTTGGAATCGGTCGATCGAGGCCCCGTCCAATGGAGGCAGATTGGGCAACGCTAGCGCGTATTCATCGCATCAAAGGCGGAATTTTCGGATTCACGACCGACGGCTTTTTGGGACCTCTTCAATAAGACAACACGCCCACGCAAAATTGGGCGGATTTCTTTCTGGAACGACGCTTGCTTCCGCTGTTAAAAGCCGCCCGCGATTCGGGACATATTTCTTCTACCGAGATTGTACGGGTGGAAACGCTGGCCGGGCGGCTGCCGGAGTTATGTGGTCCCGAAGTAATCCCGACACTTTTGCACGGCGACGCGTAGCAAAATAATTTTATCAGCACGGCCAAAGGAACGTACGTCATAGACCCGGCGATTTATTATGGACACCCCGAAATAGACCTCGCTTTTATCGACAGTTTCCAGCCGGTACCCGATGCCGTTTTCGACGGTTATCGGGACGAACTGCCGATTAATCCGGGGTTTGTCAAGAGGCGTAACCTGTGGCGCATACCCTTATACCTGGCCTCGGTCGCGCTGGAAGGACCTGTGCACTTGGCCAGACTAACAGACGCTCTTAAAGCTTACTTATAGCGAATACCGGCACTTTAGGCTCGCCCCAAATGCTCTCACTGATGCCGTTGGAATCGCATGCGTTGTTTTTATTGCCTGGTATCCATTATTTGCTTATAGTGTAAATGTCTTTCAATGCGAATAATAATCAATACTCGCGAACCTGCGATAAAATGAGCGGAGTCGTTTTTTCGATCCCCCGATGTAGTCGGCCCCCGTTTATTCTTAATCCATTGCATGTTTTCGACCTATCTCATTGTCCCGTAATGCCTTTTAAGACGTCTGTTTTATAGAATGGGATCCCTTTTCATCGCGTTTCAGGCACATGGTTGCATTTTTGCAATCATATTCGTATATTAATATAAAAGGTGGATATTGGAATTGACGGCAGAAAAAAAACAATCCGACACGACCAGCATCATTCTGGATTCCATCGCCGACGGCGTATTCACCGTCGATCGCGACTGGAAAATAATGTCGTTCAATAAGGCCGCCGAAAATATCACCGGCGTATCGCGCCGGGAGGCCATCGGACAGCAATGTTGTGATATTTTCAAAGCCTCTATTTGCGAAAGCCATTGCGCCCTGCGCGAAACTCTCCAGACCGGCCGCCAAATAATAAACCGTCAGATTTATATTATAAACTCCTCCGGCGAAACCATTCCCATCTCCATTTCGACAGCTCTTCTAAAAAGCAAGGATGGTCAAATAATCGGCGGGGTCGAGACTTTCCGCGATTTGAGCATGGTCGAAGAACTCAAACGGCAATTGTCGCGTCAATATTCGTTTCAGTATATCATCAGCAAGAATAAGCAGATTCACGAAATATTCGATATTCTGCCCAGCATCGCCGAAAGCGACAGCACGGTTTTAATCGAGGGCGAAAGCGGCGTCGGCAAGGAATTATTTGCCCGGGCCATTCACAACCTGTCGAATCGCAAAGAGGGGCCGCTGGTGACCATCAACTGCGCTGCCCTGCCGGATACACTGCTCGAATCCGAACTGTTCGGCTATCGGGCCGGAGCCTTCACGGACGCCCGCAAAGACAAGCCGGGGCGATTCGCCCTGGCCGAAGGCGGGACGATTTTCCTCGATGAAATCGGTGATATCTCGCCGGCGTTGCAGGTGCGCCTGTTGCGGGTTCTGCAGGAACGAACCTATGAACCGCTGGGCGCGACCGAACCGGTCCGGGCCGACGTGCGCGTCATCGCCGCGACCAATAAAAATCTTGAAAAACAGATCAAATCCGGCTCCTTCCGGGATGACCTGTACTATCGAATCAATGTCATAAAGATAAAACTCCCGCCGCTTCGTGAACGCCGCGAGGATATCCAGCTTCTGGTCGAGCATTTCATATCGCGCTTCAACAAGCTGAAACATAAAAACGTGACCGGCCTGTCGGCGGAGGTGCTGGCCATTCTCATGAACCATGATTTCCCCGGGAATATTCGTGAACTGGAAAACATAATCGAACATGCCTTCGTGCTCAATCGATCCGGTGAAATCGAACTTCGCGATTTGCCGGAAACCCTGCGGCCTGCGGCCGATAACGAACAAATGGAAATAAAGTCGATCGATGATGTCGAGGCGCAGTTTATCGCCAATATACTCCGCCAATGCCATGGAAACCAAACCGAGGCTGCCCGCCGGCTGGGCATGCATAAAACCACTCTCTGGCGGAAAATGAAAAAGCTCGGCCTCCAGCGCCACAAATAACGTTTCATTTACGCAATAGACATTTCATATATTATTGCAATATTGCAATCATCTTAAAGGCGGCCCATACTTTCGGATTTGTGCTGTAATCATATGTCAATGTATATCAATATCTTATAAAGCATATAGACGTAATGCTCGATTTTGGCACATTTCTTGTGTCATCCAAGAGTATGAACAAAAGAGTTGCAATATCGATATGGAATGACCGCGTTTCGCCGGTCATGGATTTTGCCCGGCAACTTGCTGTAATCGACTTCCAGAATGACACCGAGACGAGCCGCCGCATCATCGATATCCCCGATACCAATCACGCCCATAAGGCTGAATATATTAAAAGCCTGGACATCGATTTATTGATATGCGGGGCGATATCGATGCCGCTGTATCAAATGCTGACTGCCTCCCATATCGAGGTACGACCTTTCATAAAAGGCACCATTCAAAACGTGTTAATGGCCAGCTTCAATAACGACTGGCATGAAGATCGTTTTTTCCTGCCGGGTTGTCGGAGGAACGCCATGAAATTGGGCGGATGGGGTCATCACGGTCATGGCCGATGCCGTCGCCGATCAAAAGAATTTAAGGAGGATTAAATGAAAATAGCTGTATCATCAACAGGCAACAGCCCGGACGCCGCGGTCGACCCTCGATTCGGTCGGGCCACCTATTTCATAATTTATGACACGCAGACCGATGAGTTTGTCGCCATCGATAATGTCCAGAACCTGCAAGCGGCACAGGGAGCGGGCATCCAGGCGGCGCAAACGGTGGCCAGGCAAAAGGTCGATATGGCCATTTCCGGCAATTTCGGCCCCAAAGCCTTCGCAACCCTGAACGCGGCTGGAATAAAAACTGCGCTCTGGGCCGGGGGAACAGTCAAAGACGCCATTGAACAGGCCAAAAGCGGCCAGCTGCAATTTGCCACACAGGCCAATGTCGAAGGACATTGGGTTTAACAATTACCGACAGGAGGACTATGATGCCGGATGAAACTCAAATGAACACTGAAGGCGCAGGCCCGGGAAGAGTCCGCCGACGGTTACGGGGGGCGTTAAACTCCCGAACGGGCAAAGCGGTCGGTATCACTTCTCTGGTCGCCCCGTTGCTGGGGCTGATTATCAATGACCTGCGTCAGCCGAACAGCCTGTCTCGTCGGTTGCTCGGCATGGCCGTCAATAAACTTGCGGCCCCCAAGTACACAAAAGCCGAAGCGATAGACATCACCGATAAGGTGGAAATCGTGAATGAAAACCATAAACCGGCAATAGAGCAATAATCATAAAGGAGGTTAAAATGCCAGGAGGAGATAAAACAGGTCCCCGCGGATTGGGAGCCATGACCGGTCGCGGCATGGGTTTTTGCGCCGGTTACAACGTCCCGGGATACATGAATCCCGGAATCAATCCCCGCGCCCGAGGAGCGTTCGGTTTCGGACGGGGAATGGGCATGGGTATGGGACGCGGCAATCGCTGGGGCTTTTATGCCACCGGCCAGCCCGGATGGGCACGTGGTTATTATCCCGGAGGATATTTCGGCCCGGGTTATACCGCCCCAACGACGGTCAGCCGCACCGATGAGATGCAATACCTCAAAAGCCAGGCCGAAATGTTGACCAAAGAACTGGAAGCGATTAAATCCCGCATCGATGAACTCAACGCCGCCGAATCCGGCAGGGAGAGCAAGTCATGACGTTTAATAAATCAAAAACCGGAGGTATGAATAACCGCGATTTTTACCCCGGCGGCGGTGGTGGTCGGGGTCAGGGAGGCGGCCAGGGACAGGGCGGTGGAAGAGGACAGCAGAGAGGCGGCGGCATGGGTCGCGGGGGCGGACGCGCCCTCGGGCCCGGCGGCGAGTGTGTCTGCCCTTCATGCGGCGAGAAAGTCCCCCACCAGCAGGGCGTCCCGTGCTATGAAATGAACTGCCCCAAGTGCGGGGCCAAAATGACAAGAAAATAGCAAAGGAACAATCAGATTTTGAATATTGCAATTGCCAGCGGCAAAGGAGGAACGGGCAAGACGACGGTGGCAACCAACCTCGCCTTTTTTCTGGCCGGGCGCGGCAGGAAAGTAATATATGCCGATGGCGACGTCGAGGAACCCAACGGCCATTTGTTTCTCAAGCCGAAATGGGATAAAACCGTCAATGTCCCGGTAAAAATACCGCTCATCGACGAATCCCTCTGTGATCACTGCGGGCTTTGTTCCGACGTCTGCCGCTACAACGCCCTGGCGGTTCTGCCGGACAAAGTCATGGTTTTCGAGTCGCTCTGTCACAGCTGCGGCGGATGCTATCATATATGCCCCCGGAAAGCCATCACCGAAATTGACCGGACTATCGGTATCATGAAATCAGGAACCGGGTACGGTGTGATCACTTACGAAGGGAGACTCAACATCGGCGAAGCCATCTCTCCGCCGGTCATCAAATTTCTTAAAAGTTCGCTGGAAAGCGCGGATTTCACCATAATCGACTCGCCTCCGGGAACGTCGTGCCCGGTCATCGAAGCTGTCCGTGATGCCGACTTTGTCATCCTGGTCACGGAACCGACGCCGTTCGGTCTGCACGATCTGAAACTGGCGGTGGAGATGATTCGCAAACTGGGACTTGCCTTCGGAGTCGTGGTCAACCGCTACGGCGTCGGGGACGAACGCGTTCATGATTATTGCCGCGATGAAGGAATAAATATCCTGCTGGAAATTCCCAACGACCGAAAAATCGCGGAAGCCTGCTCGGCCGGGAATCTGATCGTCGAGACACTGCCGCAATATGCGATTCATTTTGAAAACCTATTGCAGAATATATTGCTGGCGCATCGAACCACGGGGGTCAGGGTATGATTCGGGAAGTCACGGTTATCAGCGGTAAAGGCGGAACCGGCAAAACCAGCCTGGTCGGATCGCTGGCATATTTCGCGGAAAACAAGGTCATGGTCGACTGCGATGTCGACGCCGCCGATTTGCATTTAATCCTGCGCGGTCAAAACGTGACTTCACACGATTTTGTCGGCAGCCAAAAGGCCGTCATCGATTATGAGCTCTGTAACGATTGCGGTCTCTGCTTGGAGTACTGCCGCTTTGATGCGATTGGGGATAGAACCGATACGACCGAGAGTGACGCCCGGCGTTATTATGTCGACTCGCTGGCGTGCGAGGGTTGCGGCATCTGTGTTGAATTCTGTCCCACCCGGGCCATACGCATGGTTGACCATGTCAGCGGCCGATGGTTTCTCGACGACACCAAATATGGTCCGCTGGTGCACGCCCGGCTGGGTATCGCCGAAGCCAATTCCGGAAAGCTGGTATCACTGCTTCGTAAAACGGCCCGCGATCTGGCGGAAAAAAATAATCATGAGTTGATCATCGTCGACGGCTCGCCGGGCATCGGCTGTCCGGTGATCGCCTCGCTGACCGGCGTCGACTATGCGCTGATTGTGACGGAACCGACCGTCGCGGCCATTCACGACATGGAGCGGCTGCTCGAGTTGACCGGCCATTTCGGAATTCATACCGGTATCTGCATCAACAAATGCGATCTCAACGGGGACATGACGGATAATATCGTGCAATTGGCGATGGCCGCCAAAATCGAAGTGCTGTCCCGGATTCCGTATGATACCGCCGTCACCCGGGCCCAGATGGCGGGCCTGCCTTACCCCGAGTTCCGGCAGGACGGCGTAACAAAGAACTTTCATGAATTGTGGAACAATTTAATCGAGGACATGAACCGGCCGCACCGGCGAGGCCGGACCAATAACGTGCCACTGATACAACTGGGAAAACCAACGTAAAAAGAGGTATAGAATATGAAAATTGCCGTACCCACAGCCGAGGGGTTGCTCTGCGCCCATTTCGGTCATTGCCAGTATTTCACGGTCGTTGATGTCGACCCGCAAACCCGAAAAATCATCAAATCCGAAATTCATACTCCGCCGCCGCATGAACCGGGCGTTTTCCCGGTCTGGCTGGGCCGCATGGGGTGCAACGCCATCATCGCCGGAGGCATGGGCGGCCGCGCCGTCGGCATGTTCCGCCAGAACGGTATCGAAGTGATCATGGGCGCGCCCTGCGGCAAACCCGAGGAAGTCGTGATAGCCTATCTTAACGGCAGTCTTGTCACCGGCGCCAATCCGTGCGATGACCCCGGCTTCCACCAGGGTGGCCATGATGGGTGCGGACAAAAATAGGGTGGCATTTCCATCCTTCTGTTGTACGTAACGCCATTGCAACAAGGGAGGCGGACATAACGTCCGCCTCCCGAATTACTTACACGTCAAATTAAATTTCACCGTTCCGGGCGCGGTCTCCTTGCGCCCGCAGGTTTATTTTTTGGAAACCGGTATCGACGGCTTTTTGGCGTCTCCAGGCGACCACGTCGTCCCCTTGTCCTTCAGTAGCGAATGTCCGGTGGCCAACCCGAAAACGAATAAAACAAATATCAGAATGCCCGTGGCGAAAATTATATCGCCCGGCGCACGCAACCATTTGAATACGGTGACCGCCGATGAATACGAAAATTCGCTGGATCGGGCGAACCAGTAGCCATGCTCGACCGACGCCCAGGTCTGCATGAAACCGATCGGCAACAGGCTCAAAAGCACCATCAGAGCCAGGCCGACATTAATCGTCCAGAAGGACGCTTTGATAATGTTATCCTTCCAGTCGCGCTTGACATACAGCACCCGCAAACAGAACAGCATCAGGCCCAGGCCGAGCATGCCGTACACGCCGAACAGCGCGGTATGGCCGTGCACCGGAGTGGTATTGAGTCCCTGCATATAGTACAGAGCAATCGGCGGGTTGATCATGAAGCCGAACAGCCCGGCTCCAACCATATTCCAGAAGGCAACCGCAACAAAGAAATATATCGGCCAGCGATACTTCCGGGCCCATTCTGATGACCGCGCCAGACGGATATTGTCCCAGGCCTCGAAACCGATGATGGTCAGCGGAACCACTTCCAGGGCGCTGAAGACGGCGCCCAACGCCATGACCACCGTCGGTGTTCCCGCAAAATAGAGATGGTGCAAGGTCCCGATTATTCCGCCGGTTAAAAATATCGTGGTCGAAAATAATACCGCCGCGTTGGCGCTCTTGAGTCGCACCAGTCCCAATCGCGCGAACAAAAAGGCAATGACTGCCGTCGCGAAAACCTCGAAAAATCCTTCGACCCAGAGATGCACCACCCACCAGCGCCAGTATTCGGCCAGCGATAAATGCGTGTTCTTGCCCCACATCAGACCGGCCATATAAAAGCCCCCGATGGCCACCGCCGATATAAGAAACATGGTCATGAGCGGTTTCTGTTCGCCGCCGCCGCGAATGCCGATGATGACATTGCGCCCGACCAAATACAGCCACAGGCCGAGTCCGACCAGCAATCCTATCTGCCAGACGCGCCCGAGGTCAACATATTCATATCCCTGATGACCGAACCAGAACCAGTTGTCGCCGCCAAGATGTCCTTTGACGCTCAACCATTCACCGGCCAGCGATCCGACCACTACCACGACAAGAGCGACAAACAGGACGTTGACGCCCAGCTTCTGGCCGGGGAGTTCTTTGCCGCTTACGGCCGGGCCGATGAACAGGCCCGCCGCGAGCCAGGCCGTGGCGATCCAGAAAATTCCCAGCTGTGTGTGCCAGGTGCGGGTGACGGCATAGGGCAGCCATTCTGCCAGAGGAATGCCATACAGGCCGTGACCCTCAACTCCGTAATGCGCGGAAATTACGCCCATGACCATCTGCGCCAGAAACAACCCCGCCACCGTCCAGAAATATTTGACAATGGCCTTCTGCGACGGTGTGGCCGTGAAATTCAACAGGGGATCGAAGTCGGGAATTTTCTCGGCCACCGGCTCACGCTTCTGCGAAGCATGGTACCATACCAAAAGCCCGATGCCCGCCAGAAGCATAATGATACTGAAACCGGTCCAGATAATGGCGTCGCTGGTCGGTTTGTTATCGACAAGCGGTTCATGCGGCCAGTTACTGGTATAGGTGATATCGTCCCCGGGGCGATTGGTCGAAGCAGCCCATGACGACCAGAAGAAAAACGAGGCCAGCATCCGAATCTTATCCGGGTCGGTGAGAGTATTGGCGGGGATGGCATATTCCTCGTGACCCTCGGTGAAAATAGTCTTATAATAATTCAAATTGCTTTCGAAGGCTTCGGCGCGAATCGGCTCCAGGACAATCCGCCCGGTCGCGGGATCGTACGTGTTGCGGCGCATCATTTCCTTGAGACGCGCCCGCAATGTCGCCTGCTCCTCGCCGTTTAGTTGATCGTATTTCCGGCCATAGTCGGCATGCGACCAGGCCTCGAGAATGAAGACGCATTCGCGGTGCAGCCAGTCGGCCGTCCAGTCGGGTGCGACATAACTGCCGTGCCCCCAGATCGAACCCAGCTGCATACCGCCCATCGCTCCCCAGACATTCTGACCGACCGTCACCTCTCCGGTCGAAATAATGGTCCGACCATCGGTGGCAACGACACTTTCGGGAATCGGGGGCTTTTCCTGGTAAATTCGGAAACCCGCCCAGCCGAGCACTCCGAAAGAGATAACAATCACCAGAATGAATGCTATCCATAAACGCTTCATGACATGTACCCTTTCCGGTTATTTTTAATAAATCCGTTAACCGACATCAGTGCCCGCAATGGCACGATTTACCATGCAAATGTTCACATGGCACATTGAATCGCCGCGCCAGATCCTTCACCATGTTCAAATATTTCTCGTGGGTTCCGCTGCCCATGTGTTCGGATTCCACCTTTGCGAAGGCGGCCAGAAGGCTTTGCTGCCCCGAATCATCGAGCAAACGGTCGGCCACCGGAAACAATACGCCATCCTCTTTTTGTATATGATGACGCAACAATTCAATATAATTACGGGCATTTTCAGAAAATGTGATCAGCCCGTCGGCCTTCCCCTCCGATGCGGCCGCGATACTTTCATCCATGCCCCGGACATAATCGCGCCCCAGTTCGTGCTCGTGAAGCATCTGCCCGACCGGGCCGCCCTGCTCCGGTAAACCCTTTTCCACCAGAGCCGCAAACAGATGCTTTTCTTCTTTTCCGTGGTGACACCGGTCGGCAAAATTGCGGATAATATCAACCGCCCAAAGGGCGGCGGTTTTATCCAGACGGCCGTCTTGTTCGGACCGCTCGACCATGCGTTTTAGGCAGTCCAGAACGACCTCGATCACGCGGTGTTCGCCGGATAAAATTTCCGTCGGTCTCATGTTAAACTCCTTTTATTATATAATCGCATGTAATTATCTAATTATATGTCAAAAAAATATTCGCTTTTATTGATTCACACTCTTTCGGGCCAATGCCGCTACCGTCGTTTCCTTTAAAAATCGCAGGTAATCCTCACGGATTTGCGACCATTGTTTGTGGACGGCACAGGGCGACTTTTCCGAACACCGCGCCCGGCCCAGAAAACAACCGTTCCATTTGCTGACCCGATCCAGCGGCTCGATTATATCATATAAAGTGATTTTATCCGGCGCTTTGGCCAGACGGAAACCGCCGCCGAAACCTTTCTGGGAATCCACAAGGCCCTGTTCGCCCAGTTGCTTGAGCAGTTTGCCCAGATAATTGCGGGGGGCGCCGATCTCGTCGGCAATCTGTGCCGCTCCAGCGTATTGGCCGGGCTCAAGTTCCGCCAGAAAGGTCAGGGCCAACGTGGCGTGTATTCCGGTTTTGGATATCATATAATCACCTATTCACATGTTAATATATTTTATTTTATCGGATATGTCAAGGGCATTCTTTAAACAATTCAAGTTAAAATATTATCACCGCCCCAATGCGTCGATAATCGCGTTCATGTCATCCGGGCCGCTTGATAGCTTACGGTTAGAATATTTTATTGACACCGGCGGTTGGCTTTGCCACATTACTTGAAACCTGAAGTAATCCTATTTCAATGGGGAAAAGCATATGCAAAAAATTATCCTTCTCTTTTTTGTCGCCATATTCCTGATAATCCAGATTATTCCCGTAACGCGGGACAACCCGCCCGTCACGGCCGATTTCGAAGGCCCATCTGAAGTCAAAGATATTTTCGAAAAATCCTGCTATGATTGTCATTCCAATGAGACGGTCTGGCCGTGGTATTCCCGGGTGGCTCCGATATCATGGCTGGTGGCCGGCGATGTCAGCGAAGGGCGAGAGAATCTCAATTTTTCCGAATGGGGCACCTATTCTGCGAAAAAGCAAATCAAGCTGGCCGAAAACATCGGCGAGGAAATCAAAGAAGGCGAGATGCCTTTGATGATATATCTTATCTTGCACTCCTCGGCCAAGCTGGACGAGCGGCAGAAAGCCATCATCTATGACTGGGTAGCCTCGCAGACCGGCCAATTGCCGGAGGATGACAGGTAAATGAAGCGTCAACTTGCCTTCATATAATACGACGCTTTCTCTTTATATAAAAATGAAACACCTCCAAAACCATTTGCCCAAAGAGGCTCTTTTTCTTACATTCCGGGCTTTGAGACGGAGTAAAATGTGAAAATACGAATTATCCGCTATACATTGATGGCCATCGTGCTGGGGTTGGTCATATATCTGGCTCTGGGTTACGGCCAAAGAACATTCGAGGCCTATTGCCCGTTCGGCGGGGTCGAGAGCCTCTGGGGACTTTTCACCGCCGGGGAATTCAATTGCGCCCTGGGTGCGCTTAATTTGTCCATGATGGTCGCCGTCCTGATTCTGGCCCTTCTGGCTAAAAAATCCTTCTGCGGCTGGGCCTGCCCGATCGGTTTTATCGGCGAAATTTTCGGCCGTATCGGAAATAAAATCTTCAGGAAAAAAACCCATCCCGGGCCGCGCTTGAATAATGTTCTGAAACTCGCCCGTTATCCGCTTCTGGCAATATTCCTGTACCTGACATACAACGCCGCGGAATTGATTTATCGCGGTTATGACCCCTACTACCTGATTTTCTCCGGGTTCGGCCACGGCTCGCTGGGGACGGTATCGTATATCGTGCTCGGAGCCATGACCGTCGGCGCCTTTTTGATCCCGATGTTTTTCTGTCGCTATTTATGTCCCCTCGGCGCCGTGTTGGACCCCTTTTCGCGCGTCGGCCTGGCCAAAATTACCCGCGACGAGCAGGGCTGCACCGACTGTGGGTTGTGCCAGGTATCCTGCCCTCATGACATTCCCGTGCAAAACCGCATTAAAGTGCGCGACCGCGACTGCACCAACTGCCTGGAATGCATCGAGGCCTGCCCCGAAGACGGCGTTTTAAGTCTCCGGGCCAATTTATAGGTTAAAAATCATGAAACTGCCCAAAATACTTATTCCGCTGCTGGTCATCGCGACCCTCATCGGCGGGTATTTTTTGCGCAACGCCTTCACCCAACCGACCGCGGTCATGACTGTCGGCGATGGTTCCGGGAAAATGCTGGAATGGATCGTGGACGGCGTCCGTTGCCGGGGCACGTCGGATTTCTTCATCTCGCTATTCCACGGCGTTGAGGGCGTCAATGGCATCACTACTTATGCTTCCGAACACAAAGTCGTCTTTGCCTATGACCCCGATAAAATCACTCCCCAAAAGATTCGCGAGATAATCGAGCAGGACGTCCTTTTCAACGATGGCTCCCGGGCCCGGGTTTTCACGATCATGTCGCATTAAGGGAAGCCGTCTGTCAATCAAGCCAGGCACTTTTTTTCCGATAAACTACATATACGTGGCCGCTATTTGATGCCTAATAAATTTTCACGGATTGGAAAAATGACCGAGATTGGATGGAATGAGACCTTGAGCGTCGGGGTCGATGAGATTGATGACCAGCATAAGCGATTAATTCAGATGCTAAGAGACCTTCAGGATTCGCTTGATAATGGGCTGACTAATTCTAGAGTCGGTGAATCGATTAAAGCCCTTGTTGCTTATACTCAAACTCATTTTCGCGACGAAGAAAAATTAATGGAACAAATTAAATTCCGGGAACGACATCAACACCGGGAACGGCATCAGCATCTTATTAATGAAATCGTTAATATATTGAAAGAATTAAAAGAAGGGAAAGAAATCACCGCCCTTGACTTAATACCATTTTTTAAAGATTGGATTGTTAATCACATTATGTCCGAGGATATTAAAATCGGCAAAGCTTACATATCAGCCGTAAGGCGCGCCAGACAGAATACCGTTATGTAGATTCTTTTTTAATCTTATTAAAGCTTCTTTTATTTTTTATAAAACCATTTCACCCCGCTCATCATAATTCAAAAACCTTAAGTTTTTATTAGTCTTGTATCATTCTGGCTTGTCAAAAGGATAAATGCATGGTCTTAAAACAGAGGACAAAAACTTGAGGAAAAAAACTCTGATATACACAATAGCCGCGCTGGTGTTGGCCGCGGCCGTCTATGCTGTAGTCAAATCCATGAACGGCAAGCAGACCGCCAAATACCAGTTTGCTACGGTGACAAAAGGCGACCTGGAAAACACGATTTCGGCAACAGGGACGCTTAATCCCATTACCGTGGTCGAGGTCGGCACACAGGTTTCCGGGACGCTCGATTCGGTCTATGTCGATTACAACGACCATGTCGTCGAGGGCCAGCTTCTGGCTGTGCTCGATACCATCATGCTCAAAGCTTCCGTTTTGGAGGCCGAGGCCAACGTCGAACGCTATGAAGCGCTGGTGAACAAGGCCGAATATCAACTCAACCAGAGCCGTGAACTGTTCGAAAGGGGCATGATCTCCGAAGGCGATTATATAACCGCCCGGTCGGAAGCCACCACCCAGAAAGCCTCGCTCAAATCGGCCCGGGCCTCTCTGGACCGCACACGTCAGAATCTAAAATATGCCGTCATCCGATCGCCCATCGCCGGCGTCGTAATTCAGAAAAATATCGAGGCCGGGCAGACGGTGGCGGCCAGTCTGTCGGCGCCGACCTTGTTTAAAATCGCGCAGGACCTGTCCCGCATGGAAATACTGGTGGACGTCGATGAAAGCGATATCGGCGATATAAAAGAAAACCAGACTGTGCGGTTCGAGGTGGCCGCCTACTCCGATAAAAAATTCGAGGGCATCGTACGGCAGGTGCGCATGCAACCGCAAACGGTATCCAATGTTGTCACCTACACCGTCGTAGTCAATGCCGAAAACAAAGACAACCTGCTCTTGCCGGGAATGACGGCTACGGTGGAATTCATAATCGACCAAAAGAACGATGTTTTAATAGTCCCCAACAAGGCCTTGAGTTTCAAACCGGATGCGGTGACAATGCAGAAAGCCATGGAAAAACGGCGCCGGCAGATGTCGGAAAGCAATAACCCCGACAGCACCGGCGGGGGCGGCCGCTTGACTCCATCGGATAATTCGGCCACGCGCGGAACGGGCCAGGGACGCCGCGCCGACATGACCATGCTCTGGTATCTCGACGATAACGGCGAACTGACCATGGAACCGGTGAAAACGGGTTTGACCGACGGCACCAATACCGAAATAGTCTTCAGCCGGAATATCAAAGAGGGCATGCAGGTTATTTCCGGCACCGGTTCCTCGACCACGACAACGACCACCAACACCTCATCGCAGGGACCGCCGCGCATGGGACCGCCGCCCTTTTAATGAGGCTCATATGAATACAATAATCGAAGCCAGACAATTGTCCCGAATTTATCGGGTGGGGGAAATCGACGTGCATGCCCTGCGCGGGGTGGACCTGACCGTCGCCGAGGGTGAACTGGTCGCCATTATGGGCGCGTCCGGCTCGGGCAAATCGACGCTGATGAACATTCTGGGATGTCTCGACCGGCCGACGTCGGGGCAGTACTATCTCGATGGTCGCGAAGTCAACAGCCTGACCAACAACGACTATGCCGCCATCCGCAACGAACATATCGGATTTGTTTTTCAGGTCTTTAATCTTCTGGCCCGTACCACGGCGCTGGACAATGTTATGCTACCGCTGTTTTATGACCGTAGCCATCGTATCCAGGACCCCCATGCCGCCGCGAAAGAAGCCTTGCGGCGGGTCGGACTGGAAGAAAGAATGGATCACGAACCCAACCAGTTATCCGGCGGCCAGCAGCAGCGGGTGGCCATCGCCCGGGCGCTGGTCAACCGGCCGTCGATAATCCTGGCCGATGAACCGACCGGTAATCTGGACAGCCGGACATCAATCGAAATAATGGCCCTCTTTCAGGAATTGAACGACCAGGGCATTACGATTATTCTGGTAACCCACGAGCAGGATATCGCCTCATACACCAGGCGGATAATATCGATGCGCGATGGTCAGATTATCCGCGATATCGCCGTACCCCGGCCGCGGCGCGCCGCCGCGGACCTGGCGCTATTGCCGCCGCCGGAAACGGAAATGATAAAGGAGGCTCGGCCATGAAAAACACGCGCAATCTCCTTAGGGCCGCCTTTCAGAGCATACTAAAAAATCGCATGCGCAGCCTGTTAACTTCGCTGGGCATAATCATCGGCGTCAGCGCCGTAATCGTCATGGTCTCCGTCGGGCAAGGTTCGCAAAAACAGATCGAAGACAACATCAACGCCCTGGGGACAAACCTTTTGATCGCCTATCCCGGAAGCGCCAGCTCCAGCGGGGCAAGGATGGGAGCGGGAACGCGTGTTCGCTTCAGTTTTGCCGACGTCGAAAAACTCAAGAAAGAAGCGACTCTTCTGTCGGCGGTGTCACCTTTGGTAATGTCGGGCGGACAGGTTATCGGCGGTGGGAAAAACTGGTCCACGATAGTCTACGGTGTTTCCACCGATTACTTCCAGATTCGCGAATGGGCCGTCGAATATGGCTCCTTCTTTACGGAAAAAGATGTCTCGGCCAAGCGCAAAGTGGCCATTCTGGGAAAAACCGTCGCCAATGAACTGTTCCCCGATCAGGATCCGACCGGCCAGGATATTCGCATCAGAAACGTTCCCTTCAAAGTCATCGGCGTCCTCAAGGCCAAAGGTCAGAGCGGTATGGGGCAGGATCAGGACGACATGATTCTGGCGCCGTCAACGACCGTTTTTTATCGCCTCAAGGGAGGCCGCTGGGTCGATATGATTAACGCCAGCGCCGTCTCCATCAATGACATGGACGCCGCCAAGGAAGAAATGGCGGCCATCCTTCGGGTCGCACATAAAATTGAATACGGCCAGGAAGACGATTTCACCGTGCGCAGTCAGACCGAAATCACCGAAGCCGTCACGGAAACATCGCGAACGATGACCCTGCTTTTGGGTGCCATCGCCGCCGTCAGCCTCGTGGTCGGAGGCATTGGCATCATGAATATCATGCTGGTGTCGGTGACGGAGCGGACGCGCGAAATAGGCATCCGCCTTTCGGTCGGGGCTCGGGCTTCGGACATCATGATTCAATTTCTGACCGAAGCCGTCGTCCTTAGCGTCAGCGGCGGGATAATCGGCATATTGTTGTCGGGGGCGGTCATCATGATTCTGGATAAATTCACGACAATCTATACTGCCGTAAATCCGGAGATAATTTTCATATCGTTTCTTTTCTCCGCGATCGTGGGAATATTCTTCGGATTTTACCCGGCCCGTAAAGCCGCCGCCATGGATCCCATTGCGGCTCTTCGCTACGAATAAAGATAGTACATAAAAAGGCCGGTTTCACCATGTGACGAAACCGGCCTTTATGCTTTATACATTGAACCAGTAGCTGGCCTTGATCAAGAAGACATTATAGGAATCGCCTTTGAACAGACGGTCGAAATCCCGGGAAAAATCCATATCACGAAGCGTCCGGTCGCGCTCATAGCGTGACCGCGTCCAGACCAGATACAACGTGCTTCCCGGCAAGTACTCCCAGCGAATCAGAAAGGACGAATTCAAAGCGACCCGGTTGTTGTCGACATCGATGCCATCGACCGGATCCGAATAGTCCTGCCCGCCCAGATAATAGCGGTAGTTCTCGTAATCAAGACCGGCGATATATCCTGACCCCGACAATTGCATGGATAAATTCCGATTGATAATAAGGCCGAGCCTTCCGTCCAGGGATATCATGTTTCTATCCAGTTCGGCAAAAACCGAACCCTGATTGCCCTCGCCGATGTATCTTAACGTGTTCTCTTCATTGAACCAGTTAACGCCCGTGAAAAATTCCATATTGCTTTTGGGTTTATAGTACACGCCGACATAGTTCGCCCACCAGGTGCCGCCGCGGTCGGTACCGCCGCCGGGATTCCAATTGAACGATACTTTCTTGCGGCCGTCCGTATTCAGGCTGAACCACCAACTCCAGGTCGGGACCTCGGGCCATTCCCAGAGACCGTTGCCCCACCTTTCCAGATCGCTGTACTTTTCGGCCTGGATTTCGACCCCGCCTCCGAAATCCCAACGATTGCGAAACTCGATATAAGTATTATAATTGCCGCCCAGCGAATGATTATAACCGGCGAAGTTCCACTCTGAATAAAAGTTCAGATTATGATAAGTATTGCGGAATATCCACCAGTCATCGGTCGTGCGATACTGCAACCATGAGCTGAATCGCTTGGTATCGACGCGGGGAGTGTAGCCCATATTACTTATGTCCAGTTCGGGCGATTTTATGGTTCCGCCGATGCTTCCCCGAACATGCTTTCCGCTCGTTTTTTCAATTGCCCAAGTGATACCATAACCGGCGTTTTCCGGATCGACCCGGCTGAATATGGTTTGTCCGTAACAGAGCCATTGATTATTGTTGGTAGCCAACCGCCAGTCCACGCCGCCGGTTACAGCCGGATGAACGCCGTCTTTGTTCACCATGGTAAATAAACCACCAACGTGGGAATTCTTCAGGATATCCTGCTTGATACGAAAGACGCTGTAATTGGCCTGCGGTTCGATGACGCCTTCGCGCATTGTTGTGTCGGCGGAGACGATATTATCTTCCGCATCGAGCACGACATTGGTCTGTGCGGCATATTTGGCTTTTTCCCGTTCGGTAACAGCGGTCAAAATGCCAATCGAGGTCCGGCCCGAAAGCTTACCGGTTATCTTGGCCGCACCCAGGATAGTGGCCACGTCGGGATAATCAGTGTAATAGATGGCCTCATCATCGTTGACACCCGAATAAAGCTGCCGGCCGATGCGCCGGGGATACAGCAGCATGAAATTGGTTGAAAAAATATCGAGCCCTTCGACAAAAAACGGCCTTTTTTCCTCGAACTGGGTTTCATATACCGACAAATTTAATACCGGATTATCGAGCTCTACCTGACCAAAATCGGGATTGATGGCGGCGTTGAGAACGAGGCTGGAAAAAATGGAATATTTGACATCGACGCCGGTATTCCCCAGATAGTTGCGGCCGTCAGGATTGCCGGGCGATTTCGGTTCAACTTCGGCCCGCGAAACGGCATAAGGCAAAATTTCCATGTGGCGTGATGATTGTATCCCTTCAAGTCCGGTAAGATGACCAAAATTGGAAACAAAGCCGCCATCCGCTTCCGGGGTGAAGGCCCATCTTGCAAATTCGGCCTTCCGGTTAATTCCCCTGACAAAGTCGATTCCCCAAATGGCCACGTCCTGCTCTTTAAAACGCAGGCAGGAAAACGGAATTTTGTATTCGGCGCTCCAGCCCCAGCTTTGGATTTGCACATTGCAATCCCAGACGGCATCCCAGGACATATCGGCATTGTATTCATCATAATAGCGACAGTCCCGCATAACACCGGCGGCGGAAATCTCGAAGGCATTACCGGACTTATGGTCGTGATAGGGATCAAGACGGACCGTCACATAATCGCGCTCCGCCACGCGGTCCCGCCGGACCAGCTGGCGGGCGATTTTATCCGGCTCCGAATCATAACACCAGAAGCCGACATACAATGCCTCATCGTCATAAACGACCGCCACCACCGTCGATTCCGTGGCCGCTTTGCCCTCGTCCGGATCGGTTTGCGTCAAATCGCGAATCCCGTTCTTTCTGGCTTCCTCCCAGATAGCTTCATCCAGAAATCCATCGATCTGCGGTGCATGGGGATTGGCGCGAATAGCCTTAATTTCCGGGACAATTCTCTCATTTGTCCGGGCCTGTTGGGCCGGGGCTTGCGAAAAAATCAAAATGGAAATGACGGCCAGAAACAGGGGCAGACATGATTTTCTGGACATAACAACCTTCTCCTCGCATCGTGTTAAATGAAACCCCTGTTTCACCCATGATACTGATAAAGACGGATAACTCGGAATTTTGTTTCAAAAGAAACCCGGCGATGATTCGGCAAATAGAAACGGCACCGGGATTTTTTGCCAAAAAATAAAGGGGAAGCCGCCCCGGGACGCTTCCCCTTACATCTGAATATTATCCTTATACATTGACCTCACTGGTCATGATAAACAGCGGTTGCATTTCGAAACTGCGATAACTGGGCCGCAGACGATCCACATTATAATGCCGATCAATATTGACGAATTTTTTTACGCTGGTGACGACGTCGACCGGCACATTATCATACCGGCCGTTCTTAAGCACTACCAGCCGTCCGTGAATCCCCCGCAGGATCAAATCCAGCGCCAGATTGCCATAGGCCATAGGGACTATGGAATCGATGGCGTCGGGGTCGCCGCCGCGAACCAGATAGCCCAGCTTCTGGTTGATGACATCGACTTTATTGCCATTGTTGAATTTGGGCGAAACCTCTTTCAGTTTTTCCGAGACGATATCGCCGATGCCGCCCAGTTTCATGTGCCCGAAAGCATCTTTGGCGGTGTCTTTGAAAATCATTTCGCTCCCCTCGAACATGGCTCCCTCGGAAATAAGGACCACCGAATATTTGCTGGGGTTCTTAATCCGGTCATCACTTAGAAGCTCGCATAAACGGTCAATGCTGAATTTATATTCGGGAATCACGCACCGGTTGGCCGCCCCGGCCATGGTCGGCAACATGGCCGTGAAGCCGGCGTAGCGCCCGAAAACTTCAAGGACCAGAAACCGTTCGTGAGACCCGGCTGAAGTTCGTAGAAGATTGGTCAGATGGATGGTGCGCGTGACACAGGTGGAAAAGCCGATGCAATAGTCGGTGCCCGGAACGTCATTGTCCATCGTCTTGGGAATCGCCACCACTTTGACACCTTCACGGTACAGCCGAACGCCGTAGCTCAACGTGTCGTCACCACCGATCGGAATCAGGTAATCGATGCCGAGGAAATCGAGGTTTTTGACGACTTCGGGAGTAAGGTCGTTCATTTCCTCGGTGTATTTGTCTTTGTATTGTTTGGGCACCGCCGCTTTGGAAACGTGCCCCGGATGAGTGCGCGATGTATGCAAAAAAGTCCCGCCCGTGCGGCCGGCTTTGTTGACGATTTCCTCGGTCAGCACCTGATAATTGTTGGAATTGTCGGCGTCTTTGTCGCGTATGATTTCCATTACCCCCGCCCAGCCGTGCTTGAGCCCGATTACCTGATAGCCCTCGCGAAGGGCGCGGATGGTTACGGCCCGTATGGCCGGATTGAGCCCCGGCACATCGCCGCCGCCGGTCAGGATGCCGATTACCCCTTTTTTCTGTTGGACATTTGCCATAGTCGTAATCCTGTTTAATTTTCCCTATAATTTTCCGGTTTAAAATGACCCATAATATACATCATTATACGTTGGGCACATATCTATTTTCGGTGATTCGGGCAATTCTTTTAATCCCATGAAACGGCCAAAACCACGCGTGTTTTATAGTCTAGCCGGTGGTGGAAACGACAGGCAAAAAAAATCGCCAAAGGGCTCTATATCGTAATTTTCGCCATTATACAGGCCAACCGCCGCCTTAATTGAAAATGGCACGGGGGAAATCGTTATACTTCCATATTTTTATTGTGTTTTGACCATTCGCGATTTTTTCATATAATCCCTGAAAAAGAGCCAATAACGGAAATAAACTATGGACTGCAAACAAGAAAAAAACCTGAAACACTGCAATTGTAGCTATGAACCCTGCCCGCGCAAAGGTCTCTGCTGCGATTGTCTGCAATACCATATAAAAAGCCGGGAACTGCCCGCTTGCGCTTTCCCGGATGACGCCGAGCGTACCTATGACCGCTCGTTCGAACATTTCGCCCGGCTGGTGAACGAGGGCAAGATTTAAACTGCCTCGATGGCCGAGCGCGCCATCAACCCTTGAAAAGGATAGAGGACTATGAATAAGACCACCGCCACCGGCGAAATCCGAACCGACTGCGATATCGAGTATGCCGACCTGCCGATCAAGCAATGGGCCGAGACGGTTATCAATATCGACGGCGAAGAACTGGTGATGGAAGTCATTCTCGAAGACAAAGTCATCGTGGCCCTCATGGCCGGCGAGGACGCCGTCTGGAAAGGAACGCTCGAAGGACTCAAAATGCTCCTGCGCGGAGAAATTAAAGCCCGGTAGAAATCTTGTCGCGCAGAACTCGGAGCGAAGCGGAGTAATTCTGCCAATTTCCTCATTGTTTCCTGTACTTACCGCCCATTGCACCATCGATCGAATATTTCCCCGCCCCGGCAAACAGCAGAGCCAAAAAGCCCGTCAGAAACATGAACGCCAGCTCTTTTCGGCCAAACGGGTCGTCGGCATGGATTATAAACGCCGCCGTCGCCATGGTGATAATAAGCGGTATCACCGCCAGACGGGTAAAGGCCCCGAGTATAACCAGTATCGAGCAGAAAAACTCCGCGAACACGACTAGCGTCAATGTCACCGCCGGTCCCAGGCCGAAGGGATCGGCAAAGCTTGACATACGCTCCGAATAACTCGTCAGCTTGCCCCAGCCGTGGGCTGTGGCCATAATGGCACCGACACCGACCCGTAAAATCAAAAGCCCCAACGAAGTCAGCTTCTGATCGGTGGTCTTATTGAATTTTTTGATGAACTTTATCATAGCATCTCCATTTTTCACGTTTTATGGCTTTTAAGAAAAAACACCCAACCGCGCTACATTGTGCCCGGCCTGTTTTGAACCTTAAAGGGTCGGTTTTTCAAACCCGCCGGAATTTCAGCAACCTTGTTTTCATATTTATTCCGTTCGCCAGGGTGCCCCGCCGCTTGCGGTGGGCGGGGTGTGCATACCTTCACCATATCATTCGGTTACCCCATTACACCGGGCAGTGTCATGTCACTCCCGATTGCGTCGGGACAAGACATGACGGAACATATGTGCCAGGCGTTGTACCCGGTATTACTCCGATATGCGCTCCATGTCAAGAATTGACTTATCCGGAACATTGCCGCTACGCAAATTGTTTAAACTAATGACCGCCATTGACTACTTGAAAGGGGCTACTCAAGGACAGCATGATATATAAAGGGCAAGGACTGCCCGAAAAAGTCCCCCACGATCGACACCTTGGAGTATTCTGACGGTTCCTCCTTAAGGGAACTCAAGGCCTGCCCGGTACATCCCAATTCGGGAGCCCCCGCCGGGCAGGTTTTTGATTTACAGAAATCCGCTTGAATTATCGGGTTTTGTAGCCCACCCAACGGGTGGCTGGTGACTATAAAGCAATAAAAATGATTGCTTTGTCGCGGATTCAAGTGACCGCCAGACGCCCTCGTCTGGCGGTTGTAATTATTGGCAAAAGGTAAGGAGTTGTTATGATAATTCGGACCAAAATCCGGTGGGAAGCGGGTCTTAGATTTAGCAAAACGGGTGGCTGGTTATGATAAGGCAATAATAACTATTGCTTTACCGCCGTTCTTTGGTTTAATTATCCCAGATAGTATAATAATTTCAACCTGTTTCCGAGTGGACTATGCCGGATACGCCCGAAAATTCAGAGAATAAAAACTCGCAGGAACCCGAAGTGGAAAAGCCCGAATACCGCAAGATTTCGGATGATGAATTGAAACAGATTCTGGTTGACCATGAAAAATGGCTGGCGTCGGATGGCAAAGAGGGCAAGCAAGCGGATTTGTCCGAATGCCAGTTAAGTTGGCGCCGATTAAATACCATTAATCTTAAAGATGCCAAGCTTCGGGGTGCTAACCTTCAATTTGCATTACTTCAAAGTGCTGATCTTACTTATGCTGACCTTTATGGCGCAAGTTTAATAGATGCCAAACTTCAAAATGCAAAATTGATAAATGCCAATCTTCAAAGCGCTAATTTATCCGAGGCTAATCTTCAGAATTCGGATTTATCTGAAACCGAGCTTTTATATGCCGATTTGAGAAATACGGATTTACAGGCGGCGAAGTTGGTGGCGGCGAAGTTCAACGGAGCCAATTTAACCGGTGCAAATCTTCGGAATGCAAATTTATGGAAAGCGGACTTCCAAAATGCTAAGTTAATAAAGGTGAATTTTCATGGGGCCGATTTATCCGATGCTATCTTTCGCAATGTAGACTTGATGGGCGCGCGTATTCAAAATGCTAATCTAAATGGCACGATTTTAAGCAACACATTACTTGAAGACGCAATCATAGAAAATTCGAATTTGTCTGATGCTAATCTTGAAAACGCAAATTTATTTGGTATAAATCTGCGTGATATTGATTTGAATAATTTTGATTTAACAAACATTAATTTAGAAGTGGTTGCGGAAATTCGGACAGTTGCTTAAGGTGGATTTGAGTCCTTTAAA
>CAYWLR010000026.1:0-34047 GCA_964459465.1 uncultured Ignavibacteriaceae bacterium | reverse complement strand
TAAAGGCCTCAAATCCACCTTAAGCAACTGTCCGAATTTCCGCAACCACTTCTAGGCCTCCAGAGCTTTCGAAAGATCTGCCGCCCACGGGAATCAATCACACGCCCCGTTATAACAGTACAACCGGCCGTTGAATTTGTAACAACCCTTTTCGCCGGTCGTTTTATATTGAAGAGTTTGCTGTTTGCCGTTGCCATATACGATGGTAAATGTTCCGGCATCAACCGTGCCTTCCACCGACCAGGTGCCGCTGGCGCGGCTCTGGCCGGCCTGGCCCCACTGCCCGGAACCATAATAGCCGGATTCATAGCTTTCGAAATAACTGCCGTCGGGACAAAACGCGATCTGACTTTCCGAACCGCCCCCGCCGCTCAACGTCGAGCCGCCGGTATAGCTGTAATACTTTCCGGCCATCTCTTTGGCCAGATTGGCATCGCCACCGGGCTGGCCCGGGGGATTCACCACGCCTTTTTTCTCATCCGGTTTTGCGGCCTGCGCCGCCGCCCCGGCGGCATAATTCATGGTTCCATCTTTGGCGCTCAAATCGATGTCGAGACGAACGTCCTTATCGATGAGATAAACCTCCATGACCTTCTCACCGACCTTGACCAGATAATGTCCCGGCAAAAGCTTTTTAAAGGCGTATTTACCGAGAAAATTGCTGTTGGTATTGGCCAGCGCCTTGTTGCTGTCGGCGTCGAACAACGTAACTGTCTTGTTTGGCGCCGCCACCATCGATGATTCCCCCAGAAATCCGTGAATTTTGTAGGTTTTCTCGCCTTTTTTTGACGAGTCGGCCAGGCTGGAAAGGGCCAGGGCGAAAACGGCGATGAAAATTGTCGATGCAATTATGCGTTTGCTCATAGTTACTCCTCCTTTGCGATGGCGGTATTACGGCGGGGTTAATGCATAAACAAATATATAATTCTACCGCTGTCGATTTCAAATAGTATTTTATGGTTAGAAATCCGGTGCCGGGATAAAACTTATGGGATTTCACGGGTCGGAGATTGAAATGATTCCATGATATAACCAATAAATGCAGGATTTAATATGAATAATCGAAATCTTCAAATCGGAATCCTTGGTATGGTGATGTTGCTTGCGGCTTTTGGGCTGAACCTGACCAAAATCATGACGGAAAGCGATTTGCTGTACATCTGGCTCAATATCGCGGGGGCGGGGCTTTCGACCTATTATGCCGCGACTCTCAAGGCCTGGCCGTTTATAATCCTGGAATCGGTCTGGTGCGGATTTGCGATTTATAAACTCGTCACGGTATTATTGGCGAAATCTTAAGAAACCGAGATTATCTCTGAAAGCCCGGGCCATTCTGGTTTTTTTCAGGATTGTCTTCATCTTGAGGGGAAAAACACCCAGTATAAAAGAAGACAGGGTGTCGGGGAAAATATGAATATCAAAATAATTTCGCCGGTCAAGTTCCCAATTGCGATGCCAGCTCATGTCGGTCAGACAGTCGATTTCCCTAATATCACCGGTATTATATGTATTCTCAACCGTTTTAAGAAACAGGTAATTGCCCGGCGAGTAATGCGAAAAAGATTCATTGTATGCGATCTTGTTGATTGTTAACCTGTTTCCGATGCGAAAAGCCATCTGTGCCGCCAGAAGGTCAGTATCAGTCTGAAGGAAATGCCATTCGAGGATATTATCATCGGCCAGGCGAAGGCATAATGATTTGTAAAATGCGATCAGGCGCGATGATTTTCCTATGGCGCTTCCCGATTGGCCTTTCCAGCCGGATGATTCCAGTTTCAGGAATCTGTCGATATCATGTTCGGTAATCTCCCTGCCTTTAATTACTTTCAGGCTGACCGAACCGAGACTTTCCATATGCCTAATAGATTTTTTCAAGTTTTTTCGGAAGTTTTTACTTAAACCGGAATAAAATGATTCGAAGTTATTCTGTATTTCAAGGTATGAGCCGCGGCCATTGTATTCCAGAAATCTCCGCCAGCATGATGGGCGGGCTGTTGCGGCGGCGACAACGGGCGAGGACTCCGGAATTCGGCGCAAAATCAAATGCGACCAGCGTGGATAAATCGAAGACAGGTGTTCAACCATGACCTCGATAATTTCGAACTCCCGGCCCGACTTTAGCAGGAAATCGACCGATATGGTGTGCCAGTCAAACGGAGTTTCAAGTCCGGGTTTGGATGAAGTTTCGATGACCGGCAAGACCCCGACCAATTCATCATTTTCATGGGCCAGCAATATCTTCCAGCTTTTGACATGGTCAGGAGGGTTTTCCAAAAACGAATGAATCCATGAAAAGGTCATGGTGGGAGATGAGCAACCGGCCGAATGATAAAGACGGGTCCATGCATTACGCAGGGGAATCATGAACTCAAGGGCGTTAATGTGTTTGATCGTGATACTCGATTTTATTGGGTTATGCAATTTGGCAACCGCCTATTATCTGACCATATTTTCAATAAAATAAGAACGTCACGGCAATGCAATTTCGAGGCTGAAAGCTAATAATAGCTCTAAAATAAAACTAAACGTTTTATAAATTATTAATGCAAGTCTTTTTTTACCCGGTTTTTCCGCTAAAATCGCCTCTGATAAATATGACAGTAGGGTTCTTTGCCGGTTTTTTCATAATAATCCTGATGATTATCTTCGGCCGGCCAGAATTTTTCGGCTTTTTGTAGTTGAGTAACGACATTAAAACCCTTGTTTTTAAGAAGTAGTATCAGTTTTTCCGAGATGCTTTTTTGTTCGTCGGTGGAATAAAAAATGGCCGAGCGGTACTGCTCGCCGATATCCGGACCCTGGCGATTGTTCTGGGTGGGATCATGAATTTCAAAAAACAGTCTGGCCAAAGTTTCAAAGTCCGTTTTGGACGGGTCAAATGTTACCTGCACCGTTTCGGCATGACCGGTATTGGTGTAACAGACGTCCCGGTATGTGGGATTCTCTTTATGTCCACCCATATAACCAGAAATAACCGACAAGACGCCGTCGATTTTTTCAAAATGATATTCGACTCCCCAGAAACAGCCCCCGGCAAAATAGGCCGTTTCGGTCCTTTGTGTTGCCGAAGCCGGTATGAAGTTCAACGAAACGGAATTGACGCAATGCCGGGTGTTTTTGGTTGTGAACCCTTCATTCTCGAAGACATGCCCCAGATGGCCGCCGCAACTGGCGCAAACGATTTCGGTTCTCATACCGTCGGCGTCAGGTATTCTTTTTACCGCCCCGGGGATTTCATCATCGAAACTGGGCCACCCGCAGCGCGAATCGAATTTATCTTCGGAACGGTAAAGCGGAGCATTGCATCTTTTACAGGTATATGTGCCGGCTTCATGAAAATTATAAAATTTACCGGTAAAGGGATGTTCTGTTCCCTTATTTATGATGACCCTCGTTTCCTCGTCATTTAGCTTATTGTATTCCATATAATTATCCTGCAACATAATTTCAGGGTTGCCCTGGGCAGTTATCGTCAAGGCCAGGGCGGTTTGTATTATTATCTTCAAGTGACGTATCATATCTCTCAACTGACTAAACAAGGCTGTTTATAAAATTGTTTCAATTTGCAGCTTCGTTTTGTATGCTACCGGAAAGAATTAGGAAGCGGGAGCAGTATCTTGGAACATCAGTTGGTTGGACTGGCCCTCATTATCGTATTGGGAATTATTTCTCAATGGCTATCATGGCGAGTAAATTTGCCATCGATTTTATTGCTTCTGATTTCCGGTTTAGTGGCCGGGCCATTTTTGGGAATACTCGATCCCGACGCCCTGTTTGGCGACCTGTTGTTTCCGCTGGTATCGATATCGGTGGCCATTATTTTATTCGAGGGCGGTTTAAGCCTTCGTCTCGATGAACTAAAAAGCGTGGGCGGTACTATCCGTAATTTGATCAGTGTCGGGATACTGGTGACATGGCTATTGGCTTTTCTGGCCGCCTTTGTAATTCTCGGCATATCTTTTTGGCCGGCCCTGCTTCTGGGGGCGGTTCTGGTGGTGACTGGCCCCACCGTCATTATTCCCCTTTTAAGGCAGATTCGTCCGGCGCGCAATGTCGGCTCCATTTTGAAATGGGAGGGTATCGTCAATGATCCCATCGGGGCGATTCTGGCGGTGCTGGTGTTTGAAGCCATAATTGCGGGAAGTATGCAAAGTGGCGTTTCAGCAATTGTCTTCGGCGTTATCAAGGCCGCTCTGGGCGGAACTATATCCGGGATGATAACGGCCGGAATTTTGGTTCTTTTGTTACGCTATTTTCTTGTTCCGGATTTTCTCCAGAATCCGTTGGCTTTGATGCTGGTCGTCATTGCCTATGTTTCAGCGAACATTCTTCAGCCCGAATCTGGTTTATTATCCGTGACAGTAATGGGGATCGCTCTCGCGAATCAGAAGTATGTTTCGATCAATCATATTGTCGAGTTTAAAGAAAACCTTCGCGTCATCTTAATCTCCAGCTTGTTTATTATTCTGGCGGCGGGTCTTGACCGTGAACAGCTGGTGCTGTTTGAACCGGCCAATTGGTTGTTTGTCACTCTATTGATCTTGGTTGTCCGACCGCTGGCGGTTATGGCTTCGACAATGAAGTCAAATCTGAAATGGCAGGAGAAAGGATTTGTTGCCTGGATGGCCCCGCGCGGGGTGGTGGCGGCGGCGGTTGTATCGATTTTTGCGGTCCGACTTCAAAAGCTCGGTTTTGAGGACTGCGAACGGTTGGTGCCGCTTACCTTTCAGGTTATAATCGGGACCGTGATCGTATATGGTTTTTCGGGTTCTTATATGGCCCGTGCCCTGAAGGTGGCCCAACCCAATCCGCAGGGCGTATTGTTTGTCGGGGCGCACGTCTGGATACAGGAAATTGCCCTGATGCTGCAAAATGCAGGGTTTCGGGTAACATTGGTTGATACCAACTGGCATAATGTGGTCGAAGCCCGTCAAAAAGGTCTTCCGGTCCATTATGCCGATATTCTTTCTGAAAATCTTATGGTTGATCTGCAGCTGGAGGGTATTGGCCGGATTCTGGCCATGACGCCCAACGATGAAGTGAATGCGTTGAGTGCCCTGCATTTTAGGGATATTTTCGGGCGCTCCGAGGTGTATCAGTTGTGCCCGAAGGGATTTGTCAAAAGTGGACGAAAAAAGGAGCCGGTGAGACATTTGCAGGGAAGATTTCTTTTCAGTGAAATTGCTGATTTTGACTTTGTAACGTCGTTATTTCGCCGCCATGCGACTGTTAAAAAGACCCTGCTGACAGAGGAGTATGGTTTTGCGCAGTTTGTAGAGCGGTATGGAACCGATACCCTTCCTTTGTTTATTATCACACCCACCGGGAATTTGAAAGTAATAACGGCCATGGAACGTTTCGAGCCCCGTCCCGGTGATGTTCTTCTAAGTATTGTCGGTGAGCCCCAAAAGAACGGAACCGAAGGATAAATGTGTTGTAAAACAGCATATTTATGAAATTTACATGATCCGAGGGAAATATGTCAGTATCGATAGGTCATAAGGCCACTTTATTTATGAAAACGGCAATGATATCGTGCGTTATTTTAATCGTTTTTGTCGCCATGTCGTCCGCCCAGAGTGATGTTGTTTCGGAATATATAAAGGCATTGAGTGACGGAGATCTCGGTCGTGCGGAAAGTTTCTGGCTGGAAGATTTAATCGCCGCCTGCGGCCGGTTGGAAATAACTTATAAAGATATCCCGGCCAAATTCGATTGTGCGTCACTGGTTGTTCAGAAGCTTGACGATATTCGTTCCGGGAAGGCCAAAGTGATGGTCGGATTGCCGGAAGAGCATGACGGGTATTATATAGTCCCCGTCACCCTGATTTACAATTTGAGTAAGGAATCCTGTAATTATTATGTCGTCCCGCATTTTGGCAAATGGCGACTGGCCGATCGTTCCTACATATTCACCCGCGGCTGGCCGGTGCTGGGAACAAAATATGTGGACCTGCATATCGGGGACTCAACGCTGGTCAATAATCATGCCTTGAAGGAACTGGACGATTTTATTGAACGGACGGCGGGGCTGCTGGGCATAACACATAACCGTCTGGAACAATTAAAAGAACAGAGGGTCGTTTATTATATTTGTAATGAAGATCAGATAGAAGCAGTAACCGGGTTCAAGACCGAGGGGATGTATGATCTGGCCATTGATCATATTTACTCCCAGCATTTGCCCCATAAACATGAACTGGTCCATTTTCTGACCAATTACCGACTGCAGAATCTTCCTCTTTACACTCTTCCTTTGTTGCAGGAGGGCCTGGCCGTGGCGTTGGGTGGGCGCTGGGGCAAATCGCCGGAAGTGGTTATGCAATTGGGTGATATTCTTTTGAAAAATGAGTTCGTGGATATAAATTCGTTGCTCACTTTCGATGGTTTTTATCTCGGGACCAACTCGGTGGAAATGTCGTACCCGGTCGCGGGACTTTTGGCCGACCTGATAATATCGGAACACGGTATGGACAAATTTCTGGCGCTATACCGGTTGGTGTCTGACAATCAAAACCGGGTCATGGCCATGAATGGCGATGATTTCAGGCTGAACAAAATTCCGGCTGTTCTGGGTATATCCTATGATGAATTGATGACGACCTTTAATAAATATCGCGAAAGGTTTGTGTCTGTCGGAATGCGCCCGGGAGCAGATGTTATAAATGACAAAAATGCTCTGCACTTCAACGGACAGGGGTGGAATCTTGATATTGCCGCCGATGGCGGCGATTATTCGATACACTATGATGGCCCGGATGGCGTGACCTGCCGAATTTTTCTGGCAGAAAAGAATAATCCGGCGGATAAAACTTATCAAAGCTGGATGTTTGCCGAGCAAAACCCCGGAACGGAATATCGTGGCGAAAGATTCGGGATTGTTTTTAACGGCGATGAGGCGGGCCTATATGATTTCTATCTGAATTGCCTGCTGGCCAAATATGTTTACGGCTTTACTCCCGATTCGAGCTATAAATCCGGGGCCGGATCGGGTATCGCTTTTCGGTTTGACAAGGCCTTGTTGCCAGGAACATTGGGAGATTATGAAATTTCCGTCTACACCCGTTGATAGCGTAAATTATTTTTGTTCAACGACAGTTTTAAATAAATGGGCTAAATCCATCGGGTTTAATAAGATTGAAACTGCCGTGCCCTTGCCCGATGGCCCCATTTTGACTCGAATGCGCATTTTCACGGTTCGCCAATGGTCTGAATGTGTAAAATCAATATGACTACCTGCCGAATAGGTTGACTATCAACGACGTAATAACTATTATCATTTCTTGATAAACGGAGGAATGAAATGAAATCGCGCCTTTTTATCTTGACTGTTTTGTCATTGGTGATCATGGCGGCGGCAGTTTCGGCCGATGTGAAGATAAGAACGAAGGTGACCACGAATATTCTGGGGGCGGGAGCCACGGAAACGCGGCGGACCGAGTATTTTCGCAAGGATCGGACATATTCCGAAAGCCTCTCGGAGCCAGTTTCGGGATTAATGTCGAAAATGAATAAACCGTCACAGAAAGTGATTACGGTGACTCGCATGGATAAAGGTGTTATCTGGAGTTTGAATGAAACGGAAAAAGCATATATAGAAACCCCCCTTGATACGATTAAAGCACGGTTGCGAGAGAATAATTTCAAAAAAGTCAAATCACCTTTGCTGGGAACGAGCACGGAGCCGGAAGACTACAAATGGCGCATAACCATAGCCAAAATACTAGAGCCAACCAGAATCGGCTGGGCCGATTGCACCGGAATTGTCGCCAAGGCTATCGGCGTCAATAAAAACGACGATAATGACAAAGTGCTAATCACCTATGAGCAATGGTTTGTCGAGGATTTTCCCGGCAAGGCAATTTTCAAAGACTATCAGGAAACCGTGAAGAAGGTTCTGGCTTCCGAGAATTTTGCGGAACAACGGCAAATCGCCGGCATGCTGGGGGTACTGGGGAGTGATTTTGAACAACTGTTCGATTCCGTTAAGACATTTAACGGCCTTTCTGTAAAGATCGATTTCAAAGTGGAAAAATCAACTCTGTTCGGTTTCACCGAGGCCCAGTATGATAAAGGTCTGGCCGACCCCAATAATCAGCAATTGATGAGAATCAATAACCTGATCGGCGGCAAACCCACCAAAACGGCCAATGGAATGTTTGAATCATTCAGTATTTCCTCGTCCGTATCCAATATTGAGGAAGCCGGGCTGGACGGTGCCTTTTATGAAATTCCGCCGGATTATAGTCTTAAGCAATAATCGACCGAAAAGAAATAAAAAGCCCGGCCAAAATTCCCGGGCTTTTCATATTAAATACCCCCGCCAGGAATTGAACCTGGACTTCCGGCTCCGGAGGCCGACGCGCTATCCATTACACCACGGGGGCATCGATTTCAGCCAGCGCGTGAGTCAAGAAACAGAGTCAAGGCCCGCTTGTCAATTATTCTTTTAAAGCGGGGCTATAATTGAGTCATTTCCGCCTTGATTTACATGACCGCCATATATAACTTTAACATTTTTAAAGGAATAGACGGTTTGATTGAGTGGGTCTCTCAACAGCTTGTTATCTATATCGATATTTTCAAATATCTTTTGCCCGCCGTCCCCTCGACAATTCTTATAACCATTACATCCTTTGTATTGGCGCTGGCACTGGGGCTTATATTCGGTCTGCTTCGGATATCGTATCGGAAGCCGGTCAGGACGCTGGCCGGGATTTATATCGATGCCATCCGCGGGGTGCCGCTGTTGGTTCAGATTTTTTTTATCTATTTCGGTTTGGGGGCGATTTTAAATCTGGATCGATTTACCGCCGGAGTGCTGGCGATCGGGATATGTTATTCGGCATATCTGGCCGAAATTTTCAGGGCCGGGATTGAAGCTATCGACCACGGGCAGTATGAGGCCGCCTATTCTCTGGGGATGACCCGTTTACAGGCTCTACGACACGTGATTATTCCCCAGTCAATAAGAATCGTCATACCGCCGGTCGCCAACCAGTTCATTGCAGCCTTGAAAGATTCGTCACTGGTTTCCATAATCGGACTGCGCGAACTTACTCGTGCCGGGCGGGAGTACTACTCCCAGAATTTCACCGATTTTCAAACCTGGCTTCTGGTCGGAGTGATTTACCTGGTAATGACTGTCGGCGCCAGCCGGGTAGTCAAATGGCTGGAAAGATATTTTGCGGTGAAGGGCTTCGGATCACTTAAAGCATGATTATACGAATAGAAAATCTGTATCGCCGATTCGGGAAGACGCAGGCTGTGGATGATGTCAGCCTGAATGTGGAACAGGGGGAGGTAGTCGTAATAATCGGCCCATCCGGCTCCGGTAAATCCACCTTGTTGCGCTGCCTCAATGCGCTTGAGGATATCGATTCCGGGGAAATTATAATTGAGGGTCATCGAATAGACCGAAGTCACAAGGATATACACCGGGTAAGGCTCGAAGTCGGTATGGTGTTCCAAAATTTCAACCTGTTTCCGCATCTGAACGTTATAGAAAATGTCAAGCTGGCCCAGAAGGTAGTGAGGAAACGCTCCGATGATGTGGCGCATCGGCGCGCTCTGGAGCTTCTGGAGCAGGTGGGGCTGGGCGATAAAACTCTTGCTTTTCCGGCGGAATTATCCGGGGGACAGAAACAGCGGGTGGCTATTGCCCGGGCGCTGGCAATGGACCCCAAAATCATGCTTTTTGATGAGGTCACCTCGGCACTCGACCCCGAAATGATCGGTGAGGTTCTGGACGTGATGAAATTTCTGGCGCAAAAAGGGATGACAATGCTGGTCGTGACTCATAAATTGAGTTTTGCACGTGACGTCGCCGATCGCGTCATATTTATGGAAAATGGGCGGATTGTCGAGCAGGGAAGTCCGGCGCAGATTTTTGACAATCCGGCCATAGAAAGAACCCGGCAGTTTTTAACCAGTGCTTTGGGAGACCAATGACAATGAAGATAAATTTGGCCGCGGCATGTATGGCAATATTCATTATGTCCGCGATATCGGCTAAAGCCGAAAATAGATACGCGATTCCGGCAAGTAATCCCAAAATCGCGTCGGTGTTTGAAAATTATCTTTTAAAATCCGGGGAAAAGACCAAGCGAAAAATCTGGGTCTTTTTAACCGACAAGGAGATTTTTGATAAAAGTGCTTTCGAAAGCAAATCGGCCCAGTTAACATCATGGTACTCGGAGGGGGCCATATCTAGGCGGCAGAGACGCTGCGATAACGGTTTTCAGCCCGATATACTCGATATTCCAGTCAGCCAACGATATATCACGGTCCTCGAATCTCATGGATTGCAGGTCGAACGATCTTCACGCTGGCTGAATGCCGTGTCGGGTTATGCGGATGCCAATACTATCGGGTTCTTACTTGAACTTGAATTTGTGGCGGAAATTCGCCCGGTAGCGAAATATTATCGATCTGCCGCTCTTGAAAGTGCCGATCTATTCGACAAGGATGCCCCCGACCCCGAAGATCTCGATATTTCGGACTATGGCCTCTCCTTAAAGCAGATTGATATGCTCAATGCCCGCCTGATGCACCGCATTGGCTATGACGGCATCGGCATCAAAATCGCCGTAATGGACGGCGGTTTTAAATATGATTTGCCGGTATTCGCGGATATCAAAATCATCGATGAATATGACTTTGTACATGATGATGGGTCTGTCTCAAGCGGCAACTGGCAGGAAACACAGCATGGCACCAGTGTTTTATCCGTGATGGGCGGTTTTCTGGATAATGAACTAATCGGATTGGCGTATAACGCGGAATTTATGTTGTATGAAACCGAGGATTATAATGGCGAATATGTCGGCGAAGAAGATTTCTGGGTGGCCGCCGCCGAACGAGCCGATGCCAACGGAGCCGATATAATCACCACGTCGGTAGGTTATTTGGATTGGTACAGCTATTCCGACCTCGATGGTCTGACCGCGCCCATCACTGTCGCCGCCGATATCGCCTTCAGCCGGGGAATTTTCGTGGTTGCGTCGGCCGGTAACGAACGGGATGACGCCTGGTATTATGTAACCCCGCCGGCCGATGGCTTCAATGTGCTGGCGGTCGGGGCAGTGGATAGCCTAGGCGTGATAACGAATTTTTCGTCGGCAGGGCCGACATACGATGGTCGCATAAAACCGGAAGTGGTCGCCCTCGGAAGGGGTGTTCACTGCGCGAGTTATAACGGTTCCTTTGGCCCCCGCAATGGAACGTCATTCGCCGCCCCGCTTGTGGCCGGGGCAGTGGCGTTAATACTCGATTACTATGAAAATAAACCTGTAACACAAATCCGGAATGATTTGCTTGCCTCTGCCGATCGCGCGGATAATCCGGATAATCTATATGGTTACGGTTTGCCCGATATATTTCGGGCTTCAGGGATGTTTAAAATCGCGCCGATACCCGATATTGCCGCCCCCGTGGGGCAATATACGTTTATCCCGTTGGATATTTCATGGGGGTTTGTTCCGACCGTACTCGATTCTCCAATTGTGGAAAATATGCCCGACAGCGCTCTTTTGCGCAAAACTAATAACAATAACCGCTGGGAAATAGTTTACTTTGGATTTCCGGAAGATATCGGTAAGTATGACGCCAGGGTTATTATAAATGGCATATTTGACGGTGAGCCCAAGGCGGATACTGCCGCTTTTATATTCAGAGTCGTTGAAAGAGCCGACATTGCGTTTGGTCCCAACCCGTTTTCGGATTCATTGGCCATCTTTATCGGCCCGTCGTCGGGCGGAATCGAAGACATTTCGATTTTTACCGTCAGCGGCGACAAAGTTTGGAATAGTTTTTCCGATAACTATAATGAATTGACACGGATGGTAGTATGGGACGGAACCAATAACCGGGGCCATAAAGTGGCTCCGGGTGTTTACCTTGTTGTCGTTCGCGCCCAGTGGGGCAGTGAGAAGTTCAAGGTATTCAAGAAATAGGCTCTTTTTTCTATGACAGGCCAGACGCTTCAAAAACGCCGGCAAAAGGAACAATGCCCTGTATTTAAAATTGATCGGCAGGGACGGTTCGTTTATATCGATGCCCGTACGGAGCGGTTTTTCGGTATCTCCGCAGAGGAGCTGTTTGTCAGAAACATCGAAGAATTTCTGGATAAAGAATCATACGATAAACTGCGCCTGATTCTGGACTCCGGGCGTTCCTGCGAAGCTTTCTATTTTCCTCTGGAAGCCACTATTTTGGATTCATCGGGCAAGAGCCATCCATATTCCGCCGTGGTTTCACAGAATTTTGTCGCCGGGAATCCGGCCAATTATCAATTGATAATAATTCCGCGCACGTCCTCATCCGAGCGCCGCGAGATATACGATGCGACCGATGACGACTATGACGTCCTGGCGGCCATGGCGCGGATAATCGCCTCCGGTGACGGACATATAAATTTCCAACAACTGACCGAGGCTGTCATCATCGACGAAAGAATATTGAGTATTGCCATCTATAAATTATCCAATGGCCGTCCCGACACGTTGTCATCGGCCACCCGCCGGCCGTATTCGGGGGATGATATAGAAACAGGGATTCTTGGCGATGATGTCATTGCCTCCGTTATATCCGGTCAAAAAATCGTCCGTCCGGCCAGCCTGACTGCGGAAGAAACACTGACTTCCGGGGAAAGATTGGTTGAGACCATTTTGCCGATTTTTCGCGAAGATCAATCGGTCGGTTTAATTTGGCTCGTTCATGAGCCGGGTGCAGAGGGCAATTTTCAATTACCGGAGCAGGTGGCAAGATTTTTCGGCTGTCTGTTTCCAGCCGGGGACAAGCCTTCCGGTGTAACCGCTGAAACGGCCATAAGCGATGTGGCCGCCCGGGTAATATTCGAAAATGTGGAGCCGCTGATCTGCAAGATTGACGAAAACATCGACCGCATCCTTGAGCAGTTTTCAAAAGAAATCAAAGGCTACGGACGCGAATTCATTGATAACATCAGTAGTTCGAGCACCGGCATAAAGACGTTTTTGCGGCGCTTAAGAAATTGCTACCATGCCGATCCTGCCAATAGAGAAATCTATCATAGAACCGACTTGAACCGAGTCTTTCGCGACGTCTATCAGAAACTGTCGATGAAAAATCCCGGCCGAAATGTATTTCTCAAAAATGTGTCATTGCCCATAATCCATACCGATGAAAGCAGGGTGCATGAGATTTTCGAATGCATCTTATCCAATTCCTTCAGATTTCATGACCCGAACGAAACTCTCGAAGTCGAAGTAATTTCACGGAGCACCGAATCCGAATTGACCCTTTGCCTCGGGGACAACGGCCCCGGCCTTCCTGTAAATTACGCCGAGGACATTTTCCGCCCATTCTGGGTCATTCCCGACCCGGGACATTCATATCCCCAGGGTCCGGGAATGGGACTGGCCATCGCCCGCACCCTGGCACGATCACTTGGCGGAGATATCAGACTCGGAACGCCTTGCGAAAGGGGGACCGTCATGGAGATTATCCTGCCGAATCAATAATATCATTGGTTTGAAGTGCCATGAATGTAATAATATACTCACCGAACCGACAGGATCCCTATCGCTGTCTTAAGCTGCTGAATGCTAATATGCATCGTGATTGTGAGTATGTCACGACCGCCCACAAGCTGCTTGAATCGCTGGACAAGTCCCGGTATGATTTAATTATACTTAGTGCCGAGGATTATGCCGGTTTGGATGTGACTATCCGCGAGAGAATAGGTGCGATGAAGGGTCTGTCCGTATTGCTCCTGCGCGATGTCGGCGAAAAACACGATCAGGATATCTTTATGGCGATGGAAGGCGTCCCCTGCCGGAAGATGGTGTTGCATAAGGGCGAGGAGAATGCGGATGTTCAATCACAGCGCGATCGGGAAATTATCCGGGCGACGGCGGCGACACTGGGACACGAGATAAACAACCCCCTCATGTCCATTTGCGCCAGTGCGGAGATGATACTGAAGGAGAATCCGGCCCTGTCGACAGGCGTGGTCGAGAAGATTAAACATATTTCCGACGAAGCGGTCCGCATAAAAAAATCCACCGATATATTGATAGATGTGGATCGGGTGCTGCTGAAAAAGACGCCCGCCGGAAATATGATTGATATTCATCGAATAAAATCCGGTAAAGAAAACGAAGAAATTTGCGGGGAGATTCTCTCCAATAAAAATCTTGACATAAAGTCTGACTGATATATATTGGTCGAACCTGAAAATGGGGCCGTAGTTCAGCTGGGAGAACGCTTGACTGGCAGTCAAGAGGTCAGGAGTTCGATCCTCCTCGGCTCCATTTTTTATTGTACATATTATGCGTCCGGGCTTATTCGCTGATGCCGTATTCCTGCATCTTGGAATATAACAGCCGTCGATTTATTTTCAGGAGTTTGGCCGCCTGCGTGCGGTTCCATTCTGACTTTTTGAGGGCGTATAAAATCAAATCGCGCTCGATGGTGGCCACGATTTCACGCAAAGCGTGGCCGTTTTTCAGCTGTTCCTCCAAAGCCAGATGCATCCGCTCGCTTTTGGTCGGCATGGGGAAATCATCGAAGGTCATGATATTTTCGCGGGCCATAACGATCGCGCTCTGGATGGAATTCTCCAGCTCCCGGACATTGCCCGGCCAGGAATAAAGCTGCAATTTCTCCATTTCGTGGTATGGTACCAATAATCTCCGGTCGGGGCAGTATTTTTGGACGAAATGGCGGACCAGAAGGGGAATATCCTCGGTTCTCTGGGCCAGTGGCGGGATATTGATGCGAACAACATTCAAGCGGTAGAATAAATCCTCGCGAAAACGCCCTTCGCGGACTTCCTGCTCGATATCGCTATTGGTGGCGGCAATGACGCGTACATCAATATGGATCGGGTCTTCGCCTCCGACCCGGTAAAAGGTCTGGTGTTGCAGGACGCGCAACAGACGGACCTGAACCGAGGGCGGCATGGTGTCGATTTCATCTAAGAAAATGGTACCGCCGTCGGCCAGTTCGAAGCGCCCCTGCCTCTGGGCGATGGCTCCGGTGAAAGAGCCCTTCTCGTGGCCGAATATCTCGCTTTCGAGGACGCTTTCCGAAAACGCTCCGCAGTTGACCTTTATATAGGGTTTATCGCTTCGGGCCGAATGGCGCTGGATGGCGTCGGCGATAAGTTCTTTGCCGGTCCCGCTTTCACCGTGAATCAAGACGGTCGTGTTGGTCGGAGCCACCCGGCCGATCAGTTTAAAAATTTCGCGCATCTGGGGACTGTTGCCGATTATCTGGACATTGTCCTGCGATGGAAACGATGATACCCGGTGCCGCAGGGCTTTAACCTCACCGAGCAGTTCCGAAAATTTCAGCGCCCGCTCGACGATAAGCATGAATTCATCCAATTCAAACGGCTTTTCGATGTAGTCGTAAGCACCTGACTTGATTGCCTGAATGGCCCGTTCGCTGGTTCCGTAGGCGGTGAAGACAATAATGGGAATATCCGGCTGATCGTGTTTGATGGCCGCCAGCGCCTGCAACCCGTCCGTTTTGGGCATATTGATATCCATCAATATCAAGTCGGGTTGAATCCTCTGGGCTTCGGCGATAGCCACTTCACCGTCACCAGCTTCGACCAGTCGATAGCCTCGCGGTGAAAGCAGGTCAATGATGTTTTTGCGCATGAAGGCTTCATCGTCAACAATCAATATGCACTTGCTTTTGGTCATGGCTTCTGGCCCCGTTTTTCTTCCGGGCACGGAATATTAATGATGCAAATTGTGCCTTGTGGTTTATTGGGTCGAAAGGCGATAGTTCCGCCGTGGGCGGTGAGGATTTCATACGAAATGGACAGTCCCAGCCCGAAACCCCGTTCTTTGGTCGTGAAAAAGGGATCGAATATCTTGGATTTGATATAGTCCGGAATGCCCGATCCCGTATCTTTGCATTCGATACGAATCAGCCGTTTATTTTTTTCGAATCCGGTGGAGATGTCAATAGTCCCTTCTTCGTCGATGGATTGTATGGAGTTTAGCAAAATATTTATGAAGACCTGCTCCAGGGCATTCGGGTCGGCATTAAAGGAGGGAAGGGCTTCATCGAAATCAGTATTTATTTTCACTTTTTTCTGACCGTTCCGGCTTTCGACCAGCTGGATAGTATGATTTATCAAGGCGTTGATATCGGTTGGCCGAAGTTTCTCGGACTTGGGTTTGCTGAAATACAAAAGCCGTTTCATCAAGTCGGACAGCCGATCGATTTCGCTTATGACCAATTTCATCGATTTTTCCGAGACCAGATAGTGAGGTTCATCACCGACCAACGTGCTTTCGCCGTTTCGTCCTTCCTGTTGCCATATCTGGACACGGGTTTTGATCACGGCCAGAGGCGTTTTCACTTCATGGGCGACGCCGGCCAGCAAGATACCCAGCGAAGCCATTTTTTCTTTGCGGTGCAATTCCCGTTCCAGTTGCTCACGGTGGCCCTGTCCCGTTCGCAATGCTTTGAGCATGGAATTGATGGACCGCCCGATATGTCCCAGCGAACCGCCAAAGACGGTGACGTCGTGTTGGGCGCCGGTCTTGACGATTTCGAGGTCGCTGTGTATCCGCATGATTTTGCGGCGCTGAAGGACCGACATGAAGACGGCGATGATGAATCCCAATAATGATATTATGGCTCCGACATTTATCACCTGGCGCATTTTCAGAGTGGGCAATTCACGCTCGATATGGATGCGGGCCCAGGTCGCGCCGATGACGGTATCGGCGTGCATTATCGGCTCGGTAGCTAGGGGGAAGATGGCCGGGTCGAACTGATGAAGTTCGACAATGGCGCGTCCGGTTTCAATTGTGGCCACCGCCTGCGACCGGATAATATTATAAGAACGCGGCGGCGGGCCATACACCGGTTTGGGTGGGGGTGAAGTCGGGAACGAATAACCATAAAACTCATCCAGTTTAGAGAAGAAAAACCCGCCTTCCATGCCGTCAATGCTGGCAAACGCCGTACGGGACAATTCCTTAAGACGGGAATCCATTTTTTCAATTTCATCGACGGTCAGGTTGGCTTTGGCAAAAAACGAATCGGCGGCCAGACTGTCGATTATGGCTTCGGATGATTCATAAAGCTGACGGCAAATGACCTTGGTCAGGGTTTTATTGGTCTGGACGACTTCCTGTTTCCACTGGTTAACCGAGGCGTAAACCAGATAAGATATAACGGCCACGATGATTGCAAAAATGGTCGCGAATAATATCGCCCGCGCATGTATTTTAAGAAACTCCAATTTCAAGGCTCCGGCGTTGGGATAATCATCCTTTTCCAGGGCGGAATTGTCCATGTTGCTGAAGTCGGGATCTTTGTTTGTGTCGCTCATATTTTGCCACTGTTCTTAAACAATCAAAATCCATGCCTGTCTTATATAATCGACTTTTATGCTGTCAATCAACGCAAAATAACCCAAAATCGGGCGAAAACAGCCCAATAGAATGGGCTTTTTTATCCCGGTTATTCCGTAATATATCCGGAAATTGACCGGAAAACCATGATTTTGGGGCCGAATATGGGTTGGCATGGCATTTGTATTTAATTTATTTGTTACACTGTTTTTGGGGGTTTAAAAACAGGAAGGATCGCCCAAGTGGGCACTTTACATAGGCTTTGACAGGAGAGTAGATAGTTCTAAATTTTAAGTGAAGGTGGGAAGACATTGGATAGTTATTCTGGCGGCTCCCGACTAATTTTGGTGTTTGCCGCACTTTTGCTTGCCGTAGTTTTTCTGTTCGCTTGTGATGACCTCTTCATCAACGATGGCGACCCCGACCGGGGCATGAATCTGGCCGGCGGGTATTATTATTTCATCGACAATACGAGTTACACCCTTCTCATGATGGACGCCCGTCTGAAGGTTGTCAAGTCCTGGGATACAAAGGTTTTATTTGGCGAAACCGCGGTTCAGGGGATAACTTCCGACGGGCTCTATCTTTGGCTTTCGGCGGCCGGAACTCAAGATAAAATCATTCAGATTGATATCTCTGGCGATATTATGGACACTTTGCGTACCCTCGATGCTCCGCCTGAACGACGCGGCACTATCAGGGATATTTCATGGGACGGCCAAAATATCTGGGCCGTAAACAGCGGCTCAACTACGTATTCTATCCCGCCGACACTATATAAACTCGACCCCAGTAGCGGCACAGTTCTCGAAGAACATGTGGTGCCGACTCCGGAGCCGCGCGGGATGACCTATGTCGGCGCTAACGCGGATATTTATAATCGGGGCATCCCGATCGGTCTTTATTACGGTGATTCAGAACGCGATACGATTTATCGCTATTTGACCGAAAAAGTGATGTTTGAAACGGCTTATCCCTCGCCGCGTCCGCCGCGCGGTGAAGGTTATGTTTTTCCGGTGGGTCTGACTTATGACGGCACCGATCTGTGGGTTGTCAACAGCAGTGACTTGGCGGGCGACCACCTTTTCCGAGTTGATCGCGTCGGCACGGCGACGGAATTCTATGAACTTCCGTACAAGAAACCGGGGCCGATTGTCTGGTCGCCAAACGATTTGAGCCTGCCACACCCGCCCGTGGTGACAGCCGTATCGCCCAATTCGGCGGCCCGCGGCGCCGAGTTAACGGTTGCGATTATTGGTGAGTACTTCCGCTCCGGCGCCACCGTTTCATTCGGCAACGGTATCGTAACTACCGCCGAGGTGACTTTTGTTTCAAACGAGAGATTAACTGTACCCATAGAAGTGTTGAGCAACGCCGAATTCGGTTCGCGCGACGTAACCGTGACCAACCCCGACGGCCAGTCGGGAGTCGGTCTGGGCGTTTTCACGGTACCGGAATTCGACCCCAATGATGGATATTTCTATTACACTGATGCCGGCAACCGGGTCATGCGCAAAATCAAGATATCCGATTTCAGCATCGTCCAGAGCTGGGATATATCCGGTATCGACGGCGGCTCGCCACAGGGTTTGACATTCGACGGGTCCTACTTATGGATGAGCGCCGGCGGCACGGCCGATCGGGTGATGCAGATAGAAATCGACGGAACGTCGATATCGGTGCTCCGGCAGTTTGATGCCCCGCTGGGGTCAGTCGGCACCATTCGCGAGCTTGATTTCCTCGGTGATGACCTGTATATCCTGTATGAATCAACCGACCGCATTTACATCGTCGACTCCCTGACCGGGTCGGTGACCGATTCCATTCCGGCCCCGGCGACGGAAGGACGCGGGCTGGTCTTCGCCAACGGTGATTTATACACCAATGACCGGACGTCCGACTCCGTTTACAGGTATGATTTCGGAACGGAAGCATGGACGGCCCTGTTTGCAACGCCGGTTCCACCGGGCGGGACGGAATCCAACCGTTATCCCACCGGCATGACCTGGGACGGCATCAACTTCTGGATTGTCAACAGCACGGGCGACTATGATTATATCTTCCAGGTGACAATCGACGGCGCGGTGTTGCGGACCTATGAACTTCCCGACCGGGGCACCGTAACGCAACCGACGGGTATAGTCTTTACAAGGAATTAAGGTGGCGGTCATGAAAAGAATAAAATATACATATTTCCTGATACTCTGGAGCGTTATCTTGTTCGCGGGACTCGTCCCCCGGGTATCGGCCCAGTTCAACGTCGAAGGTGATTTTCGCGTACGTTTGTACAGCGATGAATACCATGAAGCTCTTGATGACCGGGGGACGGAGAATTATATCCGGTACCTGGGCCGAATCCGCGCCAAGGCGGCGGTTAACCAGCAGACGTCATTTTTCGTTGAATTTATAACCCAGATTGAAAACAACCCGCTGTCCCCGGTCCGCAATATAGCCGGAACGGGTAAGATGCAGTACGGTATCAGTCAGATTTTCGCGGAATACCGGACCGATAACGTGCCGCTGGTCGACCTGATGCGGTTCCGTGTCGGACGCCAGCAATTCCCGATCGGGCAAGGTTTGTCGCAGGGGGATTCATACTACAATTTCGACCGCTTCGACGCTATCCGGTTCGATTTCGCGTTCCGGGAATTTACGCTGTCGACCTTCAACGCCATAACCGAGCAGAATTTAAGTTCTACGGGTTTATACCCCGACCCCGGCAGTGATCAGTTGCATATTTTGCGGCTGACGCGGCCGGTACTGGAACACGATGTCATGGCCTACTACATCTATAATAAACTGCGGGGTCAGTTCAACGATAGTTATATTTTCGGCGGCGGTATCAACGGTGACGCCAGGAAGGGTCGCCTGACCTATTATTTTGAAGTGGCACACCAGACCTTCAATACCCTCGAAGGTTTGCCCGATAAGGCCGGATTGGGTTACATGGGTGGAATCTCCTATCGCTGGACCTGGGGGCCGTTCAGAAGCATAAAAGCCGAGACGCGTTACGCCGCTTACCAGGGCGACGATACCGATACGCCGGAAGTGGAGCAGTTCAGCCCGTTGTATCCGAGCTTTTTCTGGGGCAGCCGGGGCGGTTATGTTGACGGTGCCATCGGTGGCGATTACCCCAACCGGGGACGTAATCTCGAAGGCAGTCGCATCTGGTATAATCGCATTTACTTCATTCATAAAAATTTGCCGAAATTGCGTGTGCAGTTGCATTACCTGTTCGTCAACGAGTATGTCGATAATGATAATTATAATTCGTTCGACGATGAATTGTCGCTGAACATGTATTATCAGTTGTCGAATCAGACGCAGGTGCAGTTGCGTATATGCCGCAATTTCCCGAATGACGATGATCGTGATCTTGACGAAGGAGGATATGTATCCTGGGGAGAGGATAGAACGAAAATGACCCGCTTTATGGCGGAATTTCAGGTGAAATTTTAGGCAAACGGAAGCTCCAATGACGGCATCAAGCGGCACGGGACGAAAGGACAATAGATAGACACTATGGTTTCCGAACCGGTCATTCTGATTGCCATGCTGGCGGTTTTTGCCCTCGGTGTGTTCTGGATGAAAATCCCCGCAGGTGTTTCTTTGATGCTGGCGGCAGTCGTTGGGGCCTTTCTGGGCGGCGAGGGGCTACCGATCCGCCATCTCGTGGAAGGAGGCTTTGGCTTTCTCGAGGCGATTTTGATTATCGCGACGGCCATGATTTTTATGAAAGTCGTTGAGGCTACCGGAGCTTTGGGGACGATCAGTTATACCATGATCAATACCCTGTATCGTTTCCCGACCCTGTTGATGATAGTCATCGTCATTTTTGTCATGTTTCCGGGGATGTTGACCGGGCTGTCGTCAGCCTGTATACTGACCACCGGGGCGCTGGTGGCCCCGGGACTGATGGCTATGGGGATGCCGCCTCTGGCGGTCGGGTCGTTGATTGCCATGGCGGCCGTGTTCGGTGAAGTGGCGCCGCCGATATGTATCCCGGTGATGCTTATCGGGGGCGGGGTTGATATGCCCTATATCGGTTTTACCAGGCCGCTGCTTCTGGCGTCGTTTCCAGTGGCCATTGCCACGGCCATTTATTTTCGCTTCCGTTACCTGGGGGCTTTCGATATCAATGAAGTCTTGCCCAAACTGGCCAAGCCGGTGTTCCGGGAGTATGGTATCCGGTTATTTATTCCACTGGTCTTCGTTGTAGGCTATATGATTCTGGAACAGACTATTCCGGAATTTATCCCGCATCTGGGCGTTCCGCTGATATTTATGCTCGGCGCCATATTGGGTTTCGGGTCGGGCAACCGCTTCAATTTTTTCAAGGTTTCCCGCGCGGCGATTCGTCAGGCGATGCCGGTCATGGCCATACTGGTCGGAGTCGGCATGTTCATGCAGATCCTGACGTTGACGGGCGTTCGCGGCTACCTGGCCACGAGCGCTTTATTTTTGCCGGAAGGCGTCAAATATCTGGCGGCACTTATCATGCCGTTTTTCGGGTCGGCCTATGCCTCGGCGTCGATTATAGGCGTCCCGCTGGTGTACGTATTTATCGGGAAAAACGAACTGGTGATCACGGCGGCTTTGGCGTTGATGGCGGCCATGGGGGATTTGATGCCGCCGCCGTCTCTATTGTGCGCTTATGCCGCGCAGATTGTTAAAGTCAAAAACCACTTTGCGATATTGAAGAATAATCTGATACCGATTGTGGTTACTCTGATTTCCGGATTGTTGATAATAACTTTCGCCGAGGAAATTGCCCATGTGATCTTTTGATGATCATAACCGGGGAGTAGTCTTTATGCTGTTCTGGATTTACATCGTCATTACGCTATTCATCACGGTGGTTGTCGTGACCGAATTGTTCACCGAGAAGGACTGGAAAAAACAAATCGCGCTGGCCATGCTGCTGTTGCCGTTTGTCCTGCGGGTTTTGCTGATAAAGTGAGGTCATGATAAAAAAACACCAAATAACCGCACTTCTGGCTTTTGCCTGGGCCGCCGTCTTTGGCGTTGTGGCGTCGATAGACTTTTTAAAAATGCATCAGACGGAGGAGATTTTTCCGAGTACGGCCCTGACAAAGGTGGGTCACTTGAGCGACTATTTCGAGCCGATTCGCGGTTCCGAAGGGGATGCCGAAGTGTACCATTTTGACAGCGGCGCGCCCGGCGGGACGGCCCTTATCCTCGGCGGGACACACCCCAACGAAGCGGCCTCGAATATTGCCGCCACCTTGATAGCCGAAAATATCGGCGTGACGACGGGACGGGTGCTGGTCGTGTTAAGAGCCTGCAACAGCGGCGCTACCTGTACCGACCCGTTTGAGGCCTACCCGCAGTTTTTTACGATAAAAAATAAAGACGGCAAAGACCGGAAATTCCGTTTCGGGTCGCGGGTGGCCAACCCGCTGCATCAGTGGCCTGACCCGCTCGTTTATACGCATTTTCCATCGGGGCAACGGCTGTCGGGGTTCGAATCACGCAATCTGAATCGATCCTACCCGGGGCGGCCGGACGGTACTTTTTCCGAAAAAATAGGTTATGCCATAATGCAGATGATTGAACAGGAAAATATCGATATCTCTTTTGACCTGCACGAGGCGGCGCCGGAGATTCCGATTATAAATGCCATCGTTTATCATGAAAAGGGGGAAGACATCGCTCTTAACGCCGTCCTGGAACTGGAAATGATGGGTCTGAATTATTCTCCGGAACTGTCTCCGGACAATTTCCGCGGATTGAGCCACCGCGAGTGGGGCGACCGGAGCCGCACCATACCGTTTCTGATGGAGGTCAGCAATCCGATACAGGGCCGTCTGCGAGGGAAGACCAACGCCGACTTGATAACGAAGGGAGTCAGCAACAGCTATAAGCTGGCTTTGGAATCGGGGGCGTTGCGTATCGAGTATGATCCGGAGGGCGAGCCCCTTGACCGGCGGGTGGCCCGACATGTCCAGGGGATAATTACTCTAATTGAGGCATATAATGTCGATCATAAAAAGAAAGCAATACGATTGGTAAACCTGCCCGATTATCATGACATTATAGATAACGGGATAGGATATTACCTTCACTGAAGAATATAAGGAGTAGTACATCATGACAAAAACTAAGCGCGTCTTAACAGCGACCCTTGCTATTTTCGTAATGCTGGCGCCGGTATTGGTTCAGGCCGAAGACAAACTCGAACAGCCGATTTTGATATCCTCGGCCGGTCAGAGCGCCGACATGAAGCTGGTGGGAATGCTGGCCAAGAAACAGGAGTTGGACGCCAAAGTGGTTAATATGGCCACGGTGGCCGACCTGGAAGGCATCAAGACCCTCATTTTCGTTCCCGGTTTCAGCTCCAAGGGTCTCGGTGCGGCCGGGGTCAGTCAGAAGGATGAAACCGACCGGGTGGTCAAACTGGTTGATGCGGCCAAAGAAAAGGGCATTCCGATTGTCACCATTCATATCGGTGGTATGGCCCGCCGCAAGGGTCAGTCGGACAGTTTTAACAAGCTGGTTGCGGAAGCCTCGCGGACGATCATTGTGGTCAAGCAGGGTGACGAAGACGGTTTCTTCACCGATATCGCCAAGGCCAAAGAAATACCACTGGAATCGGTCGAGAAAATTGCCGACGTGGCCGAACCGCTGGGCAAACTATTTAAATAGTCATGCACGATGTTTATAAAAGCATCGGTGCGGCGTAATTTAACGACAATGAAAGCATCCGAGATGTAATTATGATGAGTACAAGATACGGTCATAACTTGCGGGTCATGCTGCTTTCGGCGCTGACCCTGTTATTGCTGGTGTCGCCGACGGTCCCGGCCCAGGTAGCCACGAGCGGCGAAGAAATGGTTTCCAGCCGGACCGGCATGGCTTCGACCGCGCATCCGCTGGCCTCGGAAGCGGCCATGGGAATCATACGCAAAGGCGGCAACGCCGTTGATGCGGCCGTGGCGGCGGCCTTTGCCATCGGGGTCGTGGAACCGGACGGATCCGGTCTCGGCGGCGGGGGCGCCATGGTAATTTATCTGAATAATAGCAAGGAAGCGTACTATATTGACTATTATCAGATGGCACCGCGTGATGTCATAAAGGTTAATTATAATCCTGATACCGACCGGCATACCGGCAAAGCGGTGCTAATACCCGGTACAGTAGCGGGACTCACCGAGGCCTTGTCCCGTTTTGGCACGATGTCTCTGGCCGAGGTTATGGAACCGGCAATCCGTTATGCCGATGAAGGTTTTGAGGTTGATCAGACTTTGGCCCAGCTATTGCTGGATAATACTTACTGGTTGCAGAATCACGATTCAGCGGCGGCTGTCTTTCTGGATGAAGGTTTTCCACTGATGGAAGGCGATCTTTTGCGTCAGCCGCAACTGGCTCAAACGCTTAGAGCTATTGCGGCCGAGGGAAGACGCGGTTTTTATGAGGGTCCGGTGGCCGAAGCCATTGTGACCGCAGTCAGCGGCGACGGCGGGGCGTTGTCGCTCGAAGACATGGCCGGATATAAGGCGAGGGTATTAAAACCCCTGTATGGAACGTACAGGGGATGTGAGATCTATTCGGCCGGGGTTCCTCAATCGGGACAAGCTGTTATCCAGTCTCTTAATATGCTCGAGCAGGTTGACCTGAAAAAGATGGGTCATTATGCAACCAACGCCAAAACCCTGCACCTGATGGCCGAAACTTTCCGAAGGGTTTACGCCGACCGTTGGCGGTATATGGGGGATCCGGGTTTCGCCGATATTCCGGTCAACGGTATGATTTCCAAAGCCTACGGCCGCGACCGGTTCGGCGATATCAACCCGTTCATGGCCGATCCGCGGTCCTATCGTGCGACCACCGAAGGTTTCCCGTTCAAATACGATAAAATTGACCCCGCCGCCAAAAGCAATGTGACTTTTGACGACGAAGGTCGAAGCCGATGGTCCGATGATGCCAACGATGACGGCAAATCGTCTTATGAAGAGTGGGGCGAAGATATGTTCGACAGCTGGGGAGCGGCCAAGAAAAAGGACAAGGATAAAAAAGCCGATAAAAAGGCGGATAAAAAGAAAGCGGTCAAGGACAGCATCGATATCGACAATCCCCCCGACGATAATGAGTTCGACGGCCATACTACTCACCTGTCAATAATCGACAAGGACGGAAACATGGTGGCCCTGACCCAGACATTGGGGACATTTTTCGGTTCGGGGCTGATGTCCGCGGGCGTGCTGCTCAACTGCGGCATGTCCAATTACTCGGCGACGGCTGCCGTTAATATGGTCGAGCCGCTTAAACGCCCGCGCAGTTCCATCGCTCCGACGATTATTTTGAAGGACGGGAAACCGTTCATGGTGCTGGGCTCACCCGGAGCCAGCCGGATAATTTGCACGGTGGTCGAGTTGATTGTCAACGCCATCGATTTCGAAATGGATATTTACGAGGCCAACTGGGCGCCGCGATTTTATTGTCAGAAGTTCGAAGATTATTTATACCTCGAAGGCGGCATTTCCACGGAAGTGCAGAAGGAACTGGAGCGAATGGGCCACACTGTTCGCGCCTATTCCGACCGCGACCTGTTTTTCGGGGGTGCACAGTTAATCTATGTCGATCCGGTTACCGGACTGTACTATGGTTCGGCTGACAAGCGTAGAGGAGGACGGGCAGAGGGGGACTAACCGGGTAGACGAATTTGGTCGGTGACATGGTGATTGTTTTTACAATTCTGTTCCTGTTGATATCGCTTCTGGTTTTTGAGAAAGTCGATACGGCCAGGAAGGTACACCAGATTCGCCTTAGGATACATGTGAACGGAACGCGCGGCAAGTCCAGCGTGACCCGTTATATCGCGGCCGGTCTTCGTGCCGGCGGCCGGCGAACCTTTGCCAAAATTACGGGGACCGTCCCGACCCTGGTATTCCCCGACGGTTCGGACCGAGCCATCCAAAGGCCGGGGCCGGCCCGCGTTCAGGAGCAATTCACCATTATTCGCTACGCGGCCCAGCATCAGGCCAAATGTCTGGCGTTGGAATGCATGTCATTACAGCCGGAATTGCAGAAACTGGAAGGGCGTATTTTCCGACCGCACATTCTGGTTCTGACGGCAATCACCGACGATCACCGCGAGCATCTTGGATTCGACCCTATAAAGCAGGCAGAATCAATATGCGAGGCGATTCCTGAACATGCGGTCGTGGTTGCGGAAGACGGCGCTTGTATTGAAATCATTCGGCGGCATGCCGCGCGCAAGAACTGCGATATTGTCGTGGCCGCCTTGCCCGAGGAACACACTTTGCCGGAAATGCCCGACGGAGTTTTCGCCTCAAATATCGCATTGGCCCTGACGGCGTGCCGTGAGGCGGGTGTTGATAGTACCGTTGCTTTACCGGCCATTCTGGAGGAGGCAAGGCGTATCGCCGACAAACCGGTCCGATTGGAGGACGTCGGTCCCAACGTGACCTTTATCAACGGTTTTGCCGTGAACGACGTCCCTTCGGCGATCAGGTTTATCAACAACTGGCGGGAAAAAATAGCGGCGGTTTCAGGACTGGTCATAATTTTGAACACCCGCAATGATCGACCCATCAGGTCGCGGGTTTTCGCCGAATGGCTGGCGGGTGTACCGGACCTCGTTTCGGTGATATTAACCGGAAATCATATCGGCTACACGACATGGGCTCTGAAGCATTTCGGACTGAACCCCCGGGCGATTCATGTCTGGAAGGGCCGTCAGATTAATGTCGCGAGAAACATCTTGAAAGATATGAAATTGAAAGATACAATGATCGTCGGGCTGGGGAATATCCACGGGGACGGCTTTAAAATGATTTCCGCGCTGGGGCCGGGGGCGTGATATGCTGTACGAGTATTTCTTCATAGGGCTTGTCGTCGGCTTCCTCTTTTATGAGCTGACCGGGGTTTCGCCCGGAGGCGTCATCGCCCCGGCTTATTTTGCCCTGTTCGTGCACCAGCCGGGTAAAATCGCCATGACGGTATTGCTGGCGATCATTGTCTGGATAATACTGGAGTTATTAACGTCACGATTGATACTGTACGGACGCCGCCGTTTGTTGCTGGCTCTGATACTCGGTTTCGGACTCAAGGTGGTCGTGGAAAAATGGGTGCAACCCATGCCCCTGTTCACGATCGACCTGAAATCCATAGGTTATATCATACCGGGTTTGATTGCCAATGAAATCGCCCGGCAGAAGCTGGTCTTAACGCTGTCCGGGCTCGGCATTGTGACTGTTGTTACTTACCTGATTATACTGCTGATTAAGTAGCGTGCAATGAACATAAAAAGACTGACATACGGGCTTGCGGCCGTATGTATCCTCGCGATTGCGGCCGCCATGCTGATCGAAACCTATATGGTGAAAAGCATCGAACATCCCTGTACCAACGAAATGATGCAGGCTTCCCGTCTGACGTCTGACTGGTATAACCGAATCGGTGAAATGAAACAGTATAAGGGACTTCACCCGACCGATCCCGGCGTCCGCTACTGGGGCCTTATCGGCGAGGATTTCACGCCCATGACGACCACGTTGGGGACACTGGAAGCCAAGGAAACTTCCTGTAATCCGGATTTTGCGGCGTTGATACTTCGATTCATGTCCGAAACCGGGATTGATTCCAATGCCGTGGTCGGAGTTATGCTGTCCGGGTCATTTCCGGCGCTGGCCATTGCCGCATTGGCGGCGATTCAGACGATCGGCGCCGAGGCGGTGATTTTCAGTTCGCTCGGAGCGTCATGCTTCGGAGCCAATCAGGGAGAGGCCACCTGGATCGATATGGAGCGCTGGTTGATCGACTATGGCGGACTCAAGTACTCATCGCGACTGGTTACCCCGGGAGGTGAGAATGATAACGGCGGAGGAATGGTGGAAGAAGGACTGGCCATGATGGAAGCCGCCGCCGCCCGTAACGGGATTGAATTATACCGACCGACGGACCTGAACGATGCCATCATGACGAAAACTCAAATAATGACCGAGGCCGGAGTTGACCTGATTATTAATATCGGCGGGAATCAGGCGGCGCTGGGGACCTACCCGCAGGCGTCACTTATTCCGACCGGTTATCATTTTGGTCTCCCGCCCGGCGACAATCCTGAACGCGGGATACTCGCGCGCATGGCCGAGCAGAACATCCCGTATATTCATCTCCTTAACATTCGTGATTTGGCCAGTCGCTATGACATGCCTATCAGCCCGGCCAGAAACTCCGGACCGTCTGTTTATGTTTATAGCGAACGGCAGACCTCATCGCTGGCCGTCATTTTTGCTTTGAGTCTGACCGCCCTGGCGCTGGTAATCACGCGCCTTCTGGCCGGAGAAAACACAAATCGTCGGCCAATGGCTTTGACCATGCCGGCAAAAGAAAATTCAACGCCTTCTAACCATAACATACTTACCGCAATCAAATCTAATTTAGAACCTTCACACAAGGAGGAACAATGTTAACCAAACGGCGAATGATCACAACGGGCGGCTTATCCGTCAGAATTACGGTAACAGCCCTGCTGATTACTATGACGGCCCTGTTATCGGCCCCCGTGACCTCGTATAGTCAGGTCAGCGCCAGCGGCGATTTAACCGCCCGCATCGACAGCATTATTGCTTTGATTCCGGGTGAAACTCCGGCCAATCTTTATGTCGGGCCCAATTCATCACAACAAACGCTGTGGCGGTCGATCATTCAGGATATGTTGAATGCCGATTATTCTTCGGCGCACAGCTCCGCATCATCCATCGACTATGAGGTGGTGGCGTTCACGGACAATACGCAATCCCCGTCAAAGACTTTCTATATTCTGGAGCGTAAACCGACGGCGACGAGTTATTACTGGGGAACGTTTATCTTCAACCCCGACGCTCGTCGTCCCAAGCTGGTGATACAGTGTCCGCATCCCGTACAGAATATTAATACCGGCTATCAGGGGTTACGGGTTTTTGAAACGGCCGACGCCTGGATCTACTTCGTTGCAGGAACAAGCAAATGCAATTCCACGTCATATTCGCCGTGCGACGGAACTTCTACTTCATGCTCCGAAACAGAAGAACCTTACCGTGACTGTGACCAGGCTCATATCGTCACCGGGACATTTCAAATGACAACGGAAGAAATCCTGTCCGTCGCGTCCGATATAATCGTAATCCAGCCACACGGCTACTCCCGGTATGAAGACGATCCCAGCATTATAATGAGTAACGGAACCTATTTTGTTCCGACGGAAGATCCTCTCCCGGCTTTGCGCGACAACCTTCTTTTAATCGATAATACCCTTACCTTTAAACTTCCCCATCTGGAATCATGGGCATATTACGTCGGCCGGGATAATGCCCAGGGTCGCCTGATGAATCAGGCCCCGGATCCCTGTACCGATTACGCCACTTCGAGCTCCGGTCAGTTCATTCATCTGGAACAAAGATACACGGGCTTGCGAGATAATGCAACCAACTGGATGAAACTGGCCAACGCCGTGGTTCTCACTTTTCCCGCCCTCGGGCAGATTACCTCGGCCCAGTCCGGCTCATGGACCTCGGCCTCCACCTGGGTGGGTGGGGTGGTTCCCACTTCGGAAGATGACGTTTTAATCGCGGCCGAGCATGTAATTTCAATCGATGATCTTTCGGCGGAATGTCATTCGCTCACTTTTGGGGACACCTCCGCTCACATCGATATGAACCAGAATAGCCGACTGGATATTTATGGCGATTTCACGTTGTTTAATGAATTTCATAATGTCTTTTCGGCGGGCTGGTCGTCTACCAATGCCAAGATTCGATTTGCCGGTTATGACGCCGTCCAGATTCTTAGCGGTTGGAGCACGACCGGTGGTTCGACGTCGTTCCGCGATATGGTTATAGACAAACCAAACGGTAAAGTGGTCACGGGCGGCAATGGCATGCGCCTCGGCATCCAGAACAGCCTTGAAATTATCAACGGAACTTTGGAACTGGCCGCCGACGATGACCTCGAGGCGCGCTGGGCCTCGAGCGGGAATTTTACCGAAAATCAAACCCTGACCATAACCATCCGGGCCAACGGCAAATTCATTCTGGTCGATGGTGACGGTTCGCACTTCATCCGCAGTGGTGTCGATATGCCTATTGGCAAAATGACCATCTATGGCACGGCCACCTTCACCGACGCCAGTTCCTATGATATTAATATTGATGATATCGACGTCAAAAACGGCGGCGTTCTTAATCTGGACACCGGTCTGGGGAGCGCCACCTATGGCCCGGAATTCAATCCCGGAATTATAACGGTTGAATCCGGAGGTGAGATAATGAACACGACCATCACCGACATCTGGTTCGATACCTCGGTCGTGATTCTCAATCAGGGGGCAACGTACAAGACGACCAGCGTAACGACCGTATTCCCACCGACTTTCACGAATAACGGCAAGGTTCGCTATCAACGCGATTTTGCGACCCTGACCGACAATCAGGTCATCGGCGATATGGACTACTATGACGTCGAATTCAGTTTCCTTAGCAACAATACGCAAAAGATATGGACGCTGACCGGCGATCGTGCGGTAACAGACAGCTTAATAATTAATAATGACGTCAATTTCGTCCTGACAGCTGATGCACCGCATTCCGTAACCGTCGGAAATACGCTTCGATTGTCCAGCGGGTCGCTGAACAATTCCGACCCGGATGTGAGCCTGGAAGTGTCCGATAACGCCTTAATCTCGCGGGCCACAGGAACGATCTCGTCCGCGCCGGACTTTCTGGGCATGGTCAATCTTCGTTATACCAGCACGTCAACGTCGGTTGCAACCGGTCCGGAGTTTCCCACGAACCCGAGTGTCTTGAAAGATATAACCGTCATCTGCGGGACACAGACGGTGACTCTAAGCAATGACGCCACGGTCAATGGTACCGTTACATTATCCAACGGCATTTTCGACATTGACGGGCCGGAAGGCGATTATACCCTTTATTTGGTCGACGGTGCCACTATCAGACGTGCTACCGGGGAATTTTCGACGGCTCCGACTTTTGGCTCATATGTTGACTTGAACTATATCAGCACGGTCAGCGGTGTTACCACCGGATACGAAATGCCGACCGGCGCCGGGACTTTGAGAAATCTGACCATCAGCGGCTCCAAAGGGGTGACGCTAGGTTCTAATATTACGGTCAACGGAACTCTGGATGTCCAGGCCAGTATGCTGACGACCGGCAGTTACACGGTTAATTTGGCTTCCGGTGCCACGCTGGCCGAGACTTCTCCTTACACCGTGTATGGCAACATTACCACTACTCGGACGGTTTCACAGGGGGTCAATAATGCCTTTGGCAATATCGGGGTGGAAATAAATGCCGCCGGAGACGATCCCGGTTCGACGACGGTTTTGCGCGTGACCGGCACCGCTCCCGCTTTGCCCGGTGTACAGGGTATTAATCGATATTTCAACATTACTCCGGCGACCAACGATGCCCTCAACGCCACCCTGGTCTTTCATTATGATGAAAGCGAGCTCAATGGCGTTCCCGAGGCCAACCTGACGCTGTACTATTCCGATGACGGTGGCACGAACTGGACGCCCCGCGGCGGCGTCGTCAATGAAACGGCCAATACCGTCACCCTGGCCGGGGTCAATGAGTTTTCACTCTGGACTCTGGGCGGAATGGCCCAGGGCGTGATTCTTTCGGCTCAATCGGGTTCATGGACGTCCTCTTCGACATGGCAGGGCGGAACCGTCCCGACCTCGACCGATGACGTTATGATTCTGGCGGGTCATACCGTTTCCGTTGACAATAACATGGCGGAATGTCATTCGATCAGTTTCGGCGGCGAAAACGCCCATATCGATATGAACGCCAACAGCCGTTTGGACGTTTATGGTGATTTCACTTTGTTTAGTGAAAACCACAACGTCTTCTCGGCGGGCTGGTCTTCGGAAAACGCGTACATCCGATTCACGGGTGGTGAATTGCAGACACTGGCCGGGTGGAGCACGACAGCCGGTTCGACGTCGTTCCGTGATATGATCATCGAAAAGGACAGCGCCACGGTCATTCAGACCGAAGGCAAGGGCGATCCCGGCATGCGATTCGGGCTTCAGAACAGCCTGCAAGTCATCAGCGGCATTTTGATATTTAATGAAGGGGACGATATCGAAGCTCGCTGGACGTCTTCAGGAGAACGAACCGAAAATCAGGATCTGACCATTAACGTTTCGGCCGGCGCCGAAATCAGATTCGTGGACGGGGCGGGAACGCACTTCATCCGCAGCGGCATCGGCATTCCTATCGGCAAAATGACCGTCGCCGGATGGGTTGAATTGTATGACGCCAGTTCGTATGATTATAATATTTGCAATATCGATATTCTCGACGGCGGAACGTTCAAAATCGGTACCGGTTTGGGCAGTACGACATACGGCCCCGAATTCAATCCCGGTATAATCACGATTGATTCGGGCGGTTCGCTTTACTCCATCACTACGACCAACGTCTGGTTTGACACGACGGAAGTCGACCTCAAACCGGGCGGAACGTACAAAATCGCCAGCAGCTCGACTTTCTTCCCGCCGACCCTGTATAACAACGGCAAAGTCCGGTATCAGTGGGATCCGGCCACGTCAACGCTCGACCAGACGGTAGTTGACACCAATTACTATCGGGTTGAGTTCAGTTTCAATGGGAACGCCACCAAAAAAATCTGGACTCTAAATGATAACCGGACCGTCATCGACAGCTTCATCGTCAATAATGACTGCGAACTTGTACTGCAGGCCGGGTCGCCGCTATCAGTTACGGTCGATGGTCTGCTCCGCATGGTAAGCGGTAATATTGACAACTCCGACGCCGACGCGACTCTGGTCGTGGCCGACGATGTCTGGATATCCCGCGCTTATGGGACAATCTCCAGCGCCCCGACGTTTGCAGGCGTTGCCAATGTCCGCTATACCAGTAATACTGTGTCGGTTACCACCGGTCCGGAATTGCCGACGGCGGCCAATGTGCTTAAAGACCTGGTTATATACGCAACCGACCAAACGGTTACGCTCGGAGAAAATGCCACAGTCAACGGCAATTTGACGCTGTCAGCAGGTATTTTTGACAATAATGGCGCCGCCGATAACAAGATACTGACGATGGCCAATGGCGCCAAAATACGGCGTGCCACGGCTGAACTGACGGCGGCCCCGGTCTTCGCCGGAATCGTCGATGTCGAATATATCAGTGAAGTTGGGGCGGTAACGACCGGCCCGGAACTGCCGGCCAATACTTCGGTTCTGCGCGATTTGATTATCAGCGGGAATCAGGGTGTCAATCTCGGCGCCAATGTCACCGTGAATGGCACGCTGGGTATTTACGACAGTATATTGAATACCGGTTCCTGGACTGTAACTCTGGCCCCGACCGCCGATATTATAGAAAACGCCGGTTTTGTCGCCCAGGGTAATATTATGACCACGCGCACGGTTGCCCAGGGTGTCAATCAAACCTTCGGAGGTCTGGGATTGGAAATCAACGCGGCCGGCGCGGCTCCGGGAGCTACGACCGTATTACGCGTTACCGGGATAGCGCCGTCGATTTCGGGCGGTTCGGGCATCTTAAGATACTTTAATGTAACTCCGCCCGTAAACAGCGGATTTAACGCCACCCACGACTGCCATAATTATTACGCCCAGTTAAACGGAGTGGCTGATTCGGGG
>CAYWLR010000025.1:0-34085 GCA_964459465.1 uncultured Ignavibacteriaceae bacterium | reverse complement strand
CTTGCGTGGGCTGAAGTTTAATAAATAAAAACCGGGTATAGCAAGGGAAATATTTTTTGGGGTTGGCCAATAGCTCCATAAAAAGGAGAGGCTAAATATTATATTTAGAGATGTTACCCGGCGGGTAACTCCAGCGAAAATATTATTGACAATTCGAAGAGACTCTTGTACTTTATTAATGTCAAAGCGGACAAATTATCTTTCCAAAAATCCCATCTGGTAATCCCGGATAAGAGTTTATCCGGAATGGATTTATTAAAGTCATTAAACCTGTATTTGGTGGAGATAAAAATGAAAAAAGCCATAATTTTGGTTATGCTGGCTGTTTTTATTGTTCTTGTCTTTACACCTCTTGCCAGCACAAATGTGTTTACTGCCGAATTCGACTATTTTAGAGTTTACATCGCTCCGGAATGGACACCAATACTGGATTATAGCGATGAGTTCAACTCATTTGTACTTGATCCCAAATGGTCATTTGTCAATCCGGCTCCCTATCCTTACGAGCAATCGTGGTCACTGACTTCGAATCCGGGTTTTTTAACCATGACTACTACAGGACCCACAGACATTTTCGGTGAAACCAATACATCACCGAGGATGCTTGAAAATGCTCCCGCTGATGATTTCGGCATTGTCGTACGTGTTCTTGCCGCGCCCGCTGTTTTATTCGAGCACGCGGGTATCCTTGTGATTCAATCGCCGACGGAATGGGTACGCCTGATACGTGATTCTCGTTACAATTCGGTGGCTCTTCAATCGTGGGGAAGCATTGGGTTTTCAGAAGCATATATTCCATACTCCGGTTATGACGTTATTCTCAAACTGACGAAAACGGGATCTGTGTATGAAGGTGCATTTTCAGTTGATGGTGGGTCGAACTATATCGTGATTGGCGAAATTAATGGTCCGGCATTCCCCTTTGGCATTGGGACAGTCGTGGCCTCCACGCCGGATGATGGTAATCATGGTAATCATTTAAATTCTGTACCGGGATTGACATATCCTTCTCTGTTCATTCTCATTCTGTTGATAATAGTCTCTTGTATAGGCATTCGAAAAACTAATTTCCCGATTTGAGACGTGGTCCGGGAATGTTAGCCAGTGAAGCGGCCCGGTCGCCCACGGCTTGCCGTGGGAATGATTGACCTTCCCCCCGAAAACTGGTCTGGTTGAAACCTCGAATTAAGCAGTTAAGGTTCAGTGAGCGGCAGACGTCCTCGTCTGCCGCTTGATTACTTCAACCACCGAAAGTCTCTGTCAATCTCCGGAAATTCGTTTTTGCCGCCGCCCCGATTCATGGCGGTGCTTAGAGCAGCCCGGCGGCAGACGAGGGCGTCTGCCGCCCACAATATGTCAAGCGCCAAGTGCGCCTGACCTACTGCCTGTCAAAACAATAGACCCTTATTGGTATTGACAAGCAGGCCTTCTTAAGCATATTATCAGACAGGGCAATTGTTGGTATAGATACAAAGATTCGATGTCAAAAAACCGGTGTCAGTCGGTATCTATACGGACAAAATATGCAGCATAGTCGGGCAACTTCAATACATAAAAGACAGCGTCCGCTTTAACACGATTATTGGTTATGCAGTTATTTTAAGAAACCGCAAATATGGCCGCCATTGCGAACAAACCGCCGAATAATATTAACGCCGGGGTCGAAAAACGAGGTTCCTCGCGAAGGAAACTATCGCCCGTTGCCAGATTCATTATCCTCTTTATTGTCATGCTTATAGTGGTCGGGGTTATATCGTCCCAGATTTTCAGCCGCTATCACGAAAAAATACTCTGGCTCATGAGCTCTACGGCTTCTCTGGTGGGCGACGTTCTTTCGATATTTTCATCGCAGGTGTCATATCATGATTCCATCATTATCTACAGGGGATTTCCGGTGGAGATAATCGATGAATGCACCGGCCTTTTCGAGATTTTCATTTATATGGCCGCCGTTCTGGCCTATTCAACTTCGATTAAGAAAAAGCTGATCGGATTCGCCCTGGGGATTCCGGCCATTTATCTATTCAACGTATTCAGGATAATATTTTTGCTCATGGCCGGCGCGTATTCGCAGAGGCTTTTCGATTTTATGCACCTGTACTTCTGGCAGGGAACCCTCATAATAATGATATCATCCGTCTGGGCGGGATGGTTGTATTGGGTAGTCTATCATGAAAAAAAACCTGTTCCTGTTTCTGATTAAACTGAGTCTGATATCGTTCGCGCTTGGATTTTTGTGGTTTTGGAAACTGGAGAATATCTATCCGCGCATAATCTGGCCGGTAGTCGTTCCTTTTTTTCAATGGGTGGGTGTCAAAAAATGGTTGCTGTCGCGGGTTGTGGATCATTTTGCCAATATTGTTCCCTATCTGGCCCTGGTGCTGGCAACACCGGGAGCCCTGAACAATTGGAAACGGCTTTTGGCGGCGATATTGGGAGGGCTTCTGATTTTGGCAATAATGCATCTGGTCCTATCCTGGGTGGTTTATTATTATTCTGAACAGTTTGGGTATACTCGATTGTATTTCCGTAGAACCTTTCCGTTTTTTTTAATCAATGACGCTTTGCCGTTGCCATTGTGGCTGATATTTTATCCGCGAGTGCATAAGGATTTATTTGGATTCCTCATGAAGAAAAAATCTTCCGAAGAATTTGATTGAAAATGTAAATTACTTGACTTCCGGATTGGCTATCTGGAAAATTCCGATATTACCGATCGCATTTTATCAGAGGAGAGGTTTTTTCCCTCTCCTCATCTTGGATGAAAAATATACCGTGATTTTCAAGCCCGGCAAAGTTACCCTCGGGCGTTTGAAAAAGCCGAAATACTAACTTCGAATGAGATTGGCCCTCTTCATCCTTTTAAACTGCCAGACCGCCGCGCCCACCAAAAGCAGAATCAAACCCATTACACCATAAGTGTTCAGCGAAGGAACGCCTAATCTCTGATTCATGGACGTGCAGGTTTCTTCCATGGGGGCAAATCCTTGCGATGATTTTCTGCTGACACATTGGCTGGCGGCACCGTCCATTATTGCATAAATATCCGTACCCGGGGCCAGTGGATCAATTGTATATAAAATAGCACTATCTTTGTCTTTCTGTGTCATTACGCAATCATAATCGGTATTGACCGTTATTTTAAGTGAATCGCCCTTTACATACGTTACAAACTCTTTGTCCCATACCGGATTTCCGCCCTGGTCATTGATCGACAGCGGAATCTCCCCGCCCAATAATAAGCCGGGCAAGCTTATCAGCAATAATACGACGCACATAAATAATGATTTGTTGTACATATCCCAATTCTCCTTTATCGGATTTGAAGCCGGATTTTATAAACAAGTGAAGAATAAGCCAATTATTGACTTGTCCTTATTACCTGTTCGATTGCCTTATTCGCACGCTGAAAGTCATCCCTTCCAGGCGACATGATTACGGTACACATTAACGCTCCCGTAAACCGACAACATTGTTGCCTGAAAAGAATTCTGTTCGGAATTTAAATTACAGCCCAGCCTTATTATTAATTTAACGGGTAACCTGAAAACGGTCAAGGGAAATGATATTTGGGCATCAAATTTCCCCCGATCCGCGGCGGCGGGCCCGCCATTTGGGGCTCGTTGAAAAAGTGCGTTTCCGGGGCAAACAGCAGGTTGGGTTCCAGTTCTCGACATATTGGGACGAGAAACCCGCCAACAAAATGTTCGCCGGTTTTTCAGCCGCCGGGGTTTTAAATCGGACAAATATTCTTGTCCCGGACGGGCATAATTGATATTATCAGCTAAAGACAATTACAATACTTGAATGAAGGAATATTGTATGTCCGTCAAACATCTTGAAACCCTGCCCAAAGAAAAGCTGATCGGGATAATCGAGGATTTCGCCAAAAACTGGCTGGCCCATGATGGCCTCTGGTTTCAGGCGGTGGAACAGGAATGCGATATGCCGACCGCCATCAAGCTCGACACCCAGGCCTGGGATAAATTCACCCGCATTGAGGCCCAGCGCATTATGGCTCGACATGATATCCCCGAAAACGGCGGCCTTGAGGCTCTCAAAAAAGCCCTGCAATATCGATTGTATTCGGTGCTCAACGAACAGGCCATAACCGAGGAAACCGAAAAATCATTCGTCTTCAAAATGGTCGATTGCCGGGTGCAGTCGGCCCGCAAACGAAAAAATCTCCCGCCGTTTCCATGCAAGTCGGTCGGGATTGTCGAATACACCGAATTCGCCAAAACGATCGACCCGCGTATCAAAACCGAATGCCTGGCCTGCCCGCCGGACAAGGAGGAGCGTGACTATTATTGCGGGTGGAGATTTTCGATTGGATAATTGGCGAATAATGATCGAATGTCCTTATATGACGGCCTTAAGTTAAAGCCAATAAATATCTTGCGGAGCATATGCAAATTATATATATTATAATATGAATAATTTGCAGGATGGGTGTAAGTGATTGATATTCAAAATATTATAAACTCTTATAATCCTTGGTGGGAAACTGGCATGGTTGGAATGGAGGTCCCTTCATTTCATCGCCCCATTTTTCAGACACTCATGGAAGATATGCGGCAAATTCCGCAGATTCTCTCAATCACTGGTCCAAGACGTGTAGGGAAAAGCACATTATTATATCAAATAATACGCCAACTGCTGAACGACCAAACCGCGCCGAAAAAAATAATTTATTATTCTTTCGATGACCCTGCTTTGGATATTTCCGACGTGCATGTCAATCTGCTGATTGAATATATCATGCAAGGGGCGTTACAGGGGAAACAGACCGGTTTGACTTATATTTTTCTGGATGAGATTCAGCGGCTTGACCGATGGGAGCTTTACTTAAAAAAGTACCATGATCTTGAATATCCCATACGCGTAATTATATCAGGTTCGGCTTCCTCACCCATATTCAAAAAGAGCCGGGAAAGCCTGATGGGCAGGGTAAAAGACTATCATCTTCTCCCATTTTCATTCCGCGAATTCGTCCTGTACTCATTGATCGAAAGACCGAGCCTTATGGCCGAAGTTAACAATATCTATGAGCAGGGCAAGACAGCGCAGGGGTTTGCAACCGGAGATCCATCGATAGTAGCTAAAGAAGTCCCGATCTCTTTGCCAAGTCGGGAACTTCAAATATTCCTTGATGGGGAAATGAGACGATTCATGCTTGAGGGTGGATTCCCCGAAGTGTGGAGTCTGCCCACATGGGTGGCCAAGCGGGATTATTTGAATGATAATCAGGTGAGGAAAGTAATTTATGAAGACTTGGTACTTGCAGCCGAATTCAGAAAACCGGAGCTATTAAAAAGATTTTATATTTCATTGCTTGAAAGCCCCGGTAGAGAAGCCAGCCTGCAATCCGTATCAAAAGAAATAAATATCAAAATCGCGCAAATTGATAAATATTTGCCTCTTCTGGAAATGACAGATCTTGTTTACAGCTTGTCCAAGTTTCGCGCATCTCCCTTAAGAGTGCGGAAGGGAGCCATGAAATTTTATCTGGTCGATCTCGCCTTGCGTAATGCGGTCCTTCGTCTTGATCAAGACCTGTTGGATGACAATCAGGCTCTTGGCATTTACGCGGAAAATCTGACGTTTTTGGCGTTGCGAAAATGGCGTGGAACCATTCAAATGGATTATTATCGTGAACGCAACCGGGAAATCGATTTTATTGTGCATGTAAAACCGAGGCAATTTTTGCCCGTTGAAGTGAAATTTCAGAATCAAATCAATGATACGGATTTTAAAAGCATTTTAAGCTTTGGCCGTAATCAAAAACGCCCCCTAATGCCGATTATGGTTACCAAAAAATGGCATGATTTCGGTCCGCGTAATGGCGTTTTTCTGATACCTTTGCCGTTATTCCTATTGCTTTTCGATTGAACCAATGACTCCGGGCTAATCCCACTGGCACGGGGGTGCGACGGCTTCATAAATGAAATTTATCAGCGTCAGGATGTCGAGCAAATTGACCTGCCCGTTACAGTCACAATCGCCAAGGTTAATATCTTCGGGTGGCGGGGCGCCGTTATAGAGATGATTGATGGTTCCCAGAATATCTATCAGATTGCGCACGCCGTCATCGTTGAAATCACAATACGACATCGGCGGAGCCGAATATATCGGAAGGCTATGATATTTGAAATATGATTTGACCGGGTCGGCGCTGTCCTCGACCCGCACCGCAAAGGCATAGTTTTTGACCCGTGTCGGCGTTCCGGAAATAAGGCCACTCTGGCTGATAGATAAACCGTCGGGCAGGCTGGCCACCTGAATCGAGAAATGATATGGCAAAACGCCGCCGGCTGCAGTCATCTGGTGGGAGTAGGGTTGGCCGATTACGCCATAGGGCAGATCCATCGGGTCGGTGATCCAGACCGCATCGACTTCCAGAAGCGCTCCGGCCGTACCGATTCCGCATTCACCGTACTTAATCCAGAAATAGCCGTCGTCGCCCCAGTAGGTGCCCCAGCTGTTTTTCACCCGCCAGGCGCCGTTGCCGTCGCAATAGTCATCATCCCAGCCGATAATCAACACGGCGTGGCCGCCCGAATAGGGACTGACACCGTTCCACTCATAGCACCCGCCGCCATAAATATCAAAATCATCGTACACGTCGAATGCCACTGCGATGGGCGCCACCATCACCGCCTGCTTGATCGAATTGACATCGTTGGGAACGGAGGTCCAGCCAAGAATATCCGCCATGACCGGGTATAAATCCTCGGTACAGGGGACCTCATCGTTGGCCTGATAGGGCATGGCCGTTTCGAATATCACGCCGTAATCGCGGAAATGCACATAACACGCTTCCATCCAGCCGCCGTCGCATCCCCACCCCTGTGATATGCATGACAGAAGCTGTTGCTCGGACAGGTTGTAATTATACTGGCGGTATATCAAGTACTGCGATTCCAGCGCGGCCACCGATGAAAATATCCAGCAGGAGCCGCAACTACCCTGATTTCTTATTCCCGTCACTTTGCCCTGGTCGTACCAGTTGAAGTACGACGGCAAATCCTCGGCGCGTTTATTGAACCGGTCCGGGTCGAGATGTGACTCCCAGATTTCCCGCCAGTTGTCGGGCAGTTTTAGCCCGCGCAGTTGTTTGCGTTCTTCCGGGGTGTAGTCGGTGATGACCGAAGTCACCTTCGGCGTCCAATTCAGCCCCAGGCTGTCGATTATGCGCTGATGCCATGCAACCAGTTCTTCGGGGTTTTCTTCGGCCAGCACAATGGCGCCGGACATGACCAATGCTAGAAACACGATGAAAATCTTCGAATACATATTCATATTATGACCTCGGGCGGTAAAGGATAATCGGTCATCTTGCGAATTTACGCCTTAATATCCATAAATATAGCCCAACCTGCCTTATTGTCAACATGTTATATTTTATCGGCCGGAACCGGTCGGAGCCGCCTGTTATGACGCCATAAAATTGTTCTTGCGCCGGATTATTTAAAAGCTCAATTTTTAATGTCCCCGTGGCGGGCCAATTATGAAAAGAGAGTATTTTATCACAGCCCAGTATTTCTTAATAACGGCGGGCATCGTGTACCTGTTTTACCGTCTTATGGCCCCCTTTTTTCTTCCCATCGCCTGGGCGGCCGTGCTGGTAATCATATTTTTCCCAGGTTATCGCTGGCTGTTGACCAGATTGAAATCGCCGGCCCTGGCTTCGGTCATAGCCTGTCTTCTTATATTCGTAATTATAATCGGCCCATCGGTTTATATGCTGGCGGCGTTATTGGGCGAGGCGGCCGATGCCCTCGCCAAAGTCAATCAATTGTATCAAAGCGGCGAACTCAAAAACATCCTGACCGTCAAACTGCCTCTCTGGGGTGCCATCCGCGATAAACTGGCCGCCTTCCCGCAACTGGCCAATATGGATTTCGAAACCATTCTGAACAATGCCGCCGCCGTCATCAGCGAGGCCATCGGCGCCCAGGCCACGACCGTCATCGCCAACGTTGGCCTGACCATTTTACATTTTGTCCTGATGCTCTTTTCCATGTTTTTCTTTTTCCGCGACGGTGACAGAATTATCGCGGCTCTGAAACGCATTACCCCTCTCATGCCCGAACAGGTGGCCGATATGTATGGCCGGTTGCACCTTATTATCGAGGGGACGATGTATGGCGAGGTGGTCGTGGCGCTCATCCAGGGGACGCTGGGGGGAATTTTATTTGCCCTCTTCGGGATTTCGTCGCCGGTGTTCTGGGGGGCGATGATGGCCTTTCTGGCTTTCATCCCGATTCTCGGACCGTTTCTGATTTATATTCCGGCCGGAATTTTTCTCTTTTTCGGCGGCTCGCCGGTCAAGGGTATCGCGCTGATCGCCATCGGCGTCGCCGTCATCAGCCAGATCGACAATGTCCTGCGGCCGCTTCTGTTCAAGGGCCGCACCCGCATGCATACCCTGCTTCTGTTTTTCGCGATTCTGGGCGGGCTGTATTTGTTCGGCCTTATCGGCATCGTCATGGGGCCGCTCATCGCGGCGGTGTTCGTCTCGCTATTGCGCGTCTTCGAAGTGCGGATGCACCCGGACGACACGCATGGTGCAACGGCCGAATAAATCCGACCGTACCATGTCATCCCCGCTCTTTTAATGTCACCCCGCCTCCATCAATGTCATCCCCGCGAAAGCGGGAATCCGGCCTTATTAATTTTTGGAGAAAGCTGTCATGCCGCGAGTCGGCATGAAAAATTACTAATTAAAACGAATTCCTAGTGACCTAAGCATTGAAAAGGTATCAACATATGGCACATTGAAAGCATGGCATACATTGGGGATTTTGACTTTATGGCTTAATGCTGATGCCATTTGCTCCTGAGTTACTATTGTGTATCCATTTACTCGGGCATACGCAATCAGCCAACCGTCCGCACCTTGGGCAAAATCAGCTTTGGCGGCATCTGAAAACTGTTTCTGATTGTTTACCCAATTCATTATTTCACTATAAGATTGCGTTATATCCTCGCTGTCGGTCGTCGCAAATGCATTTCCAAAACTACTCTGTGCCCAGTCCGCCAGCTCATCCATTCCCTTTTTTAGTTCTTCGCTTATACGATCAATGCTCATCAATCGACCAAGCTGACCGAAATGTATCAAGCTCTGCCAGAATGATGGTGCCAAGTCGAAAGCATAATATTGGCGTGCGGCTTGAATAAATACATTGGCATCCAGCACAAATGTAATAGGTTTGCTCAATGAGCCGCCCCATACCCAAGGCGTTCAGCAAATTGGTCAAACGTTTTTCCATGCAATCCAGTCATTCTATATGCGTCGCTAAAAAGTAATGTGCCTTCTCTGGTCGCTTGAACCACGGCTTCGGCAAATCGTTTGCCCAATCTTAGATTCTGAGTAGCATAGAAATCCCCACCACCGCTACTCGGAGATTTTTTTCGCACCTCATCCATATATTCTTGATAAAATTTAAAAAATGCATCTCTGCTGATAAGTCGCAAATCGAGAAGCCTTCGAGCCGCGACAATCTCGCTAATTTTGAAGTGGCGCGCAATCTCTGGAAATCGAGTCTGGGATTGATTTACACTAGGCCAAATTTGTCTTAAGGATTCTTCCGGAACAAGGAATTCCGCCGCCACAGCATTACATGCTTTCTCTGTCGCATCTTCAGCTGGTTGCATACGTCTTAAATCAAATGCTGCACTGCTTCCAAAGAAAACATGCGCTAATTCATGTGCAAGCGTGAACATTTGGGCGGCTTTTCCATCAGCGCCGTTAACGAAAACTAGGGGAGCAAAATCATCAACAAGCACGAATCCTCGGAATTCTTCAACGTCCAATTTTCGGTGCGTGTTATTTCCGACGATTCCGTTGACAACGACAATGATACCGCTTGCTTCTATCGCTTCTCGAAGAGCTGTCAGGGCTTCAGTCCACGTTCGGTACGCGGATGCCCAATCAATATCGAAGCCCAGAGCCTGGCGCATCCTATTGGCAACTAAAGATACGTTTTCGTGCATACTCGCCGAACGAACCAATGTCAGTCGCCCAACTTCCTGTTCTATAAGGAACTCTCTCATCCAAGCTTGACGCCGCTGCATTATATGAACTGTCTCGATTAAATCTGGACTAGACTTATATGTGGGGTCGGCATACACAGATCTAAAATGTGGAATCGGAAGCCTCTCGTCGGGCGGATTATGTAAAAAGAAATATCCGAATGGAGTCCTTGTAGCCCGAGCCAGAGACTCCAGTTGTTTAAGTGTAGGCCGGCTTTCTCCAGTCGCCCATTCATAAATCTTCGGAAACCTTATGTGGAGGTCCTCTAGTGTACGACCGCTTCGGTCAATGGCCCAACGCAATACTTCTTCTCTGATTGCAACCTTGCTCAATAGACTAACCCTCGGTCACTGCCCAAATCCCCGATTCTTGATACTATCGATATTTGTTTAAAATATATATCAATTCACTTCTAATATGCAATCTCTAAATGCCCATTGAAACAATCTGACCAAATGTCCGCTGTCTTATCAGTTTGGAGCTCCAGTTTCCGACATTCTTCCTCCATTTTCCCCACCAACCCGATGTTGATTTCGCCGCCGCCCCTTTTATAAAGAAAGGAGCTATAACTATGACCGTTACCAAAAAACAAATCGCCGCCAACCGGCAAAATGCCCAAAAATCAACCGGGCCGACTTCGCCCGAAGGCAAAGCCAAAGCCTCAAAAAACGCCCTCAAATACGGCTTCAATGCCAAAGACATGATTTTAAATACGCCCGTCTTCAATGAAAATCCCGCCGAATACGAAGCCCTGCTGGACTCCCTTTATGAGGAGCTCAAACCCGCCACCGCCCTGCAGGAATACCTCGTTCGTAAAATCGCCAATTCCCTCTGGCGCTCGCGCCGCATTCCGCTGGCCGAAACCGCCTAAATCAATGACCAGCTTGAATACGTCGAATCGGATTTAGAGCGCCACAGAAGTCTTACCAGCCTGCCGCGTTATGAATCCTCCCCCGATGATCAAATCGATTACCAAATCAGAGAGCGCATTAACGCTATCGCCCAAAAGCTTATCCCCCGCGAAGACGTCAATATCAACTCTATGCGCTATGAACTGCGGTTGGATCGCCAATTGACCCGATCCATCCGGCTTTTGAAATTTCTGAAGCTCTATAAATTCAATGAAAATGAAACGGGCCTTCCGGAAGACATTACTGAAAATGACAAAACGGACCCGAATCCCGGTAATGCAATTGCGGACAATTGATTATCTATGCCAAAACCCTTTTAAAAACGACGAAAATCGGGCCCCTCAATACAAACCTGATAGCGAAATTGTATGCTGATTTATCCCGATTTAAAGGCGGCAAACCTTTCAAGGTCCAGAAGAACTTTCCCCTTCCGCCTCTCAAGCCTAATCAATCCCCACTATCTCGACGTCGAATTCGAGCGTTTTGCCCGCCAACGGATGATTGGCGTCGATCGTCACCGTGTCGGCCGTAAGATTCGTCACGACCACCGTCACCTCCTGGCCGTCGTCGCGCTCCATGCGCAACTGCTGGCCGATAAACGGGGTTACGCTCTCCGGAAACTGGTTGCGGTCCACGTCGACGATGAGATTGTCATCGTGATCGCCGAAAGCCTCTTCCGGCGTGACGACAAACGATTTTTTCTCGCCGACTTCCATGCCCATAAGATTTTTGCGGATACCGTCGATAACTTTGCCTTCGCCCAGGTCGAATTTCTCCGGCTTGCGGTTTTCAGTGGACTGATACAGATTGCCGCCCTGGATTCTGGCGCTATAGTGCAGGGTGACTTTATCGCCCGTTTTGATTTTGGTCATGTCTCCTCCATAAGTGAATTATATTACATATTTTTTGAACAGAGTCATCCGCCCAATGTTCCACGAAACGGGTCGAATGGGCTCAATAATCTTTCTTCCCGAAGATATACACCGCCAGAAACATCATCACCGCCGCGAACAGAAGCGATGACCAGATGGCGTAAAAATTAGCCAGCCCCTCGCCCTGCGTCAACGATATGATATTATCCGAGACTTCATCCATTTTGGGCAGGATATGGTAAATCGTGTTGAGAACGGTCTGCCAGGTTTCCCCCAGCAAGTTATAGACGAATTCGCGCTTGGCCAGAAGGCCGGAGCCGAAACTCAAGGCAAAATAGCCGATAATCGCAACCGCCGTCGATTGACTGGCCAGACCAAGCAGGAAAACGATGCTGTATATGATCAAAAATTCGATAAAGGCAATCAACAGGCCCGGCAGAAACGACCAGAGCAGACCCTCCAGCCGAATCGACAGTACCACCCAGAGCGGCAAACACATGAGCGCCAGAATCGCGATCATGACAAGATACACGGCGAAAAATTTCATTAATAGCAGGCCGGGACGACTTATCGGTTTGGAGATATTGAGCTCCACCCGTCCTTTGTTCAGATATGACGGTAATAGACCGGCCGAGCCGAAAACCATCAAAAACATGGCAAACCCGATATATCCGGATAAAAACCGTGCGACCAGCGTGCCGACAAAGGCCTGTGCGGTCGGGTCGTTATCGATTATGCCGTGACCGTTGATGCTTATACCCGGAATAACGATGAATATCAACGTCATTAGCACGGTCACGCCGCCATAGAGGTAAAGCATTTTGCGGTGCAGGATTTCGAGAGTCGTATCATACAGGATGGCGGCGAACTTACGCATCGGTTTTTTCCTCCGATACGTTCTTCTGGGCGCCGCGCACCAGTTGCATGAAACTGTCTTCCAGACCCATCCGAATCGGCGTCACCGCCAGAAGCTCGACATTGCACGCGCGGAGCAGGTCGATCAGGCCGTTAACGTCCGGTTCGGCGTGAAAGGCGATGGTGATGGCATTGCCGTCGATTTGCGCCCGGTTATATTTCTCCATGACCCGCGCGCGAGCGTCGTCGGACAGGCTTACAGTGTCGATCTTGAAACTGGGTTTCGTCTCGGTCAGGCCGGTTACGGGACCGACTTTGAGAAGTTTGCCCCTGTCCAGAATGGCCACCCGGTCGCAGGTGGTTTCGACTTCGGCCAGAAGGTGGGAGTTCAGAAAGACGGTTTTGCCCTGCTTTTTAAGATTCTTCAGGATGTCGCGAATTTCCCGCCGCCCGATCGGATCGACCCCGTCGGTCGGTTCATCCAGAAATATCAGTTCCGGGTCGTTGAGCATGGCCTGCGCCAGCCCCAGCCGTTGCATCATCCCTTTGGAATATTTTCTGATTTTGGCATCACGCCAGCGGGTCATCCCGACCAGTTCCAGAAGCGGTCCGGCTTTGGCTTTAATGTCTGCGCCGGAGAGCCAGGCCATGCCGCCAAAACAGTAAAGCATCTGTATCCCGGTCATGTATTGTGGGAAACGGTGGTTTTCGGGCAGGTAGCCGACTTTTTCGCGGGAGCGCCACGACACGATATTTTCTCCGAGAATACTGGCGCCGCCGCCGGTGGCTTTGAGCGAACCCAGCAGGATTTTTATCAATGTAGTTTTGCCCGCACCGTTGGGGCCCAGAAGGCCGAATATCTCACCGCGACGAACGTCGAACGAGACCTTATCCAGAGCCGTGACGGCTGTCCCGCCCAGACCGGCGCGGAAAACTTTGGTCATTTCGCTGATTGTTATGGCGGTGTTGTTTTCGGTCATAATCGGTTAGACGTAACTTTACCCAAAAGGTTACTCGATTTCGAAATAATCCAGACGGTTCAATTGGGTGTCGAGCGTTTCCACAATCAACTTACCGTCTCTTATGTCAAGACGGCAGAAATTGTGTTTTTTTAATGCTATTTGGCTGTACAAGTTGTCCTTTTCTATATCGTACAGCGGTGCGCCGCCGCCCGCCGCGATGACATAATAAACGCCCTTGACCCGGGAGCGTTCATAGATATGGTCGTGACCGTTGAAAACAATATCGACTCCGTGCTTTTTGAAAAGCGGCACCCAGGTTTTACGCAAACCTTTTTCGTCTTCGTCGTGAGGGCCGCTGCTGTACGGCGGGTGATGGAACAGTGCCACTTTGAATTTGGCCTCCGGCCCGGTGTTTTTAAGCTCGTTTTCCAGCCATTTGTACTGCTCGGACTTTTTATCGCTGTCGGTACAGCTGTTGAGTACGATAATTTTTATGCCGTCGATCAGGACGCTGTACCATTGCTCGTTACCGGGCAGATCGAAGCGTTCATAATAATAAGGGGAATCATGCTCATGATTTCCCAGCGCCGGATAGAAGGCGGCCTTTTCCAGGAGCCGCTCGGTGATGACGAAAAACGTATCCCAGTCGGCCTCGATGCGGCCGTCGCCGACCAGGTCGCCGGTGTGAAACACCGCTTTGGGATTGACGCGCTCGATGGCATTGATCACCGCCCGGTGGTCGTCGTGATAGGTGCGCGAATCGCCGTAGATGACGATGGGACGGGACTGGTCCGGCATTGTTTGCGGCGGGGTTTCGGCATAAGTATAAGTGATAATGGCCGCGAGCAGGATGACCAAAATCGACAGTTTATGGATCTTCATTGCGATACCTTGATTTATTTTCATTGATGTAAGATTAAGCGATGGGAGCATGGAAAACAATAATAATTATGATTATTGAACGAAATGGTTTTATTTCGGGCAATTTCGAAAGCATGGTAACCGTTAAGGCCTCTGACAGCGGCCGCAATAATGGGCCGAGCGGGAGCCGATTTTGATACGCCGGATTTTCGACCCGCAGTTGCGGCAGGCCTTGCCCTCGCGGCCATAAACCGATAGATAATTCTGGAATCTCCCGGTCTGGCCATTGACACCGGCGAAGCTGTCCACGGATGTACCCATATTTCGTATGGCCCTTTTCAGAAGCCGCTGGATATGGCCATGCAGTTCGATTAATTTCGCCTTTGAAATGGAATCGGTCAGGCGGCGGGGGTGAATTCTGGCGGCAAACAGGGCTTCATCGGCATAGATATTGCCCAGCCCGGCCAGAAATGTCTGGTCGAGCAGGGCCGGCTTGATCATCCGATGCGTGTTTTTGAATAAAGCGACAAAGTCACCGGGCGGGATTTCCAGCGGTTCGGGTCCAAGTTCGACCAGGCCCTTTTGATTCATCACCTCTTCGGTTCTATACAGCCGGATTCGTCCGAACCGTCGATAATCGTTGAAGCGGAGGTTATGTTCGTTGTTTATGAAGTTGAAAATCATCAGGTCGTGTTTTCCGATGGCGTTGGTTTTGGAAAAATAGTAAAAATGGCCGGTCATTTTCAGATGCACCCAGAGAGAGTAGTTATTGTCGAGGTCGATCAGAATATTCTTCCCCCGGCGGCGAATGCCGATGACGAGGCTTCCCTGAAGGTTTTTGGTCCACCCGGTCTTGTTATCCTGATGGTACTTATTATAGTTGATCGTCACCGATTCTATGGTTTGTCCCAGGATAGTATTTTGAAGACCGCGAATGACGGTTTCGACTTCCGGCAGTTCCGGCATAAGTTATTGCCCCCAAACTAAATGAATTATTATGATTTGGGTGAGATCAGTTTTTTAAGCTCGGCGATAATCTCGTTGACATCGAGGCCGTGCAGTTGCGCCGCCATTTCAAGAGTTTCGAGTTTCATACTCGGGCAAGCATAGCATCCACCATGGAAATATTTCATGATAACCGAGGCGGCTTCCGGTATTTTCTCGATTATCTCGCCCATGCTCGTGTCTTTGTTAATCGTAATCATAAAACCGTCTTTCTCAATCAGGGGTAATTGACGCCGCCGACGGTGGCCCGTATTAAGTCACCGCTGATGGAGGACGTCTGATAGCGAACAATCCCGACGTCGCGGGCAAACCAGCGGATGATTTCATCGGCGAAAATTTTCCGAACCTTTTCGTCGAGATAGGAATACTGCACTTTTGTCTTGATGCAGTCGCGAAAAGTCCCGGCCGGAGTGGTGATATCCTCGATACCCAGGATTTCACATGCGACCTGTATCCGGAAATGAGAATTGACCGAATCGCTTCTGATTTCGACCGCCGACACCAGAAGAGTATCGCCGACAATTTTCGACCAGGGCGCAAACGGCAAAGGCGGGAAAAAGTGCACTTGAAGGTCCACCTGCGCCAGAGCCACGTTGTTCCAGAAAACGCCGTCTTCGTTTCGGCTGAAATCCTCCCAGGTCATGATCTCACCCGCTGAATCCAGATAGGCCCGGGTGAACAGGCTGTCTATTTGACGGGTGACGGTGATTTCGCCGGGGACGCCGGAATAAATGTAGCGGTCGCCCTCGTTGAGCGGAAAATACTGCGAGCCATCGATGCGGGCCGTCCGCTCACGCCTCTCCACACATCCGGCGGTCAACAGCAGAAGCAGCAGGACGATGCCCGTTATCGTTTTCCCGGTCATTATGCCTGACCCTGCTTTTTTCGATAGTCGGCGATGGCCGAGCGAAGAGCATCGGTCGCCAGATTGGAGCAATGCATTTTTATCGGCGGCAAGCCGCCCAGCGCATCGGCCACGTCGCCCCGGGTCAGCCGTTCGGCCTCCTCGAGCGTTTTACCCTTGACCATTTCGGTAGTGATGGAACTGGTGGCGATGGCCGCCCCGCAACCGAACGTTTTGAACCGGATATCGACAATGACATCGTTCTCGACTTTTATATACATGGTCATGATATCACCGCATGACGGATTACCGACCGTCCCGACCCCGCTGGCCGATTCGATTTCGCCGACATTTCTGGGGTTCTGGAAATGGTCTAATACTTTATCAGAATACATTAAAACCTCTCAAACAAGCATCAAAATTGTCCATTTAATATATACAGCCGGGCGAAATAGGCAAGTGAATATTTTCACATATGGCGGATTTAATTAAAAATGAAGAGTCGCTTCTCCGGCATAAAATTTCTGAAGACCGTCTTTCGTTTCCAATACCAGCCGCCCGTCTTCATCTATATCCTTTACGATGCCAATGACTTTTTTGCGTCCGAATTTAAGCTGAATTTCGCGGTTTAACAGATAGGAAAAATGTAATATTTTCTTACGAAAAGCTTTCAATCCCCTTTTCCGGAATTCAAGATAGGCCTTTTCAAAACGTTCCAGAAAACGTTTAAGAAAATCTGTCCGGGATACACTTTCTTTCAGGCCAATTCTGATAGAGGTGGCCATTTGAGCAAATTCCTCGGGAAAATCATCGGGCCGTTGATTGACATTGACGCCTACCCCGACAATAACGAAATCGGTATGGTCGGGCTCGCCCGAGAGCTCGGTCAAAATCCCCGCCGTTTTTTTCCCTGCAATCAGCACGTCGTTGGGCCACTTAATCTTAACGTCGATATCCTCATATTCCAGGATGGTCTCCGCCAGAACCACGGCGGTGACCAGGGAGATGCCCGGAGCCCGGCTGGGATGGATCGAAGGGCGCAATATCAAGGATATGTAAATCCCGACCCCCTCCGGTGAATGCCAGACCCGTCCGCGGCGGCCCCGTCCCCCGAACTGAAATTCGGCGGCGACCAAAGTCCCCTCGGGCAAACCGTTGACGGCCAGCTGATGGGCGACGGTGTTGGTCGATTGCACCATTTTGAAGGCGAAAACATTTTTAGCCATGATTTTGGTTTTAAGGCCGAACATAATTTCTGCCGGAAGCATCAGGTCCGGCGGCGATATCATGGCCCAGCGGCCGGATTTGTCAGCTTTAAACGCATAGCCGATCTTTTTCAGTTGCTCCAGCGCCTTGAGAATATCCTCATCGGAGACTTTAAAACATTTTGCCAGGTATTTAATTTCGTAATAGTGACTGAGGCGGCGGCGGATTTTATCGAGAACCTGATCCGAGAGTTTGTCTAAATCCAGCGTATTCATGTTTTTTTATTTTACAATGTTGAGTGAAAAATCCGAGGACGGCGCGCTGTGGGTCAGGGCTCCGATGGAAATATAATCGACTCCCGTTTCGGCAATCTTGCGAACGTTATCGAGCCGGACATTGCCCGAAGCCTCCAGTTTGAGGTCGTCGGACAAAGACCGGGCCAGCTTAACCATCGTGGCCAGTTGCTCGGGCGAACGATTGTCCAAAAGAAGGCGCTTGACGCCGCAGTCGACCGCCTCGCGCAATTGCTCTTCGCTTTCCACCTCTACCTCGATGATGATATTCGACCAGCCTTCTCCGAAACGTTCGACGAAAGATTTATCATTCAGATACATTCTGGTTTTTTCGACGGCCTCGCGGATTGTTCCGCAGGCGGCGATATGATTATCTTTGATAAGCACCATATCATATAAACCATAGCGGTGGTTCTGACCGCCGCCGCAGGTGACGGCATATTTTTCGAGATAGCGCAGTCCGGGGGTGGTCTTGCGGGTATCGAGAATTACGGCACCCGTGCCTTTTATTCTATGAACGAATTCGGATACTAGAGAAGCGATGCCGGACAGGTGTCCCAGATAATTGAGGGCGGTCCGCTCACCGGTCAAAATCGCTGATGTTTGACCTTTGTATTCGGCGATGGTTTCGCCCGACACGAAGGGCTGTCCGTCTTTTTTGATATTGAAAATTTCAATGTCAGCATCCAGCTTGGAAAAAACCGATTCGACAATCGGCAATCCGGCCAGAACGCCCTCGGATTTGGCCACGATGGCCGCTTTGGCTGTCCCCGGCCCGATGGTCGCCAGCGTGGTGATGTCGCCGGGGCCGATGTCCTCGATCAGGGCCACCTCGATTTGCTTTATCAGTATATCGTCGATTTCGTTCATGGGTATGTTAAGATAAGCGTCATTATTTAACTGTCCAATACCGAAATATCGCTAAATCTTCAGTTTTTTCTTCCTTTCCCGATACAGCTGGCCGATTTCGGCGCCGATGATGAAGACAATCGACGTGTAATATATCCAGAAAGCCACCACTACCACGAGGGCATAGGCGCCATAAATACGGTTGAAAGTTACGACATTTTCGATATAAATGCCGAACAGTTGGCGGGCCAGTTCCCAGAGTATGGCGGCCGAGGCGGCGCTCACCAGCACCGGCCTCACAGGCATTCTTTTTTGCGGGATGAACCAGTAGAGCAGAAGGAAAATGACCAGCATGACCACAAACGAAATGACGCCGAATACCAGGTTTTGGGCAAAGCCGATTTTAAGCTTATCCAGAACGGCCAGCCCGCCGGCGTAATCGCGGATGACTTCGAGCGCGGGCAATATGGCCACCGACACCAGAAAATACAAAAGGACGAAAAGAACCATGGCCAGGTCGCGGAGTTTACCCAGCAGGACCGATTCGGTCGGTTGAATATTATAAACCGTATTGAGAGTGGTGCGCATGCTCGAAAACAGACCGGTCGAGGCCAGAAAGAGGCCGACAAAACCGATCGGCCCGGCCAGTCCCTTGTACATGGTGAACTCCTGGACGCGGGCGAAGACTTTGGTCTTGATGTACGCGGCGTATTCGGCGTAGGGTATGGCCTTGTCGATGAATAACTCGATTTCCGATGCCACCGATGGTTTTTGCAGTATATAGCCGAGAACGAAAAAGACGATTAGAATCAGCGGGACGATGCAGATAAACAGCGAAAAGGCCAGCCCCGAAGCCATAAGAAATATATGGTGCTCATCAACGCGGTCGTACAACCCCTTAAGATAGTACCAGATATTGCGGCCAAGCCGAATCACGATATTCATGCGCTTCTATGCTCCGTCGGTCGGTAAGACATCCCTCGTTTTAATTTGTTTCTTTGGTCAGGTTGACCCGCAGGGGCGGGGCCTGCCCGGCCTTGTCCTGTCCCATGTATATGGTCAGGTGCGGGTAGGGAATTTCGATCTTTTTCTCGTCGAACTTCATTTTCAGACGGCGATTGTACTCCCGACCGATACGCCACTGCTTGATCGGCTTGGTTTTGATGCGGGCTTTGATTATCACGGCGGAGCTGTCGAATTTGTCCACCCCGACGATTTCCATCGGTTCGAGGATATCCTCGCCGAAATTCTTGTCGGCGCGGATTTCCCGATCGACCTCGGTGATATAGCCGACCACCTCGTCGGTGTTTTCGCGGTAGGCCACCCCGATTTCAAAGACGTAGTACGAAAATCCCTTGGTCAGGTTGGAAACGAGGTCGATTTTACCGTTGCGGATATAGTGCACCCTCCCCTGAAAATCGCGCAAAACGATCAGGCGCAGGCTGACCTTTTCCACCCGTCCGCCGGTACCGTTGATACTGACCACGTCGCCGACTCGAACCTGATCCTCCATGAGAATGAAAAAGCCGCTGATGACGTCCTGCACCAGCGTCTGGGCGCCGAAGCCGATCGCCAGACCGACCACGCCGGCGGCGGCCAGAACCGGGCCGATTTCAACCCCCAGTTGCGAGAGAATCATGATCGCCGCGGTTCCGATAATTGCGACCGAAAGAGCGTGGCGAATAATGGCGGCCAGAGTATCGGCGCGCTTTATCATCTCCTCGTCCCGGTCGATGCCTTTAACCGCCCCAAAAATCCGGTTGATAATCACACGGGCGATGCGAAAAGCGATATAGGCCAGGACGCTGATAGCCAGGACTTTCAAGCCCTGCGTCAACAGCCAGTCCTTCGTACTTAGCCAGAAATCATTGATATATCCCATAGAATATGCTCCCGTCCGTTAAATCCAGTGTTTTCTCTTAAAAAACCACAACAGTCCGCCCCCGACCAGCAGGGTCATGGCCCAGAACAGGATATAACCATACTTGAATCCGAGTTCGGGCATATTGGCGGGGCTGACACCCCGGTCGAAATTCATGCCGTACACCCCGGCCAGAAAGCCCAGCGGTATGAAAATGGTGGCGATGATGGTCAGGACCTTCATGACTTCGTTCATTTTGTTGCTGACGCTGGACAGATATATTTCCATCAGGCCGGAAGCCATGTCGCGGAAAGTTTCCACGGTGTCGATGATTTGCACGGCATGGTCATAGAGGTCGCGGATGTACAAAGCGGTTTCTTTGTGGATCAGTTTCGATTCCGACCGTTCCATGGCGCCGATCATTTCGCGCAGGGGCCAGATGGCCTTGCGCATCAGGGCCAGTTCCCGTCGAAGCGTCTGTACCGATTCCAGCTGCTCGGTCTGGGGACGCTCGATCAATTCATCCTCGAGGCTTTCGATTTCCTCGCCGAGGCGTTCGGTGACGGCGTAATAGCTGTCGATGATGGCGTCCATCAGGGAATATGCCAGGTAATCGGCGCTGACCAGCCGGTTGCGGGGGATGATTTTCCGGATTCTTTCGCGCACCGAATCAAAAACGTCGCCTTCCATTTCCTGAAAAGAAATGATATAGTTTTTCCCGGCAATCAGGCTGATTTGTTCGGTAATCACATGATCGCTGTTTGGCGGCCAGTGTTTCATTTTCAGGATGAACAGCAGGTAATCCTCGCTTTCGGCGAATTTCGGCCTTTGGCCGGTGTTGACGATGTCTTCCAGCACCAGCGGATGTATTTTAAAATGCTCGCCGATTTTTTTGATAATATCAACGTTGTGGATGCCGTCAATATCGATCCAGGTTATGGAGTCGCCGTCATGCACGGGAAAGCAATTATCGGTCGTGGAGGTTTCGAATTCGAGCAGTTCGGTCTGATTGAAGGTCATGATGTGGATGCCGACCTCATGGGTCCGCTCATCGCCGACATAGACAATCGAGCCCGGCCCCAGACCGGCCTTGCGGGATATTTTTTTCGTCAACCCGGCCATCATATGTCCCCCTCTTCCTTCATTTTTCCGTCTCTTTTTGTGCGATTATTTCTTCGAGCCATTTGACATGGCGTTCAGCCTGCATGATTTTATTTTCGTTCGCCGTTTTTAAGCTATCATTCGTGATTTCTTTGCCCGCGGCTTTCAGCTGCGTCAACTCCTCTTTCATTGCGGTGCATCGATCCCGCAGTTTTTCCAAAGAGTCGGCTTCTTCGGCCTTTTTGAAGACGACTTCTTCGGGAGTTGATTTGCCCGGTTCGTCGGATAGTGCCGAGCTTTTATGATACCGATCGGGGATGAATGGCGGCCGTTCGGTCACATTTCGCGTATTCATGAAGGTCGGCGAAACGATTTCTACTCGGGCACGGTGCAAATGGTCCAACATTTTCTGTCGCAGATTGGAACGGGTGGTCAATATATGACTGACGTCTTTGAGGAGCCCCGAAATACGGTATGTCACGGAAAAGTCTCCCAGGTTCATGATATAAACAAAGGGGTTCTCGAGTCCGGAGGCTTTGGCGGCATCGGTTAAAAGGCTTTCGACTTCATCGTGACGGATATCATAACCCAGTGATATTTCGGCCGAGACGATGGTTTCGTCGGAACGGACCACCTTGACCGGATTGGTTATCAGATAAAGATTGGGCAGGGTCATTAAGTCGCTGTCTTCGGTCTGAATCTCAATATGAAACAACCCACGCTCGGTGACCCGGCCGAAATTATCCCCGACACGGATAAAATCACCCGGTCGAAAAGAGCGCACGATGCGCAACATAAATCCGGCCATGGCATTGCCGACAAATGTCGTCGAGGATAGTGCAATGGCGGCCGATAGCAGGATCCCGATAAGACTTAACAACTGCCCCCGGGTGGAATCGCTGATCGGGGAAACGACCAGAATCGCCAGCAGACCGATGAAGGTTAAAAGCAGTGTCATCAACTGCCGCCGGACGGGATGGCTGTTGGCCCCGGAATAACGCCGGTTGTGTATGAAACGAAAGGCCAAGATGAGAGCGGTAAAAAACAGGAACGCGGCGATCATGGGTAAGCCGTTTTCAAGGGCAGAATACGAGGATTTAATGAATTCCATTACGAGTCCCTTCGCTTTCTTGTTCCATTGTTATTTTCAAAATAGAAAGAATGTCTTTAGATGTCTATTAATTTATGAAAGGAAAAGGATCGCCAGGATTAACATCTCGCCGGACTTAAAAATTTATATGGTATAATCTACATCCGTTCGACGACGGCGCCGATCAGGTCGCGCAGTTTCGGCTCGGCCCTATTGGCGGCTTCGATCACGACATCAAGTGAGCATGGGCCAAGTGCATCGGGCAGGCCCATGTCGGTGATAATCGAAAAGGCCAGCACTTTTGTACCCTGATGACGGGCGACGATGACTTCGGGCACGGTTGACATGCCGACCACGTCGGCTCCGATAGTACGCAGGAAACGGTACTCGGCGGCGGTTTCGAAATTCGGCCCGGCGACGGCCACATAGACCCCTTTGTGCACCGAAATTTTCATATCGAGCGCGGTCTGCTCGGCCAGGGCGACCAGTTCTTTGTCGTAGCAGTTGTACATATCGGGAAAGCGGGGGCCGAGGTTGTCGTCGTTGGGACCGATAAGGGGATTGACGCCCTGCAAATTTATATGGTCGGTGATGATCATGATGTCGCCGCGGACAAACTGCGGGTTGAGTCCGCCGCAGGCGTTGGAAACGACGAGGGTCTCGATGCCCAGTTCTTTCATGACGCGTACGGGGAAAGTCACCTGCTGGGGCGTGTAGCCTTCGTAGAAATGGAATCGGCCCTGCATGGCCACGATCGGTTTGGAGCCGAGATGTCCGAACAGGAGTCTTCCCCGGTGAGACTCGACGGTCGAGACGGGAAAATGCGGGATTTGATCGTAGTCGACGGTGGTCGCCAGCTCGATACCATCCCCCAATGAACCCAGGCCGGTACCGAGGATGATACCGACTCTGGGGACCAAATCTATTTTGGAACGGATAAAATCGGAACTATCAGATATCCTGTCGCGGAGATTGACCATTGGTTACTTCCTCTGTATTTTTTTCGACTTCTTCCTGGAAGCCTTCGACCAGCCGGTCGATTTCATTATCGTCGATTACCAGTTGCGGCCGCTCGGGTTGGGCGGGTTTTTCCTTCGGCTTTTCCGGCTGACCGAACTGATTTTTTTCTTCCATCACGCCGGGCTGGATGTCATCGACGGCGGCGTCGGGAGCCGGTTCACCGGAGAATTCCTCATCGGGTTCATCGGGCTTAACTTCCTGGGCATGATATTCACTGGCGTCGGCCTGTTTTTGCGCGGCGGTTGGCGCGGCGGGTGGAACCGGGGCCATTTGTTCCCGGACCGGCGAAATCGAGTTGACCAGTTTCAGATGAGCTTCGATTTCACCGCGCAGCTTATTGTAGAAGCTGTTGCGCATGAATTCCAGCTCTTCCACTTTGGCCTGAACCTCGGATACCTTGCGGTGTCTTTCTTCGATGATCGCGTCTCGTTTTTGTTTGGCTTCGCTGATCATCAGTTCGCCCTCTTTTTTGGCGTGGGCGACAATCTGGTCGGCGTGTTTCTGGGCCTCGAGCACCGCATGCTTAACCGTGTCTTCCATATCCTTGAGTTCGTCGTATTGTCTTTTCAGACGATCATAATCTTCGTTTTTTCGGGCCAGTTCCGCCCGGGCCTGTTCCAGAGCCGCGGCCACCGATTCCAGAAAAGAATCGACTTGCTCCTTATCGTATCCCCGGAAACCCGATTCGAAGGTGGTATTTCTGATATCATTGGGCGTTAATTCCATAACATCCCTCATGTTTTGGATTGAAAATTTTCTGCTTTCCGTCCTTATATAGTTATCGGCTACAACCTCCGGATTATAAAGCCCTTGGCCCAAAAATCGCCGTCCCGATCCGCACCTGGGTTGCGCCCTCCTCAATGGCCAGCTCGAAGTCGTCCGACATCCCCATGGACAGCGTATCAAAACGTTCGTCAAAAATGCCCCGGCTGGCAACAAAAATATCTCGCGTCAACCGAAATGCCCGGCGAATCGGCTCCTCTTCCATTATATACGGGCCGATGGTCATGATTCCCCGCCAAATGATATTTTTAAACCCGGCCAGCTCGGCCAGCGATTGGGAGGCTTTTTCCAAAGGAAAGCCATATTTGGAGTCCTCGCCGGAGCTGTTGATTTCCACCAGACAATCTATTTGGCGCCCGGCTCTGGCGGCTTCGGCATCTATTTTTTCGGCAAGATGAAAAGAATCGACGGCATCTATTATGTCAAACATCTCCAGTGCCCGCGATACCTTGTTGGTCTGAAGATGCCCGATCATATGCCAGCGCGCAAGGCGGCCGAGGGCGGCGATTTTTTGGTCGGCTTCCTGCACCCGGCTTTCCCCCAGATCGGTGATGCCGGCGGCGACGGCGGCTTTAATGGCTTTTACATCGCGGTTTTTGGATACCGCCACCAGCGTGACGGTTTCGGGAATGCGTCCCGATTTCCGGGCCGCCGAGGCTATTCGGCTTTTAATGGCGGCGATATTCTGTATCAAATTTTCGTCCATGGCGATTCCGATTTCAACCATTATAAAAGGCACATTGAGTGCGGTTCATTTGAAATCTAAAATATCTCATTCTTATTGACATTTCGGTTTAATAAGCTAATATAAAAAACCAAAATAAAATGCAAGCAGTAACGAAATATAGTCCATCGCCATACAACATTTGAGGAGAAAATTATGTCACCGGTTCATCCCGATATTCTGGCGGCTCTTACCGCGGGCATACAGGCTGAAGTCGCCGCCTACGTATTCTATAAGGAAGCCTCCAAACATTTCAATCAGAAAGATATAAAGGAAGTTCTGGAACGACTGGCCGGAGATGAGAAAAATCACTTTAGTTTTCTGGAACGTCAATATGATTCGCTGGTGCGATCCGAAAAATGGATCAGCACGGCCGATATCATGAAGCAAAAAGGTCTTCCGGAAATCGGCGAGGATATGACCGCCCGTCATCGGGAAACCATCGACCGGGTCAAGAAGGCCAAAGGTAAGCGCCAGATTCTGGACATTGCGCTGGAATTTGAAAATGAGGCCCGCGATTTATACACTGCGGCGTCGATGCAGTCCGAATCCAAAGAAGCCAAACAGACTTTCGACGCCCTGGCGAAATTTGAAGAGGGGCATGTCCGGATCATAAGCGAATTAATCGATCAACTTGACGATTAGCCGAACCAAAGCATTTTGACAGCCCCGGCCGTCAGCGGGGCTTTTTTTATTTTTTTATGGTCATTTAAAATTTTAAATTATCCACATGATAAACAAAGCCATCACCTGGATAGAGATAAATTCGCGCGCCTTTTATCAAAATCTCAAATCGATTCGGGCGCTGGCGGGAAGTCGCCTGATCGCCGCCGCCGTCAAGGCCAACGCCTACGGTCACGGTCTCGAGGAAATTATCGGCCTGCTCGGTCCAACCGACGTGACCTATGTCGCCGTCCATTCCTCCGATGAAGCCGTGCGGGCACGGCAGGCCGGCTGGGATAAAAATATTCTCGGTGTCGGTTATATCACGCTGGCCGATCTTGACGTCGTTTTCGAACACGACATCGAACCGACCGTCTATAATGTCGAGACGATTGACAGGCTGGGACGGTTGAGCAATAAGTTCAAAAAAGGCGCCGCCCTGCACATGAAAATCGAAACCGGAACCAATCGCCAGGGTCTGGGCCCGGAAAAAATCGAGGTCGCCCTGAAGGCAATAAAGAAATATCCCGGCCTGACCCTGAAAGGCGTCTCGACGCATTTTGCCAATATCGAAGATACCACCGATCATTCCTATGCCGAATCACAGTTGAAAATTTTCAATGACACCGTCGTGCGGATAAAAAAGCTGGGTTTCAAACCGGCCGTGCGGCATACCGCCTGTTCGGCGGCGATGCTTTTATTCGATGAAACCCGGTTCGAGATGGTGCGGCCGGGGATAGCGCTCTATGGCCTCTGGCCGTCTAAAGAAACCTATCTGTCATACCGTCTCAAAGGCGGCGACAACGGGATCCTGTCGCCGATTCTCACCTGGAAAACCCGCGTGGCACAGATCAAAACGATTAAAGCCAATGCCTATATTGGCTACGGTTGCACGTACAAAACCGCCGCCCGGACCCGCCTGGCGGTGCTTCCCGTAGGCTATTACGACGGTTATGACCGGGGGTTATCGAATCTGGCCTATGTTTTAATCAAGGGTCGCCGGGCTCCCGTGCGCGGCCGCGTCTGCATGAATCTTATGATGGTGGATATTACCGATATTCCCGGAGTCAGGCTGGAAGACGAAGTTATTCTACTGGGTCACGAGCCTGAAACCGGCGAAAAAATTACCGCCGATCAGATGGCCTTATGGGCAGGAACAGTCAATTATGAAATAATCGGTCGCCTGGGTTCGCATATAAAGAAAATTTTTGTTGATTCCGATATAATGGCATAACTTATTGATATACAAGATAGTCCCGTTATTATAATGTAGCGAGGGGAGTCTGTCGGTTTGAAAGTCGGTTTTTTGTCGGGATATAAATTAGTGACAATTTTCACTTGACAGGCGGCTCCGCGCAGGGTAACTTTGCGATTGTGAAGGAATTCACAATCGTGACCGAAAAACAGGATTAGTTTGACGGGAAGATACATTGGTTTTTAATAGCGGCAAAAAGAAAATTTCGGAATCGACGATACACCGGTTATCGTTGTATTATCGAGTTCTGTCCATTCTTGAGAAAGAAAACCATCAGACCGTTTCCTCCAAGGAATTGGCCCGGCGGGAAAAGCTGACTCCGGCGCAAGTACGCAAGGATTTGTCGTTTTTCGGTTCTTTTGGAACGCGCGGGCTGGGTTACCCGGTTTCGGAGCTCAAGCGCCAGATCGGGGATATTTTGGGCATCAATCGCGGCTGGAATGTGGCTATGGTCGGAGTTGGCAATATCGGTTCGGCTCTGGTCGGCTACAAGGAGTTTCAGCGGCAGGGATTCAACATTAAAGTCATTTTTGACAACGATCAGCGCAAAATAGGCTCCAACCACAAGGGCATAATCGTTTCCGATATCCGCAACCTGGAACGTGACCTTCGGGCCAACAATATCGAGATTGTTATTCTGGCGGTCCCGGCGACGGTGGCGCAATACATTGTCGATGATATCGTCCGGGCGGGCATACGCGGCATATTGAATTTTGCTCCGCTAAATCTGAAAGTGCCCGACCATGTTTTCCTGCGCAACGAAAATATGTCGATGGAACTGGAATACCTTTCCTTTGCCCTGAAAAATTCGGAAACTTCTAAAAGCGGCGAGGGCAAAGGTCATAAAATATAAACCGTCTCAGGGATGAGGCGGAAATTACCTCTTTAAAGTGACACCTGGGAATGGCGCCCGCAGTAAGCCGGCGGGCGCCATGTTTTTTAATCCCGACGGCTTGACAATTATTAAATCCATCCGATTATTGGATTGTAAAAGGATAAATGATCAAAGGAGTCCGATTGAATAAAACAGCCCTGTTATTGACGGTCCTGATACTCCTGTTATCCGGCATCGCCACCGCCGATATGACCCGTGACAGCGTGCAGCATTATCTTCGCCAGGGCGGCCTGGCCTTCACCCAGAATGATTATGGCAAAGCTATTTTGAATTTCAAGGAAGCCTTGAAATTCGATTCGACCAATCTGGATGCCTTGAAAACTCTGGGAGTCATATACGCGGAAATGGGCCGGACCGGTCCGGCGATGGAATACCTGGGGCAGGCGCTCCAACGGGATTCCACGGACGCCTCGATTTATAACAGCCTGGCCGTGACCTACCTGGCGCGGCGGGATACTCTTCAAGCTATCCAGTATTATAACAAGGCCATCGCCCTTGATTCGACCAAGGGCAGTTTCGCCGCCAATCTGGCTTTATTATATTTTTCGCGGGAAGATTATGACCGCACGATTAATATCCTTCAGCCGATTTTGCCGCATGATACCGCCAACAAGCGGGTGCATTACCTTTTGGGCCGGTCATATCTGGGCCTCAAGCGTTTTGTGGACAGCGAACCGTACCTGCAGAAGGCCGCCGACCTTGACGATAAAAACGCCGAATACGTTTTTTATTTGGGGGTTGTCAAAGATTTCCTGGGCAAGTCAATCGCCGCTGAAAGCAGTTTCAAGCAGGCCCTGTTTCTGAATAAGGATTATTTCGACGCCTGGCAACGCCTGGGTGTCCTGTATATTAAAACCGACCGTCCGGCCGATGCCATGACAGCTTTTGAACGAGCCGTGGCGTTGCGACCCGACGATATCAACGCCCATGTCGCACTGGGGGCCGCTTATTTGCTTAATGACATGCCGGATAAAGCCGATGAAATTTTGGCCTGGCTGAAAAAACGCGACCCGGAAGCGGCCGAAAAGATGATTCGTCTGGGTCAAAAAAAATAGGGACTTTGTCCCTTGCCGTGTTTTCAATCCTGTTATTCGATTAAACTAATTAAGCCATCCCGGTCCGAAGGTGGGCTTTGAAAGTGATAACGGTCTTAACGCGGCCGGGCTGAAATCTACAGGTCCGTTTATTTTCAGCCCGGTTTGACTAACGGGGCGACCAAAAAAATTGATAACTCACCGCCCGTTTTCGGTTTTGAAACCGGGATGGCTTTTTATATGTCCTTGCAGAAATATGTAATCCGGCAAATTCTCCCGAGGCTTTAATTTTTCTAAAAAGCTGCCAGCTCAAGATCCGATTAATAGACGAAAAACCAGGATGTTTTGTCTAATATAGAAAATAAAAAAGCCCGGCTTTTCCACAGCCGGGTTTTTTCTTTAATTTGTTCAGGAGTCAATTATTTTCCAATTTGCGCCCAGGGATACCGGGTCCTGACCACGCAATGTTGGCCCGAAACCTGACCGACCAACTGCACGGTAAAAACCAAATCTTCATCCGGGGGACGGTTATAGGGCTCGATAACCCTGATTGTATATGTGCCCGGATTAATATTAGTAATTATATAAGTGAAATCAAAGCGGCACAGGCATTCGCAACCCACGCCATCCCAAAGCGAATCGACCTCGGTAATGATAATCTCTTGCCCGATAATGTCAATTTCAGATATAACCACCGGACAGCAGTTGAGAGCACCGTTGATATGTTCTATTCTCAATCCGCCGTTGGCGCTGTTATAGGTGTACTCAAGGCAATCGAGGGTATCCGGAATCGTGTCGAGCGGGTATTTTTGGAAATGATCCTTGCACCCCGAATTCCATATTAGTTGGCCGCCCGGAGGACCGAAGACCTGTTCGCATATCGGTTCCGGGCCGGGCGGATCACCGTATTTATAATCGATCAAATACAGGATATCGATCAGGTTGATATTGCCGTCGGCGTCGGCATCACCCGATACAAACGGGTCGGGTGCCGGGCCGGGTGGATCACCGTATTTATAATCGATCAAGTATAATATATCGATCAAATTGACAGAGCCATCACGGTTGACATCGCCGCAAATATAATCACAGGCGTCGCCGATTCCGTCACTATCCGAATCCTCCTGTCCCGGGTTAAAGTCGTCCGGGCAGTTGTCGCAGACATCACCGAAATTATCCCCGTCGCCGTCGGTCTGGTCGGTGTTGGCAATCAGCGGGCAGTTATCGCAGGCGTCGCCCACGGTATCGCCATCGGTATCGGCCTGGTCGGGATTGGCAACCAGCGGGCAGTTATCGCAGGCATCGCCGATTTCGTCCGAATCAAAGTCGGCCTGATCGGGATTATTCGTGTTTTCACAATTATCACAGGCGTCACCGATTTCATCACCGTCGGCGTCTTCCTGCTCCGGGTTATAAGCATATGGGCAATTGTCGGATTCATCGGGAAGGCCGTCGCCGTCGCTGTCAAGGGCGGTCGCCAGCGAGGCGAAGGCATAGACAATACCGTGCGAATCAAACGTAACGCAGGCGATATTGGGACGGCCGTTGCCGCTGATGTCGCCCACGGCCACGTCCATGACGTCCCCGGCCGTGCTATAGCTCCACTCGGTGGTTCCGGTGATGCCGTCGATGACATATATATTCTGGTCATCCGAACCGACCAGAGCTTCGTTGTAACCGTCGAGGTCAACGTCATACACCATGCAGCAGTTGACTTCGCCCCCGGTCGGAAACGACCACAGCAGACTCCCATTGATACCGTTTAAGGCATGAGCGTTTTTATTGGTCGAGGTGCCCGGGACGAGTATGTCCGGGACATTGTCGTCGTTAAGATCACCGATGCCCATCCCCTGCACGTTGGTGGCCAGCTGTACCGGTGTTATCCAGAGAGTATTATGCGGCGAGACGCCGTTGATCATCATTACCTGCAACGGGCTGAAAGCGGTCGCGGCGGCCACGTCGGGGACGCCGTCATCATTGACATCGCCGACGACAATATGATGCACCGCGGTGGGGGCCGCGAAATTCCAGAGTTCCAGCCCGGTCGCACCGTCGATCACGCTCACCTTGCTGTTGGTCGTACCGCCTTCGACGGCCGCGATAACATCGAGCGGACCGGAGCCGTTCATCTGGGCCAGACGGATTTCATTGACGTCTCCTCCGGGACCGAACGACCACATTTCACTGCCGTCTTTACCGTCGATGGCATAGACCATGCTGTTATCGGCGCCGATGACGACATCGACATTGCCGTCCCCGTTGAGATCGGCGGATTTTATGCATTTTCTGTAGATTTGATCGGTGGGCGTGGTGAACGTCCACATGAAGCCCCCGGCCTCGCCGTTCAAGGCGGTAACGGCTTTATCGGCTCCGCCGGTCGCCACGTCGAGCTGGCCGTCATCGTCGAAATCCCCGATCGTGACGGCATACTGGTTGGCGGTTCCGGTCCAGTTCCATAATTCAAGCCCCGTTTTCCCGCTGATGGCCCAAGCTTCGTCGTCGGAACTTACGGCGACGGCATCCATACCGCCGTCTTTGTCCAGATCACCCAAAGCCAGAGCGTTGCCATAGGAGCCGAATTCGAATTCCCATAGCAGAGGCGACTGCACGGTTTTCAGAGCCCAGACGCTTTTGCCCGGGTCCGACCCCATACCGGTATAATCGGCACCGCCCGCCGCGGCGATATCCATGACGCCGTCGTCGTCGAAATCCCCGATGGCGACGGCCGTGAATAAACCGGCGACGCTGTAATAGTACACTTTACTGCCGTCCTCGGCCATGAGGACCTGGATGCGGTCGAAAGTCGCCGCGACAATATTCAACTCACCGTCGCCGGTGACGTCGGCCACCGCCAGATCGCGAACATAGCCGTCGAGCGTCGGCGAAATATACAGAGGCGCACCGACATCGCCTTCAAAGACATAAACATTCATCGTCCCGGTCACGACTCCGACCAGAAGCTCCGGATCACCGTCCTCGTCGATATCGGCGGCATAAAGTCCGATTTCACCGTTGGTATGATCGACTGTCCCGAAGTTGTAATTCCATTCGGTTTTGCCCGTAGCGGCGTTTTTAACCAGAATTTCGCCGTGGTCATCGGCGAATACGACGGAGAATATGACTTCAAGGGTGCCGTCGTTATCGATATCGATAATCATCGCATCCAGAGCGATATACGTCACGGTCGAATCCCAGATGGCCGCCCCAGTGGCGCCGTTTATCACCCCGCAATGGTTGGAAAATCCGGCCAGGTATTCATGGGCGAAGGCAACATCATCGATATTATCGCCGTTGACGTCAGCGGCGTCCACGGCGTTGCTCCAGAGACTGCCGACGTAATATTGCCATAACTGGGCGCCGTTTGTTCCGTTTAAGCCATAGATGTAGTCGTCGAATGAAGCCACCGCCACGTCGCCATAAGCGTCCCCGTTCAGATTGCATACGACCAGGTCGGTGATGGAAGCCGCGATGAAGCAGGTCCATAGCGGCGAACCGTCGGTGCCGTCGATGGCATGAACCCGTCCGTCGGGCGTGCCCGAGGTGTTGTATGATGCTCCGGCGATAACATCGGCTATCATGTCATTGTTGACATCGCCGATGGTCAGGGCGCGGACGCCGTCCTGCACCAAATAGGTCCAGAGGGTGTCGCCGGTGGCGCCGTCGAGGGCGATGACGCGCGAGGGGTCGCCGTAATTGGTCTGGTCATATTCGGCGGTGATGACATCCTCGATATTGTCACCGTTAAGGTCGGCGGTTTCGACATGGGGAGTGCGCAGGTTCCCGTCGAATATCCAGAGCGGTTCGGCGCCATAGCTGTCGATTTGCGCCAGGGCCGGAACGGCCCAGAGGCATAAAACCGCAAAAACAAAAATAGCCCCGATGTTTGCTTTAACTTTGGATTTGTTCATGACACACCTCTTTATGATATGAACCTATTCCTTTTTCTGACAGGCGCCCAAAGGAACGGTTCTCGGCGGGCATGAATAACGGCCGGTCGGCTGCAACCGGAAAAGAAAAAGCGGCCAGCCGGAACCGGGAACACAAGATGACTGCGCCTTACAAGGATAAGATAGCCCGGAGCGGGAATTCTGTCAAGGCTGTAAATTCGGACGAACGTTCCCGGTAAGAGGCCGTCCGGGTCAAAAAAGAAGCGGCTAATAGCCGCTTCTTGGGAGATATAATTTAAGGCAAGTTACTCCGGGCATTGGGGTTCGGGGCCGGGCGGATTGCCGTAACTGTAATCAACCAAAATCAGATTATTTATCAAACCAACAATACCGACACTGTTAACATCACCGCCATTCTACGGTATGGGCGGCTCGCCCGGCGCAGCCTATAGGCAACATTCCTCGCAACAGGGCGCTGGCCCATTTTCATAGATAAATGCAATTAAATACAAAACATCTAACATATTTACTCTCGCATCGCAATTTACATTGGCGGACTCGATATGTTCAGGATCAGGTCCCGAATAATAAATAAAGTTAACTAAAAATTGAATATCCAGCAAGTTGATTGCGCCATCCGCATAAACATCTCCGCAAATATAAAAAGGTTGGGGGCCCAACCTTAGCAAGTAAGAATGTTGACCGGCTGATCCCACAACGACATAACCATCGCCAGTGTCTTGTTTAATAGAATATGCCTTATATCCATCCTCTATTATTTTGGTCCAAACCGTATCTCCTCCTGCATATGTCTTAACTAAATATAGTCCCTGGTAAGTAAACCCGCCGACGATAAATCCGCTATCATTGGTTTGCGCAATGCAAAGCCCGAATGCGCTCGATCCCTGTGGTCCCCTTATAAGTCTATTCCAAATTGCATTCCCATTCTCATCCAGTCTGGCAATTTTCAATGTATCATAAACAGTACCAACAGCCACAAAATCACCCCCATCGGTTTCAACAGAGTTAATTTCAAAAGGTGTGGAAATTGAAAAAAAAGTAGCGTAGCCTTTCG
>CAYWLR010000024.1:0-41088 GCA_964459465.1 uncultured Ignavibacteriaceae bacterium | reverse complement strand
GGTCCAGGTGGCCTGACTCAACTAAAACAGCCTCCGGAAAAACCGGGGCGGTTCAAATCTCATTTAAGTTATTATCAAGGCCAAATTCTTTTTGGGCCAGTTCGGTGATTTTCTCATTGGCGTCCGCTGATTTTAGCATTTTTATTGCCCCTCTTATTCATGTTAATATCATAATGTAATTTCGTCTTCAGCTCAACGAGCATGTCCAACAGGTATTCGCAATATTGTTTCCGGCGATAGTATTCGCCCAAACCAAAGGCGCCAGCGGCCAAGCGGCTTTCTGTATCCCTTATGCGCCAAGCGTTATGGACGTATAGAATGTCCAGGGCTTTCATCTCGATTCGAAGACCATTGATATCAGCGTCATCGTTACCGATCGATTTAGAACAATGAGGAATTTGTGGCATACGCCGGGTAACTGTTAGAAATTCGGTCAACGGTACGCCGGCCAGATTGGCCAGATATTTTAATGCCTCCTGCCTATTGGACCCGCGAAGAGTTTGGGCAAGATCAAGTAGGCCGCCTGACGCCACGCAACTGAAACAATAAAATGCATCATCGGTAAATGAAAATGCGGTCGGATTTTTTCCTCCGTGAATGGGGCAAGGCATACGACGTTTTTGGGGTCGATATCCGTGGTCGGCCAAGATATCGTGGATAGATACCCGCTGTAGAATATCATTAAAAATGCCCATAATTCTTTTTCTTAAGCTTTGGCGGTGCGTTTTTTTCCAAAAAATCATCGGCGATCCAATTGGCGAGCAATCCGATAAAACCTTTCAATTCCTCTGAAATACAGGTCATTCCAGGAGCTGGCAAATTAAGGCAGTTACCTTGGCCCTCCCTGTCTTGCGGAACAAATGTCTGAATTTCGTTGGAATTTTTCAAAGTTCTATCTCCGAGCCAGTACGGCTGCCTTAAGGGACCGCATCGTGTCGCATAGTCTAAGGCCGGACACCATACCCGTGCCATTATAGAAGCTGTCTATATCCTGATCAGAGGGATTGGGTTTTAGCAGGAATCGCTTTTTGTTCGCGAAAGAATCTTCGATTTTCTCGAGGGAACAACACCCGGAGCTTATTAAGAAGGCCGCGAGATGAAGGTCTTCCGTATGGAATTCATTGCATTTTCCAAGTTTTCCCTCCTTGATTTAAATTTTTAATTTTTAATAATGCATGGAAAGGAGAAGGTGCTTTAGCACCGCTGACATTTGCCCTATTTATTAGAATTTCTTCCACACACGAAATATCTAATTGAACAAAAATAAATGAAGGGAATAATAGACTTTAATGGATGGGAGCGAATTGAATTTCGCTGGAATTTGCTGGATTTTAATGGATAACGGGATGTAAGATGTGGCAGGACGGACTTGATTTGACACTTGCATAAAAAGCGAGTGGTCATTTACCTCTGAATTAACAACAAAACAGGAGGTATTAGTAATGACCACCCGATTAGGCCTACTCGGTCAGCAGAAACTCATTCAGAAGAAACTCAGTCGTCTGGAACTGGGGGAATATCTTCAGAACGTATCCGAAGCCTGCCGAATTAACGGCTGTTCCCGTCAGCACTTCTACGATATCAAACAAGCCTACGAGAGTCAAGGGATAGATGGGCTCAAGGAAAAGAGTCGTCGGAAGCCCTGTCTGAAGAATCGGGTGGCTCCGGAGATCGAGGAAGCGGTGTTATTGATGGCTTATGAGTATCCGGCCTATGGTCAGCTGCGGGCGTCGAACGAACTGCGCAAGCAGGGGGTCTTGATATCTTCGGGTGGGATTCGCTCGATTTGGCTGCGACACGGTCTGGAGACGTTCAAAAAGCGGCTGCGGGCACTGGAAGAGAAGGCGGCCAAGGAAGAGGTGGTTTATACCGAGGAACAGCTTCGGGTTCTGGAGACGGCTCGTCGGGAGCGGGAAACGGTTCCCGATGAGATTGAGACGCATCATCCGGGGTATCTGTTGGCCCAGGATACATTCTATGTCGGTTATCTCAAGGGGGTAGGACGAATCTATCAACAGACCGTGATCGACACCTACTCCTCGGTAGCCTTTGCCAAGCTGTATTCGGCCAAGGTGCCTCTGACGGCGGCGGATACGCTCAATGACCGGGTGGTGCCGTTCTTTGAAGAGCAAAAGGTCGATATCCTGCGGATTCTGACTGATCGGGGGACCGAGTTCTGCGGTCGTCTTGACAAGCATCCCTATCAGCTCTATCTTCAGCTTCACGACATCGAGCATACGCGAACTAAAGCCAGGCATCCGCAGACCAATGGCATCTGTGAACGGTTCCACAAGACGGTCCTGGATGAGTTTTATAAACCGATCTTTCGAAAGAAGATCTTCCGGGCGATTGACGAATTGCAGGTGGAGTTGGATAATTGGGTCGAGCGATACAACCGGGAACGGACTCACCAGGGGAAACGGTGTCAGGGCCGAACTCCGATGCAGACTTTTAATGACGGATTGGAACTGGCCGGAAAGGCAAATTTGGAGAACGAGGAAAAACTGACAGCATAACAAAAACCTTCAGAGGTGGATGACTGTCAAATCAAGTATCGTTCAGTACATATGAAAACAGGTATTGTTTCTGCATGGGATTCGCTTGGCGAGGCCCTGAAATCGGCTGCCGATAGATATAAATAGCCTATTGGCTGGGACAGCCCGCCATCTCAATGGCGGGTTTCTATAACCCCATCCCATTAATGATTAAAGGTGCATCACTTGAGGGGTCAAAAGATCTTGCAGCCGATTTCTAAGGGCTTCCCCAACAAGGCACCCGCAAAGGTTACGAAGAAAACATCGCGAATGTCGATTTTTCATCCGCTTAATAGACTTCTCCCTAATGCCGATTACGCCCCATAACCGCCTTCAAGACCAGCGTCGCGGCCTTGAAATTGCCCCTCTTTAATTGATGTTCAATCAAACTTGGATTCTTAAGTAGAATATCAAATTGCTTATCGTGCTCTTTCTGGCATTCATAAGTCAGGTTGTAACAATGTCTGCATCCAAAATATTTTCCCCCGGGCGGAAGATATATCTTTGCGATTCGCTTACGGTACGCCGCGCCATTCCTATTCAGCTGACAAATAAACCAATACTGCCACCCGCCAAAATTCGACATGGCCTTCCATATATCGATCCAGTAACGAAGATGGTATTGTGATTTAGTAAGATCATGGCAAGGATTAAAATCCAATTTCCCTCTCTTCAAATTATTACTGTGTATAGTAATTATGCCCAATAAATTGGTAAATGGGTGGGGGTATGGAGTTTATTCGAGGTACTTTAAATAACCTGTCACCTGTGAAGAGATAACTGATTTATTATTAATAGTTTATGATAATTTATAATGTCGTTTATGCCGCCGAAATATCGCATTTTATGATAGGCAAATGTTCTTCCACTTGGGCGAATAGCGGCCCACCGCTACCAAAAAATTTCTGGATTTCTGATGCGTATCTCAGGGTTTCGGACTGAAAACCTCCCGCGATGCGGGGCATGCTCCAATCGGAGGTAACCTTCGCAGGTCAGTCTCTGCGATAAATCATCCCCCAGCCACCAAAAAGCATATTATCTTGACAAGTTCCGTTATAAGACTAATTTACTTGAGATATAAAAATCGGATTGGGAAATATGTCCGAATTGACCACAGACCAGCTTTCGAGCGGAGGAACCAATTAAAAGCCAATGAGATACAATGCTAACACTAAACAGGTTGCGGTGTCCTCATGACCAAGAATAAAACATCTCTGCCGAAAATTTTACGGAATTATGTCCAGTTCGGGTTTCATCTGTCGCGAAAGGCACTGGATTGGCTTGAATTTCCGTCACTTGTGAAAATGTCGACAGAAGGCTCTCCGGCTTCCGAAATCTACATATTACGTCAGCTGGTTGACCGCATAAACATAAAGAGGCTTCACAGCGCGCAATTGCCCGACCCGATGCATGCCGGGCAGTTGGCTTCGGTCAGTATTCTGGTCGATGTGTTCCGCTATATTATCGAAATATACTGCCACGAGGAGCAACCCGGAGTGATTCCGCGCGGGGTCGATGACACCGGTCGGAAGCGCGGCGATACAACCGTATCCAAACCGCCCCGGTCGTTTATCCACCTCTTCCCTCCCGTGCCGGTTCTTCAGGGACAAAAGACCGAAGGTCAGTATATGAGCGACGCGGCGGCATCGGCCACGGTGTCGGATACCGTCGTTCGCGAAATCGTGTTGCTGTACATTTCGATAGCCAATCCGGCGTTTCGCCCGTTTCGAATCCTGTTTGATAGTACCGACCTCGAAAGAGAATCGCCTTATATATCCATGGTGCAGGGTCTGGAGCAATATTTCGCGACGCAACCTCCTTTTCAACCGGTCGGCCTGACGCTTTTTGAAAGTCTTTTTGAACCGATACGAGCCTGTCCCGATTCGCTCGCGGGACAGCTTACCTATATTCGCCAGCATTGGGCCCGATTTCTTCCGCCCGAATTACTTGAACGGTTACTGCTGGCAATTGATATTCTTGAAGAGGAGAATACTCTTCGGGGTCTGGGTCCGGGGCAAATCAGTGCACTGCATTTCGATATCGACACCTATTCGGGTTATTCCGAACCGGCCGCTTTCAGTCGGGACGCCGATTGGATGTCCAACGTCGTCCTGATTGCCAAGAGCGCCTATGTCTGGCTCTATCAGTTGTCGCAAAAATACCAACGCGACATTCGCCTGTTGAGTGATATCCCGGACGAAGAACTGGACCGACTCGCCGGCTGGGGATTCAACGGGCTCTGGCTCATCGGTCTTTGGGAAAGATCCTCGGCTTCACAGAAAATAAAGCAGATAATGGGCAACCCCGAAGCGGTATCATCGGCTTACTCGCTGTATGATTATGTTATTGCACAGGATCTTGGCGGTGAAAAATCTTTCAATGATCTGAAGAACCGTGCCTGGCGACGCGGCATCCGCCTGGCCAGCGACATGGTTCCGAATCATACGGGAATTTATTCGAAATGGGTTATTGAGCACCCGCAGTGGTTTTTGCAGGCGGACTACCCGCCCTTTCCGGTGTACCAATATACCGGTGTCGATCTTTCAGAGGATCCGAGGGTCTGCATACAAATCGAAGACGGCTACTGGCAACATCGCGATGCCGCAGTGGTGTTCAAGCGAATCGACAAATGGACCGGCGACACGAGATACATTTATCACGGCAACGATGGTACCAGTATGCCGTGGAACGACACCGCCCAGTTGAATTTTCTGTTGCCGGAGGTGCGCGAGGCGGTCATTCAAACTATTCTGCACGTAGCCCGTCAGTTTCCGATCATCCGTTTTGACGCGGCCATGACCCTGGCCAAACGTCATTACCAGCGGCTCTGGTTTCCCCGGCCCGGTGAGGGCGGGGCGATACCTTCGCGGGCCGAGCGCGGCATGACCAAGGCACAATTCGATGCCCTGATACCCAAGGAGTTCTGGCGCGAGGTGGTTGACCGAATCGCCAAAGAAGCGCCGGATACGCTTCTTCTGGCGGAGGCCTTCTGGCTCATGGAGGGATATTTCGTCCGCACTCTGGGCGTGCACCGCGTTTATAACAGCGCCTTTATGAATATGCTGAAAATGGAGGATAACGCCAAGTATCGGACGACCATAAGGAACGTGCTGGAATTCAGCCCGGAGGTTCTCAAGCGATTTGTCAATTTCATGAATAATCCGGACGAACTTACGGCAGTGGAACAATTCGGCCGGGGTGACAAGTATTACGGCGTGGCCGTCATGCTGGTAACCATGCCGGGACTGCCGATGTTCGGCCATGGCCAGGTTGAGGGTTTTGCCGAAAAGTACGGTATGGAATATCGCCGCTCATACTGGAACGAGCCGGTGGACCAGGAAATGGTCCGTCGGCATGAGGCACAGGTATTTCCGCTCATGCGTCGTCGTTACCTGTTCAGCGGAGCGGCCAATTTCGCCTTCTATGACTTCAATACGCCTGACGGCTGGGTGGATGAAAACGTCTTCGCCTATTCCAATCGAGCCGGAGATGAGCGGGCCATTATACTGTACAATAATGCCTATAATACCACGCGCGGATATATTCACACATCCACGGCAATAAACGTCGGCGAGGCCGACAAACCCATGCTGGTCCGCCGGACTCTGGCCGAGGCTTTGGGATTGAACGCCGATGATAACTGCTTCTATGCCTTTCGCAATTATCAATCAGGACTGGAGTATATCCGGCCCGCCCGTCAACTGGCCGAGGAGGGGTTGTTTGCCGAACTATATGCATACCAGTATCAGGCCTTTCTTGATTTCAGGGAAATTCACGATACCGACGGTTCCTGGCGGGCGCTGGAACAACGCCTTGGCGGAGGCGGCACTCCCAGTCTCGATGAGGCCTATCGGGAGCTTCAACTGGAGCCGATATTAAAACCCTGCCGGGTGCTGATAAATCCGGGCATGTTAAAGGAACTTCTGTCCAATTACCCGGGGTCTCGCGAGCGCTTTTGTACGGCGATTACTGAATTTTACGAATCGGTCAATCACTTCATCGGGACCGCCATAGACCTTAAGCCGATTATCCATCGATCCTGTGCCAGGCTGGAGGCATTGGCCGCAACTCGTGCCGCCGCAGGCAAGCAAGAGATTCCCCTCGTGTCCGACTTGCCGGTGCCGGAATCCGGGCTGGCTTTGCTCACGGAACAGGATCATGTTGTCATTGTATGGCTGATGCTTGAAGCACTCCGCGAGTTTGCTGACGACGCGGACAGGACGCCTCCTGCGGTTATTGCCGCGACTCGTTTCGACCAGTGGCTTTTGCATAAAGTCATTAACGCCGCTTTCAATGAGCTTCTGGGGGACGGCGACAAAGCCTATTGGGACTCGCGACTGGTGCTCATATTGCTGACCCATATTAACCTGCTGACATTGACAGAAGGCGATGATATCGGGGAGTCATTCCATCGGACTTTGATGGACATCAATATTCAGAAGTATCTGCAGTTGCACAGCTATAACAATTCATATTGGCTAAACAAAGAACGGCTCGAGCGAATGACCGATGCTCTCATTTGTATGCATCGGATATCGGCTCAAGCCGATAATGCTCCCGGCGAAATCGATCTTGCCGAAGTTCAGAAGAATGCTCAACGCCTGTTATCCGTAGCCGAGCAGGCGGGCTATCAAATCGAGAAGATGCTGGAACTATTGGCAAAAACGCAATGAAGAACGGCCGTGGGGTTCATCGAGATGACGGGATGACGCATGACCATGGTCAAAGCCTGAAACATAAGTCAATAAAATGAATATCGACTCTGATATACTCAAGGCAATAGGAAACACTTCATTAGTGCAACTGCGCAATGTGGTTCCACCGGAGTGCGGGAAAATATTCGTAAAACTCGAATGGGAAAATCCAACCGGAAGCATGAAGGACCGAACGGCACAGGCCATGATTGCCAGAGCCGAAGAAGACGGCCGGCTCAAACCGGGTGATACTATAGTCGAGTACACCGGCGGGAGTACGGGAATTTCGCTCGCCTTAATTTGTGTTGCCAAAGGATACAAGCTTCATATCGTCACGTCCGATGCTTTCAGTCAAGAAAAACTAAAACATATGGCCGCATTGGGCGCGGAACTTACGCTTGTCCCGAGTGAAGGGGGTCTCACGACCAGGAAACTAATATTGGACATGATCGAGACTGCGCGCGAAATTAGTAAAAGACCGCATACTTATTGGACCAATCAACTTTATAACGTTGATAGCATCGCAGGCTACTTTCCCCTGGCCGAGGAAATCCGGAACCAGACAAATGGAAGACTCGATGCTTTCGTCCATTGTGTCGGCACGGCGGCGTCATCGCGGGGTGTGGCGACGGTGCTGAAACGACACCATCCCGGAGTCAAAATCATAATTGTGGAACCGGCCGAATCGGCGGTATTATCGGGTGGGCCGGCGGGGCCGCACAAAATCGAAGGGGTCGGGATCGGCTATACTCCTCCACTCTGGGATCCGTCTCTGGTCGATGAAGTAATTCCGGTAAAGACTGAAGATGCCAAAGCCATGGCCCGGCGCCTGGCGCGAAGAGGGTTTATTTACGGGAACGTCGTCGGGGGCCAATGTCGTTGCGGCCATCCGGGTGGCCGAACGCCTGGGGCCGGAAGCCAGCGTTGTCACACTCATGGTTGATTCCGGTTTGAAATACTTTAGTACGGATGTTTACAGAACATAGGGAAGTCTTCGAACCTGCCATCACCATTGCATGCATCACCGATACAATTCCACTTCAAACCAATTATTCGATGTAAGGCTATCGGAGTTGGGTGGAAACATCTTGTCGGGTCGTTTTAAGTGCGCCATTATCTTAAACGTGCGCGATGGAAGTTGCGTCTTTTTGATTTCAAATTCAAAAACATCAGGAAATAAGAATTTCATTTTGCCATTTTCAAGAATACTTTCAATAACGTTGGAGCTCCATGATTCCGGCGGACCATAAATTATTTCACCCCAGCCGCCATTTTCCATCCGCCTCTGGCCGTGAGCTGATGAAACATGAAGCATCATTACTTCGCCGGCCATATTATCAAGATACAGATCCAGCCCGGTATGTACGGTATCCCGATCGACAACGCCGATGTAAACGAAGTATGAGTCCTGTTTCAATCGAACCAAGACACCATTCCATCCCCATTCCATAACAAAGGGGTAAAGCCATTCATTTGTGCTTTCCCGGCCGTTTAGTAACGGTGGTGGACCATAGGGGATAACTTCTACTTCAGTGGCGGCAGCCATCATACTGGCGCCCGCCAATACAATCATCATTAACATTTTATATTTCATAGCTTTTCAGTCCCTGATAATATTCCGACGAATCATGTAAAAAGTAAATAATCGGTCGACGTTGCGCAAGCAAAATGCGGATAGAAGAGAAAGCATCGGGAAGACAAATTCCCGCGTTTCCGTCTTTATTCCGGTTATTCTTCCGGCCCTGCATTTCCTGTAAGCTTTTGCCGCCGTGACCGGTCGGCGGCTGGCGTTTCCAGGCGTCGGGGCGGCCTGATGGGGGAAGAACTTCTCGCCACACGTGACAGATTTTGACGGGAGGCAATTTCCACGAATCAGCTTTGAGACAAAACCGCTCAATCATGATAGTTCACAAGCTATCAATAACTTAGCCGGTCAAAGTGGATAAGTACGGCGATTCCAAAACAAAGGTTGTCATTATTTACCGGGTCGGTTGGATTTGGTGATTTCTGCCAGGGCGAATAGCCTTCAAATGTCGAGTATTAAGAGCTTTTGCCGGCATGGCATTGATTGTTAGCGGAATTCCTTGCCTTAAATGCAAATATTTATTAAATTTGATAAAACGTGAAAGACATTGATGGCAAAAATAGACAATCTTAAAAGGGGCAGAAGGGTCCCTGTTCACGCGCTTATTGACGTTCATCCGCAGAGAATTTTGAATGAGTTTTCACGGTTGATTTGGGATGGCGTGGCACGCCTTTTAACCGATCGGCAAAAGATTAAGGGCGTTTCCCGCGAGAAAATCGATTGTCCGCCGTTGCCTGGAGGTCTTTCACTATAGCATGAGAGAAGGTCAGCCATGTCTTTAATGGGAAGCGGCACCCGCCGGTGTTATTTTCAAGACTGAAGCCATTAATCATCGGCGATAAAATCGCTCCACTACCCATCATTCAGGGCGGCATGGGTGTCGGTGTTTCGTTGTCGGGCTTGGCGTCCGCCATGGCCAATGAGGGTGGCATCGGCGTCATCGCCGCTGCCGGCATTGGTATGTACGAAAGCGATTTCTTTACCAATTACCTTGAGGCCAATGCCCGCGCTTTGAGGCAAGAAATCCGCAAGGCCAAGCTGCTTACTCGCGGCATACTGGGGCTTAATATCATGGTGGCCCTCTCCAATTATGGCGATCTGGTTCGCTTTGCCATAGAAGAAGAGATCGATGTGATTTTTTCCGGCGCCGGATTGCCCATGACAATGCCAGAGTATCTCGACCGGAACACGCATACGAAACTGGTGCCGATCATCTCTTCCGGCAGGGCGGCCGGCCTGATCTGCAAGCGGTGGCTTAGCCGGTATGATTATCTGCCCGATGCGGTTGTCGTGGAAGGTCCCAAGGCCGGCGGCCATCTCGGCTTTTCTCTGGAGCAGATATCCGATCCCGCCTTTGCATTGGAAAAGCTGGTACCGGAGGTAGTAGAAGCGGTCCGAAGTTTCTCGATCCGTTATGGCAAACCCATTCCAGTCATAGCGGCCGGCGGCATTTATACCGGCGCGGATATAAAGAGAATTATGGAACTGGGTGCCGATGGCGTTCAGATGGGTACGCGTTTCGTGGCCACGCATGAATGCGATGCCGATATCCTGTTCAAACAGGCGTATATCGACGCCAAAGCAGAAGACATTGTCATTATTAACAGCCCGGTCGGAATGCCGGGACGGGCGATTCGCAATCAATATCTCGACGATGTCGAAAAGGGAATAAAGAAACCTTACCGGTGTCCATACCACTGTATCCTGACGTGTGACTATAAAAACTCCCCGTATTGCATCGCGCACGCGCTCATAAGCGCCAAACAAGGCCGCTTCCGCAACGGTTTTGCCTTTGCCGGTGCCAATGTCCACCGGGTCAGTGAAATTGTTTCCGTTAAGGAACTCGTTTCAACCCTGGTTGCCGAGTATGAGCAATCCGCGGAAGAATCAATAGAATCCCATGACCGCAAACGGACGGGTTGATATTGATCCCCAGCGTGGTCGGATAGTAATGCAACCCGAACAGAGTATATAATAAAATTATTGCCCTATTATCTCAGGGGCACAGTGGTTCCGGGCCAGGCGGGATGCCGTACAGGTAGTCTATAGAATACAATATATCGATGAGGTTAATCGATCCATCGGCGTTGACATCGCCGGCACTAAATGGGATCGGTTCGGCTCCCGGCGGCATATCATATTTATATGAAATCAGGTACAATATATCAATTAGATTCACGATTTCATCGCCGGAGGCGTCGCCGCAAATATATGACGTGGATATTGTGGTTCCAAGGACGACAGGGTTGTAATCCAGAATTGTGCTGTTGAATACAGGGGTATATGACATAAAACCATCGAATTCAAGCGATACCGTTCCGGAGGCCGAGGCCGGTATAGAATAATACAGCTTTATGGCCGGTCCGTAACCCGGCTCCAGATCCGGCGAAGTACTTTTATAATTATAAATCGAAAAAACGTCCCGTCGCCCGTACAAATCGCCAAAAATATGCCTGACAGTATCCATGGCCGCCGTTCGGCACCCGGCTGTCGAAAACGAATCAAAAGTCATGGCAAAATCGCCGGTATTATATTCAACCGGTATTCTAATTTTATAAAGCGGGAGGTTATTGCGAACATAGATGGTGACCTCGACATCTCCGCCGGGGTGGGCGTCGGCATCAAAGCCCATTAATGTATCCGCTATGACGTTTATGTAATTTAACCGCCGCCAGAATTTCGTCCCGGTATCAGTCGTGACCTGCAATGAAATATCGTAGCGTCCCCCGGTTTCAAAAACATGAGACGGGGCTTCGAGGGTCGATGTCGTCCCATCATGGAAATTCCAGAGCCAGTCGTTCACGGTATAACCATATATGGGCGTAAAGGCCACTTCCAGCGGCGCCCAGCCAACCATGGTATCGGCCGCGAAAGACACCGGTTCAAAGGTGAAACCTCCCCCCGGTCCGCCATAGGCTCCGATGTCACTGGTCAGCGTCCCCATGGCCGGCCAGAGGGCGTTGCCGCTCGAGGCGGGGTTTTCGGGGTCATTGTAAAAAACTATCGGATGTCCGGCATCGATGCACGAAGAAGTATCAGTAAGATATAAATATTCGCCGATTAGCCCCGGCTCCACATTAATATTGCCGGTTCCGGTCACTCCGCCGCCCTGGACGTTACAGTATTCCATATTATAATATCCATAAACCTGCGGATAACTGGGGGCCACGTTATACCAGATGACGTTATTGCGTATGATCGGGTTGGCGCTGAATACTCTAATACCGCCGCCCTGTGAGCCGGACACGTTGTAGGCAATAGTGTTGTTTTCAATAAGAGTGGCTCCACCTGCATTTTTCTGAATCCCGGCACCGCCATATAGTTCGCCGCCGTAGTTATAGGCAATGACATTATTGCTGATAGTCCCGGCGCAATAGTCCATTCCGATGCCGCAACCATATTGGCCACGGTTATATGCAATAATATTATTCAGAATCTGGGGACTGCCGTGCTTGCCTTCGATACCGCCGCCGCCGGCTCCATAGATACCGCTCGAATTGATGGCTTCATTATTATAAATATAATTGTACTGAATTATGGCGGAGGATCTGTGAATCATTATTCCTCCTCCCTGTCGGTCAAATGTCCCCGCGGTCCACTCGAACAAAGTGCCCGTGCCTCCGGTAATAGTAAATCCCTGCAGGCGCGCGGCCGGGCCGGCATTGTCCTTTATGATTACCGTGGATCCTGTATCCGGATGAGATTGATTGCTGCCGTCGATAATGGTATTAAAAATATATTCGGTATTCCGTTCGAACATGAAATAACTGGTAATGGCGATATTTTTGCCATTATAATTGATATTTTCGACGTAACGTCCGGGGGCGACCAGGACGGTGTCATTATCCACGGCGGCGTCTATCGCCGCCTGGATGGTCGGGTAGTCACCGGGGACGCTAATGATGGTGGCCCGGGTCGAGGCGGCGATTAAAATAACCACTGCGAACGCAAACATAGCCGCGATTTGTTTTAATATTCTCGCGTGGCAGACATGGGTTCCAACCATAGAAGACTCCTATTAATCAAAATGTTTCAACGTATTGTCATATCCAGGCCAACCGGTGTTAAAGCGGCGGCGCCTCACAGTGGGAGTCAGTATTTTGACCATAATCCACCGGCCCGCCATTTCAATCATGGGTAAACGGGGTTTCCAGACCCGGTTGGCCCAAAAAGCGTCTTTATTGAGATTAGTCGCTTTGGAGGGGTCTTTTTCTCAACAGGCCAACAATAAATGCGGGGGGAAAAAAATAATTATTATTTCTCCCATGAATATTTCATTGTCCCAAAACGTCTTATAATATATTTTTGGATTTTCGACGACAAGGATGATGGACGTAAATACTTTATATAACGCGGTCATAAACGGGGATATTTGTGCGGAAAGGCAGCTTTTTGAGCAATTATCAGAGTCACTCCGGTTGCTCGTGAAACATAAGGTATATGATGCCAATGATGCGCAGGAACTTGTTCAGGAAATTATGATGGTGATATCGGAAAAATACCGGAAAACCATGATTCATACCAGTTTCGGCGCCTGGGTTCACATGATATATGAAAATAAATTGAAGAGCTACTACCGCGACAAGAAAAGAAAGGGCCGTCTTGACAGGCAATATTACGATTCAAAGGCCGGGTTTACGGATGTGTCGGTGGATCTGGAATTGCGACACCGGGTGGTTGAATGCTTAAAAAAAATCTGCCGGACCACTATGGCCTATGCTCGCGTACTAAACTTTCATTATCAAGGGTACAACACGAAAGAAATCGGAAGAAGATTGAACATTACTGATAAGGCGATATATAATATATTGTTTCGAGCGCGTCAGGCGATGAAAATATGCATTGATGAAGCAAAGGCAGGGGAAAATGGAAAATGACGGCCGCAAAAATGACCTTACTGCCCTGATTCATGCCTACGAGCTTGGCCTGCTTTCCGAAAAGCAGAAACGGGAATTTGAAATTCTAATATTGGAAGACCCCTCTGTTTTGAAGGATGTGCAGGATTTCGAAAAGATCGCGCATATTCTTAATCTCGACCCAGAAGTGAAGAAAACGGTCGAAGGCATGGTTCGGCCGGCGGAAGAAATTCCGGAGAAACGGGGCATTTGGGGCATACGTTATTTAAAGCCATCGATAGCCCTGGGCTGTTTATTGGTTCTTATTCTCATCCTGAAACCCTGGCATATAGAAATAGGGCCTGACAAGTCGGCCTTTGCATCCGGGAACAGGATTATTGTCTTCGGTTTCGAAAACAAGGTTGTTCCGGAGGACCCTGGAGACCTCGGACGAATTTTCGCGGGTCTGTTGACGGCAGATTTAAGTCAATCTCACTACGTTCAGGTAGTCCCGAACCATCGTATCGAGAGTATTTTACAGATGGCGGTCGGACAATACACCAGTCAACACGATTCCGGGTTTGCGCAATACGCCGCACAACAGGCGGGCGCCGGCGTTTATATTACCGGAGCGATCGAGGAAGTTGATCCACAGTACAAAATAAAAATCAGGTTGACCAGCATGGCTTATCCTGATTCGGCCATCGATTATAGATACGAGGCCAAAGCGGGTGAATCGATATACGATTTAACCGACCGGCTGACGGTGGAGGTCAAACGCGCCCTGCGTCTTCCGGAAGAGGCTTATGGCGAGTATGACCCCAGAATAAGCGAAATAACAACGCAATCGCAGACGGCCTATCGGTTTTATCTCGAGGGCGTAAAAGCCTATTTCAGGTTTTATCATGATGACGCACGCCATGATTTCAGGTTGGCACTCGAATATGATTCCACCATGGCCATGGCTTATTACTATTTGTCGCTTTTAACCGATACTCGACTCATATCAAGGGCAATGCAGCACATTGACAACGCCGGCCGTGTCGAAAAGGCATATATTCGGGCGCGCGCGGCAATAATCGACGGCCAGATAGACTCGGCCATAGTCATATTGAAAGAGTTGACAGCGTCGTTTCCCGACGAGAAACTCGCCTACTATACGCTTGGCGAACTGCTGTATGGCAGGCGGGACTATTCCAATGCGATTGCCTATTTGGATTCCACACTGCTGATTGATTCGACTTTTAAACTGGCCTACAACATTCTGGCATATTCATACGATAAACTGGGAAACACGGAAAAGGCTATCGAAGCCATTAATACTTATATACGACTGGCCCCGGATGAGGCCAATCCTCTGGACAGCCGCGGAGATATTTATTTGAATCACGGCATGGTCCATGAGGCCATTGAATCATATAAACAAGCGGTGAAGATAAAACCCGATTATTACATACCAATTATGAACCTGGGCCATGCCTATTTCTTTGCCCACGAGCTGGATTCTGCTGAAAGTTATTTTCGGAGAGCGAACCAGTCTCCCGAATATATCACCCGTGCCGAAGCGCGGCTGTATCTGGCCTGCCTTCCGATTGCCACCGGTCAATTCGACAGTGCTTTCAAAATGCTGGATGACTTCATCACCGCCGATATCGTTGAAAAGGGCGAAGAACGATATTCTTCCTATCGTTTTGTTAGGGCATACATACTAATGCTTTTGGACCGCAGGGAGGAAGCCATAGACGATATGCGCCAAAGCCTTATTTTAAGCCACCGGGTCTTTCCTAGTTTTCGGGCCAGTTCCAATTCTTTTTTGGCGGAGATTCTGGCGCAATGCGGTCAATACGATAAGGCGGTGGAAATAATCAGCCGGATCGACAGCCTGTTGGTGCACGATAAGAAGCCGGCAATGCCTTTATGGTATGCACAGGGTGCGCTGGCGGCGGCGCACGGTGATCTGGAGGCGGCCATAGAAAATTATGAAAAATCGCTGGCCGAACCGCTGTTTGAACTAACCGCGCGCTTTGCCATGGGGAAAATATATCTCATGCGCGGCGACTACGAAAAGGCTCATGGTATATTCAATGATATCATAGGCAATCATTATTTGGATTATACCCTGTGGGCCATATTTATCGTACAGGCGCATTATTATAACGGCCTCGCGTGCGAGAATCTGGGGTTGACGGAGCAAGCAGTATCCGCTTATGAGAGATTTTTGGGGCATTGGGGAAATTCGCAGTTTCAACTGAAGATGGTCGATGATGCCCGTAACAGATTAAAAAAACTCAAAACAAACATTTAAGTTACGTCTATAAAATCGACCGGGCGGCCAATGACGGGCCACCCGGGGTGTTAATACGATACTGCCCGACTATTACGAACAGCTGCACGGACTGCATTGGCAGTCACCGCAGGTGCAGGCGGCGGTACGATCCTGGGCCGCCTTATCGCAGGCACATGAGGTACCTGCCGCACAGACTTTGGCGCAATCGGCATGGCACGTGCAGGCATCGCCGCACTGGCAATTATCGCCACAGCAACAATTGGTGGCTTTAGCCGCATCGGCACTGGGTACGATACCCATGCCGACAACCGCCAGAGCAAGAATAAAAATGGCGGACAACCCGGTGTAAACGTATGATCTTTTCATGATATACTCCTTTTTGGTTCAGTAGTTACCTTTGGCCAGTATGGCCGGTTTATCATAATTATTGAATGATTCAGCAATCGACAAAATCGCTGCCGGATATTAACAAAGGAGTACTGTGGTCGAAATATGTGGAGCAAGATGTACGCGATCCGGTGGACGGTCGAGTACCACCGGAACGAAAGGATAACTCTGAATGGTTTCGGAATTAAAATCGATAAAACCCGGAGTGAATTCCGGATTAACCGTAACCCGTTCGTGTACGGGAAGATATGGTTTTGCCGTGGAACACTGGGTACAAGAAAGACATTGCATGCCGAAAATGCAGCATTCGGGGATATCTCCCTCGAACACGGCCTTCTCATCGGGCGCTGAAGTATTGGCCTGGCAGCAGGTTTGGGCGGTCGGTGCCTGACAACAACCGGTCACGTCCTCAATATAAATATCGGCCGCATTCACAGGGGCCTTCGCCCGGCAGGGGCAGGCAAGAAAGGACGGCAATATCAATGCGCCAAAATACAGAACGCAAGTAATTAAACAGATTTGTATTCGTAAACTACTCATTTGAAGACTCTCATATATGATTATACAAAACAATACAAAGTTTGTCCAGTATTATTTTATTTCGGCAACAGGGATTCATTCTCTAAAGGTTTTTTGATGGAATATAACTGATTTGTAATGAAAAACTTAAGGGCAGAAGTAAAAATACATGCACGCATGTGCCGTATCGCCAAAATATTTGTGATGATTCAAGTGGCCCGGGAATTTAGCCATTCAATCATCTTTTTATTTTTTTCGGAGGGATTCGATGTATTCGGTCAGCCCGTGTTGAAAATTTCTGGCAGGTTCTTCGTTTGGTGACATTTGAGAAATTACAATCCCGCCGACCAGTTGACTTAATATATTTTCCGCTATGTAAGATATATCGGGCTTTGGTTTAACCAATCCTTCTTTACGGCCTTGCCGAAGCGAGTCGGCAATAGCGTATATTATGCTATCGTTGATTTCCTGCAGACGCTTTTTAAAAGGCCGGCCCATAGCTACCAGTTCGAGCATGAGCCGTACCATCCCGGCTCTTTGGCGGGCCCCGTTTGCCGTAGTTTTGACAATTTTTTGTAGCATACCAAGCGGGTCGCGGGCATGGCGAAGGGGTATCAACCAGAGTTTTTCGATTTCGGTGACGACAATGTCATCGATCACGGCTAAGGCCAGGTTCTTTTTGCTTCTAAAATAATAATATAAGGCGCCTTTAGTCAGACCGACCCTGGCCGCGACAATATCGGCATTGGTTCCCCGATAGCCATAGGTGCAAAGCTGGCGATACGCTTCGCGCAGTATAATTTTCCGCGTTCGGTTTTCAATTTTCGAGTCATTTTTGTCCATTAGGGCTGTCTCCACTCATAATTTTAGCCCGAAGAAAGGCGAACCAAGCCCTCCTGAAGGAATCCCGTCTGTCGCCTGCCGGCAATCCATAACGTGTTTTATTTCCAGACATCCCTGGTTCATTGCACGATCCTACCGGTGGCTTTTTCCCAGTCAAAATAGGCTTCGAGATACTCATACACGGCCGCGTAATATCCGGTCGTGGCATTATCCAGGACAATGCGGCTGTCTTTAAGTTCCAGCTGGGTTGTCAGACCGGCGTCGGAAGTAGCTTCGGCAATATCGAAGGCTTTTTGGGCCGTTTTCATGGCCGCTTCGGCATAGAGGATGCGTTTATGTGCTTCCTGCAGGCGAAGCCGAACGCTTTCAAGTTCGCGTTCGATATTTTGTTTGCTACGGTCGATTTCGATGCGTGTTTTATCGCGTTCAATCTGTGCCTTTTGCACTTTGGCGCTGGTTGCCCCGCCGGTGAAGATGGGCAAAGAAAGGTTCAAACCGAGCATGAGACCATTGTTTTCATCATCCAGCCGCCACTCGTCGGATTGCGCGGAATAGGCATAAGTCAGGCTGCCGGCAAGCGTCGGCAGATATGAGGCTCTTTCCGCTTTGACGTTTGTGGAGCGGAGTTTTTCTTCCCAGAGCAGGGCGTTGAAGTCAGGCCGACGGTTCAAAACGGTTTCAATTTTCACCGTTTCCGGCAGTTCGGGATAGTCATCCAGTCGGCCATCCAGTTCCATGTCTATGTTGATTGGTATGCCGGCCATATTTTTCAGGTTAATCAGGGCGACATTGTAATTCTTTTTGGCCTCGGTCGTCCGGGGAATATAATCTTTGAAGCGGACGTCGGCCTGCAGCAGTTGAAATTCGGAAGCCAGTCCCAGATCATAGGCTTTTTTGACATCGTCATAATTTTCGTGAGCATTCTGTTCGGATGCCCGCGAAACATCCCATACCGTCTTAAGCAGAAGGGCTTGATAAAACGCCTTCTTGGCGTAGGTCATGATTTCCTGGTACGAGGCATCGTAGACATAATCGGTCAGTTGTCGGTACTCTCTGGCGGCCCGGATGGCATTGTACACGGCCCCATTAAATAGCGTTTGGCTTAAAACCACGTTGGCGCTGTATTCATTGTTTCGGGTGATGGGGAGTTTGGCAGTCCCTTCCCCCAAATCCACATACATGTACATATCCGCCAGATTGCGTGTATATCCGGCGGCAGCCGAAAGTTTTGGCAGAGCGCCGGATACCGCCAGTTTCTTTTCGGTCGCGGCGATATGCACGTCCTGCTCGGCCAGCTTCAGGTCTTTGCTGTTTTGCTCGACGAGGTCGAGAAAGCGTTCGAGGTCATATTTTTCCGCCCTTATCGGCAGCGCCATAAGAAGAATCATGCTTATTGAAAGGAATATTGTTTTATTCATCATTTACCCCCTGTTCTCGGTTTTAACGCTCAATGAGGCGGGTTTAGATTTCGTCAGCAAGCCCATCAGGGCCGGTATGATAAACAGGGTCAGAATCGTCGACACCACCAAACCGCCGATGGTGACGATACCCATGGGTTGACGGAATTCGCGACCGGAAGCCCCCATGCCCAGAGCCATCGGCAGCATGCCAAGAATAATGGCGACGGCGGCCATGGTTATCGGCCGCAATTTAACGGGGCAGGCCTCGAGCAACGCCTCCGAAACCGTCATCCCCTGTTCGCGCATCAGAATATTGACGAAGTCCAGTATCAGGATGGCCGTGTTGACGACAATCCCCAAAAGCATGACGACGGACATCATGGCCAGAATATTCATGGTCGTTCCGGTCAAGACCATGATGCCAATAACACCGATCAGGGCCAGCGGAAAGGTGCCGAGCACGAGAAGCGGTTGTTTTAAGTCTTCCAGAATGGCGGCCAGAAGCATATAGGTCAGGACGATGGCCATGATAAGAGCCGTCAGCATATCGACAATGGCTTCATTCATCATCTCCGCCGTTCCGCCCCAGCTCATTTTGTATCCCGACATGAAATCAATTTCGGCCAGACGGCGGTCGATCTCGGCGGTCACGTTACCGAGCGGGACGCCCGCCGCCGGCGACCCGGAAAATTGGATGGCTTTGTATTTGTCAATGTGCAGTATTTTATTGACACCGGCGGCGAATTCAACGTCGGCCAGTTCGGACAGGGTATAGGTCCGGTTGCGCCCTTTAACCGACAGATTGGCGATTTTTTCGGGGGTATCAAGAGAGGCATCGTCGATCATCACCCGCACGTCGTACTCTTCGCCCCGGTCACGGTATTGTGTCGCCACCATCCCGGTCAAAGCCCCGCGCAGTTGCATGGCGATATCATGCACCGTCAGCCCGGCCTCCGAAATTTTCCGTCGATCAGGAATAATGCTTATTTCGGGTTTGCCGGAACGCGAGCTGGTATTGAGATTGATAAGCCCCGGAACGTCCATTATTTTATCGAGAATCACCTGTTTATAAAATTCCAGCCGGTCCACGTCCTGGCCCTGAATATAAAATGTCACCGGATCCTGACCGCCCATTTCCATGGATGAAATGGCCTTAATTTTAAGGATCATGTTAGGCATATCGGACAGGTCGCGGATCATGAGATTGACCGTTTCTTCGGTGGTCAGTTCCCGGTCGGCAATGTCCACCAGCTTGATTTTCATCAGCGCCAGATTGGTTCCCTGGTCGATCATGTTAAGCGAACCAAGCTGGGTCAGTATGGTTTTTACCGTGGAATACTGCTTGAGGCGATTTTCGATTTTTATCAGGGCGTCGGCCGTTTCATCCAGGTTATATCCGACAGGGAGTTCCACCTGAATCTGAATATCTCCTTCGTCCATGGCGGGAACAAATTCGAAACCGATTCTTCCGGCAAACATGAAACTGAACAACAACAGGGCGACGCTGGCGGCGACAATCGACATCATGCGTTTTTTGGAGGCAAGAATTTTTTCCAGCATCATTTTATAGCCGTTCTCGGCTTTTTTATTCATGGCCTCGAACCAGTCGCCGATGCGGCGCATGCTTTTAATGCCCCCGCCACCATTTTCCGGGAGGATCAACGAGGCCATCATCGGCGTCAGCGTAAAGGAGATTAAGAGCGAAAACAGCGTGGCGAAGACAATGGTCAGGGCAAAGGCCTCAAAAATCTGGCCGAGTATCCCCGACATGTTGGCAATCGGCAGAAAGACGGCCACATTGGTGGCGGTCGAGGCCAGGACCGCGGTGATCACTTCCGAAGTGCCGACGGCGGCCGCTTCCCGACGATTTTTACCCATGTACTTATGCCGGAAAATATTTTCGATCACAATGACCGAGTTAGTGACCAGAATACCGACCGACGTTGACAAGGCCATGAGAGTAATGATGTTCTTGCTGTAATCCATCAGGTTCATTAACAGAAAGGCTGAAAGAATCGACATCGGCATGGCCAGAGCGACGATTATGGTCGAGCGGAGATCGTGCAGGAATATCATAAGCACCAGGCCGGTCAATAGAATGCCGAGGATGATGTTGGTAATAGTATCATTGACGGTGTCGCGGACAAAAACGGATTTATCGGTGACGACGTTCAGGCGACAGCCGGCGGGAATCGTTTCCTCAATTTCAGGGAGTAACTCATGAACGGCATCGGCGATATCGACGGTATTCCCTTCAGACGTTTTCACAATGCTTATTAAAACGACGTCGGGATTGCCGATTTTGTCAAGGTTATTGAAGAAGGCCGTGCGTTCGCGAACCTCTGCTCCGGCGTCCCGGATTTCGGCAATATCCCGAAGCCTTTTATACCCGAAGCCGGTCGGGATTTCCAGATCCGCGATATTTTCGAGGCTGCCGAATTGTCCGGTCATGCGAACGGTGTATTCCTGGCCGCCACCCTTGAAATAGCCTCCGGGCATATCCAGGTTATGGGCACCGATTAATTGTGATAATTGAGCCAGTGATATCTGATTTTGAAAAACCACGCGATCGGATAGAATCACCTCGATTTCTCTTTCCTGGCCACCGCTGATTTCTGCCCGAGCGACACCATCAATCTGCGAAAAACGATCCTTAAGCTGTTTGTCGGCGATATCCCAGAGCTCGGTTATCGGCAAATCGCCGGACAGGATGATGTCTACAATCGGCATTTCCTGAAGGTCCAGTTTTTCGACTGTCGGCAGTTCGGCGTCATCGGGCAGGTTGCTGACGATGGCGTCGACTTTTGCTTTTACTTCCTGACTGGCGATGTCAACGTCTTTACCCAGTTCGAATTTGATAATGACGAAGGAAAGGCCTTCCATCGAATACGAGGTCAGCTGTTCGATTCTACTGACGGATGACACCGCGTCTTCGATTTTTTTTGTAATTTGCGTTTCGACTTCTTTCGGCCCGGCCCCGGAATATACGGTCTGCACGGAAATATAGGGGATATCGATATCGGACATAAGATTCAGAGGCATGCCAAAAAAGGCCAAAGCCCCGAAGAGCAAAAAGACAATCAGAAACATGCTCATCATAATCGGGCGCTTGATCGAAATATCGGAAAGAAACATCTATTATCTCCTTTGCCATCGACTATGCTATGCCATCAAAGGCAAACATAGCATCGGCTAATGCTGCGTCATACGGGTCTGATCGGATTCGATTATCCTGATTTTTTTGCCGTCATCGAGATGCAACTGCCCCTCGATTATAAGCGTGTTGCCTTCGTTCAGGCCGCCGGTGATTTCGACGGCGAGGCCGTCGCTTCGGCCAAGCTCCACAATTCTTTTGCGGGCGACGCCGTTTTCGACGACATAGACAAAGTTGTTCCGACCGTCATTGGTAATATTTTTGCGTTCCACAATGATGCCATCGGGGTTTTGATAAGTGGCAACATCCACTCTCGCCGTCACGCCGCTTTTAACGATATGGTCGGGATTATCGAATTCGGCGACTACGGCAAAGGCCTGGCGTTCGCGATTCATCGACAGGTCCACCTGAACGACTCGTCCTTTGAGAGAAATGCCGCCCCACCGGGCGGTAGCCGTCTGCCCCTTTTCGAAATTGCAGATCTCTTTATCCGGAACCCAGATCCTGGCTTTAAGACGGTCGATTTGCGCGACCGCAAAAAGCTCATCGTCTTTCTCGACGTTTTCGGATTCGCGGACATTGATGCGGGTTAAAATGCCGCTTATCGGGGCTTTTACCAGAACCGATTGCTTGACCGCGTTCCAGTCGGCCTTTGCGACTTCATATGCAGCCCGGGTGTTGTCATAATCCTGTTTTGACAGCCCCCCGACATCATAATAATTCTTCATGCGTTCATAGGTCGCCAGGGCGTTTTCATAGGCCACCTTCGCCTGAAAATAACGTGCCGAAGGGTTGTCGGTCGGGAAGGTCAGAACAACCGCATCTTTTTCCACATAATCGCCGACTTTACAATTAATGCGGTCGATATTGTCTGCGACCGTGGCATAGGCAGAAGATTCTCTGGTTCCGGATAAAACGGCATTGTATTCCAATTTGCTCGAAAACGGAACCGGTTGGACCGTTTCAACCCTGACCGGAACGCCTTCTTCGGCATAAATCTGTTCCATGTTTTTGGCTTCCTGATCGCCGTCGCACCCGGCAAAAATGGGGATGAGTATCATGGTTGCGACCAGCTTCAGTTTCATAGTCTTCATAATTACCTCTTATAATTGAATAAATATATATTTGCAACTACACTATGTGCAAATGCACACAATATGCCAAAAAAATCCTATTCAAGATTATCGGCCACCTTATTCAAAAGTTCACCCGTTCTCTTAAGGTCGGCGGCGCTAATACCATTGAATATGGTTTTGGAAAACTCTGCTTTGAGCGGCTCCAGTCCCTCCAGCATTTGTTTGGCGGTATGAGTCAGGTAAATCATCTTTTGCCTTTGGTCATTGCGATCCGCGACACGTAGAACCAAGTTTTTCTTCTCCAAACCGCTTACCATTCTTGAGGTTGTAGTCCGATCGCGATCTGTCATTTCGGCCAGGTCACCCATTCTAAGACCTTCATGATTATGGAGGGTAAACAGAACCATCATCTGATCGAAGGTCAGGCCGATATCCAGCTCGGAAATTTTCTTCCGTCCGTATCTTTTAAGAAGGAGCCAGACTCGGCCGACACCCTCAACCAAATCTCTTTGTTTTTCCATTGTCTAAACCATTTTTCCCAGTTAATAATTATCAATTATAACGTTCCAAATTCATATTTGTTGCATATACATATAATATTTTCGACAAAAGTCAAACATTTTTTACGGGTTTTTTCGATTTTTAAGTAAGTCCATAGATGGCATATCGTTAGGATTTTCGGCTTTTTGGGGGTCGTACGAAGGCACGTTACCGCTTAATGCCGGCCAAACTTTTAAACATTCGTGGTGTGCTTACCCAAAAACTTAAAGGCCCGGTTATGAAAGAACCCAAGCTATTGGCAGACAAAGGCATTGGCCATAACATAAATAACGATATAATCGGCGATGCAGACCCGTATATATTAAAGTAACGGGATTAAGGAGACTGGCATGCCCTGCGGGGATATAACCGAAAGAATAAGGCTGATTATAGACAGCGACGATCGTCTGGTATCATATCGGTTTCTGAAAAAGACATGTGGCGGAAGTATTGGCCCCGAAACACTGCATCAAGAAGATATTATCGGGCAATCGATAGACGTTATTGTCGGCCGGGAGGAACGTTCATTTCAGGGAATGGGGATGGGCGGCAACGATATCGCCAGATTTTTAAAAGGCAAGCATATCTATGCCATTCAAAGTACGATCCGGGCGTTTCTCGGCCTGACGCCAAAAGGGATTTCATCATCATGCACTATTGCCCGGGTTGAATATGACCAAAACAGCACGGTCATAGAAGCCGAAATAAAATCGGAGCTTGAAGTCGATAAGGTCAAAGCCTGCGACCATTGCGGTCCGCTTTGAGGCTCCCATTAGGCCGTCCGGAGGATGGTCAGTATTTGCATGCCAAATCGTTGAAAGCCGGACGCGACACCATCCGGCTTTTATTTTGAAATTTCAGTGCTCGGGACCGCTGGGTATAGCCCATTGACCGGATGTCATATTGAGCTTATGACAGTGAGTGCACTCCCCCTGAAACAGGGTAAGGAAATGATTTTCCTGACCGCCGGTCAGATGTATCAGATGCAGCAGGCGGGCAAACGGCGGGGCGGTCGTTGATTCCCGGGCATGGCAGGTCAGGCAATCTCCGGGGATATTTTTAATCATACCCAGGACTTGCGGATGTTTGCCCTCAAGGGTCATCCCGGCCAAGGCTGCGGCTTGCGCTTGAGTCAACAATTTCGGGTCCACCTTCTCACTCCAATGTGACAAAAGGGTGCTGAAGCGGGTGTCCAGGTTCATTTCGACGTAATTGATATGGCAATCGACACAAGCGCCCGGGAAATTATCGGCCGCCACGATGCCGGGAATTGGCCGTGCCGGCGGCATGGCCGGGGCTGATTGATCCGAGCCTTTTTTGTTGGCGGTTATGACCACGAACAATAGCCCGAGGATTAAAGCTGACAACAATAATCGCAAGAGCATGGTTGGGTTCCTTCAGTATAAATGTGCATGGGTTGCGGCCAGGAAATTCGCATCCTGGCCTATTTAGACCCATATTGTATAAAATGGCCATGTTTTTGTTAAATTAAAATATCAGGCAAAATTCATTGTTCACACTTTTTTTACTTTTCGAATACGTGGCTGTCAAGTTTACGGGCTCGAACAACGCGACAGAGAATTTAAAATCCAAGACAATATCTCGTTTTCCAACTTATCGCGTTGTATATCAAGTAGTTCTGGAAACAACAGGCGGCGACTTTTGCAAAACCGGTCGAACAGTTGAAGCCCCGCGTAATATCCTGCGCGAAACTTATATATATCCCGCTTATCGTTGGCCTGGAATAATTCCGGACGGGTATCGCTTCGGGAATAATTATCGCAAATTATTTGAAAGAGGCGGGGCTCTTCGCGACGGCAGGCCTCCCACCATTCTTTGGCGGTGGTTTTGTCGAGAAAGTCTGCCCACATGGCCTCGATATCCGAAATACCCAACAGCTCGCGCGTCATATAAGTCGCCAGCCCTTCCGTTATGAGAAGACGGCTTAACCTGTTTTTTTCTTCATGCGATTCAAAATAAAACGACGGGCTATTGTGATAATGCAATGCATGGACAATCTCATGAGTAACAAAAACCCGCACCAGATTTTCGGAGGTGTACGTTTCCAGCGGAAGCCAGACATGGAGCCTGTCATCCCGTTTGAAGGCGTGACCGTTGGTTGTGCCCACTCCTATAAAAAATACATAGTTAATTAATCCGTATTCGACACCCCGTCCATTCAGAGTCCGTCCTAAACGCTCGATGTGTTCCAAAATCCATTTTTTTCGCACATCTATTTCACTGTCGGAAATGATTGCCAGATTATACTTGTCCGAGGTCCAAAACCGGTAGTAATGCTCGAATAATTCGGGGAAAGAATTTTCATAGGCCAGCCGGTCGTGGTTTTGGATAAAGCCGACCCGGTAGCTGTCGGTAAGGTCAATGATTGGCATAATTTGATTAAATGCCTAAGGGGCCGCAAAGTCAAATTAATTGCTTTGAGTATATTGTCGGAATATAATAAGGTCAAGACGAAAAAGATACTTTATATTCCGCAGGTAATGAACGAGTTCGGGAAATCTTAATGAAAAAAGTGCTTGTCCTGGGAAATCCGGGGTCCGGCAAATCAACGCTGGCGATCAAACTTGGCGCCATTTTGTATCTTCCCGTTGTACACCTCGACAAATTATACTGGCAACCTGGCTGGGTCGAACTCGACGATGAAGACTGGATCGCCAGACAGCACGAATTGGTCAAAAGAGACGGATGGATTATCGACGGTAATTATGTCAAGACGCTTGAACTGCGATTACCGTACGCCGATACGATTTTCTATCTCAATTATCCGGCAGCCTTGAGCCTGTGGCGGATTTTTAAAAGAATAATCCGCTATTATGGGCGAATCCGTCCCGATATGGGTGACGGTTGCCGGGAGAAATTGGATCCCGTCTTTATAAAATTCTGTTGGCAATTCAACCGGCGGCACAAACCGGTCATCGAAAAAAAGATCCGACAGTACTTCCGAGGCGACACATACGTCGAATTCAGAAAACCGTCGGATGTTCGGCGCTACCTGTCAACACTGACCGGCAATACCGCATAGAGCCAATCATAGGAATCCTCCATATCCATTTATTTCCGGCGGGCCTGAATAAACGAATTAACACACAAAATCAGAAAGACAAGCGACAACAGGCTCATAATAGCTTTGCTTGTGGACGCCGCCGGGCGGGCAATTTCTGTTCCCGTCAAATACTGAATGGTTGGAGCTACTCCGCCGACCGACCCGATAAAGCCGATCAGGCCTAAAGCCGCCGCGGCGTGCATGGCGTGGCGGCGTTTCTTTTCATCGCGGGCCAGCCACCCGGCAATTACGACCAGCGCCCCCAAAAAGGCGGGGATCAGGGCGGTGATACTGACCCGACCAAATCCGAAATATCCGATTATCCCCAGCAGGATCAACAGCAGACCATATATAACGGCGATCTTGTTCAGGTTCACTTTATACCTCCGTTTCGGTTATGACGCTATAACACCGCCCGAACCGAAAAGGTCAAAAAATCGCAAAAAAAAGTCCCGACCTTGCGGCCGGGACCATGGGTGCACAGGGCCTTTTGTTTTAACGTTTTCCCCGTGTGTTTCGATATAATTCAGCAAAAAGCTTGTTTCGTTCGTAATCGGAGCCTATCGTTTCGATAACATCGGCCAGGTCTTCTTCCAGCCCCCCGCGCCCGCGAATGCTCGGAATCAATTCGCTTAAAACCTGTGCTTTTTCATAATCGGATGAAATCCGTTCGGCCTGTACAAGAATATCGCGTGCCGCATCATCGTCATCGAGGTTAATTTTGCCAATGATATCCCGAAGAATTTGCGACGATTCATAGTCGGAACTGATTTCATCGACCGATTCGAGCAGGGCGCGGCGAACCTGCACCCCACGATTCACCTCGCCGATCATTTCCTTCAGAATCTGGGCGCGTTCATAATCGGAACTGATATGCGCGGTAATATTTAAAACTTTCAAAAGGGTCGAATCATCCAGATCATAAAACGGCCCCAAGGCCATTAGCGATTTTTTTACTTCATAATCGGAGGACATCGCCTCGATAACAGCCATATAAGCATCGAACAGCTTCTGATCTCGCGGCGAGTGACCGGCCAGGTATATCAGAATTTTCGATTTTTCATAATCGGAGGACATATCGGCGATCAGCATTAGCACATCGGCGGCGATTTTGCTGTCGGCACGTCCCTCTTCCAGCAACTTCTGTATAACTCGGCTACGTTCGTAATCAGAGGTTATCGCTCCGATGGCCCGCATCAGGGCCAGGCGGAATTCCCGGTCGTCGCGCTGCAAATCGGACAGCTGCAGAAGAAGCTGGGCGCGCTCATAATCGGAATCCATCGATTCGGCGATCTCAAGGATGCCGAGCATAACGCCGGTGCTGACTTCGGAGTTCAGACTTAATTCGGACAGGACTCGCCGCCGTTCATAATCGGAGTCAAGCGATCGGGCCGCCTCGATGAAATCTCCCAAAAGGTATTTTTCATTTTTTTGAATTTTGGCAATACCAAGTAATATTTCCGCCTTTTCATAATCGGAATCTACATTTTGTGTCACAAATCGGATAAGGCGACCCAGTTCATCGTCGGTAAGTTGTTCCTTTTCGATCAATGAACCCAAATACAATCTTGTGACGTAATCGCTTTCCATTCCTTCAATTTCGAGAAGGATACCGTCCAGTCCTTTTTTCTGATAAATACGCCGGGCTCTTTCGGCGGCGTTGAAGCCGGTTTTGCGGACACAATCGATCATGACCTGATGGTACCATTGGCGGGATTCGGAGTTGAATTCCCGGGCGTTACTGTTGTAGCGGTAGGTGTACAGCGGCTTGCCGTCATTGTCCGGTTCGATCCTGATTTCCCGTTTGATACCCGCCTTGCGCTCGGAGATTTCAACCAGAGCGTCGCGGGCCATCCAGATGATTTCGTTATCATCGTCGTTCAATTTGAATTCACCCTCGGATTCGATGCGGACTTTATCGGAACCCTGCTTCCACTCATAGGCGACAGAACCGTCATCGTCATGGTGAATCATGACATAATGATCTTCGCCGAAGTCATCAATAAAATCACTAAACGATTCGATCATGCTGCCGAGAGTCCGCCTGCTGCGGGATGCTTCCCGGGCATGGGCCATCGCTTCGGCATAATACCGTTTAGCTTCGTTTTCCTGTTTAACGGCTTCTCGTTTATCTTTATCCGTCCGGATGGCGTGGTATTTTTTCAAGGCTTCGTCATAATCTTCGGCGTATTTGGCTTTGGTTTTGGCCAATTGCTCGAGGTATTTGGCTCCTTCCTTGCTGTCTATAAAAGCATCACCATCAAAAACAGGAGTAAAGATTATATAATCGCCCGATTTTTTGAAGCGGGTCTCGGATCCGGGGACCACCCACACATCCGGAGCGAGAGGCTCCACCGGCGGAACGACCATGGCCGGTTCAAATTCATCCGGTTGTTCGAGCAGTTCGTCCAAGGCTTCCAGTTCGACCTCCTCGAGAGCGGCTTCAAGCTCCTCCAGTAAGCCCGCCGAATCAAGCTCAAGCAGATACTCACCAGGAAGGAATACAAGCGGTGCTTTGGGCGGCGGGACTTTCTGCCACTTTTCGTTTTTCTCGGAGCGGAATACTGTTGCGGTCGATGAATCGGACTTTTCCTTGATGACTTCGGCGATGACCGTGAATTTAAAAGGATGATATGGCCAGGCCAATGCCGGCGCCGTTTGAAATGCCATTATTGCCACAATAATAAATGATAATATCAATCCCGCAAACCGGCCGGCAGACAGGGGCCGAGTATTTGATTGTGATTGCAGAATCATTTCAATCCTCCTGAAAATCTGCTTTTTAGAAAGAATCGCTCCCGTCACCAGGGTCGGTTCCATGGGGATAATAGTGTGTTGTATCATTTTGGTAAGACAACGGGCATAAAGCCGGGGCTGGCCGATTAAATCCAGCACCACGGCGTCGCAGGCCAGTTCGCGCTCGAGATCGAGCCTGCGGCCAATCCATAAGACGATCGGATTGAAGAAGAAAAGTGCCGTCAGGGCCTTTTGCACAAGTTTCATCCAGTCGTCAAATCGCACCAGATGAGCTATTTCGTGCACAATAATCGCCTGCAATTCCCGGTCGTCCAGTTTATCGATAAGGCCGGCCGGCAGGATCACCATCGGCCGGATAAATCCGGCCGAGACGGGAACATTAATCCGGTCCGATTGCCGAACAGCCATACGACGCTTCGTGGAAAAAGAAGGCATCAGCCGTTGGACGCGCCGGAACCGGTCTTCGGTAAGCGGCAAAGCCGAAGCCTTCAGGCATTGCAGCCCGCGATAGCCCAGCACAATTCGAAATATCATAACCAGAAACACAAAAAGCCAGAGCATCAGGGCAATCATCGGGAATCCTTCAAGAAGCAACCGATGATATGAATATTCATTTTGGGAATCAGTTTTTTGCGGGATGACGGCCGTATGCGCGGCGGTTTTGGTCGAGGGGCTAGTTTGAGCGGTGCTGATGACGGTCGGGGTTGGATATTCGGCAAGTGATAATGTGTAATCCGTTTCCGTTTTAATATTCGGCACCGCGTAATTCAGGGATTCTTCCCGCGCATGGCTAACGTTTGACATTATCGATTCGGATTTAACATTTGTCATTAATGCTTTCTTTGCGTACTGGGTCAAATTTATTTCGGGCAGTACCAGTGTCGTGAAAAGCGGCATGATAATCACTATCATCAGCGCCGCCAACCATAATTTATAGCGAACTGCGGCATCGACGCTTTTTATGAAGTGCATCACAGCGGCAACGGCCGCGCTTAATATAAATGAAGGAATCAGCATCTGTCCAATCTGGCTGACAAAGAAATGAGCGAAGCGGCTGAAGTGATTGAAATAGAACTCCATCCTACATCCCTCCTTCATTTTCGGCGATCATTTTTTTGAGCCGCCGCAATTCATCCCGGCTCAGTTTTTCATCGTTTATCAAGTTAAGCATTAACAGTTCTGGGGAATCATCGAAGAAACTGCGGACCAGATGGCGCACCGCCTTCCGTCGCGCATGATTGCGATCCACAAGAGGACGGTAAATAAATGCTCGGCCATTTTTACGATGCTCCAGATAACCTTTATCTTCAAGAATACGCATAATAGTCAAAACCGTATTGTAGGCGGGCTTAATATCATCAGAATACCAATCGAGGACATCGTTAACCGAGGCGGCGCCAAGGTCCCAGACAACCTCCATGACCTTGAGTTCGGCCTCGGTCAATGTCGGGGTAGGTTTACGAGCCATATATAAAAAACCTTTATCTATTAATTAATTAGTTGTTTAACCATAGTCCATTCTACGATTCCGACAACTAATTGTTTAGTTTTTCTTTAAAAAACTTGTTACCTATTGTAAGACAACGAAATAAATTTTGTAATAACATAGGGTGGCGGCACTTGCCATAAAGGATTCATTATATTATATAATGTATATGCCGATGTAACCGGCCAATGAAATAAAACCATAAGTGGGATTGTCGGGTCGGTATGAACGCTGATATACTGGGCCGTCTGGCCCGAGGCGAAAGATTACTTTGTGACGGGGCTATGGGTACCATGCTGTTTCGGCATGGTGTTCGGGCGGAGGAATGCCCGGAAAGACTTAATTTTGAAGACCCCAAAACCTTTTAAATTTTGCTGGGGCCTATCTTGATGCCGGGGCCGATATAATTCTGACTAATACCTTTGGCGGATCGGCCCTGAAGCTGTCTCTATTCGGCCTGGGGAAAAAATGCGAAGAAATAAACGAAACGGCTGTTCGGCTGGCTCGCCGGGCTATCGGTCACAATGCTATTCTGGCGGCATCGGTCGGACCATCGGGGGGCATGCTGGAACCATATGGGGACATCGATCCGTCGCAAATGTATGATAGTTTTCGTCGTCAGATAAAGGCTCTTTTGGAAGCGGGTGTCGATATGATTGCGGTGGAAACAATGACCGATATCAGTGAGGCCCGCCTGGCCATCAAGGCCGTCCGTGATCTTAATCATTCTATCCCGCTTGGGGCCACCATGACTTTTGAGAATACGCCTAAGGGTTTCCATACCATAATGGGCGTTTCGATAAAACAGGCCGCGGAAAATCTGGTCAAGGCCGGAGCCGACATGGTTGGCTCCAACTGTGGCAACGGAATCCATAACATGATAGCCGTCGCCTCCGAATTCAAAAAGTATACTAAAAAGCCCTTGATTATCCAACCCAACGCCGGTCTGCCCGTCATGCACGATGGCCATATGGTTTATCCGGAAACGCCGGAATTTATGGCGGCGGAAATGGTGAAACTTCTTGAAATCGGGGTTGCCGTCATTGGCGGTTGCTGCGGCACAACCCCGGATCATATTCGGGCCTTCCGCCGAATTATCGACGAATTCAAGTAATTTCTGTTTTGGATAATTTCCCGAACCGTCTGCGAAGCCTTGACAATTGCCGTATCATGCGATATTATGGCCCATATTTTACTTAATTTTCCGGCGGAGCCATGCCTGCCGAAGGAGGAAAAATGACCGATCCCCGCAATGAAAAGTTGGCCGATATTCTTGTTAATTATTCCTGTGCCGTCAAGAAGGGCGACCTGGTGCATATTTCGGTGCGCGGCGTCCCTTCGCTGGAACTGGCCAAGGTGCTTATACGCAAGGTCACGCAAGCGGGCGGGGTTCCCTTCTGGCATTACAGCGATGATTCGCTGACCCGACAATTTTTGCACCATACCAGCGACGAGCAGATAAAAATTTATGCGAACTTCATGAAGGGCATGGCCAAAAAGACGGCCTGTTATATCAGTATCAACGGGGCCGATAATCCGTTCGACTTGAGCGATGTTCCCCCGAAGACGATGCAGTCATTCAAAAGGCTATATGCCAAACCCGTCATGGGCGATATCATCATCAAAAATACCCGATGGGTGGCCATGCGCTTTCCCAATAACGCCATGGCGCAGCTGGCCCAGAAATCCCAGCAGGCTTTCGAGGATTTCTATTATGACGTTTGTTGCATCGATTATGCCAAGATGTCCAAAGCCATGGATCCGCTGGTCAAGCTGATGAAAAAGACCGATAAGGTTCATATCAAGGGCCCCGGCACGGATTTGACGTTCAGCATAAAGGGCATCAATGTCATCAAGTGTGACGGACGATTCAATATCCCCGACGGCGAGGTCTTTACGGCTCCGGTAAAAAATTCGGTCAACGGTTACCTTACTTATAATACTCCGTCGCTTTACGAAGGCAACGTCTATGAGGACATCCGGCTGGAGTTCAAGAACGGCAAAATCGTCAAAGCCGCCTGCAAGGGAGATGATACAAACCTGAATAAAATTTTCGATACCGACCCCGGAGCCCGGTATGTCGGGGAATTCGCCCTAGGCGTAAACCCGATGATCAAGGAGCCGATGAAAGACACTTTATTTGACGAAAAAATCGACGGTTCTTTTCATTTCACACCGGGGAAATCATATGACGACGCACCCAACGGTAATACGTCGGCCATTCACTGGGACTTGGTACAGATTCAGCGCAAGGACTATGGCGGGGGCGAGATATGGTTTGACGGGCGGCTTATCCGTAAGGACGGAGTATTCGTCATCCCCGAGCTGAAGGGCAAATTTACCCGTAAGGCCCTGGGCGGATAAAAAAATAAAATAGACTGAACAAAATCCCTCACCCTACGTAAAGCAATATAGAAAGGACACCATTGGGTGATGATTCGTTCTGATACAATTCGCTCGACCCTCACGAGAGCATTATTCATTGCGTGCCTGACACCGATTTTGGTACTTTTTTTGAGTGATGACGCCCAGGCGTATATTGACCCGTCCTCCGGCTCGTATTTTCTGCAATTTTTGTTAGCCGGGCTTCTGGGGGCAGTTTTTTCGGTCAAGATGTTCTGGCGTCGGATCACCGGCCTTTTAAGGAATCCCGGCCGCAAGGGCGGCGATAAAAATGCCTGACGACGACGCGAACAGGTTATTCGGGTCGTTTCGTGATCCATCGGGATTTGTATTTAAAAACGGCGGTCAGGTTTACCGGCAGATTAATAAATGCTACCGGGATGACTATGATTTTTTCATAAAATCGGGTCTGTATGAACGTCTGGTAAAGGACGGCCTGATGGTTGCCCATGAAAAGGCCGCGATTTCTCCCCCCGATCCAGCGGCGGCTTATATCATTATCAGACCGGAGCAAGTTCCTTTTATATCATTTCCTTATGAGTGGTGTTTCGGTCAGTTCAAAGATGCCGCCAGCCTGACTTTAAATATTCAAAAAATCGCGCTTGAATACGGGATGACTCTCAAGGATGCCAATGCCTTCAATATTCAGTTTATCGGTTGCCGGGCGGTATTGATCGATACCCTGTCTTTTGAACGATATCACCCGGGCCGCCCCTGGATTGCCTACCGGCAGTTTTGCCAGCATTTTCTGGCTCCTCTGGCATTGATGGCCAAAGTTGACGTACGGTTGGGCTGGCTCATGGAGAATTATATCGACGGGATTCCGCTGGATCTGACGGCGGCGCTTCTGCCCAAGCGAACCCGCCTGTCATTTCCGCTTCTGGCCAACATACATTTGCATGCCCGCTCCCTAAAAAAGGCCACCGAACGAGAGCCGGATATCAAAAACCGAAAGATGTCGAAAGCCGCTTTGCTGGGGCTAATCGACAACCTGGAATCGGCTATTTCTAAACTAAAATGGGAACCGGCGCATTCGCTTTGGTCAGACTATTACGACGACAACAATTACAGCAAGTACTCTTTCGATAGCAAGTTGGCCATTGTAGAAAAATTTCTGAAGGAAGCCCGGCCTGCAAATGTCTGGGATCTAGGGTCCAATACCGGGATTTTCGCAAGACTGGCTTCCAATGCGGGGATACCCACCATTACTTTTGATCAGGACTATTCAGCGGTGGAAACAAGCTATCGTAAAGCCCGTCATGATGGCGAGAAGAATTTTCTGCCGCTGGTCATGGAATTGCTCAATCCCAGCGGTGGGACCGGCTGGGAAAACCGGGAGAGGAGGTCGTTTATAGAGCGCGGCCCGGCCGACACGGTTCTGGCGTTGGCTCTTATTCACCACCTGGCCATTCGAAATAACCTGCCTCTTGAGAAAATTGCGGAGTTTTTTAATAAAATATGCAATAAACTGATTATTGAATTCGTCCCCAAGGAGGATTCGCGAGTCAAAAAGATGCTGGCCTATCGAGAAGACATTTTTGGAAACTACAATTTTGACGGGTTTTGCCGGGCATTTGGGAAGTATTTCGACATGAAAGGTTCGGTGACTATCGATAAGAGTTCCAGGTCGATACACCTGATGAAAAAAGGCCATGAGATCAAGTAAATTGCTGTGGTTAGTTACACCCACCCTTTATGCCATATTCCCCGTCCTTTTCTTATACGCACACAATGCGCATGAAATGAGGTTTGGCGATATTCTGTCACCACTTTTGGCCATTGCCATGATTATCGCGGTTCTGACGGTCGGATTGCGCTTGATTTTGAAAGACGGCATTAAAGCCGGTCTGACGGCGGCCGTGTGGGTCATTTTGTTCTTCTCTTACGGGCACTTCGCCAGCCTATGGGGCCAAAGTATGTCTATATCATCGGGGCTCTGGTCGGATGCGGATAAGATTCTGCTGCCCATCTGGATGGCGCTGGGTTTGTCTACGGCAGTTTTTTTCTCCCGCGTTAAATGGGATTTTACCACGCCCCTTAAAATGCTGGCGATACTCGGTGTGGTTCTGGTTTCGATGCAGGTAATTAAAATTACAATAGGCGGCCAATCTACAATAGAGTCGAAAAAGAACGAGGAAGGCGCGGGTCTTAAAATATCGCAAAATGATTCACTACGGGATATTTATTTAATCATCCTCGACGGCTATGGCCGGCAGGATATTTTAAAAGAGATATATGATTTTGACAATTCGGAGTTTATCGCATATTTGCGCCAAAAGGGCTTTTTCGTAGCCGATTCGGCCCATTCCAATTACGGTCAGACGCTTCAGACCATGGCCTCCGTCCTCAACATGGATTATGTACAAAACCTGGCGCGCTTCGACCCTAAATCCGATGATCGAAAACCCCTGCATGACAAATATATTCATAACCGGGTTATGGCGTCACTCAAAAGGGTCGGATACCGGACGATTGCTTATGAGTCCGGCTATTCGCTGACCGAATTCAAGCTGGCTGATGATTACATCGTCTCCGACTGGAAATCCAGCGAATTCGGTAATATCCTGCTGTCCACCACCCCCCTGCCGAGAATATTTGACCGGTACTTTTCACCTCATGAAATCCATCGCCGCCGGATTCTGAATACTCTGGAGGGCCTCGCTTCTCGGCCGATCGACAATCGTCCCGATTTCGTTCTGGCCCATATCATTGCTCCTCATCCACCCTTTGTTTTTGACGCCGACGGCGGTTCGGTGGATATTAACCATTCATTCCATATGGGCGACGGATCGCATTATACCGACGCGGGTGGAAGTCTTGACGCCTATATCGAGGGCTATCGCAATCAGGTTCGATTCATCAACCACCGTATGACGAGAGTCATCAATGCCCTGCTTAATTGTCCCGAAAACAGGCGACCGATAATAGTCATCATGGGTGATCATGGTCCCGGATCGCAGTTGAGCTGGGTCGGGTCGGCGACCACCAATTTAAACGAGCGTTTTTCCATTTTGTACGCCTTATTTTTGCCGGATCAAGATTTGAAGGCGCTATCCCACTCGGCAACTCCCGTAAATACATTCAGGACCATATTCAATGCCTGCTTCGGCACGGAATATGCGATGCTGGAGGCCGCCAGTTACTACGCCACATGGAATGCTCCCTTTGAAATGTATCGTATAAACAAGGATACGCTCGGTCATATTCACGAACAGATGCTGGCGGTTTATCGGGAACTGTCGCCTCACCAGGTGGAATATCGGCATGTCAGCCATCCCAAAACACAGGGAACGCCGTGTGATGCCGAGGACTGCTTCATGATGGACAGGCGGGGCGTAACGGTCCGTCTTCATAAGGTTCTTGACTCGAAGTACATGGAGTACAGCATCGATCACAACGATACGTACATGATTTATTTCCGGCTGGACAGCACGATTATCGCGGCCGGAGAAATCGACCCGCATATCATCCCCGGCGGAGGTCTCCGAGTGGAGCGGAGCCGCGTGCCCGAAGAAGCGGTCAGGCGGGGGTTCAATAATGTTCTGATTATCCCGGTCGCGGGCGACGGTAAATACGGTTTCGGTCATATTCGCTTCGCCAGCGGAATAAAGAATTGATGCACGCGGCCGGGAGGCCGATTTTCATTTAAGGCAATCTAAAAGCGCCGGAATAACCGGCGCTTATTCAATATAAAAATATAATCACGGCACTACCGGCGTTCCAACCACCGGCATACCCATCAACGGCCAGATAATTGTAACAAAAAGGCCCAAAACAACAAGTAACAGAAGACTGGCGGGAAGTCCGGCCATGAAGAATTGTCCGCTCGTGAATTGACGGCTTTCGTAGGCAATGGCATTGGGTGCCGCCCCGACCAAAAACAAAAACGGCATACCGGCTGTTACCAGCGACGCGAACAATATGACTTCGGGTTCCACGCCCATGTACGGAGCAAGGACGAGGGCCACGGGAAGCGATATGGCAATGGCGGCGACGTTCATGATCAGGTTGGTCATAATCAGGACGAACAGGGCAATACCCATGACGAAGATAAACCAGTGCGCGCCCTGCAGAAGCGACAACCATTGCACGGCGATCCATTCGGCCGCCCCGGTCTGCCATAGACAAAAACCGATGCTCATTGCCCCGCCGAACAGCAGGACGATGTTCCACGGGATACTTTCGAGGTCTTCGAGTTTGAGAATATTAAAAACAAAAAAGAGTATGGTCGAAATCAGGATGATGGCGCTCTTATTGATGGGCACCAGCGGGCCGATGAAATCTTTGGTGCCGATGGCGACGATAGTCGCGACGACAATGATTATCGTAATCCATTCCTGGCGCTTGATGACGCCGAGATGGCGGTACAACTCGATAGCCCGGTCGCGCAGGCCGGGTATGGTTTTATGTTCTGGTTTGAACAGGACCATACACAAACCCCAGAGGGCGAAAACCATGACGAAGCCAACCGGCAGCATGTAATAGCTCAACTCGAAAAATGATATTTCGGTCCCGGCGATATCGCGGAAAAAGCCTATAGCCACGGCCGCCCGGGCGGAACCCAGCAAGGTGATGATACTTCCGGCTCCGGCCACGAAGGCCATACCGATAAACAGGCCCTTGCCGAATTTGGTCGGTTTTTCGTCGTCGCTGTACAGCGAATATATAGCCATAAGCAGAGGAAATATGGCCGCCGCGACGGCGGTGTGGGCCATAACCAGAGTCAACGCGGCGGTCATGGCAAAGCAGCCCAGGTATATCATGCTGGTTTTTTCACCAACGATGGAAAGCATTTTGTAGGCCATCCTCTTGGTCAGTCCGGTACTGCTGAAGGCCATGCCGATGACTACGGAACCGACGATGAACCAGACCGAGGGATCCATGAAATCTCCGAAAGCGGTTTTGGCCGGACGAATCAGGAAAATGGCCTGTACGATACCAATCAATATTCCGGTTACGCCGATGGGGACGACTTCAAAGACCCACCATGTCGCGGCCAGAAAGAACAATCCCAGAGCGGCCTTGCCTTCACGGGTCAGTTCGAAAATTTTTCCGGCGGGATCGATTGCACTCGGCCAGGAGGGCGAAAAATATACGGCGCTAAACAGGGTGATGCCCAGCAACATGAAAAACAGCCTTTTATAATCCAATTTTTTCTTAACGACGACCAGTTCGACCGAACCGGGCATGGGCGGAAGGCCCCCGCGGGGGATATTTTTATCTTTGTCATTATCGGCTTTATTCATAGTCCACCATCGTTTAAAATTAACCGCCGGTTATTCTTCCAGCAGGATATTGGCAATTTCATTGAAGGCATCCACCGATCGGACTACCCCGACAATCCGATTATCTTTCATAACCGGAAGCAGGTCCAAATCTTTGCTGATCATTTTGTAAATGATTTTGGTGATGTGATCGTTGTATTCAACCGTGTCCATAATGGGTTGCATGACCACACTTATCGGCTGATCGGCTTGTTCCCGTACGGCCTGAGCGACCCGGCCTACGGACAGGACGGTCAAATCCGGATCGGCTTCGATATCAAACAACTGGCGGCGGTGGGCCATCGGCATGGTTTTCAGGAATTTCGGCTCCAAACCGCGAAGAATATCGCGGCGGCGGGCCACACCGAGGAGATGATATTTTTCATCAAAAACCAGGACCGATCGCGGCAGAGATCTTTGTCCGCCGACTTCAAGCTGGGAGTTTTTTATTTCGGCGACCGCCTGCCGAAGTGTAAACCAGTGAGGAATATGAGGATACTTCTCCAGCGGTATCATCATATCCCCGGCTCGTTTGGTTGGCATGGTATTCTCCGTCACCTTTAATATTTATATTTCCCTAATAACATATTCATCCATCCGGAACGGATAGAAACATACCGACATTAAAACTCCGCCCCGGCACCATATCGCCCCGATAATAATAATGCGAAATAATAAAACCTTGATTAATGACTTGTCAAGTTATGCCGGAAGGTTTAACCGAATATCTGGAAAAATTATTAGCCGACCCGTTCGCCAGCCGGGTGCGGCGTGCCGTCGAGAGTTTCGCGGACGGCCCGGCCGATTTCCTGCCGGGTATAGGGTTTTTTGATATAACGACCGGCGCCCAGTGCCAGCGTTTGTTCCACCCGGTCGGTGGCGGAAAAGCCGCTGACGATAATGGCTTTTTGATGGGGGTGGGAATTCAATATGACCCGGTATGTTTCAAGACCATCGAAGTCTTTCTCCATGATCATATCAAGAACGACCAAGTCCACGCGGTGGCTCTTTAAATAGTCCACAGCGGCCCGCCCGCTGGATACGGAAGCGACCTCATAACCGAGCGACGAGAGCAGTTCGGTGGCGACTTCCCTCTGATCGGCGGAATCATCCACGACCAGCAGTTTTTCAGAGCCGTTGAAGTCTAATGCGACATCGTTGTCTGCCGCAACCAGTCGCGCCGTGGCCGGAAAATATAAAAGGAATTCGGCGCCCTTCCCCGGTTCGGATAGAACGTCATAATATCCGTTATGATCCTTGACAATACCATAGACGACAGACAAACCCAGACCGCTTCCGCTGGTTCCCATTTTTTTCTTGGAGTAGTACGGTTCAAAAATCTTATCCAAATCGTTTTTTTCAATGCCCGGTCCATTGTCTTTCACGCTGAAAACGATATATTCTCCGGGATTGATACGGTCGTGACCGCTGTGCAGGCGGGCCAGGGTCTGGAGACTGGTCGTTACATTAATTTCCCCACCTTCCGGCATGGCGTCATAAGCGTTGACGATCAGATTCATGATGGCTTTGGATAGGTGCGGAGTTGAGCCCATAATAAGGCAAGGCCCGTCATTCAAGGTGATATTTAAATTCACCTGGGGATGGCCTTCGATCATTTTTGCGGCGGCGGGTGAATCAAGATAACCGCGAATGGCTTCATTGAGGTCGGTCGGTTTCATTTCATAGCGGCCGCGGCGGGCCAGGGTAAGCAGATCCTGAATCACATCGGCGGCATCTTTGGCAGATCGGCCCATGCGCACTATTTGCTGGCGCACGGGGCTATCCTCGGGGAGCTTTCTCAATATCAATTCGGGGTAGCCAACCAGCGGGCCGAGCATGTTATTGAGGTCATGGGCCACGCCGCCGGCCAGAATCCCGAGGGACTCCATACGGTAAGCGCGTTCGAGTTTTTCCTTCAACTGATTTTTTTGTTGTTCGTTCTGGATTTTTTCGGTGATGTCGCGGAAACTCCAGACTCGTCCGGCGGTCTGACCTTCCTTAATAAGGGGACAGGAATAACGGTCGAAGACGCGCTCGTCCTTGAAATAAAGCGTATCAAAATCGATGGCTTGAGATTTATAAAGCTGTTGGACTTTATTCACAAATTGTTCTGGTTCGACCAATTGGTCCAGAACAAAGCCCAGCAGTTTTTCGTCATTCTCGGTGGCCATAATCTCATCGGGAATTTGCCACATCTCGGCAAATTTCCTGTTGGCAAAAATGGTTTTCCCGTTATCGTCGACCACCAAAATACCGTCGG
>CAYWLR010000023.1:0-41267 GCA_964459465.1 uncultured Ignavibacteriaceae bacterium | reverse complement strand
TTTAAAGGCCTCAAATCCACCTTAAGCAACTGTCCGAATTTCCGCAACCACTTCTCATGTCCGATGTAGGGGATTTCTGGCCACATTGGTTTATAAGAGAATCGCAACAGAAGGAACGTTATCATAAGGATAATTTCTGGGCCGATGATTCCGGCAAATTGCACATTGTCGACAAATCCGACAAACTGGTCGGGGCGATCATGTATTTTCAAAGTTTTACTCATATTGATGGTTTCGAAATTGCCTATCGCATATTGCGGCCGGAAGACAGAGGCAAAGGGTATATGAGCGAGGCGCTGGCTTTATTCGTTGCCTATATGTTTGGTATCAAGCCGGTTAACCGTTTTATGCTGCGCATTTTTCCGGAAAATACGCCGAGCAAAAAACTGGCGGAAAAATGCGGGTTTAAATATGAGGGGACACTTCGGCAGGCCATGTTTCATAACGGCCGGTTTATGGATTTGGACCTGTTCGGCCTGACGCGCCAGAACTGGCAAAAGCGATAGCGCTTTTAATTGACGTCAGATTAGATTTGCCATATCTTCCCTCCGTGATTATAAAAGCGTTCAACGATTATATAAAGTATCTCGCCCGGCAAAGCACGCTGGCGGCGGGATCCATTGAAACCTATCGGATAAATCTTAAACCCTGGGCGGAGTTTCTGGAGCGGGAGTATAAAAAACACGAACCGTCGCCCGCAGTCAATGCCATACTGCTTCGCAAATATCTGGCGGCCCGCCGGGCCGAGGGTGTTTCGGTGCGAACGCTGGCCGGATTTATCTATGCTCTGGCCGGATTTCAGAAATATTTGGCGCAGCAGAAGGACGGCGCGAGCTTTTTGTGCCGTCTGCAACATCTGAAATATAAAGAGAAGATTCCCGGTTTCTTGTCGCAGAAGGAGGCCGATGAGTTATTCGATTACCTGGACAAGGATAATTATTTAAGTCGGCGGGATTACCTGATGGTGACCCTGTTTTATCTGACCGGCATCCGCCGGGCCGAGATGGCCTCGGTCAGGATTTCCGACGTCGATTTGAACAAAGGGGCGATGGCGGTTATCGGCAAGGGTAACAAGGAAAGAGCGGTTCCGTTCGGGCAATCGCTGGCAAGCGATTTCAGGGAATATTTGGAGGTTCGTGAATTGTTTATCGGGTCACGCCCGGATCATCAAGGTTACCTGTTTTTGAATTATCGCGGCGAGCCTCTGACCACACGGTCGGTCAATCGCATTGTGCTGAAATATTGCGCCAGGCTGGGCAAGAAAGTGACGCCGCACATGCTTCGTCATAGTTTCGCCACGCATATGCTTGAAAACGGGGCCGATATTCTGGCCATTAAAGAAATGCTCGGTCACAGTTCATTGGCCACGACGCAGAAGTACACGCATATTACCACGGAGCAGTTGAAAAAGGTATATGATAAAGCCCACCCCCGGGCTTAAGGAGATAGATATGAAATTTCATGCCACAACCATACTGGGGTTGCGCTATAAAGGTCAGGCCGCGTTGGGCGGCGACGGTCAGGTGACGCTGGATGATACCGTCATGAAATCGAAGGCGGTGAAAATCCGCCGGATGTACAACGACCAGATACTGGCCGGTTTTGCCGGTGCGGCGGCCGATGCTTTCGCTTTATTCGAACGATTCGAAGCCAAAATAGAGGAGTACAACGGAAATCTGCCGAAAGCGGCGGTGGAGTTGGCCAAAGAATGGCGGACCGATAAGTACCTCCAGCGGCTGGAGGCATTGCTGGCGGTTACCGACCGAAAGAATTCTCTTATAATTGCCGGGTCGGGTGAAGTGATCGAGCCCGATGACGGTATTCTGGCGATCGGTTCGGGGGGGACGTACGCGCTGGCCGCGGCGCGGGCGTTTCTGTCGACGTCTCCGAAACTTTCGGCCGAGACGATTGTCCAGAAGTCGCTTAAAATCGCGGCGGACATATGCGTTTATACCAATGACAATATCACGGTGGAAACATTGAAATGATAAACAAGATTGCCAAGACTCCCAGAGAAATAGTTGAACATCTGGATAAGTATATCATTGGCCAGGAGAAGGCCAAAAAGTGCGTGGCGATTGCGCTTCGCAACCGCTGGCGGCGTCAGGCCGTGAGCGGCGACATGCAAAGCGAGATTCAGCCCAATAATATTTTAATGATCGGCCCGACCGGCGTCGGTAAAACCGAAATTGCGCGTCGTCTGGCGGCTATGGCGTCAGCGCCATTTTTAAAAGTGGAAGCCTCCAAATTTACGGAAGTCGGGTATGTCGGGCGGGATGTGGAATCGATGGTGCGCGATTTGGTGGACCTGGCGGTCAATATGGTTCGTCAGGAGAAGGCCGAGGCGGTGGAAGGCAAGGCTCAGGAAAATGTCGAAGAACGCCTGCTGGATTTATTGTTGCCTCCGCCGCGTTCAAAGAAAAGCCAGCCACCGGAGGATGTGGTTCAACTGGAATCGGGCGATATCGATATCGGCAATACCAGAGAGAAGCTCCGCCAGCAATTACGTGACGGTAAACTGGAGAAGAGAACGGTGGAAATCGAGGCCGCGCAGGACAGATTCCCGGTGGTCGAGATTTTCTCGCCTATGGGAATGGAAGAATTGGGCATTAACTTCCAGGAAATGTTCTCGGGTATTGTCCCCAAGAAAACCAAACGGCGCAAGACGACGGTATCCGAGGCCAGGAAATTTCTGTTTGCCGACGAGCTGGACCGTCTGGTAAACATGGACGACGTTATCGCGGACGCCCTGGAGCGCGCCCAGCAATCGGGGATCATTTTTGTCGATGAAATCGATAAAATCTGCGGGGAGAAGTCCAAAACCGGTCCCGATGTCTCGCGCGAGGGGGTCCAGCGGGATATATTACCGATTGTCGAGGGCTCGACGGTTATGACCAAGTATGGTCTGGTCAAAACCGACCACATGCTGTTTATCGCGGCCGGGGCATTTCATTCCTCGAAACCATCGGATATGGTGCCGGAGCTCCAGGGGCGATTCCCGATACGGGTTGAACTGGGCTCGCTGGATGCCAAAGACTTCGTTAAAATCCTGACAGAACCGCAGAACGCTCTGATCAAGCAGTATGTGGCCTTGTTGAAGGCCGAAGATGTTAATCTTACTTTCGATAAAAAGGCTATTGAGCGAATAGCGGAGATCGCCGAGCAGGTCAACAATAGTATGGAAAATATCGGGGCGAGGAGGCTTCACACGGTCATGACGACGCTTCTGGAAGACATCATGTTCGAAGCCCCGGCGGGACAGAAAAATATCCGTATAACGGTGGGGATGGTCAATAAGAAGCTGGGCGAAATAATCGAAGACGAAGATTTAAGCAGATATATATTATGATAGAAATCGGGAGAATAAGCCAATGCCTAAAGGCAAGTTTGCCACCGCCGTAAACTGTATGGACGGCAGGATACAATTGCCCGTCATTGAATATCTGAAGAACAAATTCGGAGCCGATCACGTGGATACCATTACCGAGCCGGGACCGATAAAAATCCTTGCCGAAGGTACCAACGTTGCTGCGCTTGATTCCATCAGACACCGAATCGATGTTTCCGTCAATAAGCACGGCTCGAAAATCATTGCCCTGGTGGGGCATCATGATTGTGCCGGCAATCCGGTCAAACGAGAATTTCAGGAAACCCAATTAAAGAAAAGTCTTGATACCGTCAAATCCTGGGGCTTCGGCGCGGAGATAATCTGCCTTTATGTCAATGCCCGCTGGACGGTGGAAGAGCATAAATAAAATCGGTCTCAAACCTGATGAATGCGGACGTCGCCGAAAACGGTTCGGGCATGGATATATAATTTATCCGGGACCGAATCGAAATTATCGGTCTTTTGCATAAGGCTGTTGGCCATGCCCGAGGCGACTTTGCCGAAAATGGTAATGTCGCCGAAAGTATCCGACCCGGTGGCGAAAACAGCCATTTCTTTGGGCACAGTGACATTGATATCGCCGAATACGGCCGATACCGTCAATCGGTTTATTCCCGGTACCAGGCGGCCACCCGACAGATATAACATGATATCGCCGAAGACGGTCGAGAAGTGACGACCGTTGAGATCGGTGTCGCGGGCGTCAAAGTGAAGGTCTCCGAAAGCCTTTTCGAAGGTCTGGAAACCCGGTGCATAAGGTTCGAGTAATTCCGAGTGCCCAGCCGGGTCGGTCATTTTGGGCCGGTTAAGCTGCCGGATTATCAGATAAATGCCCAGGGCAATGAGCCCGATTGAAAACAGGTTACGAAAGATAAAGCGAAAAGGCCAGTCCAGCAAATCGGCCCGGACGGCGATGGCGACAAGTCCGATCATGATCAGGGCTATGGCCCAGATAATTCGTGAATTGGTCATATCTTCCTCGATTGTTTCCTTTGACGCAAATTACGAAAGTTACCGGTCATGGTTTCATTATCCAATAAGGGTGGGGGTATATTATTAATCAAGTAAAATAATCGTCGTAACTCCCGGCATTTAATCAGCTGTTGACAAGTCCGGTCGGGCGGTGTTACTTTCGGCGATTTATAAAATGATGAAATTAAGAAAGGAAAGGAGTCGATATGCCTCGTTCGCTGTGTGAAATAACCGATTTGACCCGTCAGGAAGTCCTCGAAATCTTCGAATTATGTCGCAAAATGAAAAGTGGGGAGATTTCTCCCAAACCACTGGCCGGGAAGTCGGTGGCGTGCATTTTTACCAAACCGTCGTTAAGAACGCGCGTGTCCTTTGAGGTTGGCATCAATGAGCTGGGGGGCAATTCGCTTTATATTACCGACAATGAAATCAAGATCGGCGTGCGCGAATCGGTTCACGACGTGGCTAAAGTACTATCCCGGTTTGTCGGGCTGATCATGATTCGCACATTCTCACACGCGGACGTCACCGGTCTGGCCAAATACGCCGACGTGCCGGTTGTCAACGGTTTGACCGACCTGGTTCATCCCTGCCAGATTCTGGGCGATTATTTTACGATAATGGAACACAAGAAAAAGGAAAAATATTCCATTGCCTATCTGGGTGACGGCAACAACGTGTGCAATAGCTGGTTAAACCTGGCTTCGTTGCTGCCGATCGACCTGCGGATAGGGACCGATAAATCGACGCCGCCGAATGCGGCAATTCTGGAGCGGGCGAAGGCCAACCGGGCCAGCATGATAACAATAACCGAGGATCCTAAAGAAGCCGTGCGCAATGCCGATGTTATCTATACGGATGTTTGGGCCTCCATGGGCCAAAAAGACAAACTAAATGAGAAGACACAATTATTAAGTAAGTTTCAAGTTAACTCGGCGTTGCTGACCGGAGCCGCTCCGGATTGTCTGGTTATGCACTGCCTGCCGGCGGAACGGGGACGAGAAATCACGGACGAGGTAATTGACGGACCCCATTCGGTCGTTTTCGACGAAGCCGAAAACAGGCTGCATATCCAGAAGGCGATTATGACGTTTCTGCTGGAACGGTCATAGTCACCGACTGGCCGGGGCCGCACCGGGGGCTGGGCGCCGTGAAAGGAGACACACGATGCGCGCTAAACTGTTTATCGCCGGTGTGCTGGCCACAATCCTGATTATGGGTTTCGGCTGTTCGGATTCCTCGACGACCAGGTGGATAGAGGGAAGCGAGACAGATTTCGATTACATGCTGGTTCAGCCGCAGATCAACAATGTCATCGATTCGGCGATCGCCTCGTTCAACTCTGCTTTCGACAGCTATAATCTGTTGCCGACCGATGAAGGGGATGACGATGTTATAATAGCCACGTATGCCCCCGGCGGCGGTGACGTCAATTACACTTATAACTACTACGCGAGCACCGGTTGGCATGAAATCTGGGTGGCCCAGGAAACCGATTATTATGCCATGTACACCCGCGATTCGGTGCAATTTCGTCAGGACGGCGATTTTGTAGAGCAGTCCAGCGGGGCCGATTACATGGACTATATTCATAACTGGATTTTTGAAACCGACAACGGTCTGACCGATGAGACATATGCCAACTGGACCGGGCGTACCCAGCTGGTTTTCACCGATCTTGATCAGAATTTCTGCGAGCTTAACGGTTCCGGCAATGCCGTCATTAATTGGAATTATATTTCCGAAGATACGACTATTGCCGCCGAGTTCGAATCCAATGTCACCTATAATGACATAGTCTTCGGGCAAGTTCCCAGTTACGGATGGGTTTCCGGATGCCCGGTGTCGGGTCAGATGAATATCAACTTCAGTCAGAGTTACACAATAACCGTCGACGATACGCCGTCAGAATTCAGTCATACCTGGACGATCAGCGTAACCTTCGATAGCGGTTCGGCCAGTGTTCACATTACGCGGAATAATTATACCTGGAATTATACTCGTGATCTCTGCACGGTCATCAATTAAAAGCAGCATTTTCAAAAAAACCCGGTCACGCGGCCGGGTTTTTTTATTGTTTTCAAATTGCGACGGTGATGATAAATTATCCATATGAATGAAATAGCCAGATATTCGGGGTGCTTCGTCTGCGGGCAGGAAAATGTATGTGGGCTGAAGGCGCGCTTCTATTTCGAAAATGACCGGGCGGTGACAGAATATGTGGCGGAAAGACGTTTCGAGGGGTACCATGATATTTTTCATGGGGGGATTACCGCGACACTTATGGACGAGGTTATGATAAAGGCTTTGCTGGCTCAAAAAGTCTATGTCATGACTGTCGAGCTTACCGTTAAGTTCATTAAGGCCATATACATAGGTCAGAAAATTTCTTTCGAAGGTCGCCTGGAAAAGGGTCGCGGTCGATTATTTTTAACCAGCGGTAAAGCCGTCAATGAAAAAGGCGAGATTGTCGCGGAGGCGACCGGAAAATATCTTGAGGTCGGGCAGGAATTAAGCAGTAAACTATTGGAGTCGCTGGATCGTTAGATAATTAAAGACAGCGTTTGACAAGAATCGGCTGACCCGTATATTAAACGATACAGTCATTTGCCGCCGTATTTTTTACAGGTGTCTGGAATCAGAAGGAGTGTAAAATGAAAGCCTGCGTGATGCTGACGATCCTGGCAATTTTCGCCCTGGCCGGGGCTCTTTCGGCCGGTGACCTTTATCTGATAAAAATTAACAGCCAAGAGCAATTGACGATAGTTCAGAGCCGCCTGAATTACGCCCACGGGATGCTTGCGGATTATTTCATAATAGAGACCGATGAAAATACTGTTCAATATTTGCTTGATGCCGGAATTGAGGTTGAAAAAGCCATATCCGGTCGCGGTCTTTCGGGCATGTATCTGCTCGACCCGGTTGTCCCGAAAGCATTTGTCAAGTCCCTTAATATCGTGGCCGACTTTGAATTCGAAGGTATATACCTGGCCGGTTTAACCGGACAGGAAATTGAATCTGCTCGTCGGGCGGGCTATATTGTTCGTGCTCTTGAAGACTTCAAGACGCCGTTTTTTTATAATCCGCCGGCTTTTTATGCAGGGATGGATATCGATTATCCCTCGGATACACTGGCTGACCTGATCAGTCAGGATTCGCTTTTGAGTTACGATACGCGGCTGGAAGCGTTCAGAACGCGGTATATATATTCGGATTCCGTCACTGCCGCCCGCGACTGGATTGTCGCCAAGTTCCAGTCATTTGGATATACCAATGTGACGCTTCAGGGATTTTGGTATAACGGGCGGTTGCTTTACAACGTCGTATGCACAAAGCCGGGGGGCGCCGAAGCCGATAAAGTAATCGTTATCGGCGGTCATTATGATTCCATCAATTTCGACAGCGACCCGGTGGTATATGCGCCGGGGGCGGATGATAATGCCAGCGGGGTTTGCGTAGTCCTGGAAATGGCGCGTATTCTGAAAGATATCCCGACCAAAAAGACATATATATTTGCGGCTTTCTCTGCGGAAGAAGTCGGGTTGGTAGGTTCTTATGCCCTGGCCGAAGAATTGCATAATGCCGGCACCGATATCGAAGTGATGCTTAATTATGACATGGTGGCCTACTCCGGTGGCGTCAATTACGACGTCAAGTATTTTCACGGACCGTTTGACGGTTACGCCCGGGTTATGCATGATGCCGCCGCGCGTGTTTCCACCCTGAATCCGGTTATTGCCGGTTCCACCGGCAGTTCCGACCATGTGCCGTTTCGGGACCGCGGCTATAATGTCGTTTATACGCAGGAAGGCTTATTCAACTATGGCGGCTGGCACACCGACCTGGATATCTCATCCCGCCTCGATTTCCCGTATTTCGAGCAGTTGACCCGTGCCGCCGCGGCGGGCGTTGGGGTTATCGATAACGCCGCCAAATTTACGCGGATAGATGCCATTTACGACGTCGGCAATGGCAGCGAGCTTCTGGTAGACTGGGTTGACGACTGCGAACCGACTTATACTTATAAGGTTTTATATGGTACGGCATCGGGCATATATACGGATACATCGGATGTGCCGCCGGGTGAATGCGATCATACAATATCGGGTCTGGCAGACGGTCAGACATACTACGCGGCGGTAGCGGGGACAAATGTCGAGGGGTATGGCCCGCTGTTTTTGATAGAAAAGACCGGGCAGCCGAATATTATTCCGAGGCCGCCCCAGCGGCTCAAGGTGGACCCTGATTATCAGAAACTTGCTCTGGTCTGGGGCGCCAATAATGAACTGGATTTGAATTATTATCGAATCATGAGGAAAGACCCTTTGAATGACTGGGCTGTTTTGGATGAAACGACCGATACAACGTACACCGATACAGCCGTTGACGGTCATAAGCCATATCAGTATAAAATCCTGGCGGTGGATAATGATTTGAACGAATCGACCGCTTCCGATATCGTATCGGCAATTGCGGCGACTTTCGATTCGGGCATACTGTTCGTGGAAGAAACGTCGGCTGAAGGTGGTCTTAATCCGGCCGAATATGAGCAGACGGCCTATTACGATTCCATATTCACCGGAATATCGTTCGTAGAACAGGAAATCAACACAGCGGCGCAGGCTTTGAGCCGTTCGTCGGCCGGGCAGTATGGGACGATTTTTTGGTTTGACGATGATATAAACGTCCAATTGTTTTCCGTTTCGGCCGATTCGGTATCATGGTATCTCGGTTATCCGACCAACTTCGTGCTGGCCGGGTGGAGGACAATAATAAATCTCTCGGGCGGTGGCGTGCAAGGTCCCGGGGATTTTTTATATGATGCCTTTGAAATTACGGGAGTGACGGAACAAGAGGCGCTCGATTTTACCGGCGCCACGGGGCAGGGTGGTTGGCCCAGCGTGCAGGTCAAACCGGGAGGAATCTTCGGCGGGGCTCTGCCGGTTATTTCCAAATTAACGCTGCCACCAGCCAGTTCGGCGCAGGTCATATATACATTCAATTCGCAAAGCGGCAATCCGAATTTTAACGGCCAGCCGGTGGGGGTGGCCTATGAGATAGCCGGTAGTAGGAGGGTGGCACTGTCTTTTCCCATTTATTATCTGACCAGTGCATCGGCCTCGGCCCTGATGGCGAAAATTATCAACTATTTCGGGCAGGAAATTGTAAGATATGGTGACGCCAATGGTGACGGCGCGTTTAACTTACTGGATATTTTACTTTTGATCAGGTACAAGTATGAAAGCGGTCCGGCCCCGGTTGATCCCAATCTGGCCGACGTGAACGGAGATTGTGCAGTAAATTTGCTGGATATATTGTATATGATTGCGGCCTTGTATGAAGGCGGCCCGGATCCGGTAATGGGGTGCGTGGAATAATGACTTGGATTGTTGGCGCCGCGGGCGCAGTTTTATTGTGTTTATCGTTCTTATCCGACGCGGCGGCAATTGATTTGCGCGCATCGGCCAACAAAATATCCTTTTCCGAAAAGGCCCGGGCGTATGGCCTTAACAGCGGAAATCTGATTGTCGTCGACGGCAGGTCCGCGGTCGCCTATGATAAACGTTTCCGGCCCGGCCCGTTTTTATCCATGAATTCCGACCAACAGCTAACCGTTGCCGATAACGGCATGTATTATGGCTTAATCTCCCCGTATAAGGCGGGTGTATTTCAAAAGGAATTGTTGCATCGTATTGACATTCATGATGCACGCCATAATGTAATCTGGTCATTTGAAGGTCTCGCGCACGGTTCATATTACATATCTCCGTCGGGCGATTATATGATATTTGCCGGCGGCACGGTGGGCGCCTTTGACTGGCAAGTGATAGTATGCAATTCGGATCAAACGGCAACTCTGCTCGATATAGACGCGCTCAAGGAAATCAGGTTTGCTTCGGACGGCAGCCGCTTTGTGATAGACGGCGGCCCAAGGGGAGTGTACCTTTATGATAAATCGGGGCGTCGGCTCAAGGAGTTTGAGCCTCAAAACAGCTTTGCCATATCGGCCACCGGTGAGTATTTTGCGGTCGTTAAGGCCCGGATCTTATCGATTTACCGGGATACGTCGCTGTTGTCGGGAAACATCGCGGTCGACGGGGAAGTTATCGCGATAAAAATCAGTGAGAAATCAAACAGGCTGTATTATATATCGGCTTTTAATCTGGTGGTAGTGGACATGGGGAAAGGAACTCGGATCTGGGGCTATAAACCCGAAACTGCCCAATACCGGTTTACGTCGCTTGATCTTTCGGTTGATCATCAATATATCGCGTGCGGTGTAATCCTCAATCTGGGGGCATCGGTTCCGAAAGATAAACGGCACCCCAAAGGCTATATTTATATGTTTGACATCGGGCGTAACTTTATACGCAAGGCGGAATTCCCCAATACCGCCTGGGCCACAGGACAGCCCGAAGTGGGGTTCTGGCCGGACCAACGAACCATTCTCGTACGCACCCATGACCGTATTCTTACATTCGAAATGATATAATAATTGAAATCGGTTGCACACCCGGTTTTAGCCGTCCATAAAATACTCTGGCTTTCGACAGATTTATCTCAATAAAAGCGAGATTTATCCCTGTTTAACTGGTTTTTCCGGGATCGGCATCGTTATTGCAGTTCGGGTCTGAAAGCATTTTCAGGAGAGTGATATGGAGCCGGTTTTAAGAATAATTCCACGTATGCAAATTGTGCCGATTCTGGAATCCAGTCCTGACCGGATAGACTACCTGGAATTTGCCTTTTCCGAAGCCGGATATATATTCAATCCGCTTCTCGTAGCGGAAGTGGCGGAAAATAAGTATTTATTGACCGAAGACGGTTCCGCGTTGGAAGCGCTTGCCCGACTTGATGTTGACTTTGTGCCGGTGCAGGTAGAGTCGACTTCAGGCAAATCCGCCATGGCCGGCTATATCATGGTGCAAGAATGGACTGATGAATATTTTCGAGAATTTCAGGGGCTTTTCCCGCGCGACACAAGTCTATTGGTCACCGATGGCGGCAATCGAACAGATGATATCTTTGCTTGCAGTATTCAAGTTAATAAAGCCGGAGGGGGCATTGGTTTTTGCCATAATGGTCGCCAACATGTTTCCCCGATATTAATTGACTTTATCGAGTATTTGCGCCGTCGCCGTGTTATGCTAAAGAGGGCCGCGCGGCCTTTTCGGGGCTACCCTGCAGCTTTGGACATGGAGACGATCATGATAAAAATCGGCAATCTGAAATTCACCGATGCAATCTGGCTTGGACAAAACGGCTTCAGGCTTCCGTCCGGATTTTATCATCCGGATGGAATCTGCCGCGTTCTGGGAATCAACTATCCCATAAAAGTGCTCAAGGAAAAGGCCTCGATTGATGACAAGCAGAGTTTTCTGCACGAGCTGATTGCCCTAAGATTGGAAAGCGGGCGCGCCGAGTCATTTAGCGGCGGCGTTTTTTTGCTCAATTATTAAGTTAATTTAAAAAATTGTTGAACGGCGAATATCCACCGCCTACATTACCGGCATTATGCTGGAAATCGATGACAATTCGTGTCTGCAGTGTGGCGGATGTGTGGCATTGTGTCCCGAAGACGCTCTGTTTTTGGGCTTTGAAAGGCTTAATTGTCATCATGAAATTTGCACCATGTGTCGGATATGCATTTTCTTCTGCCCGGTCGAGGCGTTGAAGGAAAAGGCTGTTGCGTAAGTACGATGCCGTTGTGGTCGGGGCCGGGCCGGCCGGCTCGATGACGGCGTATGAAATCGCCCGTGCCGGTTACGGGACGCTGCTTCTGGAAAAACATAAACAACCGGGATTGCCGTTATGCTGTGCCGAAGGCATTTCGATGGGGGCGATGAATCAATTGTTTGATACCATCGAGCCGGCCTGGCTATCGTCCGAGATCGACCGGTTTGTGATGGTCGCACCTGACGGCAGCCGCGCGGCGGCACGGAGCGAACGTCGGGGATATATTTTGGACCGGCCGCGTTTCGATTATGATCTGGCTCATCGCGCTCGAAAAGCCGGGGCCGATCTGGTATGCGAGGCGATCGGACAAAACCCGATTAAAAGTCGAAAACGATTTGTGGCCATAGAAGCGGCCTATCCCGATGGCAGAACCGATAAGATTGAAGCCGGGGTTTTTGTCGCGGCCGACGGGGTCGAATCGCAACTGGCCCGAAGCTGCGGATTGCCCAACAGACTTGGACTTAAAGAATCACTGGTGGCTTTTCAATATCGATTGCAGGGACCGGATTTTGATACTCGCACGATTGAGTTTCATTTTGGCAACCGGTTGGCGCCGCAGGGGTATATCTGGATTTTCCCGAAATCACCGTCGAGCGCCAATGTCGGCATTTGCATGGCTTCAAATAAACAAAAAGACAACCCGGCGAAGGGCCTGCTGGACAGGTTCATTGCCCGGCGGTTTGGCGGGGCGGAAGTTATCAGCCGTCATTGTGGTCTGATTCCGATTTATCGGGGCGAGCACATGATGCGTATAAGCAATTTGCTGGTTGTCGGTGACGCCGCGCGCGTTGTCGAGTCGTTGTCGGGAGCGGGTCTGGCTTTAGGTATGGTCTCGGGGGTTTTTGCCGGTCGGGCCGCGGCAAAATTCCTTTCCGGAGAGGTCGCGAGCTTAACTGATTTGGACAAAGCCTATCCGGGAGAGTTTCTTAAAGCCAAAAAGGAGGAAATGGTCCGTTATGCCCGGATGCGCCGGGCGTTCGAGCAGATGACGGACCGGGACCTTAATTGCATTATTAAATCACTTAATGATATGGCAGGTGATTACAATAATAGCGGGATAAATGTCGGCAAGTTGCTCTGGACGATTCTGACGACTCATCCTCGGCTGTTAAGGCTGGCCAGATTTATGATCTGACCGCCCTACTCGGTTTTATTAAGGGAAACGACAAATCCCGCCAGTCTGGATTTTAAACGAGCGGCCTTGTTTTTATGAATGATTTTTTTATTCGCAGCCTTATCGATGTTGCTGACGGCCATGATATACTTCGCGGCCGCGTCTTCCGGCTTCTGGCTGGATTTAAGCTCCTTAATAGCGCCTTTAAGAGCGGTTCTGGCCGAACGATTGCGCAGTTGTTCTTCGGCAGAAGTCCGTATTCTTTTCTTGCACGATTTATGGTGCGGCAAGGCAATCTCCTTTCAATATCAAAAAAATTAGTCTTTCAATATACGCACAGGGCCGAGTTTGTCAATGGATAAAAATTTCGACAATAGCATGGTTTCGTCGGCCGGGAAGGTGGCTTCGGCCACCGCCTTTTCCCGCATTCTGGGTCTGATCCGGGAGCAGGTAGTGGCGGTTTTATTCGGCGCGGGCATGCTCACCGATTGTTTTGTCGCGGCCTTCCGTATCCCAAACCTGTTGCGCGACCTTTTTGCCGAAGGCGCCCTTTCATCGGCTTTTGTTCCCGTTTTCAAGGAAAAGCTGGTCAAGCAGGAGAAAGCCGATGCTTTCAGACTGGCCAATATTACTATTTCCGCGCTTCTTCTGGTCGTCGGCTTGACCGTTTCGCTGGGAATAATATTTTCGCCCCAGCTGGTTTATATCTCCGCCAAAGGCTTCACGGCTAATCTCGAAAAATTTGACCTGACCGTCAATCTGACCCGGCTGATGTTTGTCTATTTGTTGCTGGTATCGGTTTCGGCGGTATTAATGGGAATCCTGAATTCGACCGGTCGCTTCGGAATTCCGGCTTTGTCCCCGGCGTTGTTTAACCTGGGCATGATATTGACGCCTATTTTGCTGTATAAGTATTTCAACGCCCCGATTTACACCCTGGCGCTGGGAGTGATAATCGGCGGTCTGGGACAGCTGGTGTTTCAACTGCCGTCGATGCACCGTATCGGATTTCGGTTTCATTTCGTGCTGAATTTTTATGACGCCGGATTGAGGAAAATAGTCCGGTTGATTACACCCATGATGCTTGGCCTGTCTGCCTCGCGGATAAACATATTAATAAATACCCTGCTGGCGTCGTTCCTGATTGAAGGAGCGATTTCATATCTTAATTTTTCCTACCGTCTGATGCATTTTCCGCTGGGGGTTTTCGCGGTGGCGCTGGGCACGGTGGCTTTGCCAAAGGCTTCCGAGGATGTGGCCCGCGGCGATAATGTCGCCCTGGGGAAAACTTTTTCCGAGGCTTTCGGCCTGAACATGTTTCTGGTGATACCTTCGGCGGCCTTCCTGGCGTTTTTCGGCTACGATATTGTCAGGCTGATTTTCCAGTACGGCGCTTTTGGGACTGTGGATACGGTCAATACCGCGCAAGCCCTGTTCTATTACGCTTTCGGACTGATCGGCTTTGCCGGCGTGCGGGTCGTGGCCCCGGTATATTATGCGCTGGGTGATTCGAAAAGGCCCATGTTATTTTCCATATTGGCGGTGGCTATCAATATCGGCCTGAATTTCGTGCTGATACCGTTCTTGAATTTCGCCGGGTTGGCGGCGGCCACGGGTGCCGCCGGGCTGGCCAATTTGGGCCTGTTGCTGATATACTTAAAAGATAAAATCCCCGGGCTGGCTTTTCGACCGGTCTTATTTCAAAGCGGCAAGACCATAATAGCATCCGCCGCTGCGGTGGGATTGACCAAATTGCTGATTTACTTCTTTGATATTCGGCAATTGCTCGGGCTGGGAGGCTTTCCCGGCAACCTGGCCGTGGTCTCACTCGAAATCGCCGGTTTTGCACTGGTTTATCTGGTTCTTTCAATAATCATGAAATTGGATGAATTGCCCAAGGTTATCTCGATATTCAGGGCTCGTGTCAAATAGATTGAGAAACGATTATGATCAGAAAATTCCCCGCGGTGGCGGCTTTGACTGCGGTTGTAACCGGGATTGTACTGTCCGATAACTCATCATGTCCGGCCTGGCTCTGGCTAATGGCGGCCATAGTGTGCCTGGTTATTGCCCTGTGGTTCTGGGCCCGGCAGAAAAATACCACCACAGCCGGAGCGGCAATTATGACTCTATTATTTTTCTCCGGCTTTTCATACTCCCACGCCATGAAGACATTCCCGCCCGGCCATGTTGTCCATTATGCCGATGGCCAATCAAAATATATCATTTACGCCACGGTTGACGACTGGCCGGTGGTCAAAGATAAATATACCGACATATTCGTCACTTTGGATTCGCTGGAGACGGGCGGGACGATGGCGCGCGTGGCGGGAAGGATATTGATTCATGTCGGCAGCGGATCCAATTTCGTCCAGTACGGCGACCGGGTGATACTCTCGGGCCGGTTGCACCCGATCCGGGGTGGTCCGAATCCGAACGGCTTCGACTATCGGCGCTATTTGAACCTGCGCTCTGTTTTTGCCGTGCTCTATCTGCCGCATCAGTATGGGATCAAGGTTGACCCGGCCGGGAAGGGCAGTATTCATTCAGCGATTGAATATTTGAGGCGGCAGATTCTCGGGGTTTTCAACGAGAATCTCGGTAACGACCCGGCGGCTCTGGCCTCCGGTTTTTTAATCGGGGAAACCCGGCATATCGAGCCCGATATTTACGAATTATTCCGGGATACGGGGACTTTACATCTTCTGGCCGTCTCCGGCTCGAATGTCGGACTGGTCATTCTGGTTTTTCTGCTGTTGCTTAGGGCCGCGCCGATGAGAAGAACCGGACGCACCGTTTTCTTGCTGATTATCATTTTTATATTTTCGTTTTTATCGTATAACCAGCCTTCAGTGGTCAGGGCGGCGCTCATGGCGGCGCTGGTATTATTGGGTCGAAGTTTCCAGCGGCGGATAGATTATAATAATATCATTGCCGCCGCGGCGTTGATTATACTGCTGGTCGAACCGGTGCAATTGTATGACATCGGCTTTCAGCTGTCATTCGCCACGGCCTGGGGACTGATATTCTTAATGCCGCGTTTTTCTTCCATGTTTCGGGCGGTTCATCGCAGTCGGCTGTACAGGTACATTGCTTTCCCCTTCATGGTCTGCCTGGTCGCGCAAATTGTATCGTTGCCGTTGTCGGCATATTATTTCAATCGTCTGCCCGTGATTTCATTTCTATCCAATATGGTAATCGTGCCCCTGGTGAGTGTTACCGTTGTCGGCGAAATTATTCTGCTGTTTGCGGCGCTGGTGCTGCCGGTAACGGCAATGCTGGTCGGGTCGCTGTTGAATCCGTTATTGCTGTTAGTTATTGAGCTCCTGACGTTTTTCAATTCGGTCAGCTGGTCGCTGCACCGTGGATTTATGCCATCGACGGGAACGCTCCTGGTGTATTTCGCATTGGTGATATTGGCCGCGCTGGCCATAAGTTCATTGCGAGCCCGAAGATGCCTTGTCTTCGCCATCGTCCTTTCGATGATCGGGTTGACCACGGCGGGTCTGCTTGACAATCGCGACGACAATGAGTTAACTGTCCTGTCCGTATCATCGGGCTATATCGCCATCAGTCAAACGGTCCCGGCGTTGGTAATCATGGCGGACCTAAGTTTAAAGGATTACACATACACCGAAAAAATCATTCAGCCGCTTCTGGATAATTGGGGAATAACGGACTTTGAAACGGTGGTGATATCGGGAAACTATGCAACCATTCGGGAAGGCCTGTTGTCGTCAAGGCTGTCAAACAGCGGGCGTTTATATATGCCAAGGACATATGCCGGTCTGGCCCGGGATCTTGTTCATGAAATGTCGTTATCTGCGGATTCCGGCGCCTTTATATTTCTCGATGACCGGCAGTATCCACTCCGGGGCGATGATTTTTCGGTGTTTCTGGCGGCCGGATTGGCCATATTTTCAGCGGGTCGGTCACAAGTTATTTTTGCCGATGACGAATTTTCGCGATTGGAGGGGATATTCAAGATTGATGGCGGATGGGAATCATGCTACCTGGTTGTGCCGAAAACAACCGCCAAACATTTGCAGCTTATGGAAGGCGTTACTAATAAAGGCGATTATGCAGTAATTTCCAGCCGTCTGGACTTGTCGGACCACCGTTCCCAATTGCAAAACACTATTCCCGGTGGTATTTTCAAAAAATCTGTAATTCTATCCCAAGTCGGTGCCGCATCGATAGTTACACGAGACGGCAAATTTCAGGTAAAATGAATGGCCCGGGCAGTATTTCGCCGGTTAAGATTGCCTGTCAAAATCCCGATAAGATAAAAGAAACAATATGATTATGGCGGTTTGCCGAAATCCTAACCATTTAAAGTGGTTTATGTCGTATGAGCCTTACGGGAAACCTTAAGACAGTATCGTTTCCGGATATATTGCAGTTGCTGGCGACGGGTAAAAAGACAGGGATACTCTATGTTTCGACGTCCACCCGGCAAAAGGAAATTGCTTTTCGGAACGGAGATATTATCTACGCTTCTTCCATAAATTCATCGGAAGACCTCCTGGGTAACCTGCTATTAAAGTTGGGCAAGATATCCAAAGTAGACCTGGATAAGGCCATTGCCTTGCATAAGCAGACGGGGCGGCAGTTGGGGACGACGTTGGTCGACATGAATTTATTCGAAAAAGAAGAAGTCATGGATTGTCTTAAAATCCAGATAGAAGAAATCGTTTATAATCTGTTTTCCTGGGAAGAGGGCGAATTTAAATTTGTCGAGGGGGCCGAGCCCAAAAGAATGCAGATACCCCTTGAATTGACTACCATGAACGTGATTATGGAGGGCACGCGCCGCATCGACGAATGGCTCGAAATTCAGAAGGTCCTGCCACCTGATGACATCTTACTGCGGGTGACCCCGGTCATCAAAGGGCATCGCGATGAAATCACGTTGTCGATGGATGAATTCAAGATTCTGCCGTATATCAACGGCCAGAGGACGCTTCCCGATCTGATTGAGGTATCCCCGGTCGGCGAGTTTGTCACCTACCGCTCCATTTATAAGTTAATTATGTCGGGATTGGTGGAATCGGCCGGGCGGGCGACAACCAGCGACGTTATGGTGGAAAACGAAGAAGAAATCATCTTGTCGGTGCTGTTCACGCTTTATAATAATTGCGTCTATCGCATCCGGACTATGGTCGCAGAAATTGTCGGGGATTCCAATCCCATGTTCAACGAGTATATGGCGAGTTTCCGCAGCGGAATCATGATGTACTTCCCGGGCTTTGACCCGTCGTGCGACGCCGGTCCCACCTTCGATAAATTTTACGCCGAGATTATTAAAATTCCGGCCCCGGTCAGGATGCATACTGTCATGAACGCTCTGGAGAATATGCTGACCAATCAGCTCGAGTACGTTTTCTATTTTCTGGGCGAAGGCATTTATCGCCAGACGGTGGGGAAAATCCGCAAGGAGATATCGGAACCGCTGGCTCTTCGCCGCGAGATGGTCAAACGATATCATATCGATGAAAATCTGTTAAACTCGGTTAAAAAAGCCGACCGGGTTATAAAACTGGTGAAAGGTGCCTCATGATGAAAAAGACCTTAAGCATAATATCGGCCAGCCTGGGAGGAATCCTGACCACGTCTGTCCCGGCCCGGGCCGCCATCAGGACGGAAAACATATACGAACCGGTGTCTATCGTGACTTTAATTGTACTATTACTTTCGGCACTTTGCCTGATATGGGCATTTAAAGTTCTGTCATTGGTGCGCGGAGGCCTTCTGTCAAAAAGCTGGCAGATGTTTGTTTTGGGCTTCGGCTTTTTGCTTCTGGCTCAAATCGTAACATTGGGACAGCAGGTGGCTTTGATTAACCTGCCCGGCTTTGTGGTAACGGCCTTTTATCTTCTGATGTCAGTAACCTGGTTGATGGGGCTATATCAAACGCGGCGGATTTTGGGCTGATAAATAATTGACATAAGTTTTAGTGGTGATTATATTTACAAATTGATAAATTATGGCCGATAGTAAATTGCTTATATTATATGACTTGGCTGACAAATTAAGGAAGGGATAATGCCGGATTCTGTCGAATTAGATGATCGCATTGCCAAGTGTAATAAAATACTGGAAGAAAGCCCCAATTCCCAGATTTTTGCGGCATTGGCGGAAGCCTATCGAAAAAAAGGTGAGCTGGACAAGGCTTTCAGGGTTTGCCAGAATGGGCTGAAAGTGCATCCCAATTATGGCTCGGCTCATATGGTGATGGCCAAAATCAATCTTGATAAAGGTCTGTATGACTGGGCCCAGATGGAAGTAGAAAAGTCGGTCAGTATTGATGGTAACAGCCACGCCACCGATCTTCTGCTGGCCGAGATACATATTTATAAAGGTGAGTTTTCCAAAGCCACCAAAATCCTCGACAAGCTGCGGCGGGTGGATCCGAAGAATAAGCACGTTATTAAGCTGTTGGAAATAGCCCAAAAACTGCCTCTGGAAGCAGATAAAACTTTGGGGTCCGCGGCCAAATCGGAAAAACCTGAAACAACCGAAAAGGCCCCATCGTCGGAAGCTGAAACCAGGGAACCGATTCGGGAAATATCGCCCAAGATCATGATTGATATACTGGCCAATATACCCGGAATCGATGGAGTCATGCTAATTAATCACGAAGGAATGGTGGCGGAGTCCAATTGGAATTGTCAGGAAGAACCGGATTTATTCGGCGCCCTGGCCCGGGAAATAGAGCGTATTATAAATGAACAGATCGGCGAGGCCAATTTTGGGGCCTATGAAGATGTTCTTATAGAAGCCGACGACCTGGTGCTCAAATTTTTGCCGTTTGGCCGAAACCTTTTGTTAATAAAAGCCAACGCGCGGGTGAATTTGGGGACCCTGCGCCTTAAGTTGACGTCATTATTGGAAACCTGCAACGTGAATTTATAATCACGGGACTAAATTATGGCAGTTATAAAACGAGAATTCGGGCAATTTTTCATATTTTCCGGTCTTCTTTTGATCGGCTCCCTGCTGGTATTTCCGTCTAAAATGGGGATAGACCTGGGTTCGGGCATTATTGTTTATGCCATCTTTGAAATTGTTTATTATGCACTAGTCCTTACCCTTTTGAAGGCGGCCGATTCCTGGCTCAACCTTTTCCGCAATGCCGGTCTGACCTTCGTTTTGAGAATATCTCTGGGAACCCTATTCGGGCTCTGTATTTCACTCATGTTTTCCATGAATCTATCGGTCGCGTTGACTCTTGGGATTTCCCGCTATTTGCCTGCCGTACTAATTCATATAATTTTCGCTCCGTTTGCGCTTCGTCCCTTAATAACCGATGCCGCGACTTCGGCGCGAAGGGTTCATTCCCGGGTTGTTGCCCAGAAGACATCGGTCGCGACCGTCCGTGAAAGATCGGACCTGGCTAAATCCGTCGCTTACGATACCGGGCGCGAATCATCGATATCGAGCCGATTTTCCGACCCGGCCGAAAGGCAGGATCTGCACGTGGGGTACGATACCAACGGTTTTGAGCGAGCCGTCAAGTATCTGGGAGAGCATCATGCCGTTATACTGGCCGTTGTGGTTGACCACGAAGGGTTGACAATGGCCGCATACAAACGCGGCGATATCGACCCCGACGAATACGCTCCCTTGAGCCTTCTGATAAAAGAAAAGAATGTGAATCTTTTAAATAAATGGGAAGGTGATGTTTCGCCTGACCGTATCGATATCGTCTTTGGCGACAGAAAACTGTCACTGTCGCGGGCCTGCGATTTTTATCTGCTGGTGATGTCAAAGCAGGAGATGGACGATCTGTTGGGTATCCGCGTCACGCAGGCCGTGGATATAATCAGAAGATATGTGTCCGAACGTTATGGCGAATTAATGCCGTCACGCCCGGAGGAGAAATATGTACCAAGTGCTTGAAGAATTGAACAAGACCAGCGGAATCACGGGATCCATGCTGGTCGGCAATGACGGTATCGTTATTGCCTCGGATCTGAATACGTCATTTGAAGACGAAACCATCGGGGCCCTGGCCGCGTCGATAACCAGCAATATACAGAAGTCGCTGGACCGGATGCAGCAGACGGCCTTGAGGCAAATAACCATTGAGGCCAATACGGGGAAATTGTTCTTCGCAGATGCCAATATCGGAATTTTGGTGGTCACGGCCGAGAAGGATGTAAACATAGGACTTATCCGCCTGGAAATGAAAAATGCCATTAGCAAGATTGGCAAATCCAAATGACAATTAGCTTTTAGCGGAAAAGGATGCTATGGTTTCGATAAACTATGCCACCAGGGAAGTGGCCTGCAAGATCGTCTATTACGGCCCCGGTTTGTCGGGCAAGACAACCAATTTGCTGTACGTTCATAAAAAGGTGCCTCAAAACAGCCGGGGGAAGATGATCTCGCTGGCCACCGAAGCAGATCGCACGCTATATTTTGATTTTTTGCCGATCAATATCGGTACCATCAACGGCTTCGCGGCCAAATTCCAGCTGTATACCGTTCCGGGGCAAGTTTATTACAACGCCACCAGGAAGCTGGTTTTGCGGGGGGTGGACGGACTGGTTTTTGTCGCCGACAGTCAGCCGGACAAGATGGATGAGAATATTGAATCGTTGACCAATTTGAGCGAAAATCTGGCCGAATACGGTTATAATATTGACGAGCTTCCGGTTGTTATTCAGTACAACAAGCGCGACCTTCCCGGGGCCCTGTCGGTGGATGAGCTGAATGCCCGACTTAATCCCAAAGGCTGGCATACTTTTGAAGCCTCTGCGGTAACCGGGGAAGGTGTATTCGACACGCTCAAACTGATCATCAAGCTGGTTCTCGAAAAGGCCAAAGGAGGCAATAAGGCGGCCAAACCTGCGCCGGTAAGCGTTGCCGCCGAAGCCCGCCAGCCAGCCGCATCCGGACAAAGTCAAACCGATGCCGTCGGAACGTCGTCATCCGACAGGGTTGTTCCGCCACGTCAGGAAGCCGCGTTGCCCCGGTCCGAAATGACCCCGGTGCGTGAACAGGCTTATCGTCCCGATGAAACCCGGGAAACGGAGGTTCCCCGACCGCCGGACAGCTCCATGTTCGAGCATAATGTCATCAAGGATGAAAGCGCTCTGGATTATAAAATAGGTTCCGGTCCGGCACAGGAAACGGGGCCTATAAAGCAGAAACATCCCGACATTGAAGAAACCCAAGTGCCGGAAAGTGTCCATCGCCCGTTCCCCGGTTCGGTCGGCAAAGCAAGTCGTCCGGAGCGGCGGATAACGGTTTCCGATTTTCAGCCCGACGCTGCGGATTCAGAGCCGGCGGTCGCGGACGTTCCCGACGATGGCAGCCGGCAACAGGAGAGCTCCATGTCGGCGCCGATGATGGCTCCGTCGGAGAGGGTGATCAGGAAGAAACGGGGATTCTTTAAAAAATTATTCGGAATCAAATAAAAAGGAGGTGGCGTCCGTGAGTGATGACAACCTTATCATATATGAAGAAGAAATAGAGAAAATTGACTCTATTTTAGCCCGCATGTTGAAAGGGGCCGAGGCCAAATGCTCCTTACTGGTGGACAAGGACGGACACCTTATCACCCGTCAAGGTTTCACCCATTCTCTGGACACGACGGCGTTGGCGGCGCTTCTGGCCGGTTCTTTTGCCTCGACCAAGGAAATCGCGCGCCTGGTCGGCGAATGTGAATTTTCGGTCCTCTTTCATCAGGGCAAGAAGGACCATATTCATATGTCGCTGGTGGGAGACCGTTCCATCATGGCCGTCATCTTCGATGATCGTACGACCATCGGCATGGTTCGCCTGTACGCCAAGGAAGCGGCAACCGAGCTGTCCAACACTTTTGCGGCCATAAAGGCCAGGAATCAATCCAGCAACAGTCCCGGTTTGACCGATGAATTCGCGGCTTCGGCCGGTGATAAGCTGGATGACATTTTTCAGGATTAATAGCGGCCCTCGGACAGATAAACAAAGTTCAGGGGTCGCCTGTGATATTGCCGCTACAGGATGTAATCGATGTCGTCTGAATTAGGAGCCATGCTGGTCAAGGCCGGTCTGATTACTCAGGAACAGCTGAGTAAGGCGCAGACCATGGCCGACGATAAAAAGACCAAGCTTGAGGATGCCCTTGTGGCCACGGGCGCGATAGAATCCGAAGACCAGATTTCGCGCTTTGTCGGCAAACAACTCAATATGGGCACTCTGCGCCTGTCCGATATTGAGCTAAATCCCGAAATTATCAAGCTGATACCTCTGGACATTGCCCGCAAATTCAACGTCATTGCGGTTTCCAAGCTCGGCAAAAGTCTGATCGTTGCCATCAGCGACCCCAATAACGTTTATGTTCTGGACGCCGTAAAATTCATCACCGGGTGTTCGATTCAGCCGGTCATCTCGCCCGAAAACGCTATTAAAAAGGCCATCGATAAGTATTACAAAGACGATTCAGCGCTCCATGAATTGATAAAGGGTCTTGAGGACGACTCCGATCTTGAGGTTCTGTCGACGCATGAAGACGGTCCCAGCGAAGCAGATTTGCAGTCGGCCATTCAGGACAAACCGCTGGTCAAACTGGTGGATTCGATTATCGCCGATGCCATACGTACGGGTGCTTCGGACATACATTTCGAATGTTATGAAAAACGTATCCGGGTTCGGTTCCGCCACGATGGTGATTTGCGAGAAATGGCTCCGCTGCCTTTCAAATACCGTGCGGCCATTATTTCGCGTCTTAAGGTCATGGCTGATCTTGACATTTCCGAGAGAAGGCTTCCCCAGGACGGGCGCATAAAGATCAAAATCGATGACCGGGCCGTCGATTTGCGCGTTTCGGTTTTGCCGACGATCTTCGGAGAAAAGGTCGTTATGCGAATTCTGGACCCGCGCGCCCTCATGGTCGATATGACCAAATTGGGATTTACGCCGGAATCTCTTAAAAAATTCGACAAGGCCATTCATCTGCCGTACGGTATCATCCTGGTTACCGGGCCAACCGGTTCCGGTAAAACCACGACGTTGTATTCGGCCCTGAAGCAGATAAACACGGTTGATATTAATATCATGACGGCCGAAGACCCGGTCGAGTTCAACTTTGACGGTATTAACCAGGTTCTCGTCAAATCCGAAATCGGACTCACCTTTGCCGCCGCCCTTCGATCGTTTTTGCGTCAGGACCCGGATGTCATCATGGTCGGTGAGATTCGTGACGGCGAAACGGCCGAAATCGCCATCCGGGCCGCCCTGACGGGACATCTGGTTTTTTCAACTCTGCATACTAATGACGCACCCTCGTCCATTAACCGTTTGATAGACATGGGGATCCCGAACTATCTCGTATCGTCGGCGACTCGTTTGATTATGGCTCAACGAATGACACGAAAGATTTGTCAGTCATGCAAAGAGGAAATCCAATTGACCGAGGAACAGGTCGCGGCTCTTGATGTGCCGGAGTGGTTTATTAAAGACAGCATTAAGGCATATAAGGGCAGGGGATGCAATGAATGCAACAATACAGGGCTGTCCGGCCGTTCCGGTATCTATGAAGTTATGCCGATATCGCCGGCCATCGAGGGGCTTATTTTGCGCAGCGCCAGTGATGTCGAAATCCGGGATAAGGCCATAGAAGAGGGAATGCTGACTCTGCGTATGGCGGCCGTCGATAAAATGATTAAGGGTCTTATTTCCTATGAAGAAGTCCTGGCCATAACCAACTAAGGCTTGGGTTTCTTGTTAAAATACGTTACAATTCAACGACTTAAAAAGCAGTCTGTTCAATTATTATTTCAAGATTCGCGCGAATTTACCGATATAAAGAAAAAACGTCTTTATGATATAAATGCCCTACTACCAGGAGTATTTTTATGGTTAGTCTGCGCCAACTGCTCGAAGAAATGGTCAAAATTGACGCCTCGGATTTGCATCTGACGGTAGGCTCACCTCCTGCGGTCAGGGTTGACGGGAAACTGGTTCGAATGCAACACGATGTACTGTCCCCGGACGACACGAAAAAGCTGGCTTATTCCATTATGAACGAAAAACAGCGGCTTAAATTCGAGACCAGTTCGGAGCTGGATTTGTCATTCGGTATCGAGAATTTGAGCCGTTTTCGATGCAACGTGTTCATGCAGAGGGGCAACGTGTCGGTGGCATTGCGACAGATACCGTACAAGGTAAAATCCTTTGAGGAACTTGGATTGCCCAAGGTCGTGTCCGAATTTGCGGGCTTGCCGCGGGGGCTGGTGCTGGTGACCGGACCGACCGGATCCGGTAAATCGACCACTCTGGCGGCCATTATAGATAAAATCAACTGCGAACGGCAGTGTCATATCATAACGGTGGAAGACCCGATAGAATATCTTCACAGGCACAAATCATCGATTGTCAATCAGCGCGAGGTATATTCGGACACCCAATCGTTTGCATCGGCGCTGAAGTATGCTCTGCGCGAAGACCCCGACGTGGTTCTGGTGGGCGAAATGCGCGATCTGGAGACAATCGAGGCGGCCATAAATATATCCGAAACGGGTCATCTGGCTTTTGCCACGTTGCACACCAACTCAACGGCTGAATCGATCAACCGTATCGTTGACGTTTTTCCGACCAACCAGCAGGAGCAGATTCGCGTTTCTTTATCGTTCACGCTTCAGGCGGTTATATCGCAGTGTTTGATTCCCCGGATTGGCGGGGGGCGAGTCATGGCATTGGAAATTATGGTGTGTACGCCGGCCATTCGGGCGTTGATTCGTGACGACAAAGTTCATCAAATATACAGTATGATACAGTCGGGGCAAAAGTACGGCATGAAAACCATGAATCAGTCGCTGGCGGAGCTTTATAACAGTGGCAAAATAAAAATCGGAGAGGCCATGAGTTTCAGCGGCAACATTCAGGAATTGAATGAAATGCTGTCGCGAAGCAAAACCCCGGCCATGGTATAGTTGATAAGCCGGAAAGGAATAAATTATGCCAATTTTCGAGTATAAGGGCAAGACGCTGGCCGGTGCGCCGGTAACCGGAGATCTTCAGGCCCGAAACCGGGAAGAACTGGAGCGGCTGCTTCGACAGAACCGCATACTGGTTTCGTCGATTCGCAAGAAACCGACGGAGATAAAAATCAAGTTTGGGACCGGTATCAAGAAGATCGACATATCGCGATTTACACGGCAGTTTGCGACCATGATCGGGGCCGGTTTGCCGATGGTGCAGTGTCTGGAAATTCTGGCATCCCAGTCGGAAAATAAAGAATTGTGTAAAGTCATTTCGGACGTCAAGGAAGGCGTCGAGGGCGGCTCAACTCTGTCCGATTCGCTGGCCCGCCATGTTAAGGTATTTGATCAGCTTTATACCAATATGGTTGAAGCCGGTGAAATGGGCGGCGCTCTCGACAGCATTCTGGTGCGACTGGCCGTCTATCGGGAAAAGGCCGATGCTTTGGTGCGCAAGGTCAAAGGAGCCATGATATATCCGGCCATAATTTCGGTGGTGGCCATAGGCGTGACGTTCGCTATGTTGACTTTTATCGTCCCGGTTTTCGCCAAAATGTTCGGAAGCCTCGGAGCGGAATTGCCCGGTCCGACCAAAGTTATTCTGGATATCAGCAACTTCCTGCAAAGTAATATTCTAATAATATTGGGGCTGGGCATTGCCGGTGTGGTGGCGTTTATTTACTGGGTCAAAACGGAAACGGGGCGCGCCCAGTTTGATGCGTTTCTTCTGAAAGCTCCGGTTATCGGTAACCTGGTTCGCAAATCGTCGGTGGCCAGATTCACCAGAACTTTGGGGACATTATTGGCGTCGGGTGTTTCCATTCTGGACGCTTTAGAAATCACGGCCAAGACGGCCGGCAACGTGATTATCGCGCGAGCCATTAAAAGGGCGGTAATGTCCATTGCCGAAGGCGACACGATCACCTCGCCGCTCAAGGAATCGGGCGTTTTCCCGCCCATGGTGACGCAGATGATTTCGGTCGGTGAAAAAACCGGCGGCTTGGATGAAATGCTTCAGAAAATTTCGGACTTTTATGACGAAGAGGTCGATGATGCGGTCAGTGCCCTGACATCGATTATCGAACCGGTGATCATCGTTTTCATGGGTATTATAATCGGGGCCATCATGGTGGCCATGTATCTGCCCATGTTTGACATCATCGGCAAACTATAAAAATACGGCGGATTTCTTAAAGGCGCCGCCCGGCGGCGCCTTTTAAATGTACCATGTTCAGCAATTCGAATCAAATAAAAGCCGGATGGATGCTGTCGTTGCGGCTGGTAACGTACGTACTGATATTCGGAATATTTTTGTTTCGAGGCTTGTACGTAGGATTTCTATCGTTTCCATTTTTCGCCTATTCATTGACGACGCTTTTATTGCCGGTCATGATTATTCTGCGGCGTTGGTATCGGCCGCTGTTTTTATATAAGGGTTTATCCGGTCTGCAGACGTTTTTCGAGATTGTCGCCATTTTGGGCATAGTTTGTACGACCGGGAATATCAATTCCACGTATTCCGGCCTGCTTGTTCTGACCATCATCTCGGCGTCGCTGGTATATTCATTGGCGGGGACACTTCTGACGGCTTCGGCCGTTTCGCTGGGCTACGCGATTGTCGTCTGGTTCGGTTTCGGCGGTCTGGAACGGGGTCTGGCCGGGCGTGCCTTCGAAACGATATTTTCCTCACAGGATGCCGCCTTTTATAACATATTTCTCCATATTCTGACTTTTTACCTGGTGGCCTTCGTTTCCGGATTTCTGATGGAAAAACTCAAAAGCAGCGACCAGGAACTTGAAGATACCTCGCAGGCGTTGCGCAGGGCGCGCCTTGAAACCGATGATATTCTGCAACATCTGAATTCGGGTCTGATGACCATCGACCACGAAGGACGGATCATATTTTACAATCGAGCCGCAGAAGAGATACTGGGCTTTCGGGAAAGTGAAGTAAAGGGGCGCCATTATCACGATCTGTTTGGCGGTCAAATGCCATATCTGGCCGAAAGTCTTGCCGAAGTTCTGCAATCGGGACGTCAGTCGCGGCGGGGCGAAATTGAAATTGTTCGGAGTAATGGGACATCGATACCCCTGGGAATATCGACGTCTCTGCTACTGGATGAAGACGACTCCGTCCGGGGTGTGATTGCCATTTTCACCGATTTGACGGAAACCAAACGACTTGAAGAAAAAATTCGTATTGCGGACCGTATGGCCGCCGTGGGTGAGTTGTCGGCGGCCATTGCCCATGAAATAAGAAATCCGCTGGCCGCCATATCCGGCTCGGTGGAGGTTCTTAAGGCGGAGTTGCAGCTTCCGGACGAAAACGGGCGTCTGCTGGAATTGATCGTCAAGGAATCATGTCGACTCAACGAAATACTTGCAGATTTTTTGACCTATGCCCGCAACCAGCGGTCGTCTTTCAATAAAGTTGAGCTGTGTCATTTGATCGGCGATATGTTCGAAGTGACCCGTCACCACCCGGCCTATCATAAGGACATACGGCTGAAAATCCGGGCCGATGATTCCTTTGTATATGTTTATAGCGATGAGGATCAGCTTAAGCAAATCGTAATAAACCTGCTGGTGAACGCTTGTCAGGCGATCGGCAACAATCCCGGCGAAATAACGGTTGGTATCGAAAATCCGGAACTTGAGCGGGTCGTTCTGACCATAACTGATACCGGTCCGGGGATACCTCGGGATATTATGCAAAAAGTGTTCGAACCCTTCTTTTCAACCAAGAGGGACGGAACCGGGTTGGGCCTGGCCATTGTCCAAAGATTATCGAAACTTCTCGAAATCGACATGTGGGTGAAATCGGCTGAAGGCGGCCCGACCTCGTTTTGTTTGACATTCGACAAGGTCCCCAATGCTGGGAATGCCGGCAGGGTGTCGGACCGTGTCAGTGTCGCCATCTGAATTTTCATTGCCTTCCATTTTATAATTTTGGGCTTGATTTTCCACACTTTCGGTATAAACTATATAATTCTCTTATGAATGGAAAGGATCGGCAATGAAGAGGACTCTGAAGACAAAAGTCAATTTGATATTTATGTTGTTGTTATGCCTGGCAGCCTTGAGCCGTTGTTTCCCGCCGGGAGGCGGCGGCGAGGCAAAAGGTCCGAATGCCTTTCCCATTGCCATTATCGATGACCGAGTGAAAATCAATTATTCAGATTTGCTGAACCGGCTCGACCGCAGCGGTCTTCTGGAGTACGGGGGTATTCTCGATTCAACCACATATTTTGATACGCTCCAGAGTATTGTTATAGATTCCGTGCTGTCGATTCTTTCGAAAGAGGTTGATATCCGTCAGGATAAGACCATATACCGGTTTTTCATGATGAGGTATCTTCAATTCTGGAAGCAGTATATCTATGAAAACGACGTGCTGGGGTCTTTCCGAGTGGATTCGTCTGATATTGACAGCTTCTATCGCGCCCATGGTGACCGATACACGTATCGGGAGCAGGTTCGGGCCCGTCAACTGACCATATCGGACCGGGGATTTCGTTTCGGTCATGATTCCGTCAAATACCGTCCCTATAGCGATGAACAGCTCGATTCGATGGCTTTTGACATGATATCCGAAATAAAACAGCGGGCCGATACCGGTGAGGATTTCGGAATTCTGGCGTATGATTATTCCATGCACCGGGAATCGGGGAAAAGGTACGGGGAACTGGGGTATTTTTTCCGTGGGAGATTCAGTCCGACTTTCGACAGTGTCGCTTTTTCGCTGCCGGTGTTCACTATTTCCGACCCCTTCCGCGACATCGACGGATGGCATTTGGTTCAGGTGGTCGATCATATTGATTCAGGAATGGCTCCGCTGGAAGGCCAGGTTTTTGAGCTGGTCAAAGGCGATTTTCTGTATGAAATAACGGAAAAGCGCAGTCGCGAACTGGTCGATTCGCTGATTCAGTCGGCCACTTTCGTCTTCAACGATTCGGCTTTAATGCAGCCCAGTTTCTACGCCGTTGCTGATACGACCTGGTCGGCCATAATAAACGGCCGCGACACGGTCGATTTTTTCCGGCTGGGGGACCTGATGAATCAATACCGACCGCTGGAGGGTGAGAGTGAAATTCGGCTGGAAGGCAAAAAACAGATTTTGAAGAAATATTTCAGCGATTACCTTCTGGTGCAATATGCCCATGACAAGAAGCTGGACAAGCGTCCCGAAGTCATTCGGGAATTAGATGAAATCAAGCGGGCGGCGGCCCGGAAACTGATATTCAAGGATTACGAAGACCTTGCCTATATGCCCGACGACAGTACCATTGAGGATTATTATCAGCGCCATCTTGACAAATTCACTTTTTCCAAACCGGTTTATGTTCAGCATATTATAGTCGAAGATTCGTTATTCGGTGAGTATTTGCGCGACCTGGCTCAATCGGGACTGGATTTTATGGATTTGGCCGAAGAGAACTATCCGGGCGATATTGAAATCCGGCGGGCGGCGGCGGACCTTGGTTATATCGGCCCGGGGGAAATGCCGGATGCTTTTTATGACGCCGCTTTGCGAATTCCCAGGGGCGAGATAACTCATCCGGTTAAAACAGAGTTCGGCTATCATATTATCAAAGTGATCGACCGTAAGTACAATCGACAGGTATCGGAAGTCCGGCAGGACATAATCGTCGCCATCAGAGAGGAACATAAGCAATCTTTGCTGAATAAATGGCGTCATGATATGCTCGGCAAGTATGATGTCAGGTATGATCTTTCGAAAATCCCGACCATAAAATTATTGCCCAGGCAAGTACGCGACCCTGACGCGGTGGAATAGCAGTGGCAGAGCCTGTCGATAAATCGATATCGGTGCGGGGCGAAACTTATCGCAAGCTGACCCACCTGTTCGCACTGGTTATCCCGGTTTGTTATTATATCTTTGGCTGGTCCCGGACAACGATGCTTTTGATTCTGGTACCGGTCACGATTGTTGTAATTCTGATGGATATTTCCCGCCTGAAGGGTTGGCGGTTTTATAATCTGTTCAGGTGGATGGTTTCGAAGATGGTTCGCAACAATGAACAAAAAGGCGATTTCACCGGTGCTTTTTATATTCTAATCGCCTCGTGCATAGCCATCGCCATATTTTCCAAACCGATTGCCCTGGCGGCACTGACCTTTATAATAATAGGTGACCCGGCGGCGGTGCTGGTTGGTCGCAATTTTGGCCGACATCGTTTTTGTGGTCAAAAAACGATCGAGGGTTCGCTGGCCTTTCTGGTGGCCACGATACCGGTAGGTTTACTGGCTCCGGATTTACCGACGGCGGTCGGATTAACGGGCGCTTTTGTGGCGACTATAACCGAAGGTTTATCCGGGTCGATTGACGATAATATGAGCGTCCCGCTGATTTCCGGGACGGTCATGCACATTATGCTCAAAGCCGGGCTTTTCTAATAATCCCATGGGATTTTAAAAACGACCCCAACCTGGAACGACAAGCCGCTGCCGTCGAGGCTGCTGCCCCAATCCACTTTATCCCCATAAATTATTCCGGTGAAATTGCTGTATCCGATCCACCGATAAACGGCCCCGCCGGTAAAAGCCAGCTGGTCGTTCAAGTGCATCGTGACCCCGCCGCCGACATTAAGGCCGTAGCCGCGATATTTGGCGTCGCCGATGATATCGCCGGTGGCGCTTGATGCGGCGTAATCGGCCTTCATCCAGGGCAGGCACAGACCGATTTGAGCGTAGGGCTGGGCCGACGAGCGCGGGATGAAATGATATTTCAGGTCGATGTTGACCATGTTCAGAGTGACATCGCGGGCATAATCGTTGACCGTGGCGTCGTGGGTGGTGCGGAGGTAGGCCACTTCCAGTGCGGCCTGACTGAATTTAACGCCGCCGCCGAAACCGAAGCCCATGCCGGCGTCGATATCGGGGACATAAATACGGCGGTTGAGGGATGAGTACTGCAAATAGATATTATCTTCGAAATCCCCGCCGACGGAATTAAACGGGAGGTAGAATCCCAGATAAAAGCCTCGGTCGGAAATTTTTGTCCGGCGCTGAATGGCCGAAGCCGGTGTGACGGCCGCTGCGAGTATTATTGCGGCCAGGGCCAGGATGGGAATAGTTTTCGATACACGGAAACTCATGGCCAAGCTCCTTATTTGATATAATAGAAATTATCCAAGTCATTACCTGTATTTATTATACCCGTAAATGTCGGCAGGTTCAACACCAATATATTATTTATGGCTTCGCGGGCGTATTTTCTTATATTGACGGTCATGAGAATAATAGATTTAAGATCGGATACGGTTACCAAACCGTCAGAAGCCATGCGCCGGGCCATCGCCACGGCGGAGGTCGGGGACGATGTTTTCGGCGACGACCCGACCGTCAATCGGCTGGAAAAGCAAACTGCCGAGTTGTTCGGAGTCGAGGCGGCGATGTTCGCACCATCGGGAACCATGACCAATCAGGTGGCGCTCAAGACTTTGTCAGAGCCGGGCTGGGAGATACTTTGCGAACGGGATTGCCACGTCGTCAATTATGAAGTATCGGGCGTGGCCATGCATTCGCAACTGCTGACAAATATGATTGACACCGAGCGGGGGGGGTTTACCTCCGAGCAAATTGAAAAACGGGTTCGGCCGGTAAGCCTGCATGCGCCGCTAACCAAAATCGTCACGATCGAGAACACTCATAACCGTCACGGTGGAACGATTTTCCCCCTGGAAGAAATGAAAAGGATCCGGAAGGTGGCCGACCGGCATGGCTTGCTGATGCATCTCGATGGGGCCCGCATTTGGAACGCCCACGTCGCGACCGGTATTCCGCTGGCCGAGTGGGTCAAACCGTTCGATTCGGTTTCGGTCTGCTTCTCGAAAGGCCTGGGCGCGCCGGTCGGATCGGCGGTGCTGGGCACAAAAGATTTTATCGAAAAGGCGAGACGTACCCGGAAGCTTTTTGGCGGCGGGATGCGGCAGGCGGGGATTCTGGCCGCGGCGGCGTTATATGCCATCGAAAACAACATCCCGCGTCTGGCCGATGACCATGCCAACGCCAGACTTCTGGCCGAGGGCTTGAGCAAGATTGAGGGATTCGATATCGATTTATCGCGTGTCATGACGAATATAATCCTTGTCGACCATGGCCGAACCGGGAAATCTTCGGGGGAACTTCAAGCCATACTCAAAGAGCATGGTATTCTGTGCGCCCCCTTTGGTCCGACGAGAATAAGGCTGGTGACGCATCTGGATGTTTCGCGGGAGGATTGTCGGGAGGCGGTGAAGAGGATAGAGAGAATAGGGTTTTAAAGACAAGTACGTTGATGAACAAGGATACGTGCATATCCTGGGATGATTTTGAAAAGGTTGATATTCGGGTCGGGACAATAATCGAAGTTGAAGAACTTCAGGGTGCCAGGAAACCGGCCTATAAACTCCGTATCGATTTCGGCAAACTGGGAATAAAGCAGTCCAGCGCCCGGATAACAGACTTGTATTCGCCGCATGACCTTGTGGGAAAGCAGGTTGTGGCCGTCGTGAATTTCGCCCCCAAACGGATTGCGGGGTTTGAATCCGAAGTCCTTGTGACGGGTTTTGAGTCGGAAACCGGGGCGGTGGCACTGGCTATCCCGGAACGAAAAGTCCCCAATGGCAGGAAGTTATTTTAGACAGAATGTCGATGCGTTTAGTAATTCTGGGTTCGGCGTCGGGATATCCGACGGCCAAAAGAACCTGTTCCGGATATATACTGGATGTCGATGGTGGTCTGCTTCTGCTTGATTGCGGCAGTGGCGTGACGCGGGCTTTCATGCAGGCCCAGTTAAATCCCTTCTTATTAAATAACATAATCATTTCCCACACGCATCCAGACCATATCAGCGATTTGCCGCAAATGGTACAGATGCTGAAGTTGTTCCGGAAAACGGGAACTGTTAATATTTATCTGCCCGATGAAGCCCTTGAGCCGATTGGTAATTACCTGAAAGCCTGTTATCTTTATCAGGAAGGACTCCCGTTTGAATTAAGATTGCGACCCGTGGTTAACTCATGGAAAATAGATGAGACTGAAACGACGATACGGAGCATTGCCAATAATCATCTTGGCGACCATGCCGGACTGGTCGGGGAAAGAGGTTATTTCAACAAAACACAGAGTAATTCATATGCGCTTTCATCGGGAGGAAAGAGGATTTTTTACAGCGGTGATATTAAATCCCTTGAAGATATAATAAGCCATCTTGACGACCTTGATTTGCTGTTAATTGAAACCACTCATTTCAATGTCGACGAGTTGTTTGAAATTGCGGCCGCAAGGGATATCAAAAAGATCGTCCTGACGCATATCGCCGACGAAAAAGAAGACGAGATCAATCTGGCCGTTGAAAATAATAAATTCGGTCTTGAATTGATTCTCGCCCGTGACGGAGAAATAATCATATTATAGCACAGGTATTCGTTTTTTTGCGCCAGGCGTCGCCGACTTTACGGTCCTCGGTCAGCATGTGATTAACCAGCCAGTCTTTGAGAAAGTTCATGAATTCATTCAGGTCGATTATTTCATCGTCTTTGAATTTGCGATAATATTCGAGCGCCCCGGCCTCGAGATCGTTATGCTTGCGACGATGGTCGTCGAATCCGGAATATTCCATATCGCGCATGATTTTCTCTTCATCCCGAAAATGGTAATGGGTATAGTCGATTAACTCCTCAAGAATGCCGCCCATAACTTCTTTATCCTTCTTCAGCGACAGGGACGTATGGTAACGGTTTATGATATCGACCAGAGTCTTATGCTGGATATCGATGGCAGTGATATTTATGCAGAATTCCTCGCGCCATTTGATTAAAGACATTTTTGCCCCATATTCATAGATGCTTATATATTTAATATAATTATCGACACACTTCGGAAGCGTATTAGGAGAATTTAATCCGGAAACACTACATGGAATCGCGTCAGGGGTTTCAATCTGCAACAAATATGGTTCATTTTTGTACAGTATTCCGATTCATGCGAAATTCAGCAGTTAAAGCTTGACAAACCGGGTGGGCGAACTGTAAAATTCCTAATCGTTTTTGCTGAAATTTGGACCTTTTTCAAGGAGTCCCGATATGGTTGAAAGAGCTGGTAACCAGAGTGTTTTGAGCTGGTTTCTGCAAAGGATTTCGGGGTTATTTCTGGCTTTCTTTCTGATAACGCATCTTAATGTGCATCACCTGTTTCACGATATTACCACGGAAGGGATCATCGACTTTTCTTCGGTGCAGACCAATCTGGCGTCATCGGTATGGTGGCAGGTGTATTATTTCCTGTTCGTTCCGCTGATAGCTTTTCACGCCATGAACGGTTTATGGGCGATTCTGGCCGATTACCGTCCTTCCGGCGGACTGGCGATAGTATTTAAAGCCCTGTTCTGGGTTGTCGGATTCGTTCTGACGGCTGTCGGCGCCCTGACCTTGATCAATCTATTCGGAGGGGGGCAATGATGGCTGAAATAAGCAAGTTAAAAGGAACCGTGGCCGATATTGGCCTGAATAAAAACATCGGTAATCTGGCCTTCTGGATTCACCGCATCAGCGGTATCGGGCTGGCGGTTTATCTGCTCATGCATACTTATGTTTTGTCCTCGGCCATTTCCAGTCCCCGATCGTTCGATGCCCGTATGGGGCAGGTTCAGAATCCATTTTTCGCGGTTTTGGAGATACTCCTCATCGCCGGAGTGCTGGTGCATATGCTCAACGGCCTGCGTATTACATTGACCGATTTTTTTGACTGGTCGCGCTCGCACAAGGCGCTTTTTTGGGCGGCGGTAGTGCTGTTTTTGTTGATGATGATTTTCGTGATATATCTTCAGCTTCCCAAATTCAACCCTGAAAACTATGCGCTGGGAGGTTGATCATGAAATTTTATGATGTGGTCATAGTCGGGGGCGGGCTGGCCGGATTAAGGGCGGCAATTGCGGCGCATGATGCCGGGCTCAAGGTCGGCTTGATTTCAAAAATCCACCCGGTCCGTTCGCATAGCGGGGCAGCCCAGGGCGGAATCAACGCGGCGTTGGGCAATCATCCCAGCGGGCAGGACGACAGCCCGGAACGACATGCGTATGACACGGTCAAAGGGTCGGATTTTTTGGCCGACCAGGATACGGTGGAAATAATGACCGGTATGGCGCCGGGCATTATTTACGAAATGGAGCACTGGGGCTGTCCGTTCGATCGTTATGAAAACGGAAAAATCGCGCAGCGTCCGTTCGGCGGAGCCGGTTTTCCGCGAACCTGCTATGGAGCCGATCGTACCGGGCTATACTTGCTTCATACGTGCTATGAACAGGTGGTTAAACGTAATATCGATGTCATGTACGAACTGTTTGTGACGAAGCTGGCCGTGGGTGGTAACCGATGCACCGGGGTGGTCGGGATGAATCTGCACACCGGCGAGTTCGAGGCGGTCGGTGGCAAGGCGGTCGTATTTGCGACCGGCGGATCCGGGCGTATTTATTCGCACAATACGACCAATGCTTATGCCTCGACCGGTCTGGGGGTAGCGATACCATACTGGGCCGGAGTGCCACTGAAGGATATGGAGTTCATCCAGTTTCATCCGACTGGGTTGGACGGTTCTTCGATACTCATGACCGAAGGGTGTCGCGGCGAGGGCGGTTACTTGTTGAATAATACCGGCGAACGATTCATGAAGAATTATGTTTCCGAAAAGATCATGGAACTGGCGCCACGCGACATTGTCGCCCGGTCGATACAAACCGAGATCAATGAAGGAAGGGGATTCGAAGGGCGCTATGTTCATCTTGATTTGCGGCATCTTGGGGCGCAGAAGATTATGGAACGATTGCCGGGTATTCGCGAGATCTGCATTAAATTCAAAAATATCGACCCAATCAAAGAGCCGATTCCGATTCAACCGGCAATGCATTACACGATGGGCGGAATCGATTGCAACGGTGACGGTGCGACGCCTCTTGGAGGATTGTATGCCGCCGGGGAATGCGCCTGCGTTTCGGTTCACGGGGCCAATCGTCTGGGCGGCAATTCGCTTCTGGAGACGATCGTGTTCGGGGCGCGGGTCGGACGAGTTTTGGCCGAACATATCAAAGGCGAGCCGGGTGGGGCCGATGAAAATTCTCTTAATAAGGCTCTCAAGGAAGAGCAGGATAGGTTTAAAATGCTTCGCTCGAGTGACGGCAAGGAAAATCCCTACGAAATCAAAAACGAGTTGTCGCGGATCATGTTCGACAAGGTCGGTATTTTCCGCAATGAAACCGATATGGCCAAGGCGGTCACCGAAATTAAAATTCTCAAAGAGAGGTTTAAAAAGACCAGGGCTATCCTCGATACCGGCAAGTTCAATTATGACTTTCTGTGGGTGACTGAAATCGCCGGCAATCTGGATACGGCCTTGACGGTGGCGGTGGGGGCGCTTAATCGGACGGAATCACGCGGGGCGCATTACCGTATGGATTACCCCAAGCGGCTCGACGAGCAGTGGATGAAACATTCCATGTTCAGTTTTACGCCCGATGGCCCGGCTATTTCATACAAAAACGTTACGGTAACGAAATTCCAGCCTGAAGAAAGGAAGTACTGATGCCAATCTTCAAGGTTCTCAAATACAATCCCAAAGACGGCGGCGGGCCGTATTTCAAGGAATTCGAAGTCCCGACCCATAAAGGCATGACGGTGCTGGAAGGACTGTACCATATACTCGAACAGCAGGATCCGACGCTGGCCTTTCGTTCCTCGTGCCGGCAGGGCGTCTGCGGGTCATGCGCCATGCATATCAACGGCATGTATCGTCTGGCCTGTGAAACGCAGATTGCGGCCATGGGCGAGCATATTACGGTGCGGCCGCTGGCGCATATGGCCGTAATCAGGGATCTGGTGGTCGATATGGAGCCGTTTTTCCGGCAGTACGAGGCGATCAAACCGTATCTTATCCCGGCCGAAAAGCCCGGCGAAAAGGAATATCTTCAGTCGCCAGCGGAACGGGCGCGCCTGACGCATCATGTGGACTGCATATTATGCTCGGCCTGTTATGGCTCCTGTCCGGTGGTGGCAACCGATGAGAAGTATCTCGGCCCGCATGCGCTTTTGAAGGCGTTGCGGTTTGTCGAAGACAGCCGGGATGGGGCCACGTATGAGCGCCTGGCTTATGTTGCCTCCGACGTCGGCGTTTTTCGCTGTCATACCATATTCAACTGCCAGCAGGTTTGCCCGAAAGACCTCGACCCGACCGGAGCCATCGGCAAACTCAAGATGAAGGCCTTCTGGGCCAAGCTGAAAGGCAAGCTGCCCAAGGCGGGATAGATTTGTTGTCGTGAAAGGGAGTCGGAACGGCTCCCTTTTTTTGTGGGTATGGCAGCAAGTCGATATTAATTGACAAAATCAGGCTATTCCATAGATTTGACCAAAACCGGAAATTTGTGGCTTTATTATATGAGGGTGCAATTTCATGAGACTGTACGAATACGAAGGCAAACAGCTTTTCAAAAAGTTTAAAATACCGATTCCCGAAGGCCGTCTGGCCGCGACGCCTGATGAAGCCGTTGCCATTGCCGCGGAGTGGAATAAACCGGTCGTGCTCAAGTCGCAGGTGCTCACCGGAGGGCGGGGCAAAGCCGGGGGAATTAAAGTCGTTGAAAAACCGGGCGATGTTAAAAAGGTTGCGGAGCAGCTTTTCGGGCTGACCATCAAGAGTTTTCCGGTCGAGAAGATTTTGATCGAGCCGAGACTTGATATAAAAAAAGAGCTGTATATCGGGGTGACTATCGACCGGCTCAATTATAAACTGGTCGTGATTGCTTCCGGCGAGGGCGGAGTCGATATCGAGGAAACCGCCGAAAAGCATCCGGATAAAATTGTCAAACGGTCGCTCGACGTCGATCAGGAGCTGTACACCTACGAGGCGATCGAAATCGCCAAGAAGATCGGGATATCCTCGGAGATGACCAAGACGGCGGCGCCGATAATCGTGGCGTTGTTCAAGTTGTTCAAGTCGTGCGATGCCAAGCTGGCCGAAATCAATCCACTGGTAATAACCGACGATGGAAAGCTGATCGCCGCCGACAGCCGGATATCGCTCGATGACGACGCCATGTTTCGTCACCCGGAGCTGGCCGAGATGGGTATCGAAAAACGACACGAGGAAGGCGAAATGACCGAGCGCGAAAAACAGGCGACCGAATGGGAAATACCGTATCTGGACCTCGACGGTGATATCGGGATGTTTCCCGGCGGCGCGGGCTTCGGCATCATGGGCAACGATTTCATACATTATTATGGCGGCCGCCCGGCCAATTTCATGGATTCCGGCGGCGGCCCGACCCCGGAGAGGCTGGCCAAAATGCTGGTGCTTCTCGATGAAAATCCCAAAGTCAAAGCCATATTCGGAGCGCGGTTCGGCGGCATATCGCGTTGCGATGATTTCGCCAAAGGGGTCATCATGTTTTTGAAAAACCACGGGCTGTCCAAGCCGATGGTCTGCCGCATGACGGGCAATATGTGGCAGGAGGGGGTACGGCTGTTCGACGAGGCCAAAAAGGAAAATCCAGCGTTGTTTGCGCATTTCGAGTTTCATGGTATCGAAACCCCGATCGAAGAAATCTCCAAACGCGCGGTCGAGCTGGCGAAAGGGGGCAAATGATGGCGATACTGGTTGATAAAGATTCGAAAATCATGGTGCAGGGGATAACCGGCGGGGCCGGGCAGTTTCACGCCAAGCGCATGATTGAGTATGGCACCAATATCGTGGGGGGCACATCGCCGGGCAAAGGCGGACAGATGGTGGAGGGCCGTCCGGTGTTCGACACGGTGGCGGAGTGTGTTGCCGGTACCGGTGCGGATACATCGGTCATTTTTCTGCCGGCGCGATTTGTCAAAGAGGCGGCGATAGAGGCGATTCGCGCGGGACTCAAGTTTGTCGTCGTTATACCCGAACATATTCCGATTCACGATATGCTGGTGGTGCGCAAAGAAGCGATGGCGCATGCTTGCACGGTGCTGGGCGGCAACACGGCCGGGATTATCACGCCGGGCGAGGCCAATCTGGGCATCATGCCGGATATCGCGTTTATGCCGGGACGAGTCGGCACGGTCAGCCGGTCGGGCTCGATAACGTACTATATCGCCGATACCTTGACCCGCTCCGGTTATGGAGAAACCACATGTGTCGGGCTGGGGGGCGATCCGATTCTGGGCTCGACGTTCGATGAGATACTGGCCATGTTCGAAGCCGACCCGAAAACCAAAGCGGTGGTGATGACCGGCGAGATCGGCGGGGTGTACGAAGAGCGCGCTTGCGAGCAGATAAGTGCCATGAAGACGCCGGTGATTGCCATGATCGGCGGGATATTCGCACCGCCGGGCAAACGTATGGGCCACGCCGGTGCGATTGTCGAGGGTCGTATGGGGACGGCCAAAGAAAAGCTCGAAGCACTGGCGGCGGCGGGGGCACACCCGGCGCGGACGTTCAAGGACATTCCGGAGATATTGCAGAGGTTGGGGGTGTAGGGGGGCGGCGCAAAATCGATAGCAAGTTTGTAGTGGTATCCCGGAATTTTGCCTGAAAATGCGGGGTGTTTGGCATAGGTAAGTAGTTGTCCTCGTGTGTGTTATAACAATTCGGGTTCGTTTTTGTCGTTTTTTGTAATTGTTTCTCCGGAGTTTTCTTTTAAATCATTTAAGGGCTTAATACCTGGCATAATTATAGACCTCTATAAATGGGGCGAGGGCGGAATTACCATCGGGTTGGTGGGGAAAGTGATTGAAATTTGATGAATTTAAATTAGATTAATACCAATTAAAGTAGTTAAAGTCATATTGATCGTTTCTTGAATTGCGCTCTTTTATGGTTGAGGGCCAGTTATTTCCAATATCCGGTCCGGCAAAAACATAAAGATAACGGGGAGATTAATAAACCATGGGTTTACAAAATGAATCAACGGGAAACAAACCTTGGGCCCTTTGGGATGATTGGATTAAAGGGAAATTTGGCAGATATACCGATTGGACAATATTAGGTTTATTTGATAAACCGAGGTGAGTTCTTGTCAAGAGTTGTGTAAATTTAATATTCAAGCAGCGTGCCTTTCGGT
>CAYWLR010000022.1:0-45907 GCA_964459465.1 uncultured Ignavibacteriaceae bacterium | reverse complement strand
CGAATCCACCTTAACCAAGCCGCCAAACTGTCCAAACAACCCGGACCATGTCTATTTGTCATCATATCGATTGATAAATCCCATTTCTTTCATCCCCGATATTACATCTCCGAACTACCTGCAATCTCTTTAGATTCTGTGATTCCCTGTTTCCAAAATAATCCTGACCCGCCTTCAATGTCAAGGATTAAAATACCCCGATAAAGGTCATAAGGCGCTCAACAAAAAAAGGCGGAACCATTTCTGATCCCGCCTTGCAATAAATTATATATTTTAAACTAATTCGTTTCGCCATCCCAGCCATTCAACCGCGCCAAGAGCCACCAGAAAGCTTTTCCTTTCTGATAACAGTTGAAACAATGCGAATGCGCGCAACCGCAATCGACACATTCAATCTCGGCGCACCAGTCGGAACACCATTCGCAGGCATCGGATTCATCGGGATAATAATTGCCATCCGGGTCATAGCTTTCGATGTCCGCAAAATCAAACAGGATTTTATCGTTCTGCGCGCAGTACGCCCGGATCTGGTTGTTGCGCGCATAGAGATTGCCATCGACACCGGAGCCATCCAGATGCCCGGTCATATATATAAAGGTAACATCGGGGTAATCTTCTTCCAGATCGTCCATGGCATTGAGATATGTATTAATCCCCTCGACCGTATTGTCCGAGACCCCGCCGCACCACGACCACATGACCAGATTGACACTGGGATGCGAGGCCAGATGGCTGCGCGTGACCGTCACCCATGATGTATCCCCGCTGTGTCCAAGGTCGGAGCCGTACTCGGACAGGGCCAGCGTCTCACTGCCGTTGTTATAATCAAACAGCGGATCTTCGTCGCGGATGAGCGACATGCCCGTCACCACCTGACTCCCGTGCGAGGTATGGCCATAAAACAAGACCACGTTATTTTTAATTTCCTCGATGACCGTCTCCGGGATAAAGCCGAATAATTGGGTGACCGTATGGTCGGCCGTAAAGGAATCGTTGAAAACTAACGGGTTGTTGGTCGATTTACTGCTATTGCCGCATTGAGTTATTAAACAAGCCAGAATAACCACTGCCGACAAGACTAAGAAAGGCATAATCTTACGCATAATGGCTCCTTTCCCGACAAAAGGGATTATACTATAAATCGGCGTGATTATCGACGAAAATTAGGATTTTTTCGGCTTTATGGTCTTTATTCTCTCTATCGCCACAATGGGTCTTCACCAACTAAATCACCTCGCAGGCCGTCCGGCAAATCGATTTCATTTTCGACAGAAACTTCTCACGGATTTCCACATTGGACATTTCGGCAAGCATTGCCAGATAGCCCTCGAATTCCTTTACCAGACATTCATGAAACAGCTTTCGATTGACAATCAGCCCGCGATTATCTCCTGAATAAACCACCAGCGGGTCATGGTTATTATTGACTACTTTTGAACTGCCGCGAAGTTCCGCCTGATGCAATATGCCACAGCGAATCTGGCGATAAAACAGTTCCGCCTTGCGTTTATCGAAATATTTGCCGAACGACGTTTCCGTCAGGAACGCCACAAAATAGTCCCGCGACTTGCCTGACGGCGTCCGGTTGACTCCCTCACGAAATTGCTCGAGCATTTCAATCAACAGGCAATCGAGGGCCAGGACGGCAAAACCGCCATAGGAACATTTTTCGATTTGACCGATCGGCCGCAAAAATCGTTCTTCGGTGCGTTCTTTGAAAATACCGATGGCACAGTGCCAGTCCTTTTCAGATTCGAATGATATACTATGCCAATCGCGGGCCGTAAACGACGGTGATATCTTCATCACTCCCTCCCGACATGCTCTCTACTTCGGCAGTCCCGTTTCTGTCATCAGTTTATTCAATTTAATATAGCCGCTGCTGTCCGGGTCTACTTTAATCAGGTATTTTGCCAGATCCTCATAACCGAACAGACAACCTTTCATATCGGTGTACATCCCTTTCAGTAACTTAAAGTACTTATCCTCGCCGATATCCTGATGGAGCAGCTCGCACACGTAGGGTCCTTTGCCCACCAGCACCTTTGTTTTGACATCTGACCGGGGCAAATCGATATCCAGCAACGTTGGCTCATCGATATGGCCTTCAACCGTACGGTACTGCTCGATCAACAGCTGCAGGGCATGTTCAAAGGCAGCTTCCCCCTGCGCATGTCTCAAGTACATCAGTTTCAGATGCTGCGGCAGAGATAGTCCAAGGAAAAACGCGCCCGGTCCGCGCAAAACCGGATACATGCCGTGCCCCACCCATTGCATCGCCACCATAGCCGCCAGTTCCTCATAATCCCCCGCCAGAAACTGCCCGATAAGGTCCGGCCCGATAAATATCAAACCCGCCCCGACATCCCCGCCGGCCTTATTGGGGGTTTCCACAATCGACAGGCGTCGATATGAATAATCCCCGAGTTTCTCATTATAATAATCCATCATGGCCGCCGCCTGCTCCGCAATCCGGTGACGCGCCGCCTCGTCCACCGTCTCCGAATAAAAATGAATTTCGACGCCCGAACCGCCGGCCTTACGCATAACCGTTTCATACAGGTTGCTCTGGGCCAGAAGAAGTGTCAGTTTTTGCACCGGCGTTTTCGATTCCCAGATGAATTCCTTCACATCCCCCTTGTCCGATACGGCCGGATGGTCGCCGTTGGATATCGTAATATAGGTCGGGTAAACCAGTGCCGCGATTTTAAACGTGGCCGGATCGTTACTTATCTGCGGATACCAGCTCTGATGCTGCTCGAGAATGAAATTATCATAAAATCCCGGCGCCGGAAGCGTGTACTTGAATATGACCGAGATTAAACTATCATCATGCAATTGCGGCGGGACGGCTACATTCAACAACCGCCATTCAAAACGGAACAAACCGATCAGATTTGAATCCGTTAGCCGGAACGATATCGAATCGATCGTGGCGTAGGGCGTGAAATAAAACTGGAGCGTGTCCACTCCGATATCTTTGTAAAGGTTCATCTCGCACGTTATCCGAAACACCGAATCAGGTTTATCGTGTTTTATGGACATGTCATAGTGGCGAATATCCACAGAAACCGCCCGACCGCCGGTGGCGAATACAAATATCAGCGCCGGGATCAGTACCATAAGTCGATTGAATAATTTCATCGCTTTCATTCCCCGTTAATAATGCACACGGCCAAACTATTGCTCTACAGGCAGTACCGGCAGAGTTTATTCTTTCACCTTCATATTAAAAACTTTGAATAAAAAACCGTAGGTGTCGGCTACTTCATTTATTATCACGTCGGTGGCACGAGTGTGTCCGTGACCGCCCATGCCCTCCACCCGCAACAAAATCGGGTTTTTCCCGCTGTCCGCCGCCTGGAGGGCCGCCGCGAATTTTTTGGCATGCCCCGGTGCCACCCGATCGTCACCATCGGCGGTCGTTATCATCGCCGCCGGATAAGTGACACCCTTCCTTATATTATGATACGGCGAATACGCCTTGAGAAACTCGAAATGGGCCGGGTCGAGTTCGGCATTGCCATACTCACCCTGCCACCAGTGTCCGACGCCCATTTTATGAAAGCGCAACATGTCGGTCAGGGGAACCTCGCACAGCACCGCTCCGAACAATTCCGGCCGTTGCACCATGCAGGCCGCGACCAGAAGGCCCCCGTTGGAGCCGCCCTCGATCGCCAGCCGCGCAGTTTTGGTATATTTGGCCTTAATCAGGTATTCCGCCGCCGCGATAAAATCGTCATACACGTTTTGTTTGCTCTCCAGCATCCCCGCCCGGTGCCAGTCTTCGCCGTACTCGTTGCCGCCTCGCGTTACCGCCACCGCCATCACCCCGCCCTGCTTCATCCAGAGCGAGCGCGACACCGAGAAAAACGGCGCTTGATTCGCCTGAAATCCACCGTAACCATACAGTATGGTCGGATTGGCACCGTTCATCTTCATACCCTTTACATGCGATATAAAAATCGGGATGCGGGTCCCGTCTTTCGATTGGCAGAATTCCTGCTTGGTCACGAACAGGTTCGGATCGAAATCAATATCGGACGAAAAGAACACCGTCATGCTGTCACCGGAAAAGTCATATTTGAATATCGTATTCGGGTACAAAAACGAACTGAAATTGATAAACAGATGCCGATCCTTTTGACGGCAGGAAATATTGCCCACCGAACCTATGGTGGGAAGAATTATTTCCTTTTCATATGTCCCGTCAAGAAAGTACAGGTATAGTCGGCTGTAGGCGTCGTGGAGATACCGACCTATTATTTTGGTATTGACCAGCCTTATTTCTTCGAGCACGTCGTTACGTTCCGGGACGATTTCGTTCCAGGCCGCCCGATGAGGCTTTTTAACATTTATGGAAATAACGCGGCCAAGCGGAGCGCGCAAATCGGTCTTGAAATAGAACGTTTCGCCGTAACTGCCGACAAACCGGTACTCCGCGTCCCAGTCGGTTATCAATTTCACGACCGGCCCGTCGGTCTTGATATCCTTATAATAAACCAGATTTTCCCGGTCGGTCCCGCGCCAGACGTGGATAATCAAATACTGACCATCCTCGGTCATTTCGCATTCAAAGCCGTGGCGCTTATTATCGGGATCCTCATAGATAATTTTGTCTTCAGACTGCGGCGTCCCCAGCTTATGCCAGCAAACTTTCTGATAAAAAGTCAGTTCCTCTTCACTGTCAACTTCGCCGGGGGCCGGAAAACGGGTATAGAAAAACCCGCTGTTGTCCGGCATCCACGCCGGAACATCCATCCGGGTAAATTCGATCGTATCGGACAGGAAAAAACCGCTATCGATGTCCTTTATCAGCATGACGGTCTCATCCCGGCCACCATAGGATAGACCGCAGGCAACAAACCGGCCATCGGGGCTGACAGAGAATGACGCCAGGCCGACTGAACCGTCGGGGCTGAATGCGTTTGGGTCGAATACCACGATCGGTTCAGGAATGTCATCCCGATGCATGCACAACACGGCATGATTCTGAAGCCCTTCGGTTTTTGTATAGAAAAGCCGTCTCTCTTTTTGAATGGGAGTCGTGTATTTGGTGTAGTCATACATTTGGGCGTAAAGCGCCTTGAATTTCTCCCGTTCCGCGGTGTCGACGAAATCGCGGGTCAGTTGATTCTGGGCGGTTACCCAGGCCTTCGTTTCTTCCGAGTCGGCGTCCTCGAGCCAGCGGTAGGGATCGACTATATCGACGCCGTGATAATTATCGACTACCGGACGCACCGGGGCCGCCGGATAATTGAACCTGCCCACTGCGAACGCAATACTCGAAAACCCGACTGTCAGGCTGATTAGTATGGCGGCAAAAATCCTCATACTGCGCTTCATTTACATTCTCCCATGTTTATAGTTTTACCGAAAAATAGACAATCGGTTTGATTTTGGCAAGAATGTGTGATCAAAAGGATTTTAATAGTGACGGATCTATCACTTGAAGAATAATATAAATCACGAGTGCCGGAAGAATTATATACATTACGACCTTGAACAGGAATTTAACAAGACTGATAACCGAATACACGACTACCGCCAAAATCGCGGCCATGGCGATCATCAACCCGGCCGGGCCGAATTCCTTCAATATTATCTCTTTAAAAGAGGATAAAATTTCAGGCGCATTTTCCAATAATTTCGCCAGAATTTCTTCCACGGCAAATCCCGAGATATGTAATTCCACAACAGGTGATCGACAAGAAGATAAATCTAAAGGCGCACCTGGTTCACTCCATATTTATTCTACGAAACAGTGCGCCCATTGTCCATTAAAATAATCACTTTAAGCGATAAATAATCCGGACGCCTATAAAGACGTATGGACAGCATGTTACAAGGGCAACCTAAAGTAATACATTAGATTGTTTTTTGTGGGGAGTATCGGTATTTGATGTTGGTCGGGTTCTGAATCCCAACTTGCCGCAGGCCTTGAACTTTGAAAAGTCGGGATGAAAAACCCGACATTTTATATTATGCCCGCCAGACGCCCCGCCTACCCTGAACTTTTAAGGATGCAAGTGACCGGCAGACGCCCCCGTCTGCCGGTTGATAGTCGGGGCAAAAGACTAAGAATTCTATATGAATGTCTGATTAATTATCCGACGGGAATAAATTATATCGACCTCGCGGCAGACAAGGGCGTCTGCCGCGCAAAATATGCAACTCCCACCAAATAAAACACTCAAACACCGATCACACAAAAAACGCTGGAATTATCAACTGTCTCGATCCGGGCTTCAAATCCCAACTCTTTCGTAAGAGCCTCAAACTCCGATGGCCCATAGGTGGTCGCATTGAAACCGTCTTTGCAGACAATTTTGCCATTGCCGGTCTTTTCCCAGTCGATTTCGCCCAGAAGCCCCTCTTTGGACTGGAGCATAAACCATTCTTTGCGATGCTCCCAAAACTCGGCGGCATAGCTGGAAAAAAGCGCCACTCCCCCGGTTTTGGTCACTCGAACCGCCTCTTTAATGAGAATTTTTGGCTCGATATGAAAGGCCGACAGGCCGTTTTGTATGCAGAAAACAACGTCGAAAGATTTATTATCGAACGCCATGCGCGAGGCATCCATCACCGCCAGTCGGGTATTATTATCTTTTAAATATTCACGGGCATCGGCGATGCTGGCGGTCGAATTGTCTATGCCATAAAGTAATTTAAAATCCCCGGCCAATTGACCCATAGCCCGGCCATAACCGCACCCCATCTCCATCCCGATTGCCTCATGTGTCGCAAACGATCGGACAAAATCAAGCTCGGCCGCAAAATACTGCCGGACTCTGGGCGGCGCGATATCATAGACTCTATGCAACCTCTCCGCCGCGAGCTTGTCTTTGTAGTAATCGAAGGGCACAAGAATAATATATGGATTTATTGTCTTGTAGGTCAAGCGCGCTCGCCATAGGTCCTGAGTATAACGAAGGAGCGCTTGACTATTATCTCAGACTATTTAAAAAAATGTCAGGCCGCTCTTCACTTCGTTCAGAGTCTCCGGCGAGTCGGCCTGACCTACAGCGCTTATTAATCGTGAAAATTACTTGAATGTCATTCCCGCGTAGGCCGTAGGTGCTGAAGAATGAAGCACGGGAATCCATGTCTTGAATTAGTTTTCGTAGGGCAGGACCTAAGCACAGCGACGTGGTTCTACCACATATAAAAATTAACAACCCAAGCGGCGTCAGGAAATTGATCCTGACGCCGCTTGTAGCTCTTGTAGGTCAAGCCTCCTTCAAAGGCTTGACATCTTACTCATACATATAACAAATCTCAATTCACTATATGTATCGCCTTCTTATTCGCATTCAGCCCCGCCTCCATCAGCGCCTCCGACAGCGTCGGATGAATTGCCATGATATGCCCCAAATCCTCGGCCGTACCATCGAATTCCATTATGGCCGTCCCGGCATAAATGATATCACCCGAATGCGGGCCGAACATGTGTATCCCCAAAATCTCATCGCTCTTTTTATCGGTGATGACTTTGACAAACCCCTCCTGCGCCTGCGTGGCGATTGCTTTGCCGACCGCCCGGTACGGAAACCTGCCGATATTGACTTCCCGGCCGTTCTTGGCCGCATCCTGCTCGGTTATACCTATGCCCGCGATTTCCGGGTCGGTGAAGACGGCGTAGGGCACAGCTTTCCAGTCGGCCCCCATAGTATGCCCCGCGATCGCTTCGGCGGCCACTATCCCCTCGTGCGAGGCCTTGTGCGCCAGAAGCATCCCGCCCGCCACGTCGCCGATGGCGAAAATCGAGGCGACATTGGTGCGACGGTTATGATCGGTGATGACAAACCCGCGCTCGTCGGTTTTGACCCCGGCCTTGTGCAAATTCAATTCAGCCGTGTTCGGTTTCATCCCGGCGGCCACTAACAGCATATCGAACGTAAAGGTTTTCTCCCCGTCTTTAGTATCAACGACTACATCGATAGTTTCACCCTTCGTCTCCGAGGCTTTCACTTTTGCCGAAGTATATACATCCAGCCCCTGCTTTTTGAAAGCTTTCGCCGCGGCCTCGACAATGTCCTTATCCAGCGACGGCAATACCGTGTCGAGCATTTCAATTACGGTTACTTTGGCGCCGAGAGTATTGTACACCGAAGCCATTTCCATCCCGATCGGGCCGGCCCCGATCACCCCCATATTTTTCGGGACGCGCGGTATATCGACCGCATCCCGCGCGCCGATTACGACTCTGCCGTCATGCTTGATCATCGGGAGCTTGATCGGCGTCGTGCCGGTAGCGATTATAAAATTATCCGCGATGATTTTCGTGCGTTCCGGACTGTCGCCGTATACTTCGATTTCCTTTTCGGACACGAATGACGCTTTTCCGGTGAAAATGGTCACGCCTGCCTTTTCCAGCAAGAGCTTGACCCCGCCTGTCAGGCGTTTGACTGTACTGTCTTTGTGTTTGCGAAGCAGGTCGAGGTCAATCGACACATTCTCGGTTTTAAGTCCGATTTTGGAGGCCTCCGCCACCGCCCGCTTGAGTTCGGATACGTACAATAGGGTTTTGGACGGAATGCATCCCCAGTTGAGACAGACGCCTCCGATGTACTCTCTTTCGACAATACCGGTTTTAAGCCCCAATTGCGCGGCGCGTATCGCGGCGACATAGCCGCCAGGCCCGGCCCCGATTACGACAACATCATATTTATCAGCCATAACAATTATCCTTTATACAATTTCCGCCAGCCAGCTGTCGGGGTCTTCCAGAAACTCGATCATGCGGCGCAAGAACTGCACGGCATAGCCGCCGTCCACGACGCGGTGATCGAACGACAGCCCGAAATTCATGATGGGACGGATGACGATCTGTCCGTCGCGCACCACCGGCTTTTCGACTATTTTATGCACACCCAGTATCGCCACCTGCGGGGCGGCGATAATAGGGGTCGAGTTGAGTGCTCCATACACGCCGGCATTGGTGACGGATATCGTCCCGCCGGTGATTTCATTCAGCGTCAGCTTGTCGGCATTGGCCTTATCACCCAGCACTTTCATTTCTTTGGCTATTTCCAGAAGCGATTTTTGTTCACAGTGTTTGACGACCGGGACAATCAGTGAATTATTTCTCGCCACCGCCATACCGATATTAAAATATTTCTTAACCCGGAACTTGTCTTCTTCAACCGTCGCATTGATATATGGATATTCCCGCGCCGCAAATACTATCGCCTTGCAGATAAACGGAAGGTATGTCACCCGGACGCCGTGTTTGGCCTCGAGTCTGTCGACATAGCGCTTGCGCCACGTCACCAGGCTCGTCATATCGCATTCATCGAATGTCGTCACGTGCGGAATAGTGAAGGCCGCCCTGACCATGTGTTCGGCAATGACCTTACGCACGCCGGTAATCGGGATAATCTCTTCCGGCTCGGCCTGCGGAAACTGAAAATCGGGTTTAACCAAATCGACCGTATGGCGCATCTCGATATATTTCAGAACGTCTTCCTTGCTGACCCGGCCGCCTTTACCGGTCGGCTGCACTTTACGTAAATCGATAAAATGCTCCTTGGCCAGACGGCGCACCAGCGGCGAAGACTTGGTCGCCTTGATCCCTTCGGCCACTTCCTCGTCGTGGGCGTGAATACCCATCGCCTTATGGTGCTCCAGTGTCCCGACAAATTCCACGGGCGGTTCTGCAGGCTTTTGCTCATCGGGGATGCGTTCTTCGCCGCTATCGGGCAGTTCTTGAAACGCCTTGGACTCGACCACGTCGGCTTCCGTTTCCAGCAGGGCAATGGCCTGGCCGATTTTGACGACTGTATCCGGCCCGACCAAATGCTTTTTCATGATACCGTCGTGCGGCGAGGGTACCTCGATATTGATTTTATCGGTCATAATCTCGACCAGCGGATCATCGGCCCTGACTTTATCGCCTTCTTTTTTCAGCCACTTGACAATAGTCCCTTCGACCACCGATTCACCCAGCGGCGGAACGACAACTTTATATTCCATGTTTCCTCCCTTAATATTCCATTACCTTACGAACGGCCCGGATGATTTTCTCGGCGTTCGGTAAAAAGAAATGCTCCATCGGCGGTGCAAACGGAAGCATCGGTACATCCAGCCCCGCCACCCGCACCACCGGCGCGTCGAGATAATCGAACGCCTCTTCCATGATGGTCGCGGCCACCTCGGCCATTACCCCGCCGGTCTTGGAGTTTTCCTGCACCAGCACCGCCCGCGAGGTCTTTTTGACCGATTCCAGGATCGTCTCGCGATCCCAGGGAGATAAAGTTCGCATATCTATCAATTCGACCGAAATACCCTCTTTCTCCAGAGTCGCCATGGCGTCCAGAGAGCGATGATACATCAGCCCGTAAGTCACTATAGTAATATCTTTGCCTTCTTGGCGCAAGGCGGCTTTTCCGATGGGGACCGTGAAATCGCCGTCGGGCAGGTCTTCCTTGATCCACCGATACAGCCGCTTATGCTCGAAAAATATCACCGGGTCTTCGCCGCGAATGGCCGACTTCAAAAGCCCCTTGGCATCATAGGGCATCGACGGCAAAATCACGATCAGCCCCGGTTGCGAGAAAAACCACTGCTCATTGATTTGCGAATGGTACAACCCGCCGCCGACATCTCCACCGCAGCAGACGCGCAGCGTCATGGGGCAGCTCCACTCTCCGGCACTGCGATAGCGCACTTTGGCCGCCTGCTGAATGATCTGATCCATCGAGGGCGTGATAAAATCCGCGAACTGGATTTCCGGCACCGGTTTCATCCCGGCCATGGCCGCCCCGACCGAACCCCCGGCAATAAACACTTCCGAAATGGGCGAGTCGATCACCCGGTCAACGCCGTACTTGTCCTGCAAACCCTTGGTGGCCTTGAATACGCCTCCATAAAGCCCGATATCCTGACCGATCAAAAAAACTCGCGGGTCGCGGGCCATTTCTTCATCGAGCGCTTCGGTAATAGCCTGTATATATGTTTTCATTGCCATATCGTCACCTATTCTTCGCCTTCATCGTCGTGCATAAGCGCGTCGCGCCGAATCGGAAAAGCCGACGAGTACACGTCGTTATAGGCTTCCTCGGGCTCGACATATTTTTCATTTTCGCAGATCTTGACCGCTTCATCAACCTCGACATCGACCTCGGAGATAATTGCGTCGCGTCGGGCCTCGTCGATAACACCGTTGGCCAGCAAAATCCTCTCCGCGCGGGCCAGAGGGTCCTTTTTGAGCCATTCTTCGACTTCGGCCTGTTGGCGGTAATCGGCCGGATCGATCTCGCTGTGACCATACCAGCGGTATGTCATGCATTCGATGAAAGTCGGCCCTTCTCCAGCCCGGGCGCGTTTTATCGCTTCGGCGGCGACTTTATGCACCTCGAAAATATCGTTGCCGTCGATGGTGACTCCGGGGAAACCGTACGCCTTGGCCCGATCGGCAAAACGCTCGATGCCAGCCTGAAGCGTCGCCGGAACCGATTCCGCCCAGAGATTATTCTGGCAAACATACACGCACGCCAGTTTATGTACACCGGCAAAATTCAATGCCTCGTGCCAGCCGCCACGCGAAGTGGCCCCTTCACCGAAAAAGCACACCACGACGTTGTCTTTCTTCTGAATCTTGAAAGCCATCGCCATGCCGGTACCCAGAATTGTCTGCGCGGCCAGCGTCGACGAGGGGTGAATCACGCCTTTCTCGCGCGAGCCGTAATGACAGGGGTGCGCCTTGCCCTTGTCGGTTGAATTGCGCCGGGCATACACCTGTGCTACGATTATCGGCAGGGGTATCCCTTTGGTGATGGCCGCCCCCAGCTCACGGTGCGACGGGGCCACGATATCTTCGTCGCGGAGGCCGTACGTCGGCCCGACCGTGGTCGCCTCCTGCCCGACCGCCGAAAAATATGTCCCCGCGAAGCGTCCCTGGCGAAACAGCTTGCGGAATTTTTCGTCCATCACCCGCGTTTTTAAAAGATTGGTATAAAGCCCGACCAGTGTTTTTTCCGGCAATGCCAGCTGCTCTAAAGTCGGAACATTTTCCGTTGAACTCTCTGCCACTTTTCCTCCAATGGCGTTTTATATGAAACGATTTTTTTCTAATTTCACCTGTTACGCAATAACCTCAACGCTGCGCGCAATAAGTTTAATCACCAGACGGCCAGAGAGGAAGATTCTTGCGCCGGGGCTTGTCCTCCCGGTACCCCAGAACATAATCGGCCTGCATCAGTTTATGAATCTCGCGGGTTCCTTCGTATATCGACGCCCCTTTGCAGTTTCGATAATACCTCTCTACCGGATATTCATCGGAAAACCCGTACGCCCCGTGTATTTGCACGGCATCGGCGGCGGCCTTCTCGGCCTCCTGACAGGCAATCCATTTGGCCAGCGATGTTTCCCGCGTAGCCCGAATCCCGGCATTGCGCAACCAACCCGCTTTCATCCATAACAACCGTGAATACTCAAAACCGGCGTACATACCGGCAATCATCTCTTTGACCAGTTGATGCCGCGCGATTTCGACCTCAAATGTCTTGCGGGTATGCGCATAATTCACGCTGGCATCGAGGCTGGCTTTGATAAGACCCGTCGAACCGCCCGCGACCGTATATCGACCCTGTTCCAGACAGAACATGGCTATCCCGAACCCCTCGCCTTCATGACCCAGGAGATTTTCTGCGGGGACCTCGACATCCTGCATTGCAATCCAGCCGGTATTGCCCGCTCGAACGCCCAGCTTGCCGTGTATGGTTCCGGTGGTTATGCCCGGATAAGTTCTTTCAACGATAAAACCTGATATCCCGTTGTGGTCGCGCTTTTGCTTTTTTTCTAAATCGGTCCAAGCAAAAATCAGGAAATTGTCGGCCACATCGGCCAGCGATATCCACATTTTCTCGCCGTTGAGAATGTATTTATTGCCCTTTCTAACTGCCGTCGTCTGAATCCCGACGGCATCCGATCCGGCGTTTGGCTCGGTCAGTCCGAATGTCCCGATTTTTTTCCCTTTAGCTTGAGGAATCAGATATTTTTCTTTTTGAAAATCATCACCCCATGACAGCAGGGTTAGCGAATTCAATCCGATATGAACCGATAATATGACTCGCGCCGAGGTATCGGCATATTCCAGCTCTTCGCAAGCCAGACCCAGTGAAATATAGTCCATCCCCGCTCCGCCGTACTTTTCGGGTATGCAAAGTCCGAGAATATCAGCACCGCCCATTTTGGTCAGGATGGATTTGTCGAAATGTTCGTTTTTATCATTTTCGCGAATGGTGGGTAAAATATGCCTTGAAGCAAAATCCCGGCACAACTTGGAAACTGATTTATGATCCTCGTTTAATTCAAATTCCATTGTTTCACCTGAAAACCGCTGTATTTACAGTCATAAGAATCATACTCTTTTCATCCCATATTATCAAGTCAAAACAGCGGCTTAGCCTTTAGGTTTCAATTAATTTGCATGAATTTATGAAAACCGTCACCCGCCGACTCCCCGATGATACCGAACAGCCGGAATTCAGGGCAAAACGGGAACCGGCCCGGTTTATAGATAATATTAGTCCATATTTTCGCAACCATCGTATAATATAATTGTTATCAGAATCAGGATTATGGATTTATTCGACAAACACAAAACCGTGCTGGTCACCGGGGCCGGCGGTCAGCTTGGCCGAAGACTCGTGCCGCAACTCCTTCGCCGCGGCTACGCTGTGAGGGCCCATTACCGGTCCGAAGAAAAGGCCCGCCGTTGGTGTCCGCGCCATGCCGTTCCGGTCTATGGCGACCTGACCGAACCGTCATGGCTGCATCACGCCATGCGCGACTGTGACTTCGTCATTCACTGTGCCGCTAGAGTAAGTCTTCGTAGCGGCCACATTCCTGACATGAATAAAATAAATGTGGAAGGAACCCGGGCCGTGGTTAATGCCTGCCTTTTCAGAAATATCCGGCGGCTGGTTCATGTTTCATCGGTAGCCACAGTCGGTGGTTCACCCGACGGCCACCCCCTTAATGAAAATTCAGCTTTCAATTTATCAGGCTATGATATCGCCTACTTCGAAACCAAACGCGAAGCCGAAAAAATCGCTCTGGAGACTAATGACAACCGGCTCGATGTGGTCGTCGTCAATCCGGCTATAATGATTTCTCCCCCCGATCGTGCCTTGAGTAGCGCCGACCGTGAACGCATTCCCAAACGAATACCCTTTTATTTTGATTTTGGAATAAACCTGGTTCTGACCGAAGACGTCGTTGATGGCATAATTATGGCCCTCGAAAAGGGCCGGCCCGGCCAACGTTATATTCTGGGCGGAGAGGACGTGTCGTCTTAAAAATTGATGGAATTGGCCGTGAAATATATCGGCATAAAACGACCATTTTTCAAAATCCCCCGATCGCTTTTATATATGATCGCAATGGGCGTGGAAACGCTTGGTTCGAATTATGGCCCGCTGAAGAAAGCCTTCTCGGCTTCGAAATTGAATCGCAACCTGGTCCGTCTGGCCGGCCTGAAGTTTTACTACGATTCCTCAAAAGCCTGCCGGGAGCTGGGCTACAAACCCCGGCCTCTTGAACAATCGCTCACAGAAATTATTGAGGTCTTTTCTGGCCAAAAAGCCCAGGCCCGCAATTCATCAAAAAAGGCCGCTATCACCGACAGCAGCCTTCTTGAGTCATCCTGACTATATTAACAACAACTTTAAGTTATTGTAATATCCTTATAATATACAACTACTTGACATACCTTTTATAACGGGCATTGATTCGTTCCCAGTTGAGATTTTTCATGAAATTATCGATATAAGTCGCCCGTCCGGCACCATCCTTATGATAATAGGCGTGCTCGAAAACATCGCAGGGAATGAGCGGTACAGCGCCCCACATGGCGCCATAATGGTGCTCATCCACAAGAACATTAAGTAGACGCCCGCTATAAAGCATATCAAAAGCCAGCACGCCCCAGCCGGACAACTTGGCGGATAAGGCCGTCGCCTTGAAATCCTCGACCCACTTTTCGAATGACCCGAATTCACGTTCAATGGCTTTCTTGACATCCGGCCCCTTGCTCGGATCACCGTCGCCACCGAGGACTTCCCAGTAAACATCATGCAACAGCGCCCCGCCGTGATTCCAGGTCTGGCGGCGCTTCAATTCCCCTATTTCAGAATAGTTGCCATTGGCCTTGCTCCGGTCGGCCGTGGCCAGTCCCTTTTCAATGGTATTGAGAGCGGCCACATAGCCGGCGTGGTGTTTGTTATAATGCCAATCAGAGGTTTCCGGGGATATCACACCCTTGAGCAGGGTTTTCGCTTCTTCGTCGCTGTACGGACGAGCTTTAAATTTCCATTCGTATGCCATTTTATTCACTCCTTTTTTTCAATTTTCAAAATTTGATTATTCTTCAATACAACGGCTTTTAAAAAATGTTCCCGGAAAATAGAAAGCATAGCAACATCCACCCCTTTTAGTTTGCCCCCCCGCCTTTTTAGTCGTATCTTCCTTCGGTTATGGAATACCAGCAATTGAAATTAAAAGCATCGGGGATAAAAACCATCGCCCGCCGTCACCCCTGGATTTTCTCCGGTGCTATCGAACACATCCCCGATGATTTTGAAAATGGAACGCCGGTTTATCTGACGGATTCCGATAAAATAGTCGCTACCGGCCTTTATTCCAGAAAATCAATGATCGCCGTCCGCATCCTCGCCTTTGAAAAGACTACTATCGACCATGATTTTATAAAAAAACGTTTAACTGCCGCCATCACCGCCCGCAAAGCGATCGGCTTGGGTGACAATACGCATACCGATGGTTATCGCCTCGTCTATGGTGAATCCGATAGTCTGCCTGGCCTTGTGGTCGATCGCTATCGCGATGTCATCGTCTTGCAGATTTCCACCGCCGGCATGGATAACATGCGAAATACAATCGTTGATATCCTCGATGAGCTCTTGCACCCCCGAACCATTCATGAAAAAAGCGACCTGCCCTCGCGCCACGAAGAAGGATTGAAACCGTTTTCCGGGCATCTTAAGGGGACTCCGGTCGAAAATGTCGAATTCTGCGAAAACGGCCGTATATTTCTGGCCGACATAACCGGTGGTCAGAAAACCGGCTTTTATCTGGATCAGCGCGATTTAAGACAGGAAATTTGTAATTTGGGGCACGGCAAGAAAGCGCTCGACCTTTTCTCCTATTCCGGCGCCGCCGGAATCGCGGCTCTTGCCGGGGGAGCTGTATCGGTACGGTTTATCGATTCCTCCGCTCCGGCCCTGGCTCTATGCCAGAAGCACGCCGAACTGAACCGTATTCCCCCGGATTTATACCATCTTGAAGAAGCCGACATTTTCCAATGGCTGGGCGCCCATAATGCGCCCGAATATGATCTTGTCATGCTTGACCCGCCGGCACTGGTGAAATCACGCAAACATCTTGAGGCAGGAGTCAAAGCCTATTATTTTTTAAATCGGGCGTCCTTGAGAATATTAAACGATTTTGGAATACTGGTGACATCGAGCTGTTCAGCTTTTCTGGCCGAAGAAACGCTTCTGGATATATTATTTCGCGCGGCGGCGGAAATCGGCGTGACCCTTAATATTTTGAAAACGGTGCATCAATCGCCGGACCATCCGGTAACCATTACCTTTCCCGAATCGGCCTATTTAAAATCCTTTATATGTCAGGTGCGGCGGGGATAATTAGCTATTGCGCCGGATCGCGACGATAATAAAAATAATTGCCAACAGCACAATCAGGCCGAGCATAACCGCCGTAATTGTCACTCCCCCGAAAATCCCGCGGGCAAAACCGACTTTAAACCCTATAAACAATAATATTCCCAGTGCCACCAGAATCGTCCCGATTATAGCGGCAACTATACCAGCGTTGGGTGAGTCGATACTGCTACGATACGGATCGGCTTCAAGATGAACATCCATGGAGCGACGCTCTACCCGTCTTTTGAACCGCAGACGGTAATCATCGAACTTTTCCACCAGCTCCCAGCCCGAGGCCGTTTCTTCCCGGCATACCCGTTCTATCGTTTCCCGGTTTTTGAATTTACGGGTATTGGCCCGGACAATTTTGAATTCCCAGCCGTCCATATCATCGCTTTTGTATGTTGCCATTTTTTCCTCTTTTTCTCTTTGCCTTTTGGCCGCTGCGGCGGCCGAACTCGCCGCAAGTGCGGCTAAAATCGGAGCGATATTGGCTTCAATCATATTTACCTCCCGGTTGCCTAAATATACTGCATCAAGGCCTGTGGCATTCAATAATTCGCCTGGTATAGCATATAAAAAACCCGGCCAATTTTAAAACCGGCCGGGCGCAGATTTTCGATTAACGCACAATTACGGCGTCTTTTTAATCATGACCAATATCCCGTTGTCATCGCTTTCATGAAGCTCTATGGCCGCCGCGATATTCCCGTCGGAACTGACCGCGCCGGTTATTATATCGCCGATTTCCAGTATCCCGGAAGACAATACCGTATATGGCAACGTGCCTCCTTGCGCGTCATCCTCGGAACTGGCAATAACACTATACGTGGCCGACCCGATGCCGTCAAAAGAAACCGTTCCAAACGCTACCATATTGCCATAGAAGAAATTCGTCAAATAATATTCACCGTTTAAATCAGCCGCTGTCATCCCGGAAGATTTTTTTATCATGACACAGATACCGTTTTCATCGGGTTCATTGACGCTGATGCCCGCCATAACATTCCCCGTGGCATCCATCGCGCCCGTGAGGTCACTGCTGATTGTAATTTTGCCGTCGGCCTCGATAGCATATTCTTCTGTCCCGCTTCCCGGTATTTCGGAGCTGACCAAGGTTTCCAGAAAGACTTCATCGTTGCCGTCGAACTCGGCTTCGCCGAAATGCACCGTATTACCGCCTTCATAAATCGTGAAGTAATATTCTCCGGCAATACTGGCGGCAGTCATCCCGCTTGCCACTTTGACAAAAACCATGAACTCGTTGTCATCCCCGGGATAAATACCGACCCATGAACCGACCGTCCCGTTGGCGTTGGTCATACCAATGGCGTCGTCACCGAACGTACAGCGGCCATCCTGCCTGACCGTGTATGTGCCGCTGCCGCTCTCCAACGGCCCCTCGGTGTTAATCAGGTGCTCAAAGGTAAGGTTTCCGTCCCCCACGAAATTCGCTTCGGCAAAACGCACGTAATTCACGTTTTGATAATTGGCCACATAATAGTCGCCGGTCAGCCGGCCGTTGTCATAGACTATTTCCGGAGAACTGCTGTCACTGCCGCACCCGCCCATAATAAGCATGGCGACACCAAGCGTCAATAAAACCAGTCCCCATCGTAATTGTAAAATCCCGCCGGTCGTTTTGGAATGCATCATTCCCTCCTATATAGTTGATAACCTCGAATTCCCTGCTTTATAATCCAGCACGAAATCAATCCATAATAACAAGACACGTATTTATAGCCAATATCGATTGAAATGTCAACTTTAAGATTTAAAATTTCGAATTAATCAATTAAGAGCGAAGCCTTTGGGCTCCGCCCTCAAAAGATTTGGATTGTCGCAATTTTCTTGAACAACCGCCGTTTTCCCGGGACGATTTTTTTCACCTTGGGATTGAGCCGCGATATCTGGTCAATCATCCAGCCGCGAATCAGCTTCTGCAATAGCTCGGCATACTGCGGTGAGGAAAACCGCAAAACATACCCGGAATCATACCAGCCCGTATTGTGGTTCTGCCGACACCAGCGACATTCGGCATCGAAAAACAACTCTTTCTTTCCGTCGATTTTCTTTTCAAGAGGCAATTTGCAATAATATTTTTTGCCGATATCCATCGGTTCTTCGGTCATGATCTTCATGCCCCGCTCGGACATGTCCAGAACCTGACCCATCGGCAACCGGGTGTTCAAATCATAGACAACCAGAGACTGTGAAGCTTTCCGCCTCACTTTCGCAACCTGTTTTTTCTCAATGACTTGCATATTCCCCTCACTATTTGCCTGTAGTACATTAGTAGTAATCGGATACGACCGAACGAATCTATAATTATTTTTTGTCTTTTATATAGAAAAATTGATTGCGCAATCGGCATGGTTTTTATAGCCTGCAAGGAAATTTTTCGCAAGAGTGGATTCGGCATGAACGGCAACGTTCAGATTACGGTTAAGAAAATTTGACGCGCTATCAAGCTCATTCATTTTAAGCGGAAAGGACTCATAATATATGTTTAAGAAATCACTCGTAATGTGTGGACTATGCCTTGTGGCGCTGGCGCATTCGGCTGTCGGCCAAACCGTTCCCGCCGCTGACTCCGCGAATTTTTGGACCATCGGCGACATTAAGCTGCATCACTTTTCGGCCGGCAGCGGTCAGAAAGTATTAATCGTGCACGGCGGGCCGGGCTACCCCGGCACCGAACCATGGCCCGGACTGGCGTCACTCACCGACCGATATGAATTCGTGTACTATGACCAGCGCGGTTGCGGAAAGTCCACTCGTCCCATCGAAAAATTTAACTCGCCCGATTTTATGGTCAACATGAACACCTTGATCGAAAAACTGGGGCTTGACAGGCAACTGGCGGATATAGACAGTATCCGTCAAATACTCGGCGATGAAAAAATAACCTTAATCGGCCATTCCTTTGGCGGGTATATAACTACCATGTACGCACTGAAATACCCGCAAAATGTCAGGGCCATTATCCTTGTTGCCCCGGCCGGAGTGATCGTTATGCCGCCCCCGCCGGAATTCGATTATTTCAATAAAATGAAAGAGTTGTTGCCGGACAGTCTCAAACCCGGATACGAAGACTTTCAGAAACAGTATTTTGATTTTTCCAGCATTTTCAGCAAATCGGAATCGGATCTGGTGGCGCTGAATAATGAAGCCGCCTTGTACTATAAATCCGCCGCCGACAAATCCGGATTTATACTTCCGGGCACATTCGACCCCCAGGCTTCCGGCGGCTGGATGACGGTCGGCCTGTATATGAGCATGGGCATGAGTTACGATCTTAGGCCAAAATTAAAAGAATTCAACTTCCCGGTTCTGGTCTTGCACGGCGCCAGGGATTTTCAGCCGGAGGGAGTGGGCCGGATGTACAGCGACAATATCCCGGGCGCACGGTTCCAAGTAATCGACGGCGCCGGACATTTCATGTTCCATGACAAACCGGCCGAATTCGGAAAAGCCATCGGGGAGTTTTTGGATGGCCTAAAGAAATAATCGCCACATTATAAACCTTGACAACATGGGCATCCCCGCCTATCTTTCATTGTAAGGTTCAATTCACGAAAGTCGAGGCGTCTATGCTGTTTAGATATTTCTCATTGGCATTTTTTAATTATTGCCCCCAAATAATAATGGGCGCAGTAATCCATATTCCGGGCGATTATACAACCATTCAATCAGGCATCGACGCCGCCGCCGATTTTGATACGGTCGTGATTTCCAATACCACTTATTATGAACATCTGACCATCTCGAAACCACTCACTTTGACCGGCCAATCCATCTATGGAACCGTTATCGATGGCTCCGGGACGGGCGACGTAATCACAATTACGCACGATTACGTCAATATACACCTTATAGAAATCCGGAACGCCGGTTCGACGACTAATGACGAAGACGATTGCGATGCCGCTATAGAAATATTATACAGCGATTATTGCAGTATTACTTCCTGCAAGATAATTGACAACCCCGCCGCCGGCCTTGCCCTGACCGGTTCCGAGCACTGTAAAATCTACCATTGCCGTTTTGAGGATAATCATTTCGGTATTTATTTTTATGAAACCGGGGGATTCGAATCGCCGTGCGAAAACGACTTTGGAAATACAATTGAACATAATCACTTTTATTCTAATGACAGAGGTATTAATTTCGAGCATACGGCCTGCACCCACCACCATACCAATACCGTCGCCCATAATATCTTCGAAAGCAACGGCTATGCTCTTACCATGATCATGTCGCAGGAAAACCGGATACATTCCAATTTATTTAAAAACAGTGTCGGTCCCGCCATTATACTAATTATGTGCAGTGGAGGCGGCGAATCAAACCTGTATTATCTGAATAGTTTTGTCAATAACGGCACTGGGTATCAGGCAGTAGATTATAGCTGGGGCTCGAGTTATTGGTATTCATATTCTGTCGGCAATTACTGGTCCGACTATGATGGTATTGACGCCAATCAGGACGGAATAGGCGATACGCCGTATGATAACATCGGCGACCCTCCAGGCATGGCTATTGATTACTTTCCCCTTATGGCCATGCCAGACAGCGACGGCGATGGTCTTCCCGATTCAGTGGACAACTGCCCGGTCAATAATTACCCCCTTTTAAATGACCGCGACTTTGACGGTGTCGGAGATCATTGCGATAACTGCCTTTATAAATATAATCCCGATCAAATCGATTCTGACGAAAACGGAATCGGCGATGCCTGCACAACTATATGCGGCGATGCCAGTGGCGACGGCGTAGTCAATCTTATTGATATTCTGCATCTGATTTCATGTTTATATGACAACCCACGGGGTGTCCCGCCGCTTTCTTTTGTATATTCCGATGTCAACAGCGATTCGAGTATCAACCTGCTGGATATCTTATACCTTATTGAATATCTCTATGGCAATCCACCCGGTCCTGACCCCGACTGCCCGGATTCGCAATAATCGGTAATCGGTCACTCAAAATATCCTTTTATGACCCCCCTTGTGAAATTTGTCACATTTTTCTCTAAAATAATGTTGACAATTGTCCAACATTCTCATAAATTCCCCGCTTAAATTTAACGACCTGGTAACACGGCTATGGGTTAGGGAAAGACTATGCCTCCGGGTGCAAACATTTTTTATCGCAAAATAATCAATAATATAAACCACCTAAACTTCAGGGAGTCGTAAATGGATTTCTGGAGCTATCTGTATACCGCGCAGGTGCTTGGTGTCGTGGGGATACTGTTTGCGGTAATCCTCTACTTCACCATCAAACGCAAGCCTGCCGGTAATGACCTCATGAAAGAAATCGCCGGGCAAATCGCCACCGGTGCGATGGTCTTTCTGAAACGCGAGTATTCCATCCTCGCCATTTTCATTGTGATCGTCTTTATCCTGCTGGCGATTAACATCTCGGCCGCCACCGCTATCGCATTCATCTGCGGGGCAATAAGTTCCATGCTGGCCGGGTACTTCGGCATGCTGGCCGCCACTAAAGCCAATGTCCGTACCTCGGCCGCCGCCAAGGAGCATGGGCAGGGCGGGGCGCTCTCGATTGCCTTCACCGGCGGCGCCGTCATGGGCATGTCGATTGCCTCGCTGGGACTTTTGGGCGTGGCCATTTTCACCTATCTGGTCTTCCGCATGGATTTCTTCACCTGGCCTGATTTGGCCGGTTATGGCATGGGTGCGTCGTCAATCGCGCTGTTTGCCCGTGTCGGCGGCGGCATTTATACTAAGTCGGCCGATGTCGGCGCTGACCTGGTCGGAAAAGTCGAAGCCGGCATTCCCGAAGATGACCCCCGCAACCCGGCGGTTATCGCCGACAACGTCGGCGACAACGTCGGTGATACGGCCGGTATGGGTGCCGACTTGTTTGAATCCTATGTCGGTTCCATTATCGCCACCATCGCCATCGCCGTGGTCGCTATGGGCAGCGAAATTCCCGATGACCAGATTCTTCTGGGCAAAATCATGCTCCCTATAGCCATCGCCTCGGCAGGAATTATCGCCTCGATTTTAGGCGTCCTTTCGGTAAAAGCTTTCGCCGGAATGAAAAACCCGGCGGCGGTCTTGAGAATCGTCACCTATGTGGCCTCAATCGTCCTGTTTATTGCGGCCTGGTTTTTGATCGCCAAACTTGGCCTTGACCGGAAATTATTCTGGGCCATTCTGGCCGGTAACGTCGCCGGAATTATAATAGGCCTTATGACCGAATACTATACCGCTGGGGCTCCCATACGTCGCATTGCTCATGCATCCGAAACCGGCCCGGCCACCAATATCATCCAGGGCCTGGCCGTCGGTATGCAATCAGTCGCACTCCCGGTATTCGTCATCGCCATGGCCATCCTGGTTGGATTTAAACTGGGCGACCTCTACGGTATCGGTCTGGCCGCAGTCGGCATGCTGTCCACCATCGGTGTCACCATGTCGGTTGACGCCTATGGTCCGATTGCCGACAACGCCGGTGGCATCACCGAAATGGCCGGCCTGGGCGAAAATATCCGCAAAATCACCGACCGGCTCGACTCGCTCGGCAACACCACCGCCGCTATTGGCAAAGGTTTTGCCATCGGTTCGGCGGCTCTCACGGCTCTGGCCCTGTTTTCGGCCTATTCCACTGCGGCGCAGGTTGACAATATCAGCCTGCTTAATCCCTATGTCGTAGTTGGCTTCTTCATCGGCGGCATCCTGCCGTTTCTCATTGCAGCATTGACCATGACCGCCGTCGGCAAGGCGGCTTTCAAAATGGTCGAGGAAGTCCGTCGTCAGTTCAAGGAAATTCCCGGATTAATGGAAGGCAAAGCCAAACCCGATACTGCCCGCTGTGTCGATATCGCTACCAAGGGAGCGCTGTATGAAATGATCATCCCCGGTTTGCTGGCGATTATTGTCCCGATCGCAGTCGGCCTGTCACTCGGCAAAGAAGCTTTGGGCGGTTTCCTCGGCGGCGCCACCCTGGCCGGTGTCCTGCTGGCTCTCATGATGGCCAATGCCGGCGGTGCCTGGGATAACGCCAAGAAATATATCGAAGCCGGGAACCTCGGCGGTAAAGGCTCGGCCACCCATAAGGCGGCCGTCGTCGGCGATACTGTCGGCGATCCCTTCAAGGATACATCCGGTCCTTCGATGAACATCCTCATCAAGCTGATGGCGATGGTTTCGCTGGTGCTGGCCCCGCTGTTTATATAAGATTATTTTACTCGGTATTAGAAGGCGGCAGTCGCAATGACTGCCGCTTTTTTATTCGCAATTCCCATTATATCGGCGGGCCAAAAACCAGTCATATTATCGACGAGAAACCAGATAAAACCATAAGCGTTGTGCCCGGTCGCAGATCCTGAACTTTGAAGGGTCACTCCTCAGATCGACCGGGTATAATAAAAAGCTTAATCCAGGAATTCCCAGGTGATCCCGTAATAATTGTACCGCCCGATCAGATAATAATCCTCGCGGGCCTGATACCCCCGGTCGAGAAGATTCTGGAAAATATAGTAGAAACGAAACTTCTTTATCTGGAATGACAGCTTGGCGTTGAATATAGGCTCCTTGCCCAAAGCCGCCCCATTGATACCCGTGTACGGCCCGGTATATAATAACTCACCGTACGCAAACAGGTGCAGTTCCAGCGGAACCACGTAATAGTATAACTCCAGATTGGTGAACGTCTGATATTCCGGCGAGTACGGCGGATTATCATTGTCATTATGTTTTATATAATGATAGCTCCCGCCGCCCGACCAAAAGATATTTTTTCCGAATGTCAGCCTTTGCTTCAATGTCCCGTTGACAAATTCGATATCATGATTGACCGGCCGATAGGCGCCTATTTCCAGCCCCAGCGTATCGAACCGTATCCAGTCGATGGCATCGGTGATTTTTCCACCGGTGACCGATAGGGACAAATCCGTCCCGGCCGGCCCGACCGCCACCGAGACATTGCCCGTCAACTGCTTTTCCGGAACAAGGTCGGGATTGCCCGTCTCGAAGTAATCATTGGTGGTCGAACTGTACACCGGTTCCAGCCGCAGGCTCGACTTTAAATCGTACAACCTCGGAAATATCGTGGCGTATCCCGCCGAGGCCGATAACGAAAACCCTCGTGATGCGGTCATGAAAGCGATCTGCCCCGATGGCGACAGGTCGAATCCGGAGACTGTCTCTCCCCGGCCGTACAATGTCAGACTTCCGGCTTCGTCGCCGGAATGAATCAGGACATCGACAAAACCGCGTTGCCTGTCGTCGTCATTGCCGTTATCGCGTTCGTAAAACTTTTCCTGCGCCGCTTCGCCCCTTATCCGGGCCGCAAAGCCGTTGAGCTTTCTGTGATGCGCGAAGGTCACGCCATTATCGAAAACGTCGATATCCCGCCCGTACGATTCGGATGCTTTGTACAGCTTCGACTCCGACCGTTGATGCCTGAAATTGACCGAACTTTGAGAATAATCATTGTGATTATAGTACAAACCGGCATTGATATCCCGGTCGCGGCGACCCCGGTTAAAATTCAAAATATCGAAATCAGCCCGCGGACTGAAGGTGCCCGTACGGCGATAAAGCCGTATATTGCTCTTGAACTCCAGTCGCCGAAATAACGGTTGCTCCAGCTCGTAATAATGATGATAGGCGTTATCATCGCGACCTGTAGTCGCCCCGTTTGCCTTGCGGTACCCCAGCGACAGACGCATTAGTCGTCCGTTTTCGTTCCGGTGGGCCAGAAGCGCCTTGGTATAGGCGTACCCGAACGATCCCTTGTCCACCACCAGTCTTGACTCGATACGGGTCGTATCCGGTTCGTACGGCAACATAACCAGCGATGAAGTCGCATTTTTCCCGCCCAAAGCCAACCCCAGCGGACCCTCCACGTTGTGCACCCTTTGCACGTGCTCCGTGGGAATATCGTTGAAATCGAGCCGGTTGTCCGGTTCAAAAATATGTTCCAGCGGATTCAGCTGACGGTTATCGAAAATGGCATTGATACGGTTTCCGGGTAGCGTGAATGGCGCGACCGTCGTACGAATCGGGCTGTTCTGATAAAAGATCACCTGGTTGGACGCATTGAACTTGAGCATATCCCCGGCATCATGAAAAAAAGAACGGGTCAATTCGTCGTTCAGATTCCAGCGCACCGTCAAAATATTCGCATTCAGCGTGCTGTCAAAGTCAAACGCCCGAATGCGCGGAAGCTTTTCGACAACCTGCATATCTTCCGGCCAATCCTGCCCTTGCGACGTTGAATCAGGTATTGGTCGCGTTGTATCCGACGCCATATCCTGGCCGAAGCCCGAAGCAGCCATTAATACGGCCAGACAAACCACTGCGATAACTAATGCCGATGTTTTCATTTCAACCCGTATTTTCTTTCTTATACAAAAAAGCCAGGGCAGGGAAAAACAACGGGAATATTATAGCGTTTGAGACGATGGTTATCAATGAAAATGCCAGTCCCGCCACAAGGCGCGGCCAGAACGGCTGATACAACCAGGCATCGACCACGTCCACGACGACATGATACGCCAATCCCGATAACAAACCGCAGACGGCCATGATAACAGCCGCATAGCGATTCCAGCGAATTTCTTTAAAAGCCATTCGAGCCAGCGTCCCCAGCATCCCCGAAAAACTGATGCCGACAATCTGTGACAACAAAAGCGGTAACGGCGACGGACCATAAGGGTTGGCCAGTATCCAGATTAAATATCCGACTGCCCCAACCGCCACTCCCGGCCACCAGCCCCAGAGAAATCCGGCGGCGAACACCACGAAAAACGCCGGGTTGACGTTGGGCACAAATGACGATACAAAGCAAAACGCAAATACCAAGGCGGAAAATACCGCCACCCGCGCCAACCGCCTGGTCTTCGTCATCATTTGATTACGGCAACCTTTACTCTTTCTATCTTGGAATCGGAACCGTCGGTAAAGACAAGTTTCACCAGAGCCAGGTAAACCCCCGCCGCAACCTTTTTACCGCTCTGGTTATCGAGATACCAATCGGCCCATATTCCCTCGAAATATCCCGGTTGCGATTCGAGATGCCGTACTTTTTCCCCCGCCACCGTGAACAGGTCTATTTCCAGGTATGCCTCTTTGACAAGCAGAGAATCGGGCGAAGTCTTCGCTCTCGCCTTGAAAGTGATGCGGTCGTTTTCATGCACGGCCACGATGAGATTGGCGTACGGTGGGAATACTTCGCTGGGGAAGTTAAGAGAAGTATCCAGAATAAAATAAGAATAATGAAAACTTTCGTTATAGATGCAGGGATAGGCCGCCGGTATCGTCGAGGTTACCGATGGGATAAATACCAGGCTTTGCAAATCTTCATGATTTTCAAAAGAGTAAATGGCGCTGGCGTTTTCCGGATGAAGAAACATCTCCACCCCAGCGGTGGCGCGCGGATCGCGCGGTATCGTTATAAACGACATGTAAAAGCGCGTCCCGTTCCAGGGCACATTAAAGTCATCCCGCGTCCGGAAGACCAGCTCCTTGGACAAAGCCCCGACCGAATTCATCAGGACATAATTGGCCGACATATTCTGGAGCAGGTGCGGAAGCTGAAATCGGGAAACCCGCAATGTATCATAGGCCACATGTTCGACAATCGGTCGATATACTGTTCCCCCTTCAGTATATTCCTTCGGAATCTTCGGATAATTCATGCCCTCGGAAAAACGCATTGTATCCGGCGCCCGATAAAATCGGTCGCCCGTGAACCAGTTCCAGACCGTAAACTCGGCGAACGCCCGTCGTAAGTCATAGTCACCGTTCGAATGAAACAGTATCGCCTGGTTGGCCGCGCTTAGAAAATTCCCCCCAAGTTGTGCGGCACAAAGGGTCCAGATATCCCGGACTATGACCTGTCCCCATTTCTCGGTCAGAAAAATCGGAAAAATCCCGGCGCCGTACGGATGTATCCCGATAAACGACTGTATCGATTGCCAGGGCACTTTATAATAGTAGGGTATGTACGTATAATAATCGTTTATCTCATCGTATAATTGCTCTTCCATCCAGACCGAAGACATTTCCCACCAGTACACCCGGGCCGAAACTCCATCCGGCGGATTGGGCTGGGTCCCGCCCTCATACTCGGTATAGTCCATACCCAGTTGCACGGCGTGAAAGAACTCGTGGGTCATGGTCACGCGGATGGCGTCAAACGGCCTGTCGGCATATTCTCCAATGGCATAGTCGTTGTCCAGCTCGATGTACGACGTCATGGTCCGGTCGGATATGATATATTCCATGGTGGTCTGACCATAAATGGCCGGACTTAGCGCCCTGACAAAAATATCATAGCGGCTGTCCGGATCGCCGGCCGCTCCGAAGCCGTCCTGCGGCGGGACCGGATAACCCATTACGTTGGTTATATTATGCATGACCGAATCGGCTATGACAGCCAGCATGTTAATATAATCGGGCACGCCGTCGCCGCCATCGATGACATCTACCCCGGCATCGCGAACGGCTTGACTGCCGCTCACGGCATAATGAATCAGGAAATAATCGCTGGGTGATACATACGATTCAGGCAAATCCATGGGACGCGCCATAAACGCACGCGCCTTTGCCTGCTGCTGGCGTCCCATCTGTTCCAGGCGAAGATATGCGTCGGCGAGGTACGGCGTCCCGCACCAATGATGAATAGTGTCTATCGACGCCGGCCGCGGTCCGTCGTTCTTGACATACTCCAGTCGTGCCAGCAACTCCGCCTGTTCTTCCAGTGACATGGTTTCCGCGAAAGCATTTACAAACCAGCCCAAAAATAACAGCACCGTCATTCCGATTATTTTCGACACATTGTACCTCAACTGCCTAATTGACTCGTTCTTTCATTTCATCCAGCAACCGGGCCGGAACTCTTTGCGAACCGATCATACCGTAACGGCCGTCGCGACCGTGATAATCCGATCCTCCCGATATAAGCAGGTTATATTTTTGCGCCAGCCGTGTGAATCTTTTTACCATACTCCCGTTGTGTCGGCTGTGATACACCTCGATGCCGTCCAAGCCATAGCCGACAAACTCTTCCAGATACCTGATAGTATTGCTTAAGGCCGGGTGCGCCAGAAAGGCCAGGCCGCCCGATTCATGAATCAGCTCGATAGCTTCTGACGGCGAGATATTCTCTTTGGGCACGAAACCGGGACAGTCATTTCCGATAAACCGATCGAACGCTTCGTTGTAGTTCCTGACGACGCCGATTCTTACCAGCGCGTCGGCCACGTGGGGCCGGGCGATTGCGCTAACACCCGCGATTTCGTGCATTAATTCCTCGGGGATGTCTATTCCTATCTCTTTTAACTTGTTTAACATTCGGACTCCGCGCTGGTTCCGCCTGCGGCGTAATTCCACCAGCATGTCCGCCAGAACTTCGGATTCGGGATCGAACAAATAACCCAGAACATGAATATCCTCACCGCTTTCTCCGCAGGATAATTCCACTCCCGCCACCAGTTCGATGTCTCCCTCCCGCATGATTCCGGCCGCCTCGGCATACCCCCCGATATGGTCGTGATCGGTTATCGAAATCGCCTTGAGATCGAGGTTACGGGCCAAATTCACCAGCACCTCCGGCGAGTCGGTACCGTCGGAGTAAGTCGAATGCAGGTGTAAATCGATCCAGCCGGTCATCGCTCTATAATTTACTTTCGACTAACTGCTTTATTTCCGCGGCAAGAATATCGCTTTTGTCCTGCAATGCTTTCGCCTTGGCGATCACGTCATCGACAAAAGCTCTGTCCTCAAAACTGCCCGTATTTATCTTCACATTGTATATGGCGCCTTCCAAACCGGCCTTGGCCATCAGGGCTGCCACCCCGGCATCGGACACCGAATTGACATTGCCCTTTTCCGCCACGGTTTTCGAAAATTCCATCACCTGCAACGCCAGCGTCGCGGTCTCCAGCGGCACCAGCGTGGCCAGTTTGGTTGCCTCGTACACCGCCTCGTCCCGCTTCTTGCGCTCTTCTTCGAAGTCTTTGGGCATTTTCATCGCCGCCATGAGTTTGTCGAAGGCGTCACCGTCCTTCTTGATCATGTCCTGCAATTTATGGCGAAGTTCTTCCGATTTATCCAGAAGCGCCGTGAGTTCCTCCGCGACGTCTTTATATTTTTTTTTCATAACCGTCAGGCGACAGACCATGGAGTTGAGCGCCGCGCCCATTGCCGCCGCCGCCGCGGAAACCGAACCGCCGCCCGGCGTCGGCGTTTTGGCCGCAACTTCTTCATAAAAGTTTCCGGCCGGGGACCCGCCCCCGCCGCCTATACGACGGATTTTTTCTTCGAGCACCTGCTCCGCTCCGAATCCTTCCAGCTGCAGATAAAATTCGGCCACGTCGAACAGCGCCTCCTGCGGAACCAGTCCGACTATTTCCGATGACAGAACATTGACGCCGTACCGCGCCGCCTCGGATTTTATCGTCTCGAAAACGCGAAATATAGGCGTCTGCGTGTAATTGACCAGGTTCATCGACACCTGCGTGCAATTGCGTTCCTTAATCATGAAACCCATGGCTTTGACAAAGCGATATCCGCCCCGAAGAAACCTGACCGCATCGGCAATCTTGCTGGCCACCGAGACGCGGTTGGTGTCGAGATAAACATTGTACGCCACCAGCGGAAAACGGACACCGATCGCCGTCGCCCCGGACTTGAGATTCATCCTGGCCGGTCCAAAATCGGGACGGCGGGCCGGATCTTTCTCGATGGCTTCGATTAAACCTTCGTATTCGCCCTTGCGCACGTCGGCCAGATTTTCCCGGGCCGGCGTGGTGGCCGCCGATTCATACAGGAAAACCGGAATTCCCAGTTCGTTTCCGACCCGTTCGCCAAGCTTGCGGGCCAATTCCACCGCCTCCGAAACCTTGATACCCGATATGGGAATAAAAGGACAGACGTCGGTCGCACCCATGCGCGGGTGTTCGCCGTGATGCTTCTGCATATCAATCAATTCAGCGGCTTTTTTAATCCCGCGAAAACAGGCCTCAACCGCATCCTCCGGCGGACACACGAACGTCACCACCGCCCGGTTGTGATCGCCGTCCATGGAATGATCCAACATCGTCACCGACGGCACCGAGCTTATTTCAGTGATAATTTGATTTATGACCTCTTTGCGCCTTCCTTCGGAAAAATTCGGAACACATTCTACCAGTCGTATCATGATTGTCTCTCCGTCATTTTTTTAACTTTTTCAGATGGCCTTTCAGTCCCCAGGCCAAGAGCGGGATCATGATCTCATGATGCCCGACAAAATTGAAACCTTTACCGGCCCGATGCGTTGGCCGTTGCACGACGTTAACCGTCGGGCGGTACTGGTGTATCATATCGAAGTTCGCCGTATTTATCTTCCGCGCCTGTTTCCTGACATTCCGGGCTACGGTCAAAGCCTTCAAAAAGACTTCCGGCAAAAGCACCGCCGACCCGATATTGACCACCACCCCGCCCCGGTCGGCATCGACCAGGACATTGGAAAGAATCTTGAAATCTCGAAACGAGGCCTCCGCACCCGGCCCCGGACGAAAACTCGGCAACTGCTGCACGATGTCCGTCCCGATCGCCAGATGCACCGTCGCCGGGATACTTTTCTCGGCCGCCGCCGAAAACAACGAAAACCTGCGATACCGGGCTTTGTTTGCCCGAATGTACTCTCCCGCCGCTTCGCCCAATCCGAGTTCATGTTTTTCGGCCAGCTCGATTACACCCGCGAACATCGCCCCGGTTTCAGCCGACATGCCGAATGTCCCATCGTGTATCCCGGCCTGCACGTCTTCGGACGTCTTGCCCGCGAAAGCCAGTTCCAGATCATGAATCAACCCGGCGCTGTTAAAAGACAGCCCGGTAATGATATCGTTTTTTATCAGGTTGATAATTATCGGCGACAGTCCGACCTTGATGACATGCGCGCCGAGCATGACATGAAATGGCAGGCCCTTTTGACGGGCCCTTTTTATCAAGTCAATCAGTTCTCGTAAATCATCGGCCTTGAGAAAATGCGGCAGGCTGTCGAGAAAACCCGGAGCCGATCGAGAATCACATATTTTCCCCAGCGCCTTGAACGACACTTTGCTCGGCCGCTTATCCAGTGAAACCGTCCTGACCCGGTTCAGGTCAACCCCCGGAAATTTCGATTTACGTCCCATCAGAAATCGATCATTTCTCCCAGTTCGTATCCCGTCAATTCCGCCGATATGGATCCGACCAGCACTTTGGATTTCATGAGTACCGGCATTTTCAGACGGTCGTCGGTCAGCCAGACCGTGAGCCTGCCCTCGTGCTTGAAAATTCCCGGCGACTGCAACAGCGGTTCGACCACGATGCAATCGAACCGCCCCGCCTTGACCTTGATCTGTTCCTTGCGTAACACGTTCACCTGCAGGGAATAAACCTTGCCGTCGGTGAAATTGTCGGCATAAACCGACTCGCCGACTTTTAAATCCTGAGTGCGGATATAGTACAGCACCGACAACGCGTCCTGTGTGTACGGCGCCACTTCAATCGTGTCTTTTTCATAATATATCAGATTTAAAAGCGGGTCGAAGTCATGTTGCCGGTCGGAGCGGTATGACCCCTCGCGCAGGTGCTTTTCAAAATGCCACGAAAACATGGCCTCGGCGTCGACAATGCTTTCCACCCGGTCTTCCACACGGTAAAACGATGAAAAGAATTTGTTGGAGTTGGCCGAGGATACGATATGATAGCACGGCCGTTCCTTATATTCGACCACGTCGACCACTTCCATGGTCGCGTATCCGGCATTGATAAAACCGTAATTTATATCATACGATAGTTTCTCCCCCGGCCTGAAAGCATCGTTGGGAACATACCGCAGCGGCCCGTCGGGCTTATCCCCCGCCTGCCCGGAATCACTCTGGGCGGACGCCGAAGATCGCGTGAAATAAAAAACCCCGCCGGCAACGACAATGGCGGCCAGGGAAAAAATCGTTGCCATGAATATCTTCTTCATCATCGAATCATTCGCTTTCTTTGGCCTTTTGGGCGGCGGCTTCCTTTATAAACGGCAGGATACGGCCCAGTTCCTCACCGATTTCAAGAAAAGCCCGGTTATAAATATCCAGCGTCCCCCCGATGGGATCGTCGATGCCCTCCCCCCGGCACCCCTTTTTGGGATAATTGCGCAACAGGTAAATTTTATCGCGCGAAGATTCCGACAACCGTTTAACTTCTTCACAATGCGACTGACTCATGCATAATACCAGATCCATACGCTCGATCAACTCGCGCGTAACCGGCTGGGACTTATGCCGGCTGATGTTCGCGTCCCATATTTTGGCCGCCTCGATGGCATAATCTGTGGCGGGAAATCCGAAAACCGCACCCGTCCCGGATGATACGACTTCGACGTTGTTCACGCCGTCCTTTTCCAGAAGTTTTTTCAGCGCCCCCTCGGCCATAGGCGAGCGGCAGGTATTGCCGGTGCACACGAACATAATTCTGTATTTGCCGGGCATCATACCGGCACCTCTTTGGCTATTTCACCCCGTCTGATTGCACCTTCACGCAAAATTCCGGCTCTGCTCCCGCTGGCGTTGACCACCGTCGAGACGGGGCCGTCGAGCCGTCCGGCGTCGAGATACAGATCGACCGCGTCGCCGAACACGGCCGCAATTTGCTCTACCGTTTCCAAATTTCCCGTGCCGGATTTATTGGCACTGGTCGCGGTCAATCCAAAAGCGACCGTATCAAGTAAGGCCTCTATTACCTTCGACGAGGAAATCCGCAGTCCGACTTTGCCTTTGTAAACGGCCGGATTATCCAGGCCCGGGCGGGCATCCAATACCAGCGTCAGAGGCCCGGGCAGAAATTTCGCCGCCAGACGGCGCGATATATCCGTCTCCACCGCATAATCGGATATGCACTCGGTGTCCTTTATGAAAATGGCCGATGGGATTTTTTCACTGCGGCCCTTGATATCATAAACCTTCTCAAAGGAGCTCTGGCGGTCGGCCCGCACCGCCAAGCCGTAACGGGTTTCGGTCGGAACTACCAGCACACCATCATGGTCTAAAATGTCTGCTGCTGCGAGAATAATATCAGTCTCCGGTGTTATCGATTTGATTTTGAGGATATTGGGTCGTGTCATTAATAATTTCCATGCTGTTATCGCTGTCTTCGTCAACGGAATCCGTGAAGGGCATGATTTCCGCGTTGTCATACACGCCTTCCAGGCGGCGGGCATCCAGATTAACCTTAACCACCCAGGCATTGGGATACCCCGCCTCGACCGCGGCCGGGACATACTTCTCGGCCGATTCCCGGTCGGCAAAATCGCCCACCCGGATTTTATAATACGGCACCTCATAATCCAGCCAGACCTTCTGGTCGAACACCTCCCTGGCGATATTCAATTCGGCCATGGCCGGCTGATAAGTTTTGGATGTGAATAATTGGATCCGGTAAGATTCAATACGGCCGGTGGTCGCGGCCGCACCCACGGCCGGGGCCTTGTCAACCGCTCCGGTCGTTTTCCCCATTGTACTATCTGCCGCCGTCGCCGCTTTCGCCTGCCCCGGAACGACCGCAAAATCCGCGGCTAAACCGAGCGGATCATCCTCGATGCGTTCGGTCCGTACGGTCGACTCCTCGCCCGATTTACGGTTGAACGAGCCCTGGCATCCGGTCAGCACCGTCAATAAAGCGACCGTCAGGCCGAGGCGGATTATCCGTGTACATATCATTACAAGTACTTCCTGCTGTTTTCATCTCTGGCAATATCGGCCAGGACTTCCTTGACCTCGTTGGCATGTGCCTTGTGTGCCACCAGCACGACGTTGTCGGTTTTGACCACGACCAGGTCGGATATCCCCAGCGCCACAATCAATCCCTCGTCTTCGTTGTAAATGGTATTCTCATAAGCGTTTTTGGTCAGGGCGTTGCCGACAATGACGTTATGCTCATGGTCCCGCTCTTTGTAACGTTCCAGCGAATTCCAGCTGCCGATGTCGTCCCAGATGATATCGCCTTTTATGGCCAGCACGTTGGCGGCATTTTCGAGCACGGCGAAATCGATCGATATGGAATCGCTGTCGTCATACAACTCGCGCCGTGCGGTCAGTTCTTCGGCGGTCCCGATATAAGAAGCGTACTTATCAAGCCCCGCCCCGATATCCGGAACGCATTGCCCGATGGCATCCAGAATGGACCGCACCGACCAGATAAACATCCCCGAATTCCAGAGGTGACGACGCCCGTAATAGTACTCCTGCGCCACCGCCTGGCCCGGCTTTTCGGTAAAAGCCTCGACCATATAAACGGCGATATTCCCGACCGAACGATACTGGTCGGCCAGCTTGATATAACCGTAACCGGTTTCCGGCCGGGTCGGGTCGATGCCGATCGTTATCAGCTTGTCGTCGGACGCCGCGATCTCGGCCCCGGCCAAAATCAGGTCATGCAGTTTTTCGGCCGGGCGTATGATATGATCGGCCGAAAGCACCACCATGACCCCTTCCGGGTCGGTCTTTTGAATATGACGCGCCGCCAGACCGATCGCCAGACAGGTATTGCGGCCGAACGGTTCGGACAAAATATTTTCGAAAGTCAGCTCCTTGATCTCACTCAAAATCGGTTCAACCATATTATCGGACGTCACTATAAGAAGACGCTCGCTGGGGATTATGGGCAAAATACGATTGACGGTCTCCTGAAGCATCGTCTTGTCGGAAATCAGTCGCAACAACTGCTTGGGTCGATTCGACCGCGACAGCGGCCAGAACCTTTCACCCCGTCCCCCGGCGAGTATTACGGCATGAATCAAATCGGCCTCCTCCGGTAATTAAAAACTTATAAGGTAACCATATACGGCCCCGATGTCAATAACGCCTATTCTCCGAATATGGTTGCCTGGAATTTATAGACGACGGCATCGGCCGACAGGTAATCATTCTTTTTCAAACCCGCCTTGAGGCAGGTTTGCTCCAGAAAGGTCGTCCGATCCCAGTTATATTCGACCGCCACCTGCGGCAGAAGAAGTCCCCGCGCCGCCCCCTTGAAAATCATCAGGCCGTCGCGACCGACAACGATTTCGTCCCAGGCATTGACCTTTTGAAGAGGCGACAGCACCGAAATCTCAATATGCAAATTGCCCAATTCGTCCCTTGTCACCGGCGGAAACCGCGGATCGGACACCGCCGCTTTGACGGCACATTCAGCCACACATTCATAAAGAGGCCCCGAAGCCGTCGTATAACCGATGCACCCCCGCAACTGGCCGTTCTTTTCAAGCGTCACAAAAGCGGCGCCGTACTTGGCAATATTATCGCTGATTTCAAAATCGGGCGGTTCCTCTCCGGTCAGATAGCTCTCAATCGAGGCCCGCGCGATATCCAAAAGCAAGGCCCGATCCGTATCATCGAGACTCAATTGCTGTGGCAATTCCGGTTTGCCGGATGACCCGGACGGCTTGGCCGAAGTCTCCGCTCCGGCACCGGTGGACTTATAAAACACCAGCGCCGCATACCCAACCACCGAGCTTTTGTCGCCGGATATATCGCCGGAATCGCCATACTTGAGCAACTTGGCTTTATCCGCTCCATGCGCCATGGCCGCCTTGATAACCGCGGCCGCCGCCCCCCCGCCGCATAACTCGGTTTTGCCGCCGGCGATATAATCATACAATTTGTCAGGATCCATATCCAGCATGCATTGCAAACCCGCCGAGTCCAGGCGCGAACCGACCGAAGCCGGGCGATAATGCTGCCAGTCGCTCGACGCCACCAGCACCGTATTTTTATCGACCTTGAGCGACGTCAGGGCATCGGCCAAAAGTTCCACCGTACTTTTATCCTGATTGCCGATTACAATGGGGACGATTTTAAAATTATTAAGCACCGTCTGCAAATAAGGCAACTGGACCTCCAGACAGTGTTCCTGCTCGTGAGCCTTGGCGACGATATTGATATTTTTATTGAATTTCAAAAGCTGGTCGCATAGAGCGTCGTCACACGATACCACTCCGAGCGGCGTGCGCCATTTGACAAAAGGCCCGTAAACCGACAGACCGGAAAAAGCATGGCGATGCGACGGCCCGCACAATATTACGGTCGAAATGCTCTTATGCTCGAGGAGCCTGTAACCATAAGCCGCCACCTGTCCGGAATAAACGAGTCCCGCATGGGGAACCACCAGTGCAATTATCTGGCCATCGATTTCAACCGGGTCAGACACGGCGGCCAGATGGGCTTTTACCATGCTTTCGAGTTCTGCGGCATCGGCGGGGTAAAACATCCCGGCCACAGCCGGGGCGCGTTCCACGGCCAAGGCAGAAGAAACAACCATAACGGATAAAATAAAAAACGGCAAAATCACATTGAATGGTCGCATATGTATCTCCTTCGGGCACAATACAAACCATTATACAACCGGTCAAGCAAAAAAGTATTGGCTTTCCGATGGCAAATCGTTGTATATAAATTGGATGAGCAAAGTCGTCGTCATAAAAAATCCCGGCCTTGAAAATCCCGGCCGACTGGCATACGCTGCCATGCTCAAAGCCGGCCTGGCCGAGTTTTTCGGGACAGAAAACCCGATTCCGAGCCTGGCCCAAATGTTTCCATCGGGTGCGGTCGGGATGAAAGTCAATTGCCTGACCCGCAAATTCAACTCGACCCCGGTCGCCCTGACCGGGGCATTCGGCGACCTCCTGCTGGAAGCCGGAGTCGCCGAAAATAACATCGTCGTATGGGAGCGAACCAATCGCGAACTCAAAGACGCCGGATTTGAACTTAATGCCTCATCATTCGGCCGACGATGCCTTGGAACCGATACCAACGGCCTCGGCTACAGCTCGTCTTTTTTCAATTCCGGTGATGTTAACTCGCTGATATCCAGTATATTGACAGACTTGCTTAAACATAACGTCAATATGCCGATCCTCAAAGACCACAGCCTGGCGGGGCTTTCCGGATGCTTTAAAAACATGTACGGTGCGATTCACAATCCCAATAAATATCACGATAATAATTGCGACCCCTATGCCGCCCATGTTTCCAATCTAGCCCCTATCCGCGATAAAACCCGGCTGATTATCATGGACGCCGTCAGAATCCAGTACAATAATGGGCCGGGCTATGACAGCCGTTACCTCGCCAATTACGGCGGGTTGATTATCGCTCGGGACCCGGTCGCGGCCGATACCATTGCCCTCGAAATAATGGAAAATCTTCGCGCCAAAAATAAATTAACCGATTTGAAAGATGCCGGACGACAAGCCAAACATATAAAAACGGGCGAATCTCTGGGTCTGGGGGTCGCCACGCGCGACAAAATCGACCTTAGAGTTATAGTCATGGATAATAACGGCCGGATTTCAAACGGAGAGTTGACGTAATGCACAGGCGTCTATTCATGAAATGTCTCGGTTGCACCGCCGCCGCCACGGCCCTGACCCAGACCGACCTTCTCCCCCCGGCCCTCGGTGGAATACAAAACGCCATGGCCTTCGATTATACCACCGAATTGTCATCGGTTGAAGCCCGCTATTATGAAAAAAGGCCGGAAGGCGGCGTTATCTGCAAACTCTGCCCCCGACAATGCCTCGTGACCGACCTTGAACGCGGCTATTGCGGGGTGCGTGAAAACCGCGGCGACACTTACTATACGCTCGTTTATGGTCGGCCCTGTTCAATGAATATCGACCCGATCGAAAAAAAGCCGCTTTTCCATTTCTATCCCGGAACCCAGGCCTTTTCACTGGCCACCGCCGGGTGCAACGCCAATTGCAAATTCTGCCAGAACTGGGAAATTTCCCAGGTCCGCCCCGAGCAGACGCAAAACTTCAATCTGCCCCCCAAAGACGTCATTGAAATTTGCCGCCAGCGGCAGATACCGAATATCGCTTATACCTACTCCGAACCGATCATCTTTTATGAATACATGTATGACATCGCCGAACTAGGACACAAGAACAATATCAAGTCGGTCATGATCACCGGCGGGTATATCGAAACCAAACCGCTGGCCGATCTATTGCCAAAGCTTGATGCCGTCAAAGTCGACTTAAAAGCCATCCGTCAGGATTATTATAAAAAAATCGTTAACGTGGACCTTCAACCGATTCTGGATACATTGGTTCAAATTAAAAAGGCCGGGATCTGGCTGGAAATAGTCTATCTGGTCGTGCCGACCCTCAATGATTCTGAACAGGAATTCAAAGAGCTGGCGACTTGGGTTAAGAACTATCTCGGCCCCGATATTCCCGTGCATTTTTCCCGCTTTTATCCCCAGTACCTGTTGAAAGACCTTCCCCCGACCCCGGCCAAAACGCTGGAAGCCGCCTGGCAAATCTGCAAAGCCGAAGGATTACACTACGTTTACATCGGCAATATCCCCGGCCACGAGGCCGAATCGACCTTTTGTCCCGGTTGCGGCCAAATCGTCATCGGTCGCCGGGGCTACCGCATTACTCAATACAACCTCGACGGCAATCTATGCCGCAAATGCCAACGCGAAATTCCGGGGCTGTTTTGATGAGATACAAGGCGTTCTTGCTTGGCCTTTCTTCCGTAATTACTCAGGTTCTGATGCTTCGTGAACTGCTGGCCTCCTATGGCGGCAGCGAACTTTATATCGGCACCGCCCTGTTCGGCTGGATGATGGCCATCGCACTGGGGGCATATATCGGCGGACGCCGCAATCCGGCTTTTTCTGCGACCGTGCTTTTTATCACGACCGCTATCATGGTCCCGCTTATTCTTCTGGCGATTCGTTTCTCGCCCTTTATCTTCAACGGCATAGTCGGGGAAACCATCCCTTTTACACGGGTGGCCCCGCTGTCGGTCGCCCTCATGCTCCTGCCGGGATTGATGTTTGGCTGTTTGTTTACCGTCATAAACCGCGAAGGCTATCGACCATCGGAAGCCATTATCCACACCTATTTATACGAAGGCTTCGGCGCTTTTATCGGCGGCCTGTTAATAATACTCGCCGTGGGGCCGCTGTTTTCAAACCTCTCGTTTGCCTTGATAATCAGCCTGCTAATAATCATCGCCCAGTTCCCGCTTCATAATAATTCAGTTAAAATAGTCTCGGTTGCTTTTTTTATCGCCGCCGCGACGGTCCTTGCACTCATGACCGAAACGATGGAAACATATATAGATAGCCATAAGTACTCCGGCTATGATATCCTCGCCTCATTCGATACCCATTACGGCCGTCAGTCGATACTGCACAAAGACGATGCCGTAATCCTCGTGACCGACAACGCCGTCGAAACCATTCTGCCCGATCATGAAGCCGCCGAATATGACCTTGTCCCCCCTCTGCTGTATCGTCCGCATAGCACCGACCTGCTTTATATCGGCCGAGCCGAATTCGGCGCCGCCCAATTTTCTCATGAGTTCCCCGACCTGACCATCCACGCCCTCGACCCGCGCCATTCTCTCGATAAACGGCTCAAAAATTTGATACCCATGGAAACTGCCTTTCCACGCATCACCGCCGACCCCGTTTCATTCATGCATAATGCCACCCAGGCCGGGCGCTATGATGTTATCGTTTTGAAGGCCCCCGACCCGACCACTTTTGCCGCCGCCGCCTTGTTCGGATCCGAATTTTTCCTGTCGGCGCGCAACGTTCTCAAACCGGGTGGTATATTGTATATCCCTACATCATACGACACCGACCGTTACATCCTCCCCGAAAAGCAAAACGTCCTGTCAATGATTCACGCCGGACTAAAAGCATCTTTCAAACATGTCGCCGTCTGGCCCGGACACACCACCCTGTTTTTCGCTTCTGATGATTCCGTTCTCAATATTGCACCATCGAAAATTATCATACGGCTTGATAGTCTATCATACTGCCCAACGTATATCGACTCATATTTTCTCGAAAACCGGTTCGATGAATTTAAAATATCACGACTTGAGGAAGCGCTGACACCCGGCCCCGAACCACACTCTGTCGAGCGGCCGATATTACCCATCTATCAGGCCATCTTTAAGTCTCGGGCGCACGGTTTTGATGACCGTCTCGTGCCGCTTTTAATAAATAACCCTTACCCCGCTATCGTCGCAGGAATTATCATCCTTGGCATATTCATCGTCACGATTTTGAATCGTCGCCGCGGGCGCATTTACGGCCTGTTCTTATATTTCATGGCCGGATTCGTTTCCCTTCTTCTGGAGTTGGTCGTATTCTATATCTATCAAGCCCATTGTGGTTCACTTTATTCTCATATGGGGGTATTAATCGGCGTCTTCATGCTCGGCCTCGCGGCGGGGACCTATTACGCCGACCGCATCGACTCCCGCAATATCGAACTGCCCGCTCTGCTCATGCTCCTGACCGCGGCCGTGATATACATGACCACCTGGCACAAAATCGACTATCGCATATTCCTGGTTTATAACGCCCTGTTTATCGGCACCGCCGCGCTCGCCACCGGAACTATCTTTGTCGGGGCGACCCGTCGCTTCTATTTCGGGCGCTCTGGCGCCAACCGCGGCGCCGGTTATGCTCTCGAAATTCTCGGTTCCGGTCTGGCCGCGCTGACCGCGCTGAACCTGTTGTTGCCGCTGTTGGGCCTGGGCTGGCTTTTGGGTACGGTTCTGATCCTGATTGTGATTTCGCTGGCGGGTGCAATTTTTTCGCAATAAATTCCGGCAACCATGAAAAAGAAAAATAACAAATTCATCCTGTTCTTGAATAATCGCTATCCAACAAAGGATAGCGACTTTTATCTGGCACACCTGGAAAATCGAACAACCATCGCGGTCGATGGCGGCGTGCGCTTTTTCATTAAAAATAAACTCATCCCCGATTATCTTTTGGGCGATTTCGACTCCGCTCCCCGAATTCCCAAAGCCCTGCGCGAGCGAACAACCGTCATAACTCACCCTGCCCGCAAAAATAAAACCGACTCCCAGCTGGCCGTCGAACTGGCTCTTGCCAACGGCGCCAGCGAAATCATAATCTGCGGAGCGGCGGGCTATGATGAAATCGACCACACGCTCGGCAATATATTCCTGCTGGAATTGGTATCCAACCACGCCGAAAAAACGAAAACTCAAATCAATGCCCGGCTTATTCATCCTCATTGGCAGATATTTCTGGCAAAAAACGAGACGGTTTCCATTACCGGCCAACCCGGGCATTACCTGTCCATCCTGCCCCTGTCATCGGGCGTTCGCCTGGAATTTGAGGGATTGGCTTATCCCTCCCCGAAACGGGCGTTAATTATAGGTGACACCATCAGCCTGCGCAATCAACTCATAAAAAGCCTGGCTCGAATTAAGATTAATGGCAAAGCTCTGATTATAAAATCCGATAATAAATAAGCAAAAGGTCGTATGACCGAAAAAAGATTTGACAATTGCTTGAATAGCTGTATATTCGCCGATTGAAAGCCCGTCTTAACAGACGGGTTCATTAAAAATAGGTATCTTCCGGCTTTCTGGGGGATCGTCCAACGGCAGGACCTGCGGCTCTGGACCGCATTATCGGGGTTCGAATCCCTGTCCCCCAGCTTTTTTATTGCCCAAAACCTGCGGATTTTGACCCACCCGCAAAACTCATTCATGCGTCAAAAATTGTCAGCGAACGACCCGCCCGGCATGCTCGCAATTTGCACATAATTTTCGCTCAATTTCTTATTGCATTATGCGTGACACGTATAATGCGTTACGCCCTATGCAATTATCATTAACCTTAATAAGGCTGGATTCGTCCGGTTTTTTCAAACACTTTCTTTTTTAGTCGATATTGAAGGGTAGACATACACGTGCTCTCGGCCCCCAGGGTCAATCCGATTTTGCACTTAAACATGCCTTGCCCCTGCCGGCCCGGTGCAAGCTGAAATAACTTAAGGAGGGGTTCTCATGACCATCAGAACCAAGATTATTTCCCTATCCATCGCCTCGGCAATTCTTCCCATGGCGGTCATTTTGATTCTGATTGCCGTTCAGAAGGGAAACCTGAACGCTGATCTCATGGAACAGAATGAAGCCCAGGTTACGTCACAAATGACATCCGTGGCCCGCGATATGCTGTCCCTCTGTCAGAGTCAACAGGAATCGATTGAACAGATGCTTGAGGCCAATCTGAATGTGGCCCGCGATATAATGGTAAGAAAAGGCAACGTCGGCGTTCTTTCCGAAACTGTCAACTGGTCGGCCAAAAATCAGGTAAACCAGAATGCCGTTAATATTGACCTGCCCAAACTGGCGGTCGGCGGCAACTGGCTGGGCCAAATTAGCGACCGGTCATCCTATGCTCCGATCGTCGATGACGCCGCCAGACTTGTCGGCAATACCTGCACTATCTTCCAGAAGATGAATAACGAGGGCGACATGCTGCGGGTGGCCACTAATGTCATTAACAAAGAAGGCAAACGGGCTATCGGGACATTCATTCCAGCCCATAATCCCGACGGCAGTCCCAATCAGGTGGTGGCAACCGTTCTTAAAGGTGAACGATTCGTGGGAAAGGCGTTTGTGGTTGACCGCTGGTATATTACCGCCTATGAGCCAATCAAAGACCAATCCAACGAAATTATCGGCATGCTCTATGTCGGTATACCACAGGAAAATGTCCAAAGCCTCCGCCAGGCGATTCTCTCGACCAAGCTGGGTAATACCGGCTATGTTTTCGTCCTTGGCGGCACCGGGGCCCAGCAGGGACAATATGTCATTTCCCGCGGCTCCAAATATGATGGCAAAAGCATCTGGGACGCCAAAGACGACGCCGGCGTCAGTTTCGTCCAGGATATGGTTCGAAGCGCCGTCACCCGCAAAAACGGCGAGATCCGCTTCCATCGCTATACTTATAAAGGCGAGGACGACTCCCAGAGCAGAGCACGCGTTACTGCCGTCACCTATTTCCAGCCCTGGGACTGGGTGATTTGCGTCACGGCGGACCATGAAGAAATTTATCAGACCAGCATTCACACCCAATCCGCGTTGAATTCATTCATATTGACATCATTGATATGCGGCCTGATTTTCTTCGTGATTTCGCTGATTATTTCGATTAAGATTGGATTCGGAATCGCCGGGCCGATCAGCCGTATCGTCGCCAATCTTAATGACGGCGCCGAACAGACCGCCGTGGCCGCCGGTCAAATTTCTTCGGCTTCGCAACAGCTTTCCGAAAACGCCACCAACCAGGCGGCGTCGCTGGAAGAAACCTCCAGCTCCCTGACCGAAATTTCCGCGGTCACTAAAAACAACGAGGAAAACGCCCGCATTGCCAACGACCTGGCCCAGAAAGCCAAGGATTCTGCCCTGGAAGGAAACGACGCCATGATGGAAATGCAATCGGCCATGGCCGGCATTAATGAGTCCTCGGATAAAATCTCACACATCATAAAAACCATCGAGGAAATCGCCTTCCAGACCAATCTTCTGGCCCTCAACGCCGCCGTCGAAGCCGCCCGCGCCGGAGAGCACGGCAAAGGCTTTGCCGTCGTGGCCGAAGAAGTCCGCAATCTGGCCCAGCGCTCCGCCGAAGCCGCCCGCAATACCGCCGAACTGATTCAGGACAGCACCATCCGGGTTAAAAGCGGCGCCGAAGTGAGCGAAAAAGTCGGTTCGTATCTGAAGGAAATCACCGACAACAGCCGCAAGGTGGCCGATATCATTTCCGAAATCGCCGCCGCCAGCAAACAACAGGCGGAAGGTATCGATCAGATTTCCAGCGCCGTGGGACAGATGGATAAATCGACGCAGGACAACGCCGCCGCCTCCCAGGAATCCGCCTCATCGTCCCAGGAATTGGCCGCCCAAGCCGAATCCCTGCGCGGGCTGGTCAAAGAATTAAAACGAGTGGTTTAATTAGGAACTTTTATCCTATACTTTCGTCCGCGGGAGCCGACATGTGGCCCCGCGGGCGGAATATTAACCCTCACGGACGGCACCAACTTGTCACGATTTTAAAATTTATTAATTCCTTGTACGTTAAAAGATCTTATTGTCTTTCGATTTTATATCCTCGACTCCCCATCGCCTGGCGCCGATCGTGAAAAGAGGCGTAAGGCATGGCAAAATCCAAAAAAATGACCACCATTTCAGACCCGGCTCATACGGATTATAAAAACTCCACACCGCCCAGGCGATGGAAACGAAAAACCCAAGGTAAAGCGGTAGCATCAGCCTCCAATATGGCACCGTCGGATGCCGCCATGGTGCAAGCGATAGAATCGCTCCGACGGCACTGACAAACAGGCCCAGCCCCAAAATCCCGTCAATCATGCGCCCCCGGACGATTATTACTATCGCGAGAATGGGCACCCAGATAAAAGCGCCCAGCCAACCCCCTGTCCAGCCGGCTTTTTCGCCGGTACGCTTTCTTTCAGTCGCTTGCACTTCAGCCATACCTCCCTCTTTTCTGTGCGGTTTATTGCATCAATATCCAATCTTCTTTAATTCTATTCAAATAATATTTATTTAATCGTTTTATCGGCTTAAGCTTCGGTGCCCCGGCGCTTCAGACATCTTGTTGTCGGGTTTCTCACTCGCTGACACTCGTTCGGAACCCGACCTACTTCTTGCACTATGCATGCCTTTTATCAACAGGCCCGATGGCGTGGGCGAACGCCGTTGATTGTGGATTTGATAAGCCTATAATACCTCCCAAGTAATTGGTTTATTGATCGTTAGGGCAAAATGGGTTTGATTTTGGGATATTTTGAGTTTTCATACAGGGATTGCGTTGGCATGGAAGCAGTTACAAAAGACACCACCCGGTTGGAAATATGGAGTGTGTTATCCATAAATAAATATAACGGGTTATGGGCGATATGGTTATGGCCAAACGGGTTCGTCCTTGAAAAATTTTTAAATTTTTCGGGCCTCCGGCGGCGCGTTATCGGATGAACACAGATTATATGGCGGGCGATTTCGCGGTCATGATAAAGGTAATGCCGTCGTTGAGGGTGTGGTGATTCAGGCAGTAGTTTTTTGAAGCATGGCATAATTTGGGCCTCCTGTTTATATAAAGAGGCGGCGGGAATCAACATTGAAGTAGTGGTGAAATTGGAGGGAGACAACAAGGTTAAATGAGGCGGAGCGAACTGTGCCCAAACAATCTAGCCCATGGCAAGCCATGGGCGACGCTGGCCTAACCCACGCAAGCCGTGGGCGACGCCAGCCGAATTCTTATGAGGGATTGCGGTGGGAATTTTTACCCGAAGCCCCCGTAGGTCACGCCGACTCGCCGAAGGCCCAGAGCGAAGCGATGGGCGGC
>CAYWLR010000021.1:0-54676 GCA_964459465.1 uncultured Ignavibacteriaceae bacterium | reverse complement strand
CTATCGTCCCCACGTTTACATGAGGCTTGTTCCGTATAAATTTCTCTTTCGCCATAGAGAAAAAATCCTTCCAATCGTTCTTTCGTTATGTTAAAGCCCAAGACCGGGATCGAACCGGTGACCTCATCCTTACCAAGGATGTGCTCTACCAACTGAGCTACTTGGGCTTAAGCGTTTTGCCCAAAATAGGTATAGCTCGCCCTTAAAGGCGAGCCCTCAATATAGAAGGCGTCATAAGCTTGTCAAGTGGATTTTTTTGTCCCCCAATGATTTTTTCGCGCAAAAGTATAGGCCCATTCCCATATTTTTTAGCTAGCTTATCCCTTGTTTTATCGGCCGGATTGAAGTTTCCTTGAGTCGATTGCTCAAAAATAATACAATATTTTTTAAATTTAGATCTGGGCGGGGCAAAAAACGGTCGCCAAAAATCAATTGGCACGCCCGACTTTAGCATCTTTTTTCATAAATTGGTGTCGTTTGGTACAAGAAAAGAGCGGGAGACGGGGCTCGAACCCGCGACCAACAGCTTGGAAGGCTGTGACTCTGCCAGCTGAGTTACTCCCGCTTGCGGGTCATATATTACGATGGCCCGAAGAAATTGGCAACTGGTTTCACCGGTTTATTTAAAATATTTTACGCTTCGCTTCACCCTCCGATTTGGGCCGACATGCCCGCCCCGATCCAGGTGGACAAAACATGCAGTGCGGAAATTAGACCAAGGGTCAACAGGCCGATAATATAACCGTTCTTGTTCTTGAAACCATACATTACACCGACACCAATCGAAAAGGCAAAATATTCCCAGATATTAAATACACCAAATTTCGACAGAGCAACAAAGGCCAGACTCTGCATACCCTGATCGGCCACCAAAACGCCGGGCGAAAAGGTCACGGTCATGCTTTCTTTGGCCAGAACCAGCGGCAGATGCAAAAGCGAGCCGAAACTGTAAATCAACAAAGCATAGACTGAAACACATAAAAGCTGTTTAAAGCGGACTTGCCCGGCGAAGACAAAATTGCCCCAGAACATGGCAATACCGGCATAAATCAACGGCAAAATCCCAAAAGCCAGTCCGGAGAAGATAATAATGGGGATTTTAACATAGGCCATGGGGATATTGTCGGGGATGTTCTGTCCCTGCGCACGGGCGGCATCGAGCTGAATCTGGGCGATGATATCGGCGGCACCTGCCATAAAGACGATGATCAGTAATGTTGACATTATCCAGGCCCACATGATTTTCGGATTGTCTTTCATCTTTGTAAAAAATGCCGTGGGCTCATAAAAAACCTGCCATAGGCCCATAAGAGACTGCCCAGCTTCAGGCAAATGACTTTCCGTCGCTGGCATCGTTGCAGGATCTTCCATACATACCTCCGGGTTAAATTGGACAGATAAATAAAAACTTTTTATGTCTATACCGGCAACTCTTTTTTAACTACGGGATAAAGATTAAAATTATTCGAAAATCGTCAGGAATTTTCGCGGAAATCGGACTTTTCGTAATCGACCACCGGCAGTTTGCCCCAGTGGAGTTTCTGCCTTAATATATTATAGAAGGAATTCTCCGCCAGCTTGATGAATTTGGCGGTATGGCGCGCCCGTCGGATTTTGAGTGACCCGGTCGGCGAGAAACTCCGGGCGACCTGGCCATCGATGGTCAACAGCACGTCGCCATGGCCGGAACGGACGCGAATTTCCAACTCGATATCGGGCGCGAAAACCAAAGGCCGAGATGTCAGAGAAAAAGGCGAAATGGGTGACACAATGATCGCCTGCATGGCTGGATTTAAAATCGGCCCGCCGACGGCCAGCGAATAGGCGGTTGAACCGGTCGGGGTCGCCACCAGAAGACCATCGGCCGTATAAGATGAAATATATTCCCCGTCGGCATACAGGCTGATATTGATTACCCGTGAAACGCTACCTTTATCGACGACGATGTCGTTTAGAGCATATGGTGACTCCAAACCGCCGCCATTGAGGATTTCCGTCTTGAGTAACATGCGTTCTTCGATTTGAAAATCATTGCCGGCCAGCCTCTCCAGAGCCGCTTCGAGTTGCTCGGGAAGCACTTGCGTCAAAAATCCCAGGGAGCCCAGATTTATTCCGAGAATGGGACGGGAGTTTTTCCCCAAAGCCCGGACGGTAGCCAGAATAGTGCCATCACCGCCCAGCGAGACGATGATATCGGCGTGTTTCCAGAGCTCTTTTTGCGGGGAAATCGCCACCCCGACATCCGCGGCTTCTTTTATATCTTCGCTGATAATAACCGAATATCCTTTTCCCCGGCACCAGGTGATAACCCGTTTGATGGCGTCGGCGGCGCCGGGCCGATTCAAATTTGCAATGATTCCGAATCTCATTTTACTCGTTGGCCGCCTTGATTTCGGCCGAATTGATTTTTTTTGAATCCGCGTGTCCGTTTTTCCTGGATGATTTGAATGTCAGGCGGCTGACGAAGCTCTTGCGCGCCGGAACCAGATCCAACAGGGCATGGGCAAGGGTTTCGGGTGTCAGGCCGATGTTTTCCAGCAAAATATGGCGATGGCCGTGCTCTATAAAATCATCCGGTATTCCAAATGATTTGAGCTGCCCTTTAAAGCCGTGGGCACTCAAGTATTGGCCAGCCTGCTGCCCTAATCCGCCGATCAGACTGCCCTCTTCGATCGTGACGATGCACTTGTACTTATCAAGACATTCATCGAGCAGGTGCGTATCCATCGGTTTGATAAAGCGGGCATTGATCACCGACAGATGGAGGTTGTGGTCGATTATTTCCCATGCTTTCATGGCGGTATCCACCATGGCGCCGGTGGCGATAATGACCGTCTCCCCCGCGTCCTGCAAGGTTTCCCATTTGCCCCAATCGATCGGATCGATCACATTGGTCATTTTATAGGGGATATTTGCCCGCGGGTACCGTATGGCACAGGGGCCGTCGAGGCTCGTGTCGGCCAGAAGATGCAGCATGGAACGCATCTCATCACCGTCTTTGGGGCTAAGAATGCTCATATTAGGTACGGCTGATAAGTACGACACATCGAAACAGCCGTGATGAGTCGGGCCGTCTTCGCCGACCAGCCCGGCACGGTCGATACAGTACACTACCGGAAGTTTCTGGAGCGCGGCGTCGTGGATAATCTGGTCATAGGCCCTCTGCAAAAAGGTCGAATAAATGGCGACAAAGGGGCGCATGCCTTCGGCCGCCATGGCCGCCGCGAAGCATGCGGCATGGGCCTCGGCAATACCGACGTCATAAAAGCGCTCTGGGAATCTTTCGGCGAATTTATTCAGGCCGACGCCGGAAGTCATAGCGGCCGTGATCGCCACGATACGTTTATTCTTTTCGCCCAGCTCCACCATTGTATCGCCGAATATTTTCGTATAGGACGGCAACAAACCATCCAAACTGGTTTTGCCCGTCACTTTATCGAAGGCTCCAATGCCGTGAAATTTGGTGGCATCGGATTCCGCCGGCTTATACCCCTTGCCCTTTTTAGTCAGGACGTGCAACAGAAGCGGGCCGGACAGATTCTTGATCTGGTTGAACATTTTTATCAGAAGCGCTATATCATGACCGTCGATAGGGCCGAAATACCGAAAGCCGAGTTTATCGAATAAATAACCGGGCGTAAACAAACCCTTAAAGGAGTCTTCGAGTTGCGAAACCAGCGCCCGGATTTTATCGCGGCGCTTGAATCGTCCGGTAAGTTCCCAAACTTCGTCGCGCAATTTATTGAACCTTTGGTCGGCCATGATGCTGGTCAGGTATTTGGCCATGGCTCCGACATTTTTGGAAATAGACATGTCATTTTCATTGAGAACGACCAGCATGTCTTTTTTCATTGCCCCGGCATTATTAAGGCCTTCATAGGCCAGGCCTCCGGTCAAAGCACCATCGCCGATAACGGCCACCACCTTATGTTTGGCGCCGAGGTGGTCCCGGGCAACCGCCAGACCCAGCGCGGCCGAAATCGATGTCGAGGCGTGGCCTGCCCCGAAAGCATCGGCGCTCGATTCGGAACGTTTGGGGAATCCGGCGATGCCTTTGTACTGGCGAAGACTGCGCATTCGCTCGGCGCGGCCGGTCAGCATTTTATGGACATAGCACTGATGTCCGACATCCCAGACGATTTTATCCTGCGGTATATCAAAAACCCGGTGCAACGCGATGGTCAGCTCGACAATACCGAGGTTAGAAGCCACATGGCCGCCGGTCTCGGACGCAAAACTCAAAATTTCCTGGCGGATTTCTTCGGCCAGGTCATCGAGCATTTCTTCCGGTATCAGGCGGATATCGGCCGATTCTTTGATATTTTTCAGCAAGGACATTAGTGGCGTCTCTGCCCGATAAAGCGGGCAATCATTTCAAAATAATTTTCGCGCAAATCAAATTCGCGGCAAATTTCAATGGCCTCATTAATAAGTCGTTCGGCATCTTCGCCGGCCTTTTCCAGTCCGACCGTGCCGGGGTAAGTCGCCTTTTTATTTTTACGATCGGAGCCGACTTTTTTTCCCAGTTCTTTTTGGTCTCCCTTAACATCAAGTATGTCATCGACAATCTGAAAAGCAAGCCCGATTTTTTCGCCATAACGGGATAACCTTGCCAAGGTCGGTTCATCGACCCCGGCCAGAATGGCGCCGATGCGCAGGCTGCCCCGTATGAGCGCCCCGGTTTTATGGGTATGAATGTATATTATTTCGTCCAATGAGATATCTTTTCCCTCGGCGGCCACATCGGCCAGTTGCCCGCCGATCATACCTTCGGTGCCGATGGCCCGGGCCAATTCTTCGACGGCGCGGGCCGACCCCGCGCGAGCCATAAGTTCGAAAGCGAGGTCATGAAGGGCATCCCCGGCCAGAACGGCAGTGGCCTCGTCGAATTTTTTATGGAGTGTCGGCTGGCCACGGCGAAGGTCATCATCGTCCATACAGGGCAGATCATCGTGAATCAGTGAATAAGTATGAATAAACTCAAGGGCGCAGGCGGCGGGGTTTATTATTCCGGAATCATCACCCCCAAAAGAATCATAGGCCGTAATTGCCAGAATCGGGCGCAGGCGTTTACCCCCGGCCAGAACGGAATAGCGCATGGCCTGATGCAAAACTTGTGGATAGGCCTCGGAGGGTGGTAAAAATTCATCCAGAAGCCGGTCGATATCGGCCTGCCGCGTTTTAAGATATTCGATGTCCGGTTCGGTCATGCTGTAAACCATCCCGGCCGCCTAATTTTCGATCTCTTCGGAATCGTCGAATGTGACTTCGAGCAATTCCTCGCCCTTTTTCTTAAGGACGCTGATCTTTTTCTCGGCTTCCGATAATTTTCCGGCGCAAAAGGCGGCGATTTCCACCCCTTCGGTATACAGCTCAAGCGCCTCTTCGAGCTTCGTATTGCCGGATTCGAGCAGTTCGGTAATCTCTTCGAGTCTAATCAGTGCGGTTTCAAAATCCGGTGCTTTCTTCCTTGCTGGAGTCATTCTATTTATTCCTGGTAATTTTTTTCGTTTCGCCTATAATTTTGCCGTCGTTTAAAATAATTTCCAGCTCCTGCCCCGGCTTTAACTGTCGAACGGATTTAATTGTTTCTGCTTCCGGCAGACGTCTTATCACGGCATAACCTCTTTCGAGGATGGACAACGGTGATAGTGATTCCAGCCGGGACACAGCCAAAGATAGGGTGTTTTTATGGAAATCCAAACTGTTTTTTGCGGCAAAGTCGAAAGCCCGTAAGACGTTATCAAGACGCTGATGCCGTTCGTAAATCAACGCTTCGGGGCGCCTGTAAATCCCACGCCTGATATTGGACCGTAAGGCATCCTGCATAAAATGAATCGCCTTTTCCATGCTGTAATTGCCGCGGTCGACCAAACCTTTCAGTTCCGCCATAAAATCCTGCTTGTCCCATATCACCAATTCGGCCGCAGCCGAGGGTGTCGGAGCACGCAGGTCGGCGGCCAAGTCCGAAAGGGTCGTGTCGATTTCATGTCCGACTGCCGAAACGACCGGGATTCTGGATGCGACAATGGCTCGGACGGTTAGTTCCTCGTTGAATGCCCAAAGGTCCTCGAGAGAACCGCCGCCGCGGCCGGTAATGATGACATCGATATCGTCCCGTGAATTAAAATACTCTATTCCGGCCTTGATAGATTTCGCCGAGCCATAACCCTGCACCAGGGCCGGATATATAATTAAATGTATAGCATCATTACGGCGACGCCCAATCTGGATAATATCGCGGATGGCGGCGCCGGTCGGTGAGGTCACAATGCCGATTTTCATCGGGTATGAAGGCAATCTTTTTTTGCGCCCGGGGTCAAAAAGACCTTCTTTTGAAAGCTTTTCATACAATTGGCGGAAAGCCACTTCCAGTTCCCCCACACCGACCGGAATCATCTGGCGGGCAACCAGTTGGTACTGACCCGATTTCTCATAGACGGTCAGCTCACCATAAACTCGGATTTGCATGCCGTTTTCCGGTTCGAACTTAAGATACTGCCCGGCCGAACGCCACATGACCACCCGCAACGAAGCGTTTTCGTCCTTGAGCGTCATATAGCGATGCCCGGAAGAATGATGAATAAAATTGGACAGCTCTCCTTCAACCCAGACCGGCTCGAAGGATTCTTCTAGGGTATGCTTGATCAACCGGGTGATGGCGGTGACGGTGTAGGTTTTATTTTCGAATTCAGTCATGTCCTTTTATAAGCGGACCGGGCCCAATTTGCAAGGACTATAATGCGGCTTGGAATTAGCTAATGATATGTTTTATGGATTTTTTCGGCAAGGGTGCGGGGAAGGCCCTTTATGGCAAGCAATTGATCGAGAGTCGCTTCTTGGATTTTTTTAACCGAGCCGAAATGTTTAAGCAGAATTTCACGGCGTTTCGGCCCGATTCCTTCGAGTTTATCCAGCGATGATTGAATAGTCCTCCTGGTGCGAACCTTACGGTTATATTCAATGGCAAAACGATGAGCTTCGTCGCGGACACGCTTTAAAAGTCCCAGTCCGGGCGCGGACTTGGGCAATGTCAGCGGTCCTATTCGATCCGGAAAATATATTTCTTCCAGCCGCTTGGCCAGTCCGATGACAATTTGGTCAGGGAAATTCAGAGTTTTCAATTCAGTCATGACCGCCGATAGCTGGCCTTTGCCGCCGTCAATGACGAGCAAATCCGGCGGCGTTTTTTGATCTTCCTTGAGCCGAAAGAAATACCGTCCGACAACCTCCCGCATCATGGCAAAATCATCCTGCCCGGCCACCTGCTTGATTTTGAAATGCCGGTATTCCGACTTATACGGTTTGCCGTTGCGGAAGTAAACCAGCGAACCAACGGCATCGGTCTGACCGGTATTGGATATATCGACGCAGGCGATAGTTCGCGGCGAACGACCCATATGCAAATCATCCTTGAGCGCCTGCACGGCGCCGGCGAGACGCTCATTGTACCCCTGTTTTTGAATGAGAAGTTCATCAAGAAGCAGACGGGCATTGGTGGCGGCAAGGTCAACCAGCCTGAGCTTTTCCCCCTTTTGGGGAGTAAATATTTTTATAGCCTTTTCGCCCTTTTTGCGCAACCAGCGTTCGATAAGCCTTTCATCGGGCAGTGTCAGCGGCAAATATATTTCCTGTGGCAGGTCCTGCTGCCGGTTATAATACTGCCTCACGAATCCGGAAACAATGTCTTCATTGGAATCATCGGCTTCGGCAGTCAAGCGAAAATCCTGGCGTCCAATCAGGACCCCCTCGCGAATCTGAAGCACGACCGCCGCGATTTCGCGGCCCTCCCGAGCGCAGGCAACAATATCGCGGCTGACCTGTTTGCCGACATCCACTTTCTGCTTCTGCCGTACCGATTCGAGCGCTTCAATCTGGTCGCGAATCTCGGCGGCCCGCTCAAATTGCATTCGTCCGGAAAAACGTTCCATTTTCTTGCGCAGTCTTTCGATGAGTGTTTCTCCCCGTCCCGATAAGAACAATATGACATCTTCAACTTTGTCGCGATAGGCCTGTTCGGTCACATGGCCCTCGCAGGGTCCGCCACAAAGACCAATATTGTAATCCAGGCAAACTTTCTGCTCTTTACCGTGGGGATGCGGAATTATCAGGTTGCAGGACCGTATTTTGAACAGCCTCGTAAGAAAATTCACCGTACGCCTCATGCCGGTAGAATTTGTAAATGGACCAAAATACCGGGCGCCGTCGTTTTCCAGCCGGCGAACAATCAATACCCGCGGAAAAGACTCTTTGACCGTCACCTTTATATAAGGGAAATGTTTGTCGTCCTTGAGATTGACATTGTATCGGGGATGGTATTCTTTGACCAGGTTGGCTTCGAGAATCAGCGCCTCCACCTCGGAGTCGGTGACCATGAGGTCGAAGTCGGAAATGCCGCAAACCAGCCGCGCGGTTTTAGGCTCATGCTTTTCAATGGCATGGAAATAAGTACGAACACGATTTCGCAGGTTTTTGGCTTTACCAACATAAATTACTTTTCCGGCCTTATCCTTGAATAAATAAACACCCGGTAAAGTCGGGAGATTCTTCAATTTCAGTTTCAGAGTTTCGTTCAGTTGCATGTCATTTATTATACGTCGGACAAACCAAAAGCACACTAATCGATGATGCGCCGGGCGCCGATATAATGTTTGCGCCAGCATTCTTCCTGCATCCCAGAAATAATCACGCCGGCCGAGGAAGAAGCGTGCACGAATTCGTCATAGCCGACATAAATTCCGACGTGTGATGCAGTTCGGCCGTCGGTCCGGAAAAAGACCAGGTCCCCGTAGCGTAAATGCCCCTTTTCGATTTTGTGTCCCTTTTTATATTGTTCGGCGGCCGAGCGAGGCAGGTCAAGGCGATTGAATTTCGAATAGACATTTCGGACAAATTCACTGCAATCAAGGCCCTTGACGAAGCGCGACATTCCCGAATAGGGCATACCCAGATAGGATTGTATGATCATCCCCAACCGAATCAGGTCCATGGTTTTGAGATTGGCAAATTCACTGGTTCGGTATTCCAGGACTCTTTGAGCTTTTGGCGAGTTATCCGTGTTATCCTTTATTTCTTCGCCGCCTTTACGATATCGCGGAACCGAGGTGGTGCACCCCGACAAAAGTATGACCAGGAAGATAACAAGCGGCAGCCGACAGCTTTCAGTTAATTCGCGGATAAACAATTCCAAATCTCCTGCGATAATATAGGCGGGTTGATATCAGCAAAACAACCAGAAAAATCAAATAAACGGGATAATAATAGCCGGCCAGAAGCGACAGAAGAAGTATCGGAAATTTGCAGGCAAACAACAGGGCACTCGTTTTCTTGAGTGACGCAGCGGTCATGAGTAAGACAAAGGTCAAAAGACATACACCAATTAGAAAAAAGTTCAGCATCAAAAGAGCGGGCAATATTGCGGATAAAATGAATATGGAAGCCCAAACGATTATTTTCCCGTCCGAAAGATAGAAGGCCAGAGTCTTTTTGCCGGTCCGGATATCTCCTTGCCTGTCGGGAATAACGGTCATCAGGTGTGCGGAAGCGACGGTCAGGAAAAAGTACAAACAGGGCAAGATGGTATGGCCGGAAAACTTCCCGGTTATAAAGGCGGCCGCCATTGGAATCAGAACTCCGATTCCGATGCTGTTGGCCGCAAGACCCCAAATCGGCCTATCTTTTAGACGGGCAGGCGGCAGTGAGTACAGCAAACCCAATATAATTAGCATTATATTTATAACACCCGCACCCCAATTAACCCAAAAAGAAATGATGACCGAGATACTCCAGAGTATCACCGCGACGGCAATCAATTGATTTTTGTCCAGCAATCCCTTTTGCAGAAAGCCCAGCTTTTCGTTTATCAGGTCGCTTTGATAATCATATATCTGATTGATATAATAGGCGGCGGCGGCATTAAGACTCAAGGCGGCCACTATCAAAAAATCCCGGGGGGTAAGATCGATTCGACCAAGAAGCCATAACGATAAAAGATATATCGTCCAGATAGGCAGGTGAAGCATGGGCCGGGCGGCGAATATGAAATCCAGTACTTTCACCAATACCCTCGATTATTCAAGGTGCAATGAAACGCAAAAACCAGTACAAGGCCGGAGCCGCAAACAATAAAGAGTCGAAACGATCCAGCACACCGCCGTGACCCGGGATTATCGCCGAGGAATCCTTGATGCCGCAGGAACGCTTCCACATGGACTCGACCAGATCCCCCAGTTGCCCGACCAGCGATATTATCAAGCCCGCCCCGATCAGAACCGGCCAGCCAATGCCCGATAACAACCACAAACGCATGATGACAGCGACTATCAGGCCACCCAGCAGGCCGCCCAAAAAACCTTCCACGGTTTTATTGGGCGACACGGTTGGCGCGAATTTATGCTTGCCGAAGACCTTGCCTGCCGCCATGGCCATCGTATCCGCCAGCCAAAGGGTTCCGAACAGAAACAGAACCCAGTGTCCGCCCTGTTCGGGATATAAATAGCGTATTTTATAGACGAAGGGATACAGAAATCCTATATAAGCGGCTCCCCAGAAAGCGACGGCAGTACTATAGAACAACTCCGCCGGCGTTTTTTGTTTAACCGCCTGGGCCATGCCAATGCATAAAAACAGCCCGATCAGCAAAAACAAAGACAACTCATCGGATATTTTCATGGCCGCGTAAACCGCACCGAGGGTCAAAATGAATATTATCGCCCGCACATAGTCCGGCACTTTATCTTTCATCGGCCATAAAAATTCACCCAGACCGATGGCCGAAAGAAGCATGACCATGCCAGCCAGCCACCATCCGCCCAGATACCCAATCCATATAATTAACGGTCCGAATACGGCCGCCACGATAATTCGCAACGCCAAGTTTTTGCTCATGGGGTACGAACCTTTCCAAAACGGCGATCGCGTTTTTGATATTCGATTACCGCCTCGAATAATTCTTTGCGGCTAAAATCCGGCCAGAGAACGTCGGTGACATACATCTCGGTATAACTGGTTTGCCACAGCAGAAAATTCGAAATGCGCATTTCCCCGGACGTGCGAATTAGCAGATCCGGGTCGGGCAGGGCCGCCGTATAAAGATATTTTGAAAACACATTTTCATCGATTCGGGCCGGATCCAGTAGTCCGGATTTAACCTCGGCGGCGATGGTTCGGACAGCATCGATAATTTCGGTTCGCCCCCCATAATTCAAAGCCAAATTAAGCACCAACCCGGTATTGTCTTTAGTTTTATCCATCGCTATATTAAGAGCCCTGCGACGTGACAGCGACAATCCCTCGATTCGTCCGGTTGTGATAAGCCGGACATTGTTCCGGTTGAGTTCGTCGATTTCCTTCCGCGTGGTCCTGGATAACAATTTCATCAAGGCGGTAACTTCATCCCGCGGCCGATTCCAGTTTTCCACCGAAAATGTAAAAAGCGTCAGGTATTTGACACCCAATTCCGCGGCCGCGCGAACTGTCTTGCGGACCGCCTCGACTCCGGCCTCATGCCCGAATGTGCGCGGTTTATTTCTCTGGCATGCCCAGCGTCCGTTACCGTCCATTATAATCGCCACGTGTTGCGGCAGGCGGTCATTATCGATTCGGGATTTAAGGATTTCTTCGTCGTTTTTCATCGGAGTAATTATAGATTTGCCCTGCCGGGAGAGCAAGATAATATTCATTCGCCTAAACGATAATCGACAATAGTTATTCTTTGATGGAAATATTTTCTGCCCCAGAAACCGCCTTCGCGCCAATGCCGTTCCAGAAAAACGGGCCGGGTCAGGAGATTTTTGTAATCAAAGACGTAAACACGCGAATATCGGTCGGAAAACTGATGATTGGTCATATATATGGTATATGATTTAACCATGTAATTATAGCGATCCATGGTGATATACCCCGACGCCGCTCTTTTGACGCTTGCATCGCGCGGCTCGAATCCGATAGAAATGTCGCTTCCGCCGGTATCATTAGGGAAAAAATAAAACTCGCAATCCAATTGCCAGGGCATATCCGAAATGATCAGGTCAGGGATTATATTCTGTGACATCCCGGCCGTATCGGATACGTCTATGCCCGAAATCCGGCCGTCGGAATACGTAATATCATAGGCCGACGAATCAACCCGGTCGAGTTTGCCCCGATAATTCGTGAGAGTCGCCGTCGCGACGGCCCGGCAGGTGAAATTTCGTTTAAGGCCGAATATATACGTGGATTCGAAAGTATTGCGGGCCTGCTGCAAATAAAATTGAATGGCCACGCTATCGGCATTTTCGGCCGCGGTTCGGGTCAACGGCATCAACGCCATTATTATCAATATTAGTGATATGAATAATCTCATAATATGACAATAATAAGTAATCCTGTTTATTTTTCAAAACAAATCATATATTAAATCGTTACAGAAATAGGACACCGGGAAAGACGGATAGATATAATGACAGCTTACCTTATGGCCCTGCTTTTATTCTCCCCGATGGTAACCGAGCAGGAGATTCAATGGGATACCCTGAACGTATTGAGTCTTCATATCGTCGCCGGAGGCAATGTCGGTAGCTCTGTCACCGACCCGGGGGCGGAACTGGGCATATACGGCGAATATTTGGTCTGGCATCCCATCGTCATGAGGGCCGGAGCAAATATTGATATATCCAAAGTCACCGACTTCGATATCGGCCGCGGAACTCAAACCTCATTCTGTATTTCGGCTGAACTGTTCACATACCGCGGAAAGGGTGATTATTTCATCTACATCGGCGCCGGCCCGCTATATAGTTTCAGCTGGTATAGCCCCAGTTCGTTCGACCGGGTCACTTTTCGCGATTACCGAACCGACACAACTTTCAAGGATATCACCATTATCGACGCTGACATGAGTGGAAGTTGGGGCTATACGGCTTTTCTGGGCGGGCGCTATAAACAAAAATATTCGCTTGAGTTTGGCTTCCGGGTTACCGAACCTGACTTCGTATTTCTGACTCATTGGCCGTCGACAGACGAACCTCTTCAGGCCAATATTTATCGGGAAAAGAAGATATCCACCTTATGGGTTAAAATCGGGTATATTTTCGCCCTTTAGATATTTCTCGAGAAAGGCCTTGCGAAAAGCCTCGAAACATTTGTTCTCAATCGCGTTTCTTATATTTCGCATTAAATTCTGAAAAAAAGATACTGAATGATATGTCGCCAGAATTAAAGCCGTGATTTCTTTCTGATTATACAAATGGCGGATATAACTGCGGCTGTACCTTTGGCAAACCCGGCAACTACATTCGGGGTCAAGCGGACGCTTGTCGAAGGCATATTCGGCGTTGCGGAAAATCAGCGGCCCGCCCGATGTAAAAACCATTCCGGTGCGGGCATTACGAGTCGGCAGAACGCAATCGAACATATCTACGCCATACGACACCGCCATAAGGATATCTTCGGGGTAACCCACACCCATTAAGTAACGCGGCCGGTCTTCTGGCAGAAATTGCACCGTTTGGGCTAAAATATCTTCCATCTCCTTTTTTGATTCTCCGACCGCCAGACCGCCGACGGCATAGCCGGGGAATTCCAGAGAAGTAATCTGCTCCGCCGAAATTTGCCGCAGGTCGGGATAAGTCGAACCCTGTACGATGCCGAACAAGGCGATGCCGGAAGGATGCTCGGAATCGCACCGGTCAAAATGAAGCTTGCCCCTTTTTGCCCAGTTAAAAGTCCGCTCAACGCCAATCAAAGCCCGATCTTTATCCGACGGGTATGGGACACACTGGTCAAATGACATGATGATATCGGCGCCGATGTCTCTTTGTATCTCGATCACGCGTTCGGCATTAAAGCGATGGGCGGAACCGTCAAGGTGCGATTTGAAAGTCACGCCGTCATCGTCAATCTCGAGTAATTCCCGAAGCGAAAAAACCTGATAGCCGCCGCTGTCGGTCAGAGTCGGCCTGTTCCAGCCATTGAAGGCGGCCAGCCCGCCCATTTGCCTGATCAGCTTCTCACCCGGGCGGAGATAAAGATGATATGTATTGCCCAGAATGATTTCGGTCCCGCATTGTTCAAGGTCATCGGCGGTGAGAGCCTTGACCGCACCGGCCGTGCCGACAGGCATGAAGGCCGGAGTATTGAATAAACCATGCGGAGTCTGAACCCTCCCGCGCCGGGCGCCATGATCTGTGTCAATCAAATCAAAACGGAATGGGGGCATGGCTCATTTCTTTTTGGCGGCTTCACCGTAACGGGCCAGCAATTTATTGAGCCCGCCGCGATATTCACGGGCGCCGGGACAATATACAAGAGGCTTGATCTTATCGAGGTCGGGGCGGCCGTTCTTATCGAGATATTCCTCTCCGGCGTGCATGGCCACGATTTCGGAAATAAACATTTCATGCGAGCCCAACCGCAAAGAATGCCGAATTTCGCATTCGAGATTAATCGGGCATTCGGCGATCATCGGTGATGAAACAAGGCTCCCCTTGACGGCGGTCAGTCCCAGCTCGGCGAATTTATCGATATCGCGTCCGGAATGAGTCCCGCAGTAATCGGTCGCCTGCAGTTGTGCTTCACCGGTCAGGTTGACAACAAAATTCCCGGCCTTCTTGATAATTTTGTGCGAGTGTCTTTCTGGCGTGACGGATATCGACAGCATGGGCGGCTTGGAACAGACAATCCCGATCCAGCTTAAGGTGATGATATTGGGGACCCCCTTTTCGGTCATGCAAGACACCATCGCCGCCGGAAGCGGAAACAGCCAGGTGTCGGGCTTAAGCATGGTTTTTTTCATGGTATTTCCCTAAAATAATATTTCCAGTGCTTCTTCGAGCGTTTTAACACCGTGTATTTCGAGTCGTTTGGCTTCGACGTTTTCCATGTTTTGGACGGGCAAAATCATTTTTTTGAAACCGAGTTTGGAAACTTCGGCGGCCCTCCGGTCGGCCAGTCCGATCGTCCGAACTTCGCCCGACAGACCTACCTCACCGCAGAGAACCAGACCCGAATCCACCGCAATATCCCGAAGCGATGAAACAATCGAAGCCATCACCGCCAAATCTATGGCCGGATCATTTAATTTCAGACCGCCGGCGACGGACACGAAGACGTCATTCTGGCCCATCGGTATACCGAGACGCTTCTCCAGAATGGCCAAAAGCAGCGCCAGACGTTTATTGTCGATGCCGCCGGCGACGCGTTGCGGCATACCGTATGACGCCGCTGAAACCAGCGCCTGAATTTCCACCAGGATGGGCCGATTGCCCTCGCATGAGGCCGCGATAACCGACCCACTGTGACGTTTGTCCGACAAGTCCGACAAAAACAGCGACGACGGGTTGGACACCTCGGTCAGGCCCGATGACGACATCTCGAAAACGCCCAGCTCCAACGTGGAACCGTAACGGTTCTTTATCGGTCGCAACAGACGGTACAAATGGCGGCTGTCACCCTCACAGGATAGAACGACATCGACCATGTGCTCGAGAACCTTCGGCCCTGCAACGAGGCCCTCTTTGGTAACGTGACCGATCAGAAACAGGGCGAAATTATCCTTGTGGGCCTTCTCGATAAGCCGTCCCGCCGACTCGCGAATCTGCCCGACCGTCCCCGGCGGCGACTGGAACCCGACGCTGGAAATGGTCTGTATGGAATCGACGATGACGACGTTGGCGTCGTCGGAATCGATTATAGACATAATTTCTTCGAGGTCGGTAGTATTGGCAAATCCGATATTTTCGGCCCTGATTTTAACCCTCATCGAGCGTTTTTTAATCTGGTTCAGCGATTCTTCTCCGGTGATATATAATACCCGGCAACCGGCATTCGAATATGCCTCGGCCGCCTGTAAAACCAGCGTCGATTTGCCTATTCCCGGCTCCCCGGCCAGAAGAATCGAACTGCCCGGCAACATCCCCCCGCCGAGAACCCGGTCGAGTTCGGTGATGCCGGACTTGATACCGAGCATACGGTTATCATCGATATCAGCCAGCCGGATCGGACGCACTTCATCGCGCTTTATAGCCGTGGATTTTCTGGTGATGATTCTTTCTTCGGTCAGGCTGTTCCATTCCTGACACTGGGTACACTGCCCCTGCCAGCGAGGATACATCGCCCCGCAGTTGGTGCAAACAAAAGCCGTTTTGATTTTCTTGTCCATTAATGTCAACCGACCCGTATCGGTCCCTCGGCGCGTCCGTTGATGAACTGGTCGACGACGGCATTGCCGGAATTTTTGATTTGTTCCGGTGTGCCTTCGTACTCGATAATCCCATCATAAAGCATGACAATCCGTTGCGCTGTCTTGTAAGCCGCCCGCATGTCATGCGTCACCGAAATAGACGTGATATCCAACCTGCTGTGCAATTCCAGAATTAAATCGTTGATCATGTCGGCCGTGATCGGGTCCAGTCCGGTGGTGGGTTCGTCATAAAGGACAATATCGGGGTTGGTCGCAATGGCCCGCGCCAGCCCGATCCGCTTGCGCATTCCGCCAGACAGGCTCGACGGGAATAAATCATTGGTGCCGCCCATGCCGACCATATCGAGCTTTTCGTTGACAATTGCGGTAATTTCCTTTTCCGATAGCCCGAAACTTTCTTTCAAGCCAAGACCGACATTTTCCGCCACCGTCAGCGAATCCAAAAGGGCCGCCGACTGAAATAACATCCCGATCCGTTTGCGGACCTCGGCCATACGTTTGCCGGTGATTTCCCCCCAGACTTCGCCCAAAACTTCGACCCGTCCGGAGTCGGGTGGTATCAGACCATTGATATGTTTCAGAAGAACCGATTTGCCACACCCGGAACGGCCGATAATGACCAGCGATTCACCCCGTTTTACTTCCAAATTAACGCCACAAAGGACTTTCTTTTCGCCGAAAGATTTTTGTAAATTTTCAATGTGAATAATTGTTTCCACGCCTATACCCGAAACAGAATGGTGGCGATGATATAGTCGGAAACAAGAATCATCACCGCCGAAATGACGACGGCTTCGGTCGTGGCGCGGCCAACCCCGCGGGCGCCGCCCCCGGCAAAAAAGCCCTCGCGACAGCCGACGACCCCGATGATTGTCCCGAATACCAGCGATTTAATCATCCCGGCAAACAGGTCGGACATGGAAAAAGAATTCTTGACGCCGTTGAAAAAGGTTTCATGCGACATATCGACGAATAATACCGAGACAACCAGCGCGCCGCCGATTGCGACCAGGTTGGCGATCATGGTCAAGACCGGCAACATGATCATGCATGCCAGGACCCGGGGCATGATCAGATACCGGGACGGTGAAATACCCATCGAATCGAGGGCGTCGATTTGCTCGGTTACGCGCATGGTGCCGACTTCGGCGGCGATCCCGGCCGCCACCCGTCCCCCGACCACCAGCGCCGTCAGCACCGGGGCCAGTTCGATCACGACTGCCTTGCCGACCGCGGCGCCCAGATAGCGAAGTGGCGCCCCTATAAATTTGAACTGGTAGGCCGCCTGCCAGGCGGATACGGCACCGACGAAGACCGATGTGATGGCTACCAGGGGAAGCGATTTGTTACCGATCATGAACAACTGGTCAACGATCAATCCCAGGGATCGGGGAATGGCTTTGAAATAGTACAGTGTTTTGCCCAGGACGATGAAGGTACTGCCAAGGCGCGAAACAAAATTTATGGCCCGTCGGCCTATCAGGCTAAATCCGTTTGCCATGATGCACTACGACTTTTTATCCCTAAAAAGGTGTATCTTTCTCCATATATTGATGAGCCAGATTCTCGAACCGGGCGAAATCCTTGATGAAGGCCAGGTCAACTTTACCGGTTGGACCGTTACGCTGTTTGGCCACTATGATCTCGGCGCGACCTTCGACTTCCATGCGCTTGGGGTCGTCACGTTCCAGATGCGACAGATAGAACTCCGGTCGATAGACAAACATGACAACGTCGGCATCCTGCTCAATGGCCCCCGATTCACGAAGGTCGGACAGCTGGGGCCGCTTGTCGCCGCCGCGCGTCTCAACCATGCGCGACAGCTGTGAACACGCTACAACCGGAATACTCAATTCCTTGGCCAAACCCTTGATCGAGCGCGAAATCATGGCCATTTCCTGCTGACGGTTTTCCGCCCAGCCGGAAGTATTGATAAGCTGTATATAGTCGATGACAATCAAACCAATATTGTGCTGGGCTTTAAGTCGGCGGGCTTTGGCGCGCATTTCGAGTGTCGTCAGCGTCGGGGAATCGTCGATATAAATTTCAGCCTCTCGAAGCGGATCCCCGGCGATAGACAGTTTTTGCCATTCGGAATCCTTGAGCCTGTTGGTGCGAAGCAAATGCTGGCTGATTCTCGCCCGTCCGCAAAGCAAACGCAGGGCCAGTTGTTCCTTGGACATTTCAACCGAAAAGACGCCGACTCCGACTTTTTTTTCGATGGCGATATGCTCGGCAATATTCAAAGCGAATGCGGTTTTCCCCATCGACGGCCGTCCCGCCACGACGATAAAGTCGCCATTGTGCAGTCCGGCGGTGATTTCATCGAGCTTGGCAAAACCGGTTTCAAGGCCCGCCAGACCGCCTTTGGTTTCCTGAAAGCGTTCAATCTGGTCGAAGGTATGGGGTATAAGCTCGCCGAGCGAACGAAATCCCTGACGCAAGCGGCTTTCGGAAATGGCAAAGATGCTGCGTTCGGCCTGATCCAGAATCTCACCGACTTCGTTTTCCATCGCATAGCAGTTTTTGGCAATTTCGCCGGAAGCCGTTATCAAACTGCGCAATGTGGCTTTTTCAAGCACGATGTTGGCGTACGATATCACATTGGCGGATGTAACCACCGCCTCGACCAGTTCAATCAGGTATGACCGTCCCCCGATTTTATCCAGCTGGTCAAGTTTGGAAAGTTCATCGGCGACGGTCGTTATATCGCACGGCTCGCCTTTTTCATACAAACGCAACATGGCCTGAAAAATACTCTGGTGCTTTTTGGCGTAGAAATATTCGTACGAATCAAGATACTCTATCACGGCGCTGATTGATTCGGCGTCTTTTAGAATAGAACCCAGCACCGCTTGCTCGGCGTCCATCGATTGCGGCGGTTCATGGCGTACGATTGCCTTATCTTTATCGGTTTTAACCGGCATGGACCGCCTCGGCCATTATTTCATCATACTTCGCGCGGAGCATCTGCACGTCTTCCCAGGTGTCGCGCTTGTAATTGGGAAAACGCAACAGCGCCGCCGGATGGTAGGTCACCAAAAACGGAATGCCGTTGAAATCGTGCCATCGTTTGCGTAATTTGCCCAGCGGGGTGCTGGTCTGGAGCAGCCCCTGTGCGGAAATTCTTCCCAGGGCACAAATCACTTTTGGTTTTATTATTCGGATTTGTTCCAGCAGGTATGGCATGCACTGCGTCATTTCGTCGGGTTGGGGGTCGCGATTGTTGGGGGGCCGGCATTTCAGGATATTGGCGATATACACTTCTTCCCTTTTAAAATGAATGGCCTCGAGAATCTTGTCCAGCAGTTGTCCGGCCCGGCCTACGAACGGCTCGCCCTTGAGGTCTTCGTCGCGTCCCGGCGCTTCGCCAATGAACATGACACCCGCCTTCGGGTTACCCACACCGTAAACGAAATTGGTCCGAGTCGCGCCCAGCGGACATAGCTGACAATTGCAGATGGCTTTTTCATGAGCGCCCAAAGAATGGAATTTTGTTTTTTGGCCGTTGGCGAAAAGATTTTTTTTCAACATAACTAAATTATTCATATCAAGGGTTAAATCCGAATCGCCCAGTTCCATCTGGCATCTGACCGCCCGCTTCAAAAGGCCAAGAGTGCGGCTGTCAATCTGATCGGATATTAATTTCATAGTTTCGCGACCCGTTCGATAATAATTCGAGCCAGTTCGGCCTTGGTCATGCGGGGGAGTTTTTCCGCCCGGCCGGATTTGCCTATCAAGGTTACGATATTGGCCTCATTGCCAAAGGGGTCGATATCTTCAAGGCTGTTTAAGACAATCATATCCATGTTCTTTTCTTTGAGTTTGACGCGGGCGTTTTTGAGACCATCCTCGGTTTCCAGCGCGAAACCGATAATCTTTTGTTCCGTCTTCTTCCTCAAAGACTTCAATATATCTATTGTTGCGGTTAATTCAAGTTTTAAGGTGCCGCTGGTTTTTTTTAATTTTCGGTTCGACGGCTTCGTCATCGTGAAATCAGCCGGGGCGGCGGCCATAATCAATATATCAGCTTTGGCAAAATGCTTTTTGACTTCTTCATACATATTCTCTGTCGTCTCAACCGGCACATATCGTTTAACCGTCGGGGGTTTAAGAGCCGTCGGACCCGAAATAAGAATCACTTCGGCGCCTTCACCAACGGCGGCCTCGGCCAGAGCGTAGCCCATTTTGCCCGAAGAATGATTGGAAATATAACGCACCGGATCAATGGCCTCGCGGCAGGGCCCGGCGGTTACAACTACTTTTTTATTTGTCAGAGGCTTTTTTTTTTGGAAGAACGATTGAACAGCGGCCAAAATTTCTTCCGGCTCGGCCATGCGGCCCACCCCAACCGTCTCGCAAGCCAGTTCCCCTTCACCGGGGTTTATGAAGCGATACCCAAGAGCCTTAAGCTTGTCGATGTTGCCCTGGGTAATGGGGTTAATATACATATTGGTATTCATGGCCGGGGCAATCATAACCGGTTTTTTGGTGGCACAAATGACGGTTGAAAGTAAATCATCACAAATGCCGGAAGCTGTCTTGGCGATGAAGTTGGCTGTCGCCGGAGCGATGACGAACAAGTCCGGCCATTCGGCCATATCGATATGATGGGTGCCGACAAATCTGTCCGCTGGAAACATATCCGATGCCACCGGGTTCTGACTGACCGTTTCAATCGTCAGCGGTGTAATGAATTTGGCCGAATTGGCGGTCATAATAGCCCGCACTTCGGCCCCGGCCTTTTTGAGCATGCGAATGAGTATGGGAACCTTGTAAGCCGCGATGCCGCCGGTCAAACCAATAGTTATCTTTTTGCCGTTTAGCACCCTATCCAATTCAGATGAATTAAAAATTTAATGCAAATAACCGTCGTCGTCGGCAAACAAGTAGGCCGGTTGTTTGAGCGAATCCGGGACGCCAAGTTCTCTGAATATGACCGCCCCGACAATCAGCTTAATCTGTCTCAAATCAATCGGCGCGGCCCCGACAACACAACCCCGTTCCAGGATCATCTCCATGTCCGTTTCATTTAAAATGCCAAGAAATTGAAGCTGCAGCAAATAACCGAATGCCTGGGGAGAAAAATGCTGACGTTCCTTGAGCGACAGGACCCTAAGAGAGTCGCCCGGTTTCAGCAATTCCACCAGTGGCTGCATTTCGGACTGTATATGATCGATTACCCAGGAATAGGCATAACTAATTTCAGAATCGGTAAATCCCTGACTGCGCAAGTCGGCGGAAATATCGTCAAAAGACTCTACTTGTCCCTGCGTGTCACGGATATGGGCCATGATTTGAACCACGATTTCGAGAAGTCTGTCGCCCATAGTTTCCTCTTTGAATTCGTTTTCCATAATCTAATGGTAAATCCTGAAGAGAGCAAGCTCTTTCACGGTTTAGCCAAATAATTTAATGTTTGAAGTGTCGTATCCCGGTAAAGACCATGGCCACACCGGCTTTATTGGCGACGTCAATGGCATCCTGGTCACCTTTAGACCCGCCCGGTTGGATTATAGCGGTAACCCCGGCTCGAGTGGCCACTTCCACCCCATCGGGCATAGGGAAAAAGGCGTCAGAAGCGAGGACCGCACCTTTGGCGCGTTCTCCGGCGCGTTTGACAGCCAGTTCGGAGGCGTCAACCCGTGACGTCTGACCCATGCCTATTCCGACCGTGGCGTTGCCTTTGGCAATCAGGATAGCATTCGATTTAACATGCTTGACCATTTTCCAGGCAAACAGAAGTGATTTTAATTCTTCGGCGGTCGGTTGTCTTTCCGTGACCACTTTCAATTCTTCCACTTTAATCTCATGGTCATCGGCCGACTGATACAGCAATCCGCCACGAACAAACTTGGCCACCATTTCATGACCGGGACGACCCTTCATTATATCGGGCATAGCCAAAAGCCGCCGGGCCTTTTTTTTCTTCATCATTTCCAGCGCTTCCGGGGCATAGCCGGGAGCCACAATACATTCGACAAAATGAGTTTCATGCAAAAGCATTGCGCAATCCATATCGACCGGGCGGTTAAGTCCTATAATCGATCCGAAAGCCGACAGCGGGTCCGATGCCAGGGCATCGCGATAGGCTTCGGTAATGGTCTTGCCCGTTGCCGCGCCGCACGGGTTGGCATGCTTGATGACACACGCGAACGGTTCTTTGAAATCCAAAATCATATCCAGACAAGCATCGAGGTCCGAAATATTGTTGAATGATAGTTCTTTGCCGGCCAGAATTTCCGCATTCGCCAGAGTCGGGCCGGTATAAGCCGGATCGGCATAAAAGGCGGCTTTTTGATGTGGGTTCTCGCCGTAACGCATACCCGATTTGAGAACAAAGGAAAAACCTAATGTCGTGGGCAAATCGGATTCGATCGCTTCTTTTGCCGCCGATTCAAAATAATGGGCGATGGCCCTATCATACTTAAAGGTCATGGCAAAGGCCTTTCCAGCCAGTGTCTTGCGCGTGGCCAGACACAGGCAGCCGTCGTTCTGGTTCATTTCTTCGATAATCGAATTATAATCGGCCGGACTGGTCACGACCGCAACGCCTTCGAAATTTTTGGCCGACGCCCTCACCATAGTCGGTCCCCCGATGTCGATATTTTCTATAATGTCCTTTTCCGATGATTCCGGATTGGCGACCGTCTGCTCAAACGGATACAGGTTAACCACGACCATATCGATCAGCTTATATTCGTGATGAGTTAGTTCGGCTTCATCGGATTCATTACCGCGACGGGCCAGTATCCCGGCGTGGACTTTGGGATGCAAAGTCTTGACCCGACCACCGAGAATTTCGGGTGCCCCGGTGAAAGTCGAAACCGAGATGGCCTGCACCCCGGCTTTGCGTAAGGCGGCCAAAGTTCCACCAGTGGAGATAATCTCCACCCCGAATTTACTCAACGATTTCGCCAGTTCGACCAGACCGGATTTATCGGACACCGAGACGAGCGCCCGTTTGATTTTTATTTTATCGCTCATGGCTTTTTCCCTGTCAGTTTGCGAGCGGCCTCGGCGTAGCGGGCCACCGATTTTTGGATGATTTCCTCGGGCAACTTCGGCCCGGGGGGAGTTTTATCCCAATCCAGGTTATTCAAGTAATCACGGATTATTTGCTTATCGAACGATGGCTGACCTGTACCCGGGACATACTGGTCGGCCGGCCAGAACCGCGAGGAATCGGGTGAAAGAACTTCATCGATTAAAATGAATCTATTCCCCAGATAGCCAAATTCGAATTTGGTATCTGCAATAATTATGCCCCTTGTCAGGGCGTAATCGGCCGCCTTTTTGTAAATGGCGATGGCTTTGTCGCGGCACAACCGGGCCGTTTCAGGGCCGATTATTTTGACCATTTGATCATAAGATATGTTTTCGTCGTGTCCTTCGGCGGCTTTGGTTGAGGGCGTGAAAATGGGCTCGGGCAGTTTGCCCGACTCTTTCAGGTCGGGGGCGAAATCAAAACCGTGAACCCTATTTCCCCCGCTCTTTCGCGCAACCAACAGCTCTTTCCACAACGACCCGGAAATATAGCCGCGCACGATGGCCTCGATGTCCACCCGCTTAGCCTTATGCACCAGCATGGCGCGACCGGCGAGCATTTCCCGGTACTTATGCAACGGTTCGGGCATTTGGCTCACATCAGCCGTGATCAAATGCGAATCGATGACATCTTTCAAAAAATCAAACCAGAAAAGAGACATCTGGGTTAATATCCGGCCCTTGCCCGGAAGGCCGTTGGGGAGGATCACGTCGAAGGCGCTGACCCGATCGGTCGAAACAATCAGAAGCTTATCGTCCAGGTCATAAACATCGCGGACTTTGCCCCTCGCAAACAGAGGGTATTCGGATATTTCCGTTTTCAATAATGTTTTTTCGGTTTCAATCATATTTCCCTCTTATCAGTTTATCCAGTGCCAGAGGATATATTTCATGTTCAACTTCCAGCACCCTGGCCGCCAGTGAATCGGGCGTATCATCGGGCCGAACCGGAACCTTCTTTTGTTCGAGAATTCTGCCATTGTCATAAATTTCATCGACCAGATGCACCGTGGCGCCGGACTCGGCATCACCGGCGGCCATGACGGCTTCATGCACATGATGACCATACATCCCTTTACCGCCGTATCTGGGCAATAGCGCCGGGTGGATATTGGTAATCCGGTTGCGAAACTTTTTAATTACAGGCGGCGGCAGAAGTTTCAAATACCCGGCCAGGGCGATAAATTCAACCCGGTAATTTTCCAGAATAGCCATCAGGTCGGCATGAGCATCTTCTTTGGACTCATAATTTTTAACTTTATAGACAAAGGTATCAATCCCGGCCTTGAGTGCCCGTTGCAGACCATAAGCATCGTCATTATTGGAAACGACCAGAACAACATCACCACAGAGCCGCCCGGCGCGGGAGGCATCAATCAGCGACTGAAGATTGCTTCCGCCACCTGAAATAAAGACTGCAATTCTGGCTTTTGAATTCATTTTGTGCCGTTTTTTTGTCTATCCCCGGTCAGGGTCTAAATTTTTCATTCCGAAGCCCTCCGGAAAGATATAGTTTAACGATGATGGCTTCATAGTCAACAACGAAATCCAAATCCGCCGAATTTTTTAAAAAGGTCCAAATAACCGGAGCCCCTTGCATCAACACAAAAAGCCGCGCAAGTTGTTTTGCGCGGCTAAGTTGCATTGCGGGTATAAAAGTCTCTGCCAAAAATCACAAAAACGGCAGGAATTTATCAATTTCATGATTACTGACGTGAATACGATATTCGTCCCATTCCACTTTTTTGTTGGCAATGATTTTTTCAAAAAGGTTATCGCCTAAAGCTTCCCTGACCAGGTCCGATTTTTCCATAATATTTATGGCATTTTCCAGTGAATCCGGCAGCGAATCGATATTTAAAGCGGCCCGTTTCTTTTCATCCATGGAGAAAATGTTTTCTTCTATGGGTGCCGGAAGTTCATAATTCTCTTCAATGCCTTTCAATCCGGCCGAAAGCATACAGGCAAAAGCCAGATATGGATTGCAGGCGGGGTCGGCGGAACGCAGTTCGACTCGCACCGATTTCTCGCGGCCGATATCAAACATCGGCACTCGGACCAGGCTGGAGCGATTACGACGGCCCCATGAAATATAGACCGGCGCTTCATACCCGGCAACGAGACGCTTATATGAGTTTACCCACTGATTGGTTATAAGAGTAAACTCCTTGACATGCCTTAACAGGCCGGCCAGAAAACTCTTTCCTATAGCGGAGAGTTGATAGGGGTCATCACGGTCGAAAAAGAGATTGCGTTCACCCTTGAACAGCGACATATGCGTATGCATTCCGGAGCCGTTTTCGCCATAAATAGGTTTGGGCATAAAGGATGCGTAAATATTGTTCTGCATGGCGATTTCTTTGACGACCAGCTTATAAATCTGTGTAAAATCGCTCATGACCAGCGCTTCCTGATATTTCAAGTCGATTTCCTGCTGGCTGGGGGCGACCTCGTGATGCGAACACTCAACCGGAATTCCCATCATTTCCAAAGCGGTAGTTGTTTTCTTGCGGACAATGGTCCCAATATCGACCGAGGTATAATCAAAATAGCCACCGGTATCGAGAACTTTGGGTTCCCGATCGCTTTCAAAATAAAAATATTCGAGTTCCGGCCCCAGATAATAGGTCCAGCCTCTATCTTCCACCCGCTTTAAAGCTCTTTTAAAGACATAACGGGGGTCGCCGTCATAAGGAGAGCCGTCAGGCAACTGTATATCGCAGAACATGATAGCTGTCTTTTCACCGTTAAATTCCCAGGGAATAATGCGAAAAGTTCGGAGGTCGGGAACCGCCACCAGATCGGATTCCTCGATGCGAACAAAGCCTTCAATAGACGATCCATCAAAACCTTGCCCCTGATTTAAGACTTGCTCTATTTCGCTGCGTGTGATCGACATGCCTTTCAGGCGACCGAGTATGTCGGTGAAATTCAGGCGGACATAGCGGACATTTTGCTCGCTAATAATTCGAAGAACATCTTCTTTAGTTTTGGTCACTTTAAAAACCTCCTAAAATAAACTATGTATTAATATTCGGATCGGAATCTGATAAATAAACCATACGTATTAATTTTAAAAATATTAAGGATAAGCATTCAAAATATTAGGCGCTTGTCACAAAAATGTCTATTAAAACTTTTTCATCGGGTAATTTGGTCGAAAAGTCAAATTTCGGTGCTTTTTTTGACCCAAACCTTGACCGTATTAATCCGCTGGCCGTCGATATCGACTATTTCAAAAATGATGTCGTTCCAGCGGATTTTGGTTCCGGCCGATGGAACCGAACCGACCAGGTCGTAAATCAGCCCGCCGATAGTTTCGAACTCGTCGTTATCGTAATCAAGCCCGAACTCTTCAAGAAGCTTCTCAACCGACACGGCGGCATCGACTTGCAACGAATTATCGGGCAGCTTCATAATTGGCAGAGGTTCGGTATCATATTCATCCTGAATTTCTCCGACGATTTCTTCGAGGATGTCTTCCAGAGTCACCAGTCCGGAGGTCCCGCCATATTCGTCAATGACGATGGCGATATGGATTTTGTTGGCTTTAAAGTCAGCCAGCAAATCGCTGATTATTTTACTTTCCGGCACAAAATACGGCTGCCGCATGAAATTGGTGACGTCAAAAGAGCCGCTTTGACTGCGCGGATCATGGAAAATGTCTTTTATATATAAAATGCCGATTATCCGGTCGGGGGTTTCGTCATAAACGGGGTAACGGGAATAGCCGACTTCGCGGGCCCGGGAACGAATATCTTCGAAAGTTGCCGTTTTAGGAATGCCAACGATATCCATGCGGGGCACCATGACTTCGCGCACTTCGGTGACATCCAGTTGAAATATCTGGCCGATCATTTCTTTTTCATCTTCTTCGACAATCGGCTCCCCCGCTCCGGTCTGGTCGGCCAGCGCCTCGATGGCGCGCTCGACGATATCTTCTTTCTGCTCTTCAGTGATACGGGCGTTGGGATCCATGACGAATAATTTGTCGTAGTACATCAGAAGCGGCCGGAAGACAAAATAGCTAAACGCCAGAAGGGGAAGATAGCGAACCGTAGTCCGGTCAATCTGTCGAATGGGTCGGCGCCGCGGAAGGTATTCAAAAAAGAGCACGTGAAAAATCCACACGATTAGAAGCGCCAGAAACATGGTCGCCGCGGGGTTTATTTCAAATTCATAAATAATATGCTGCCCGATCAAAATGGCGAAAAAAGACAGAAGCACCAGGGCAAAGGACTTGACCAGCATCGACAGGCGTAAAATCCGGCGCTGGTTTTCGAAAAGCATAGCCAGGTTCCGCCGGGTAAACGGTGACAGCCGGGATGAGAATTCGTCGATTTCGTCCGGTTCCAAGTACAGGGCCGAAGAGTACAGCCCAAACTTGTAGCCGGCGTAATAGATACCGATAATGCATGCTATATATATTAGCGTCAGCATCGATTCAATTTCCCCATGTAATACTCTTCGCGTCGCCGCATGACCGCCCCGTCCTTTTCGCCGGTGTGATCGTAACCCAGCAGATGAAGCAGACCGTGACAGCACAGGCGGAGCAACTCCGATTGAATCGTGCCGCCGAATGTTTTCAAATTCCTTTGAGCGCTATCGGTAGAGATATAAATTTCGCCGAGGAGAGCATCGGGGCCGGTCTCGTCATCGAAATTGAACGACAAGACATCGGTCGGCCCGACGCGGTTACGATATTTGCGGTTAAGAGCCGCCAGCCGGTGGTCGCCGGTGAAAATAATATGCACGGTACTGCCGGGCGGGTCTTCTTCCTCTTCGATCAATCGGACCAGCCGGGCGATTTTCTTCCGCGGGATACGCCGCTTGGATTCGGATAGTATATTCAGTTTCATGCCTTTTCTTCCTTTTTCGGGTACACCACCCGCTGGTGAAAAACGCCGATTAATATCTGAACGAATGATTCGCGAATATTGGCCAGATCTTTAAGCGTCAGAGGACAATCCTCGAATTCACCCGACTGAAACCGGTCGTTAATAATATTCTGCACCAGATTACGGATACGGGCCGGTTTTGGGTCGGTCAGGGTACGGCTGGCGGCTTCAACCGAATCGGCCAACATAACCGTGGCCGTTTCACGCGTGCGCGGCTTGGGGCCGGGATAGCGGAAATTTTCATCGGATGGTTCTTCATCCCCCTGCTCTTTGGCCTTGTTGTAAAAATAAGTCATGACCATTGTGCCGTGATGTTCCTCGATAAAATTGAGAACCTCGTCCGGCAAATCGGCTTCTTCTCCGAGCAAGCGGCCTTTTTTGACATGCGACGATAATATTATGGCCGAAACACTCGGAGTCAAACTGTCGTGCTTGGACTTGATACCGAGCTGATTTTCGACGAAATATTCCGGAATCTCCATTTTCCCGATGTCATGATAATACGCTCCCACCCGCGCCAGCAGGGGATTGGCGTCAATGGCCTTGGCGGCGGCCTCGGCCAGATTTCCAACCAGAATAGAATGATGATAAGTGCCCGGGGCTTCCATGGCCAGACGTTTGAGTAAAGGATTATTCAGGTCCGATAATTCCAGCAACGTCAGATCGGTCGTGAATCCGAACAGCGACTCGAAAAACGGTACAATACCCATGGCCAGGAGCGGCGATACCACGGCGACAAACAGTCCCTGCCCCATTAGGCCGGTGATATTCTCGGCCGGTGACAATTTGAATGACTCAAAAAGCAGAATCAGGACAACGTATGACAGGGCGAGATAAATCGACGTTCTGAAAAACTCGGTTCGATGCCGGACGCGTCGGGTGGAATACGAGGCCACCATACCGGTGAATATAGTGACAATCGCCAGAGAAAAATTAAAGCGATGCAGGATACCAAGAATTATGGCCAGTATGATGGTTCCAAAGATACCGATGCGGGCGTTGAAAAGAATCGTCAGAAGAATCGGCAATATGGCCAGCGGATATATATAGAAGGATAACTCCATATTGGTTTCGACAATCCGCGATATGTAAATCAATACCAGACTGACACCATAAACAAAAAACATCGCCAGCAGTTTCGGGTTGGACCCGAAAATAAGGGGATGAAAGTTGTATAGATAGGCATAGAGAAATCCGAAAATCGCCAGCATCAGGGCAAAACGGGCCAGTGAGGGAATAAACGGAATATACCAGCCATCTTCACGGTAGCGTGATTCCTGCTGGCGGAAAATCTCTTTCAAGGCCCGCTCCTGCTTTTCTTCGACCCTGGCCCCGGCCTGCACGATGACGTCGCCGGCGTTGATGACCTCGCTTACCTGCGGGATTTCGGCCATGGCTTCTTCACGGCGGGATTGCATTTCCACTATATTCAAAGACAGGTTGGGGACGATGAATCGCCGTCCCAGGTCATAGCACAGATCAACGTCTATCGAATCGGACAGCGATCTCTGGCGCAGGGCCAGCCGGAAAGTACGGTTGGCCCGGTATGTATCCGGAAGTTTATCACGCACCTGGTAGATTTCACGGTCATCCATTTTTATCACAACCGAACGATTTTTGGTCGCGGGCAGAAGCTCCAGATCCGGGATAACCCCATAATAATAAATGGATTCTTCCAGTATTTCCCGGATGATCCTTTCAATCAGATTCAAGTCGGAATCAAACAAGAGCCGTCGGATAACCGCGGTGTCGATCGCGGGATATGCTTTGGCCACGCTGTTTGTCGCGACGCTAATCAGGCTGTCCACTTGTCGGGAATCGAAATTTTGTCCGGTCAGAGATTTATTGAAGGACGCTGACCGGCGTTTTATCAGGGCCATGAATTGAGCAAACTGGGATAAAGCCGAATCGGCTACGTTCTTATCATATTCAATAATTATAGGAACGGCGTCGGCCGCATCCTGGCGTTCCTCGCGCAATTCGGCGTCCGATTTGTAAACAGTAACCTGGAACGGGGCGATGATGTCATCGACAGCAATCTCACCTTTGCGGGGATAATCCAGCGGGTAAAATGCTTCGTCGGCCGGATATAAAAAAGACAGGAGACCGGCGGCCAAAAAAAGCATCAAAATCTTATAGAATTTGCTGCGCGGACCGGCATCAATCACCTGCCGCGATTCGGCCTTGATTTTCAAATAACGTTTGAGCAGCCTCTTCAGGCGCAAAAGAATCCTATACATAGGCGGGGATTATTAATCCCCCGACTCCTTTCGCAGATCCCTCTCGTATCCCTCATAGGCCCGGATAATTTTCTGGACGAGAGGATGACGCACAACGTCCCTGTCACTCAAATAAATAAATACAATGCCTTCGATATTGACCAGGATTTTTTGAATGATAATCAATCCGGATTTTTTGTCTTTGGCCAAATCGATTTGTGTGATATCGCCGGTGATCACCGCCTTGGAGCCATTACCCAGGCGCGTCAAAAACATCTTCATTTGACCGGGAGTGGTATTCTGGGCTTCATCGAGGATGACAAAAGTTTTGTCGAGGGTTCGTCCCCGCATGAACGCCAGCGGGACGATTTCAATTACGCCCAGTTCAATATATTTCTGGATTTTTTCCGGAGGTAGCATGTTATGCAAAGCATCATAAACGGGTCGCAGATAGGGGTCGACTTTGGCGCGGATATCCCCGGGCAAAAAGCCCAGTGACTCGCCGGCCTCCACCGCCGGACGGACGAGGACAATACGATTAACCCGTTTATCCTTGAGGGCACTGACCGCTTCACCCACCGCCAGGTAGGTCTTGCCGGTTCCGGCCGGGCCAATGGAAAAAACAATATCGTTATTGGCGATGGCGTCGAGATAGTTGCGTTGTCCGATGGTCTTCGGTTTTATAAACGGTTTGCTCAAACCGGCCAAGTGATTATTATCCCCGATAACCTGCGCCGGACCGATACCGTTTTCCATAATCAGTTCTATGGCGTAGTTTAAATACTGCTCGTTGATATATTCCCCCTGGCGGACCCGGGCCAACAAGTCACCGAACAGACGGGAGACCTTTTTGACCAGCGCCTCTTCGCCCTCGATTATGACCTTATCTCCGCGAACGACGATGCTCAACGGGAAGGCTTTTTCAATTGTTCGCAGGTTTTTGTCGTTTTGGCCGAAAATCAGACGCGGGTCAACGTCGCCCAGACTGAATGTTTCTGTAACCTTATTGTTCAATATATTCTGTCCCACCTAAGATTTGGAACCGGTAATGGTCAATCCCAGTTCCGCCAATTGTTCGGGGTCCAGATCCGAGGGAGCTCCGTCCATCAGTGATTGGGCCGACGCCGTTTTGGGAAACGCGATGACGTCGCGGATGCTGTCCGACCCGGTCATCTGCAATACAATACGATCCATACCTAAAGCGATTCCACCATGCGGAGGGGCGCCGTATTCCAGTGCCCGCAACAGGAAACCGAACATTTTTTCGGCGCGTTCGTCGGACATACCCAGAATATTCAAAATTTTCTGCTGGATGTCGCGGCGATATACCCGGATGCTGCCCGAACCCAATTCCATGCCGTTCAAAACGAGGTCGTACTGATCGGCCCGGATACGTCGCAACGGATGATTGACATCGCTTATGGGCAGATCGGTTTTTTCATCAAGCAAGACCAGTTCTTCCTCAACCGGCATGGATACGATATTATGCATGGCGTCAAGCCGATTTTCTTCCTGATTATATTCAAAAAGCGGAAAATGGGTGACCCACAAAAACTTCCACTGGTTTTTCTGGATTAAATTATGTTTTTTGCCCAGATACAACCGTAACTGCCCGAGTATTGTTTCCGTCTTGAGTCTTTTGTCGGATATAATAAATACGGCATCACCGATTTGAGCGTCCGCTTTCTGACAGATTTTATCTTTGATTGACTCTCCGATAAATTTCAAAATGGGCGATTTGTCGCCTTCTCCTTGACGCAATATGTATGCCAGGCCTCCGGCGCCGAGATTTTTGGCCATCTCCGTCAATTCATCGATTTGCTTTCGGGAATAGTCGGCGCCACCCTTCAAACAGATAGCTTTAACCACACCGCCGGTTTTAACCATTTCGGAAAATACCTTGAAATCGGATGAGGCCACAATCTCGGTTATATCGACCAACTCCATACCAAAACGCAAATCGGGCTTATCTATCCCCCAGCGATTCATGGCCGTGTGATAATCAACGCGCGGGAATGGTGATTCGATATCGATTCCCAGCACTTTTTTGAAAATATGAGGCATGAGCCCTTCCCCGATCGCAAATACGTCGTCGCGCGTGACAAAGGACATTTCCAGGTCGATTTGAGTATGTTCCGGCTGGCGGTCGGCGCGGAGGTCTTCGTCGCGGAGGCAGCGAGCCAGCTGGAAATAACGATCAAACCCGGAAATCATGAGAATCTGTTTCAGCAATTGCGGTGACTGGGGCAAAGCATAAAACTTCCCCTTCTGTACCCGGCTGGGTACGACATAATCACGGGCTCCTTCCGGCGTCGAACGCATCAGCATGGGGGTTTCGATTTCATAGAAATTTTTGGATGACAAGTACTCACGCACCGCCATGCAGGCTTCATGACGTATTCTTATTTTTTCCTGAAGCGGCCGGCGGCGCAAATCGAGGTAGCGATATTCCAGTTTGAGGACTTCGGAAGCATCGGGATTATCGACGATTTCAAAGGGCGGAGTTTTGGATTCCGACAGAATATAAAACTTGTCGACGGCCACCTCGATTTCTCCGGTTGTCATTTTTGCATTCAAAGTTCCTTCGGGGCGTTTTTGAACCACTCCCGAAACCGCCACGACATATTCGTGCCGGGCCTTGGTCGCCATTTCAAAACAACTCTTCTCGACCTTTTGCGGATTGAGAACCGCCTGCGTCAGGCCATAACGGTCCCGGACGTCAACAAACAATAAGCCACCCAGATTACGGTACTCCTGGACCCAACCGTTCAGGATAACCCTCTGGCCAACATCGGCGGCGGTCAGTTGGCCACAGGTATGGGTTCGTTTTAGGTCACTGAATGCAGGCAACAACTATCCCCTAACATTTTATCGTTTATACATTTAGTTCGGCATAATAGCGGCCGGACTAAACCGTTTGTGTTTCATTGGCGCTCGAAAGTAAATAAATAGCCCGCGAAAGTCAATAGGAACAAACCGGGGCGACCAGAGATTTCAGGTTATGGAAAGCGTATAATAGAACTTGACAGTTGCCGAACGCAGTTTTTAATTCGTTCAGTTTTAAAAGGTTGCATCCGATAGATAAAAAATAATGAGTATTTGGAGATATTTCAGAGAGGACTTGATTGTGCTCGACTTCAAAGTTGAGCAGGAGCCGGAACCGGAAGATTCTTCTTCCGAAAAATGGAAGGAGCGCAATAAAGAACGTATTCTTTCCGGGTTGGTTGATATTTTGGAAAAATCGGATTTGACCGGCAACCGTTGCAAGCTCCTGAATGACTTCATCAACCGGGAGCGCAAAGCCACCACGGCGATCGGGCAGGGTATCGCGGTTCCCCACATTCGTTCCATGCAGGCCAAGGAATTTGTGTTAGCTTTTGCCCGCAATCATGATGGTTACTATTTTAATGCCCTCGATGAAGAACCGGTAAAACTATTTTTTGCCATGGCGGCGCCACCATATGATGATAACCTCTACCTGCGGGTTTTCAAGGAACTTTCCATGAATCTCCAGCACGATTATTTTCGGCAGGAACTTCTCGACGTGGAGGAGCCCTACGACGTTATCAGGGCTTTCCGAAATATGGAATAATCGCCGGCGATATCATTGTCTCTACATAAACTCATCATATTTATAAATCTTTCATCGCCTTCAAAATGTTGACAACAAACGCGAAGACCCGTATCTTTATAATGTAGGGAGTATCAAAATTTTTTTCGCGGGGAGTAAAGTCATGCGTTTATTCATTTTATTATTTGCCGGCCTGCTTGTCGCATTGATTGGATGTGGCGATAAAGTCTCGAATCCTAACCCGGCCGATAACCGCACCCCGACAACAGCCGAAATACCCGACGTCGCCCAAGACATGCTTGATAATTATCTCAATGAAAGCGACGAAGCCGTGCTGTACGCTTGGTGGTCTCACCTTGATTCCAACGCCGTCGACATTGCCTGCCACAGCATCGCTTATTCCGTAACTTTCCTGTGGGGTGATTTATTCACGACCGGGGCGGCACCGACGGTAGTTACCGATTGGTCGGGAACATTATCAATTAACGCCGAAGCCACCATTAGAGTCAGGCATATTATCGATTTCGAGCCTGGCCAGGATTCGGTTCTGATTGTCGATGTTCCTACCGTCTCGGCCTGGGTATCGGCGACAAACATGGATCTGGATGGTTTGAGTTTTATCCTAAGTGTAAGAACGGACATTTGCTATTTTGCGACACCCATTTTGGTTTTTTCAACCGGCCCGATTACTCTACAATTCGACCTGGACGAATTAATTCAACTTGATTCCTTCTGCATGGCCGATAATCGCAATGGGGTCGCCGTACATTCGCGCCGTATCTGGCAAAACAGCTGTCCGGGCGGAACTATCACCGGTCAATGGATTAAATACGACAATACCGGTGACACCGGTTATATCTCCGGTTTCTGGCTGAATTACCACGGCGACACACTGGGTATCATGTCCGGGACCTTTGGCGGCCCGGTCACAAACGACACCCCCTGGCGACAATTTCGAGGGTCGGTTTCCGGGCTATATCTGGACGTTGTCCTGTTTGAATTCAATGGCTACTGGTATTACGATGACGCCCGCGAGTGCGCCGTATGCGGCCAGGGTCACGGCCGGTTCTGGGGGAAGTTCGTCGACTTGATGAACAACCGCCGTGGTCTTATTGCCGGGCAGTTCGGAGATTACTCCTTGCCGCCGAATGATGTGATCTTGCCGCTGACCGGGTACTGGCAATATCATTGCCCCTGGGCAACATATGAGTTGTTTGATTATTAAATAGCCAAAACACATTGAAGCCCCGCAACAAAGCGGGGCTTTTTTTATTTCATAAAGTGATTGCGCAAATCAACAATTGCACCTTCATTGAATATTTTGGCTAAATGAAAAAGGATAATCAAATGGCCCGCATGAAAATTCCGGAATTTTCCATTACCGAAAGTCAGGCCTTTCTAAAACAGACCGATGGAACAATGGCCCAGCTTATCGACAACGTTAAATTGTTTGCCATACCCAAGAAACCTCTCAATTTCGAAACTTTCGTTTCGATTATCACCGGCCAGATGCTCTCCGGCAAGGCCGCCCGAACGATATTTATGCGCGTCAAGGCATTAACGGGCGACGGGACAATAACCCCGGCCAAACTGCATCACGTGACCGACCAGCAACTGCGCGGGGCCGGGATGTCATGGGCCAAAATTCGTTCCGTTCGTGATCTTATAGAACATGTTGAAACCGGCAAACTGAAAATCCGCAATCTGCCTTATATGACTGACGACGAGGTATACCAGGCCACTACGGCCGTAAAAGGTCTCGGATACTGGAGTGCCGAGATGTTTTTGATGTTTCGACTGAAACGCCCCGATATATTTCCCGCCTGTGACGTCGGAATACAAAATGCCATCAGCAAATTGTATGGCAAAGACCGCAAAAAAACCGATTTCGAAAAATTCAGCCGGCGATGGCGACCGCACCGGACGGTCGCCTGCCTGTACTTATGGAGCTATCCGGATAACCCCTTCCCCGTCAAAAATAATCGGCAAATTGCCGCCCAGACTAATGCTCGCCGCGCTCGGCCAGCATCTTCCTCTCGCGGATAAAAGGCTCGAACAGGTCAATCGGCAGAGGAAAGATAATTGTCGATGATTTGGAGGCCGAGACCTCGGTTAGTGTCTGCATAAATCTTAATTGCAGGGCATTGGGCTGGGCCGCAATGACTCCGGCGGCTTGAGCCAGTTTGGCCGAGGCCTGGAATTCCCCTTCGGCATGGATGATTTTGGCGCGGCGTTCACGCTCGGCTTCAGCCTGACGGGCGATAGCACGGGTCATTTCAGGAGGCAAATCGACATTTTTAACCTCAACCACACTGACTTTTATCCCCCACGGTTCCGTCTGATGGTCGATGATTTTCTGCAGTTCCTGATTGATTTTTTCACGATTGGACAAAAGCTCATCGAGTTCCACCTGACCAAGAACACTGCGAAGGGTTGTCTGGGCAATCTGCGACGTCGCCTCGAAAAAGTTGGCCACGGCCACGATGGCTTTGTTCGGATCCATAACCCGAAAATACAGCACCGCATTGACTTTGACTGAAACGTTATCTTTTGTGATAACATCCTGCGAGGGCACGTCGAAGGTGATAGTCCGCAAATCAACCCGCTGCAATTTGTCGACCATGGGGATAAGCAGAATGATACCCGGCCCCTTGGCGCCGATCAGACGACCGAGCCGAAACACTACCCCGCGTTCGTATTCCCTCAAAATTCTTATGGCATTGGTCAATATAAACATGCCTATGAATATAATGACGACTAATCCGGCCAGTGATGACGGCATATTACCTCCTTGGTATTTTAAAATTATTCGTTATTTGCGTCGCACTTTAATCTTAAGATTATCAACTTCAGTGACCACGACTTCCACATCCTTCTCGATCGGCTCATCGGATGTCGCCTGCCATAATTCTCCGGCCACGAGGACATAACCGCTGGGAGCAATCCGTTCCTTGACAATTCCAACTTCCCCGAGCAACCCCTCTTTGCCGGTGGTCGGTTTGGCAACTCTGGCCTTGTACGCCAGCACGAACGCCAGAGCGACAAACGCTCCCAATGCCAGAGCCACCGAAATCACGATAGTGGTTGAAATCCTCATATCAGGGTCGGTGGTGTCAATAAGCATCATGCCGCCGATTATGAGAGAAACGACGCCACCGATGGTCAATAACCCATGACTTATCACTTTCACCTCCAGCAAAAATAATATAATCGCGAAGACGATTAAAAACAGCCCGGCATAATTTATGGGCAGTGTCCGAAAGCTATAAAATGCCAGAATCAGGCAAATTCCGCCGACCACTCCGGGAAGGATCGCCCCGGGATTATACAACTCCAGAACGATTCCCAACCCGCCGATGGAGAACAGAATGAAGGCCACGTTAGGCGAGGAAATTATCTCCAGAAGCGACTGGATGAACGACAGTTTAAGCGGCACCGTTCGCGGATTTTTTGTACTGATCTTTTTGGTTCCGACAGCCATTTTCACTTCGCGGCCATCAATCATTTCCAGCAAGTCGTCATAGGTTTCGGCAATAAGGTCGATAACATTATGGTCCAGCGCTTCGGTACTGGTCAGTGAAATAGATTCACGGGCCATTCTCTCGGCATACTCGAAATTGCGGCCATGCCGCTCGGCCATGGCTTTAAGCGAGGCGACGGCATCGTTCATGATTTTTTCGGTAAGTACCGAATCGATTGGCTGGCCGGAACCGGATACGACGTGCGCCGCCCCCAGATGAGTGCTTGGGGCCATAGCGGCAATATGAGCCGAATATACCATATAGACCCCGGCCGAGGCGGCCCGCGCGCCCACCGGCGCCACATAAACAACAACCGGCACGCGCGAATTCATGATGGCCCGCGTTATCGGCCATAAAGCGTCGTTGAATCCTCCGGGCGTATCGATGCGAATGACCAGTACATCGGCCGCTTCCGATTCGCAGACGTCGATGGCTTCAACGACCCGATCGGCCGCCACCGTCCCGATCGGCCCCTCTATCTCAAGAAGATAAACGAGGCTGGGCGCATCGAGTTCTTCGGTCGCGGCAACCCCCTCGCCGGAATCGGCACTGTCATTTTGAGCGGCGAAAATCGCTATTGAAGCCAAAAGAAGCAGTAAGAACAGCAGTATTCTAAAGGTCTTCATTTCCTAAACCTCCCCTTATATATAGAATCTACGCCGAATGACCGGACACTGTCAATCTAAAAAGGACCAATATGGAAAATGAAAGGCTTAGATCGCTATCCGCGAGCCTTTTCTCAAATAAACTACAGCCCCGTGTAATATCGTGGCTTCGATATTTATATCTCTGATATTTTTTCGCGGGATCTTAAAAATGTCTTCGTCAAGAACAACAAAGTCACCACGATAGCCCGGCAATAATCGTCCCAATTCATATTCACGGCCGACAGCATAAGCCGGTCCCGAAGTAAACCCGGCCACCGCTTCATAAATCGAAATTCTTTGTTCCGAATGGAATGACTTCCCGGTGCCCGGGATGAAACGATTAACCGCCGCATCAATGCCCGCCAGCGGATCGAGCGGCTCGATGGGGACGTCAGAACCAAAAGCCAGGGGAATTTTTTTATCCAGCAAGGTTTTGAATATATAGCAGTTTCGTCCCCGCGGCCCCCAGTACCTTTCGATGAGTTTGACATCCGACGGACAATGCGACGGCTGCATCGAAGCAATTACGCCCAGTTTCTTGACGCGGCCGACGTCTTTGCGGCGGATCATCTGCAGATGCTCGATACGATGGCGCAACGGCTTTTTCAGGGCGGCGACCTGCTCATAACATTCGAGAACGTTCGAAATGGCCCTGTCCCCGATGGCGTGTATGGCTGCCGGTAGCCCCAGTCGGGCGGCATCTTTTATAATTCGAAGCACATCTTTGGGGGCATTGGTTTGCACCCCGAAATTATTTTTGGAGCCGATATATTTATTGAAGCACAGGGCCGACTGACTGCCTAAGGCCCCATCGGAAAATATCTTGACCCCGCAGACCCGGTAATATTCCCCTGACAGTTCCCTTTTCAATCGCATCTTTGTCAATTCCCGGATTATTTCCGGGGCGACATAATGATGCACGCGAAGTCCCAATTTACCATGGGCCGACAACTCCACAAAATTGTCGAAGGCTTCCGTTCCGTCCATCGACGTCACACTCGTAACACCTTTGCTATATATATAAGGCAGATAATTCAAATAGGCCTTCAGCCGACGTGACCTATTCTGCTTCGAAGCCAGCTTATATATCGGATTATAGGCGGGATGCTCTTTTAAAATCCCGCTTGGTTTTCCATCAGCAAGTCGCTCTATAACACCGCCGACAGGATCGGGTGTGGACGAGTTATACCCGGCCAATTCCAGCGCCCGCGAATTGACCCACATGAGATGCTGGTCTTTGGAAAATATCGCCGCCGGGCGGCCGCCGGTGACTTTATCCAGCATGAATCTGTCAGGCATGACATATTCCGCGAGTCGGTCCGGTGAAAAACCGATTCCTTCTATCCATTCCTTCGGACCGAGCTTTTTGGCATAAGCGGCAATCGCCCCCAGAACATTGGCCATGTCATGCAAACCGTCCAGATTAACCATTTCCGCCGACAAAGCGGCATACATAATATGTGTATGACCATCATGAAATCCCGGTAGAACGACTTTATTTTTCAAATCGATACGATCGAATTTTCTAAAGTCGTCATCCTTATTAAGATTGCGGCCGACGGCGATGATTATACCATCCCGTATAGCCATACATGGAACGAATTTATTATCGCCGGCCATCGGGTAGATGCGTCCGTTGACATATAATCTATCCCCTTTCATAATTATCTCCTCGAACCCTGACATCACCATCGCGGCGCGTTAGCCCCGTCTTATCGGTATATTCCAGAATGGGAATCAAATACTTCCTCGAGCAACCCAGATTGTCGCGCAATGCACTGACGGAGAGACTGTTTTCTGAATCCAATAAATTCCTTATAGCGGTTAACACATTGGCCCATATATCACCGTGAAAGACAAGATCGCTATTGATTTTAACCGCCTTGCCCGCGACGATCAAAAAATTCAAAACTTCCTGCTTATCAACCCGGCCATCGGTCAATTCCCTTATGGTCGGCGGCGCATATTCTCCCGCCCGAAGCAGATTTTCCATATCGTCGGCCAGTTTTTTCAATTCCCCCTTTATGGCTATGCCGCGTTCCGGCAAATCAAGACGATTGCCTTTTTTTATCAGTACCTTTTTGGACAGGAGCAGTTCAATTATCGGAGTCAAGGCTTCGGCAGGCTGTCCGGTTTTCTCGCTAATCATTTCGGGTTTGAGTCCGTCAAGATGCGGCTGATGATCAAAAATGGAAGAAATGGCCTTCATGATCATATTTTCCCCGGCCATTACATCGGCCGCACGATAAAATCGGCCGTTTGTCATTTGAAGCTCTCCGGCCCTTCTTCTATCCTCAAGATAGGAAGCCGTCTGTTCATCTGAAAAACTACTGAAGCGGAAGTCCATGGTATCTACAAATACTTTCTTATCCAGCTCGCTTTGAATCAAACTCGACAATGAATAATCCCGCCGCTTCTCCAAATACGCTAAACCCGGCATATCCTTTCGCCGGGGAAACCGGTTTATTAAATCGAGAACCATACCGCCGCCGATGGTAATCTGCGGTGTCGGCATACGGACTATATAGCGGTCCCCGACATAGGCCATGACCGGCTCAAATGGATTAAAAAAGGCAATCCCTGATTGGCCGGGGGCAATCCCGAGTTCCGACATCGTTCTAATTTCCCCCTCGACTTCGGTCGTTCCTAATATCATTAAAAGCCGTCGGCGGTCTGTAATAACCGCGGGCGATTCCTGTAGAACGGACAGGTTAAGGGCAAGAACGACACCATCGGGATACGCCTCAACCATCTTTCTATAACCGACAACACCACCCCGATTGATATACTGGTGATCCACACCGGTCAAGGCCAGCGCCGTCCGCTGTCCCGGATAAGCCTTTTCCACAGCTTGATTATGCGACTGCATGGAACGAATCCGGCCGTTCTTTTTATGCGGGAATACCGCGATGTCATCGCCGACGGCCAGTGACCCGCCACGCAAGGTTCCGGTCGCGACGCCGCCCATCCCGGCCATAAGAAACGATCTGTCGATATATAAGCGCGGCTTGCCGATATCAGTACGCTCGATAATTTTGTCGGATAGAATATTTATCTGGTTTTTCAGTTCATCAAATCCCTGACCCGTCATGGACGAGAGCTTGACAATCGGCGCCGCTTCCAGATATGTCCCCTTGAGCCTGATTCGCAAATCATCGGCCACGAGCTTAGTCCAATCATCATCGACAATGTCTATTTTGGTCAAAGCAATGACACCGTATTTGACACCGAGAAGTTCGGTGATACGCAAGTGCTCCTGTGTTTGCGGCATCCAGCCATCGTCGGCGGCCACCACCAAAATAACGGCGTCGATACCGCCCGCTCCGGCGATCATATTGCGCACAAAGCGTTCATGGCCGGGAACATCGACAATACCGATGCGCTGTCCGGAGGGTGTGTCATACCACGAAAAACCGAGATCGATAGTCATGGCCCGCTCTTTTTCTTCGGGCAATCGGTCGGGGTCGATACCGGTCAGCTTTAAAATCAGTGACGATTTGCCGTGGTCGATATGTCCCGCTGTCCCTAGTACAAACATATCATTTCAATCTGCGTATGACAGCCTTTATGGCCCGGATGAGGGCATTGATTTCATCATTGTCGATCGCTCTCAAATCAATCATGAATTTGTCGTCCTTGATGCGTCCGATCACGGGCGGCTGGTGATTACGAAAAAGCTCCGCGATTTTAATCGCCGGAATTTGACTGCTAAAAGCCAGGGCGGCCGAAGCAATGGGCCGTTCCGGAAGTGACCCGCCGCCCATCTGCCCCGCCGACTTTTCGACTTTTATTGTATCGCCCGCGCCGCATTTATCGGCCGCCTGACCGGCCAGTTTGAGTAATTCATTTTGAGATCGCGAGGCCAGCCGCCACAGCTTGATGTTTTCTTTCCAGGTTCCGTCCAGATAGTGGCCCAGCAATATCTCCAGTGCCGAAAAGACCGTCTTATCGACGCGCAAGGCGCGAAAGATGGGGTTCTTTTTTATTTTCGTAATCAAGGCTTTCTGCCCGACAATCAGACCGGCCTGGACCCCCCCCAGGAGTTTATCCCCCGAAAAGCAGGTAATATCGGCCCCGTCTTTGACCGAAGACTGCACGCTTGGTTCGCGGTGCCCGATCATCTCGCCGGTATTAATAAATACGCCGCTGCCGAGGTCATTGATAACCGGAATTCCCGCCTTATGCCCGATATCGACCAGCGATTTAATATCGACCTCGTCGGAGAAACCGGTGACGGAAAAATTGCTCCGGTGCACCTTCAATATGGCCACCGGGTGTTCATCGAGAGCCCGGATGTAATCATCTCTGGTAGTTACGTTCGACGTCCCGATTTCAAGCAATCTGGCACCGGCCTTTTTCATAATATCCGGAATACGGAATCCACCGCCTATTTGAACCAACTCGCCGCGTGAGATGAGGACCTTATTGCGATGCGCCAGAGTATTCAATATTACAAACAGAGCCCCGGCGTTATTATTGACTATGGTCCCGGCCTCGGCACCGGATATCATCGCCAGATATTTCTCCGCCAGTATTCCTCTCTGACCTCGTTTGCCTGAAGTCACGTCGAATTCGACATTGCCATAGCCGGTGATTTGACCTTTGATAGTATCGTACAGCTCCGGAGAAAGCGGCGCCCGGCCCAGATTAGTATGAACCAGAATACCCGTGCCATTGATAACCCGCCCGATTCTCATGGCATCAAACTGCCGGATTTCCACGATAATGTCCCGGACAAGGTCGGAGTAGTTGACCGTCTTGGACGATTTATCCATGCCCGTCTTAAATTTTTCAACCGTCCGGCGGATAATTTCAACCGTCAGTGGCCGTGCCAAATACCGTGAGGCCGCCGCAATCTCTTTTTCGGAGGCAAGGATTTCGACGGCGGGGAAATCACGTTTGCTTTTGATGTGTTTTTCATTCATGTTTAAAGCCTGTACATGATCGTGGCGACGACCCGTCCCACACTCTGAAGCGATTGCGGCGAGCATTTATCAGGTGTATCGTGGGTCGTGTGCCAGTATTCATAATCGAAATCTATAATTACCGCCGAAGGCAGTTTATAGGTCATAAAGGACAGATGGTCGTCATGGATGTCATACTTGACCGAATCGACAAAAACGCCCTCACCGAGTTCGGCGGCGGCTTTCCAGAATAAATCATTAATTTTTGTCGAATATCGGTCGGAAAAGCCCTCGCGGTATATTCGTAAATCTTTATCACCGATCATATCGATGACCAGGGCAAATCTGTACTTATCTTTAAAATCCTGCTTGACCATTTCGCGTGCCCCGAGAAAATATTCGCTTAAATCATGCGGCTGACCGAAATCCTCACCGTCGAGCAGGGCCAGGTCGATACTCACGCGGGGCCTTTGTGCGGCAAACAAGTTGGCCAGCTCCATCAGGACCGCCACCCCGGAAGCACCGTCATTGGCGCCGTCGATCCACTCCTCTCTCCTGGTCGAATCGGGGTCATACTCGGCCCGGGGCCGACTGTCATAATGAGCCGCCAATAGATAGCGGGGTGCACCGGGGCCGCCGCTTCCCTCGATACGAATAATCTGGTTGACCATGCGGACGGGCTTGCCGGTCGTCTTGTCATTATGGATAAAAACCATGGAATCGACTTCATAACCCAGGTCGGTAAAAAACGATTCGAAATAGCCGCGGCAGGCGGCCGAATTTTCCGATCCGGGGACGCGAGGGCCGTAAGAAACCTGCTTCTCTATATAACTGAAGGCCCGTTCCCCGTCGAATTGCGGGACGACAACGTCATGCCCCCCGCAGGCCCCAAACCATAATATCCCCGCTATCGGTACGACAATCCGTGTAATTGTTCGTTTTATCATGATGGCATAAGGAAAGATGACACGATGCAAATGTCAAATAAATATTAGGCTAAAAGCGAATATCGACATATATGCGTAATTCGCGGGTATAGGTTTTGCGGCCTTGAATCTTGTCGTTGGTATCCTGCCAGCGACCCGTCAGACCGCCCTTGATCTGGCTGGAGAAAGAATAGGAAACCGTCGGTGCGATGGTCAGGTTGGTTCGTTCCCCGGAAGGCGCATAAGGGAAGCCCATATTGGCCGTTTCCGTCCGATCGTTTTGCATGGAAACGTCAACCGAGAGTGACATGGTCGATTTGAATTTGAGACGTCCGAATACCGGGAATTTGAATCCGGTAGGCGCCGAGAAGGAATAACTGGTCGAGACACGCATCGTATTATTGATCGTTTTGGTTTTGTTTCCCAGAGACAAATTTTTGGTCTCGGTGACCGAATGATCGGTGCTGAAATTTATCTGCATCCCGCGCAGGAGATTGAAACTGAAGGCCAGAAGCGGGCGTTGGCCGATTGTGATCGTTTCCTGTGTTTTCTGGCCGGTACTCAAATTAAAATTCTCGCTCGTGCTTCTCGTGTAAGCGGTTCTCGGCTGAAACTTCTTGATTAAAGGATTAAACAGCCGGAAAGTGCGCATCGGCTTTATCGAAAATCGAATATCGGGAAATGTCGTGGAGATACTTTTCTGGGGGTTGACACTCTTTTCGATATCTTCATTTATTTTCCGGCTGTACGTGACATCGAGTTTAAGCCCGCCGAATAAATCCGTTCCCGAACGCAAGGAATAAGCCGTGTTTTTATTGATGGCGTTGGATTTGCCGATCGAGGAAGCGTCTGCCCTCGTGCCCACACCCGTATTTTCCGTAAAGCCTAGTCGATACGGCCAGCTTGCCCGCCCCATCAAACCGACATAAGTATAATTATATCGTTCGTTGTAATCGTAGCCGATGGGATTGATCCAACCCGTTAACCGACCCATCACTTTGGCCAGCGGACCCGCGACTCTGGACAGCAAAGGCTGGCCTTCTTCCGTAGTCCCGGCCGGCTTGGCACGGTGACGGTCACTGCCGCTGGACGTCGACGAACCCCTCTTTTTGCCCGATACGAACAGCTTCTGCAAATCGAGATTGCCGCTGACACCATAGTTTTTGCTGGCGCCGACGTCATACGTGCTATCCCTGACGTTTAAATTCTCGCGATAGCTGAAGCCATAGCTGAACTTGTGAGTGAGAAATTGATACAGGGTCGGTGAATATGTCAGATTCAGATTCTGGTTATAGCTGGTCTCGCGCCCGAATTTGAAGTTCTTCGGGTTGAAGCTGAATTTGATCAAATCGGAGTCATATAAGTCGCGTTTGGTGTCCATGCTATAGTTGCCCGAAAGATTATCGGAAATCCTGTAGGTAATTGCCATACGCCCGAAGAAATCCCGTTGCAGGCTGCTCGTTTTTATATTGCTCGTGTTTTCCGAGACTCGGAAATTCCGGTTAAAAGTGCCGTCGAAACTCCACGTTCCCGGAAACAGATAAAACTTGGTCGGATCCAGTCTTTTCAGCATGGGCACCGGTTTTGTCCAGAAAAACGGCCTTAAATGGGGGACCTTGGAGATATTAAAGCCATATTGACCTTTAAGATTATAGCTTTCTCCCAGCGACATCGGAGAAGACGGCGAACGGCTCTCCGAGCGGTTATATGAAAACGAGGTCTTCAGCTTGTTGAGCAACACCGTGTATAGCGGGTTCTTTGTGTTCTTGTTGAATCCTTCAGATACGGTAAGACCTTTAGACACACTCTCCGTTCGTTCGTCGTGGCGAAGTTCCTGGGGCAAAACGATATCGGTGTTGTAACGCAACTGGGGAACATCAAGACTCCGGCTATATCGCAGGGACAGAGGTATTTTCGCACCCAGGGATTTGGGCAGAAAACGGTCAAGGCTCATGCTGATACTGTAATTGTATGACGTCGAGGATTTGCCGCTCCCAAGATTATCCGACGATCCGCCTCGAGTCGACGTCGAAATACCCCGGAAAAATGGGTTTTTGTGGCTGTATGCCGCACTATAGTTGAACAGGTCGGCAACATTGCCGTTTGCCGAAGCCCGAAAGGCAATACCGACATCGCGGCGAACTCCGCCCAGCTGAAGTTCATCGAACCAGATATCGCCGGTCGGGGCCTTGGTCGAATCGATATTCATAACTGACATGGCCAGATACTTCACCTGCGTCAGGGTGGGATTGCCGACCACCCGGTAATTTCCCGACACCGTATCTTTGCGCACTTCCGGATGATGCATCCTGTCCTGAAGCATATATTCTTTAAGAGCGGTGATATCGTTAAAATTCATATTGACTTCATTCAGCAACCATCGGTTGGTCGGGTCACCCGGATGAAGTGTATCCTGATACGCATAATAATTGTTTCGGTCCTGACCGAGGCGGAAAGAATAGACAACGGCATTTTCCGGAAGATCCTCGGTCGGCGTATTGACAAACATTTTAAGCGACCCATAACCCATATAGTTATTGGATTCAAATAGAATTCTCTCCGCTAAACAGATATCGCCGAACGCCAGGCTGTCGAAATGCAATAACAACGATTGTTCCGGCTCGCGAGTCTGGGTGGACTGGTCATAATACCCTTCCACACCGGGCGGTGAAGTATAAATCGCGGAGTTTTCCTGATTATTGATAACGGCCACGTTGAATGTCGTCGTACTATTCAAAGAATCGGCATAAATTACGGTGTCTTCCCAGTTTGACTGAATCAGGTCAATGGCCGCAATAAAAACGGTAAAGGGCTGTTGATCCGGGGCTTCAACCCAGATGCGCACATAGTCTATAACCTGCCAGTTCGGCGACCCGATGACATGGTCAAGCGCCTCCGCATCTCGAAGCGGAATACGATAGCTGCGCCAGCCGTTTAAATCCGAACCTTCGACATAAAAGCGGCTGCTGGACAGGTCCAGTTTATATGAAAAGTAATTGTTTTTTAAATTGATGCTCTGGCCCCGGTTATTATTCTCGGAATCGGGGCGGCCATAAGTACCGGGATCGAGATAATTTCCTTCCGTCCCGTTTATATGCGAATAGTCGTATTCATTACAGCCGTTGCAATCCTTGCCGACGCCGTTGTAATACCAGTTGTCACCATGAGGATCCGGATTGGTAACCGGGTCATAAGGGCCTAATTCGTTGGTTTCAAGAGTATCGTGCACTTTATCCAGGCCAACGTCTTCTTCGGATGACAGGATCCCGTCGTACTGGTCATTTATACCCTTGGTATCCTCCGTCGTGAGAACACCATTGCCATCGATATCTTCGGAAATCTCCCCGAATTCGAAGTGCAGAACGCCCTGCATCCCCTTTAGCCTGACTTCCAGAAGCTGGGCTTCCTCCTGGTTGGCCGCCCCGACCGAAAGATTTCGGATAATGCCGGCCCAGGAAAGCTCCGGGAAATTGGAAACGGATACGGTTGTATCCTCGTTGGCATCGGCTATGCGACGGTCTTTTATTGCCGGTCGATATTCAAGCGCCAGGACGTTTGTTCGGCTGCCGCTGGTAGGTTCATCCCGGTTCCAGATCTCGGTCGTTAAAACCTGGTCATATGGATTGTACCATACCAGGCGGGCCCGGCGATTAGTGGCGTCAAGAGACGCCGGTCGGGAGCTGTATGACCAGGTTTCGCGAAACACGCCCAGAGAATAAGCATCGCGGGCACCTTCGAAATCATCGATATACGCGACACCATCTACGTTGGGATTGGGAATGGACTGGGCGAACTCGGCCGAAAAGGCGAGGTTCGACGGAGTTTCCGTACTATAAAGCGGCAAGGCATCCGCCAGAGTCGTAAGAAAGTTCGTTTTGGTCTTGTAGCTTATGTCCGCATCCCAGACAATCGACTTGGCCGTTTCCTGGCCAACCTTGGGCTTGCGGGCAGTGGCTTTGTCCGATTTATACAAGAAGGTCGAGCCAACCTTGAGATCGTTGCTGAAGGAATATTCGCCCCTAATGCCGAACAGCGTCTTTTTCTCAGCCGATATATATGGAGCATATTCGAAGTCGATATTCAAATCGGCATTAGGATCCAGCGCATCCGCCGACAGAAAAGTTACCTGCCCGAAATCATAGTTGATATTGTAATCGACACCTTTTTGCAGTTCAGCACCATTGAGTGTTATCCGTTCCGACCCTTCAATAATATTGGCTTTCCCCAGCCGAATCTCCGAAGAGCGGCTTTTGTTGGATACTTCTATATAATAGGCGCTTTTTTCTATGGGGACTCTGGAGCCGGGACTGCTCGAGTATAACTCCGGCACTTTCAACGAAAGGGAATCGCTGGCCCAGCTGGTGTCTGCCGCAAAGGGCAATCTATGCGGGAAAATCAGCAGGCCGCGGGAGTCATCGACAAGGCTGGTCTTGACGTCAACCAAGCCGTCGGGTTTGGCATTGCCGCTTTGATCCAGGCGGTCCAGACCGAGGATATTGATATACCTGACACCATCCTGATGGTCCACATTGTCGCCGGTGTTTTCGGTCCCTGCCCCGCCCTTGTAAACGTTTATTTCCAGCCCGTCCAGATCGATATTCGTCTGCATCAGATAATACACGTTGCGCCACATGTAATTCCAGGTCGGTTTATCAGGCGATGGCGATTTGTCCGCGATCAATTTCAGTCGCAACGGATCATCTCCTGAAGCTGTCACGCTGCCGACGGTATCGATTGTTCCACCGGCACGTTTCACTATCATATAAGCGGCGATTTCGCCCTGTGAGCCACCAAAAGCCTGCTCGAACAGAATCCAGTGCTCGCGGGCCTGGACATAATATTCGCCGTCAATCGGAACCACTTCGACCTGGCTGTAATAGGCCGTGTCATGTAATGGATCAACATAAAGGTACGCCAGACGGGAGCCGACTTCCGGGACCGTCGTATATGATTTAATGGCCCGATACATCTCAATATAGATGATGGAATCTCCCGGCTGGAAGTCATATGTATCATAAGTAATCCCGCGCAGATTGCGCAAACGACCCAGGTCATATATGCGCCCCTGCACAAAATTATAATCTCTTATGTTACTCTTGCTGGCGCTGGCCCCGGCCGATAAGGATGTTCGTTCCGTGGTTCCTTTCTCCTGGCTGGCGATGGCGGTCAGTTCCAGGGCCCCGATTTGAGCGGTCGACTTGATTCCGAACAAACCATTAATACGGGAAGAATATCCGACGAACTGCGTATTGGGCAAAGACAACGTGGTATTGCCGGCCTCAATGGTTTTGATGATATCATCTTCGTCGCCCTTGTAACGAAGCATGATGCGATTGGCCAGCGGAATGTCGGTCTTGGAGTCATGCGACACCGATACCGAAATCTTGGTGCCAATGGTCCCGCTGATATCGAAACGGGATTCCTGCTCCATGTTCAGAGATGGAAACTTGCTATGGCGATAGGTTGATGTTATTGCCTGGTCAGTCCACGTTGAACGGCCGGAAAAGTTAATCCGGTGATACCCCGAAACTTTTATTCCGGCACCGCCTTCGCCGAACAAGGACTCAACCGTTTTGGATTTAATCGGAATCCGCAGATTGACCAGCCCGCCCCCTTTGTCAAGCTGACGTTTCTGCAATGATTGCTTCTTGAAGTCATGCTGACGACGTTCTATTCCGCTTTGTATGCGATATTCGGCGTAATCCCTCGCGTCCACAGCCCGACGAATATATGCATAATCATAGGATCCGTGCTTATAATAGCTGGCCCCAAAAACGATGGTATTGGAATCATAATCCGAATCAATGACATCCGGACGTGTCTGATATATCATCCGGAGCATCGGAGGATTATCCATGGACATGGAAAAAACCGGGCTGGATGACTCACTGGGATATGGCGCTACATAACCCGGCGGAACCATCAACTCGGCAAAGAAACCGACTTCGGCCCGAATCGTTGCGACCGTTGTTAAAAGAACGGCCGTCGCAATCAGATATAAAAACTTCTTAAACAGCGTGTTACCGAAAATTGGCTCGGTTCATTTCAAATCTTTAAGAATTTTTCGATAACCGCTCCTTTCAAAATTTCCCCAAACGGGTAACTTCTTCTTCAAGTTCGATGCCGAATTTGGCGCGAACGAGCTTTTTAAGGCGATCGGCCAAAAGTCTGATATCGTTTGAATTGGCTGACCCGTCATTAATAATAATATTGGCATGTTTTTCGAATACTCTGGCCCCTCCGACTGATAATGACTTGGCCCCAATTTCCTCCAACAGCTTACCCGCCGGAAGCTTCCCGAAAGGTTGGCTGGGATCGGGAATATTCTTAAAAAAACAGCCCGCAGTCATTTTATTCACCGGCAGCTTGCACTCACGCTGTAACATAACCTCTTGCATCTTGGTTCGAATGGCTTCCTTTTTGCCCGCTTTTAGTGCAAACTTTGCCCTGGTAATGAATTCTCCCGTGATCTTGAGTTTTGACCTGCGGTATGAGAATTCGAAGTATGCCGCTTCTTCAGTTCTTATACTCCCCTGTCTGTCAACAAGTTCCGCCCATTCGAGGAGACTGCCCGTTTCAGAGCCATAGGCTCCGGCATTGCCAAATATGGCTCCGCCCACGGTACCATATATTCCAGTAGCAAATTCCAGACCAGAAAGCTCATTGTCCGCCGCAAAATCCACCATAGCTTGAAGATCCTCGCCGGCTCCGCTTATTATACTCAAGCCATGTTTTTCCAGACCAAGTATCGAATTTTTTATTATAAGTCCATCATAACCCCGGTCGGAAATAAGTAGATTGGAACCGCCACCCAGCATGAAGACTTCAATATTGGCTTCACGGGCAGCTTTCATAAGTTTCACAATCGGCCCCGGTGAACTTACTTCGGCAAATAATTTCGCCCGGCCCCCGGTTCCAAAGGTGCAATAGCCATCCAGGGGATGGTCCAATTTAATTAGATCACCGAATTGCCTTGTAAATTCGTCTTTTATTCTATCAGTAACCGGTGTTTTTTCCATGTTCAGCCTGTATAAAATATACTATACATCATAGAAAACGCAATATTAAAGCCGATTTGCGGACCATTCGAAAAAAAATAACTGCGCCAAGACATTAACTGGCCGCGGATTCCTCAATGCCATCCGCCGACTCTGCCCCGCCTTGAGGTTCAGATCTTTCAGAGTCATGATTGTCGGTCCCGGTTTTGCCGTTCGCCGCGGGTTTATTCGATTCATCGACATAATTCAAGCGCAGTTCATACAGAATCCCTGAAATCAAACGACTTTCATCGGGGCTAAGATTGCCTTTTGTTTTTTCGGCAATCATGTTGAGCAAGTCAATACTCATCTGCGCTTGGGGTAAGTTGCGTTCGACTTTGCCAGTAATAGGCGAGGCGATTTTCCCCAGCTGCTGCCAGGCTGCGGCCTGTAATGATGTTACCAGAGTAAAAAAATAGGCATCAATATTCTTGTCCAATTCATTGCTCATAAATCCACTCCATTTAGACACTTCCGGCACGGTGGGCCGTCATTTTAGCCGAATCTCCCCCAGTTATACCTATGCAAGACTCGATGCTTTAAATAGCTTATGATGCGTTTGTCATTTTTGTCAAGTGATTTGTCTGGATTCAGCAACCCTCCCAGGATTTTGCGGGCCGATGGCAACAAATCGGCATCGGTGGCCAGATTGGCGATTTTGAGTTCCGGCAACCCGTGCTGACGAGTTCCGAAAAATTCTCCCGGGCCGCGCAGTTCGAGGTCGGCTTCGGCAATTTTGAATCCATCGCCGCAACTCGTAAATAATTCCAGACGTTTGCGCGCGATCTGACTTATGGGCGGTACAGCCACGGCCACGACCAGACCGGGAGCGGCGCCACGCCCGACCCGGCCCCGCAACTGGTGCAATTGCGACAGACCGAACCGTTCGGCATGTTCGATAATCATGATTGTCGCCGACGGGATATCGAGTCCGACTTCGATAACCGTGGTCGCCACCAGGATATCGATTTTGCGGTTGCGAAAATCCCTGATTACTTTTTCGCGCTGCTCCCTTTTGGTGCGACCATGCACTATCCCCAGACGAAACTCCTTGAACGTTTTATCCTTAAGGTTTTTATATTCCTCCTCGGCCGCCTGTAAATCCAGCTTTTCCGATTTCTCCACCAGCGGATAGATGATAAAAATCTGTTCTCCCTCGTTGACCCGGCCTTTAAGAAACCTGTACATATCGGCCCGCGAATCGGCGCTGCGCCATACCGATTTGGTTGGCAGCCGCCCCGGCGGCATGGATTTGATAGAGCTTATATCCAGATCGCCATAAAGCGTCAATGCCAGGGTCCGGGGAATCGGCGTAGCGCTCATGACCAGCACGTCGGGATTGCTCCCCTTGCCAACCAGTCGCCCCCTCTGTAAAACGCCGAACCGGTGCTGCTCGTCGATAACGACCAGCCCCAGATTTTTAAATTCGAGCGGGGTCGACAATAAGGCATGGGTGCCGAAAACAAGATCGATCTCGCCCGAAATGATTTTTTTGTCAAGCGCATTTCTTTCTCTTTTGGGAATCGATCCGGTCACAAGCGCCGCTTGGATACCGAGTTGGGTCAGTGGCTCCTGCCATTTTTGAAAGTGTTGTTCGGCCAAAATTTCCGTCGGAGCCATAAAGGCGCATTGCATACCACTTTCGACACAATACACCGCCGCCGATACGGCGACAACTGTTTTGCCGCAACCGACGTCACCGTGCACCAGCCGGTGCATAGGTTTTGGCGAGCGCATGTCGTCGAATATATCTTTAAGCGTATTTTTCTGATCCTCGGTCAATCGAAACGGAAGACGCCGGACCAGATCCGCCGCTTTAAGGGATTTCTTCAGGTATTGATGGTTTTTGGAAATTTCCTTAATTGATTTGCGGGCACTTAAAATAATGTACTGCAATTCAAGAAGCTCGTCAAAAGCCAGACGCCGCCGAGCCCGACTACACATGGTCATGTCATCGGGATAGTGTATTTGTCGCAAAGCTTCCAATAAATCCGGAAGCCCCAATCCGGACAGAATATCCGGTGGCATATAATCGCCGATTTTGGGGCCTATTATCGACAAAACCCCGGAAATCAACTGGCGCATCATGCGGCCGGTAATACCCGCCTTCTTCAATTCCCCCGTGGAGGGATAAACCGGGACAATGCGCCCGGTATGAATCAGGCGGCTGTCCTCATCCTCTATACGCTCCAGTTCGGGGTGCACTATCTGATGTTGCATGAAATAAGTCACCCGACCGGTGACGGCAAAAATGTCGCCTTTTTTAATCATTTTTTCGAGATATTGAAAACCCGAAAACCAGATCAAGGCAATACAGCCGGTGTCGTCCCCGATTACCACTTCGAATCTTTGGCGGCGACCTTTTAAAATACCGGTCGTATAAACGCGGCCGATCAATGTGACGTCGGTATTGGCCTTGATGTCGCCTATATTAATGATATTGGTGCGATCGAGGTAAGCCCGCGGAATATAGTACAATAAATCATTAACCGTATTCAATCCGGTTTTCGATAAAATTTCGGCCCTTCGCGGTCCTACACCTTTTAGGTATTGCAGACTGGAATCAAGATTCAGTTCCGCCATAAGAACAGATTAGCCGCGCCGCTACCAAAAGTCAACATCAAATCAAAAGGGTAAAAAGACAACTTTATTATCACTTAAAACACATAGTTTTTTGTTGAATTCCCCCATCCTGCGGGCCTCATTGATAAAAAAGGAAGGGAGAGTAATATGAAATTTTCAGGATTCATCGGGCTTGCAATTGCCGCATTACTGCTGTCAACGACGGGAGCAAGCGAAGCCGCAACCTGGGAAAAATCATTTGACCTCGGTCTGAATGTTACGCAGGCGGCCTATTCCGACAGCTGGACTGGCGGCGAACAGGGCCTGGTTACCTGGGTCAGTAACGCCAACGGAACATTCAATCGACAAATGTCAGAAATGTTCAGACTAAAAAATACTGTCAAGTTGTCCTTTGGACAGACGGTAACGCAGGACAAGGATACAAAAGAATGGTCAAAACCGGAAAAAACCAGCGATAAAATCGACCTGGAGTCGGTGGGCCTGTTCGACATTAAGGCCTGGGTTGAACCTTTTGTCGCCTTAAGATTTGAAAGTCAGTTTATCGATGCCTCAAACGTCACCGCCAAAAAATATATCAATCCGATTTTATTAACCGAATCCGCCGGTATCGCCAAACAGCTTTTAAAAAATGAAAAGAATGACATAATGACTCGATTCGGCGTAGCCGTAAAGCAAAATATCAATCGTAACATTATAGACCCGGATAATCCCGAAGGTACCATAACAAAATCCTCCACCGACGGCGGTCTGGAGTGGAACACGGACGCCAAAATGGTTTTTGCCAATAATCTCGCCTATATTGGCAAGTTGACCGCTTACAAGGCTTTCTACTTTTCCAAAAAGGATGATTTCAAAGGCACCGAAGAAGATTACTGGAAAACCGTCGATATTAACTGGGAAAATAGTATTGCCGCGCAAATCACGAAATTCGTGCAGGTGACTTTTTACACCCAGCTTTTATACGACAAGCAAATCAGCAAAAAAGGACGCCTTAAAGAAACTTTGGCGCTGGGCGTAACCTACAAGTTGTTTTGATTATCAATCTTATATGGTAACTGCTGAATATAGGTATACCATGTTTTTTATTGGAGTTCTTGTCAAGAGTTGTGTAAATTTAATATTCAAGCAGCGTGCCTTTCGGTC
>CAYWLR010000020.1:55571-57393 GCA_964459465.1 uncultured Ignavibacteriaceae bacterium | reverse complement strand
AAAAGGAGAATCCTGGAAACCAAATCTCGCTTGACTTTTAAGACAGTCGCTACTTTTGATGACCCCCGGAAATCGATGATAAATTATCCCGATTTCGGGTATAAACTTATATACTTATGCAACCCTTTTTGATTTAACGCTGTCTTAGGGCTGAAAACCGATGAACAATGATCGTTTCTGGACACTTCTGGAGCCGATACACGGTCAGGCCGAGGGCTTTTGCCGACGACTGACCGGCAGTCGGGACGACGGCGACGACCTGTATCAGGACGCGCTGTTGGTCGCGATGCGCAAAATCGGCCAGCTCCGAGACGAGACGGCTTTTCGTCCCTGGCTGTTCAAATTGATCATCAACCGCTTCAGGAACCGGACGCGCGAAGCGTGGTGGCGCCACCGCGCCGGTCTGACAGCCGGACTCCTTGAAGCGGTTCTGATCGAAGACCCACGGGACAAAAACGAGGCCCGACGTCTGCTCGATGCCGCGATGAGCGTGCTCGGAGCCGAAGACAAGGCGATGCTCTTGCTCTATGAGTTCGAGCAGTGGACGATCGCCGAACTGGCCGAGTTCTATGACAAGCCGGAAGGGACGATAAAAGCCCGGCTGTCGCGCGCCAGAAGCAAGATGAGACGATTCCTGGAAGGACAACTGGTCAAACACGAAAGGCACAACCAACTTAGCGAGGGCGATTATGGATTGCAAAAAGGCAATGCAACAGCTGAATGATGCGGACGGCCGACCGAGTAGGCCTAACCGGCACGACCCGGAGCTTGCCAGGCATCTGGAGGCCTGTCCGGCATGCGCCCGCGCCGCACGGGCCGCGAAAATAATCGACGGTGCATTCAAAGCGGCCGCCTCCGGCCCCGAAGAGCCCGTCACCCCCTTTGCGGTCCTGCGCTCCAGAATCGAACAAAAGACAGTGAAAAACCAAAAGGAGTTTTCTCTCATGGAAAAAGCACAAAACAAATTTTCGATGCGGCCCAAACTTTACGCCGGTCTGGGCGTGGCCGTGGCCGCATTTTTATTTTTGACCCTGGTCCCGTTTTCGTACACCATCACGACCGGCTTCGAAGCCGTCGCGGAAAATGTCCTGCAATCGCAGATGATTTCGGCCGAGAGACTGGTGGGCGCCATGAACACGCTGGGCTATGAAAACGCCTCGGTTAAGCTGACCCGTTCCGCCGAAGGGTATAATTACCGCATCGGCAATCTGCCCGACTGGACCGCCGGCCGTCAGGCGGCGGCGGTGCTGGCGGCTCTGACCGGCGCATCCAACGTGCAGGTTGTACCAACCCATGAAAAAGTGTCGGGCAGTCTCTATGCCCGGGCGACCGACGACCGCGTTCGTATCATCGAAATCAGCACCAACGGCGGGACCGAAGAACAAATCGAGCAGGATATTGCCGCACAATTGACCGCGGCGGGATTTATATCGCCGCAGGTCGACGTGACAACCTCGGCCGATGGTATAATGCAGATTTCTCTTAGCGGCGAGCGGTCAACAACCGACGGTAACGGGCAGGGCGAAGAGGTCATCGAAATAAACCTGAAAGGCACCAATGATATGTCATTCGACGTGCCCTCGATGGAAGGACTGCCACCGCTCGATATCGAAACGGAAGGTAAAACCGATGCCCAGATTAAGGCCGAAGCGGAGGCGAAGCTCGCGGCCAAGGGTATAACCGGGGTTGCCGTGCAGGTTGAAACGCGGCCGGATGGACAGAAGGCCATCAAGGTCACCCGTGAAGTCGAAGAAATCCGATAGTCATTTTCCCGTTAATAAGTTAATGAATAAAAAAGTCCCGACCTTTGGTCGGGGCTTTT
>CAYWLR010000020.1:0-55561 GCA_964459465.1 uncultured Ignavibacteriaceae bacterium | reverse complement strand
TTTTTGCTTTTATCATGGATACGAAGGCGCCCGAAGGCTCCTCTGCAGTGTCTGTGACTGTACTTTAAAGTATAGAATAACCCATTGATATATAATTAATTATATGAAAAAATACTTGACAAAGAGTCGTCATGGAATTATTTATTTAAAGTGATAATAGATAAAAATGATACACATAGTATTATATAGTATTATTATGAATCGGGATAGGTGTCGACGCAAGTACCGTTTGTTTTATTCCGGTATCCCGGTTACAACAAAAAGCTGAAGATAATATTATAAAATATAAGTGAGGATCCGTATGATCTTCGGCAAAAGACCGCATTTGGGGTCATTGACTTTGTTCTTCCTGCTTTTGCTGGGGGCGTATTCGGCTTTTTCATCACAGGGATACAATAGGAAAGAAATAATCGAGAGTACTCAATCTTGTCTGGATTGTCACGACGAGATGGAGCAGTCTCTGGCCTGTTCGCCTCATCGCCTGTCAGGCGACGCCGATGCCAAAAGCGCGCCGGATATCGGCTGTATCAGTTGCCATGACGGTTGGAAGGAGCATTTGGACGATCCTTCGGTGGAAAATATTTCGCGGATATCTGACAGGGACAAAATCACCCAGGCCGAAATTTGTGCCCGGTGTCATGTGACGGTTCATCAGTCGACGATGGTTACATCCGACGTTCATGGCCGGGCCGGGCTGGTGTGCACTTCATGTCATATGGTTCATGGTAATGCGAATCCCCGTCTGACTTTGACAGGCGAAGAAAACTTTTGTGTTACCTGTCACACGGAGGTCAAAACGCAGTTCAAATTGCGTTCGGCTCATCCGCTTGGTTCCGGTAATATCAAATGCATCAGCTGTCATCCAGTGTCAGGTATTTCAGCGCCGCATATGATGGCCGGGTTAAACTGGACCTGCCAGGAATGTCATGGCGATATGGCCGGGCCGTTTCCATTTGAACATCCGGTGACTTATAGCCACTTGGTTGATGGTGGCGGGTGTGTGGAATGTCATCAGCCGCACGGTTCACCCAATGACCGCCTGCTCAAACAACCGGGTGATGGGCTCTGTCTTCAATGCCATGGCGTTCCCCCGCAACACCGAACACAGCATAGTGGTCTGGGGATGAAAATGGCTTGTGTCGATTGCCACAGTGAAATACATGGGTCATACGATAACGGCAAATTTCTCGATCCCCTGCTGGGGACGAAGCTTTTTCCGGATTGTTTCCAGTCCGGGTGTCACATTTTTAACCGGCAGGCAGGGAGGCGATAGTGATTAAGCAAATTTTCGTGTCGGCGATCTGGGCCGCCCTGCTGGGCGGCAGTCTTTGGGCCGGCGATGGTGCAGGCACGATTAAATTAGGATATATATATCTTGACGAGACTGGCAATCAATCGGTAAACCACGGGACCTTCAACGAGTATGAGGGGGCGGCGTTATCACTGGATAAATTTGGCTATACCTTCAACAACGGTATGCAATCCCGCCTGGATTTGAAGCGGATTTCTCTGAATAATCGTGACCTCCGCGGTTCGTTGACCAAGCATGGTTTATTCGGGCTGGAAATAACCAGTAACCAGTACCGTCGATTTTATGATTTCAATGGCAACACTTTTACCCGCCGCGCCCAAACCGGAGCGGGGTTGTGGTTCAAGCCCAATAAGTACGTGACCGTATCGGGCGGGGGCAACGGTATCGGGTATCGCGGGGAGACAGCCGACCATTTCGACCCCGTGCTTCCGGCCGCTCCGACCAAAGTGGATTATGAGCAGGTTTCATATAATGGGTGCATCCGCTTTAACAGGAACGGACGGATGTTCCAGGCCCGATATGAACACGCCGATTTTTCCGATAATTATAATTCTGCTCGCGATCAGTCCCGATTTGCGGTCAAGCTCGACGGTTATTTTCCTGTCCCCAAGTATGAAAACCGTCTAATACTTTCAGGTGGATTTCGTCGGTTCGAATCGGAATTTAAAACCAGCGGCTTTGGGATGAGATCAAACATGGTCTGGGGCGCGGCGCTGGCTAATCTGCCGTATAATTTATCGGTCAAGTACAGTTTTCTATTTGATCGTTCCGCCTCCGACAGCGATTATGTCGCGACCGACAATATTATCAACGCCGGTTACGTGACCTACACCTGGCCGGCCCGGGCCGCAATTACCGTCGGTTACCAGCATAATATCAATGACGACTATTTCGACGAGGTCAAGGCCAATTCCTATTATTTATCGGGCTGGTGGAAACCGGCAACGCGTTTGGAACTGCGGGGCGAGCACGGTATGCGTTCTGAAGAAGTTAAGGCCGGGTCGCGACTGATCGGCAATCAGGATTTCGGACGATTCCGATTGTCCGTCAAATACCGCGGGGACGAAATCAAGTTTGCCAAAATAAGTTATGAAGGGACGCGGCGAGAAAATGACCAGATCGGCAGTGATATTAATTTTGATCGCCTTAGTTTGGATTTAAGCGCCGATTTGAAAGGATACGCCGATTTATCGGGTGGATATTCGTACTCCACGGGTGAATATAAAAATGGTGAAGAAAACTTCGAGTTTCGAGATCATGTCGTTTATTACGACCTGACGGCACGGGAGTATTACAAATTCACGGCCGGGCTGGGGGGAACGTATTATCGCAGCCAAAGAGATCTTGACGTCGAAAGCTTCGTACTGCGTTTCAGCGGGAAATACAATCTCGATTCGGGTTATTACATCGAAGCCCGTTATAATATACACAATTTTGATGATTTCCTGGTTCGGGATCGCTATTACACGGCCAATATCGTGGAAATAAATATTTCAAAGGATATATCGTTTTAAAGGAGTGACCCATGAAACACAAAGCCATGCCTGCAATCGGCCTTCTGGTTCTTCTGATTTTTGCGGGGGTTGGTTGCGAGCGCAAGATTATCAATGAGGACTCCGGAGAAAGCCAGGCCAGTCTGAACAGCTGCTTCACCTGTCATGGTGAAGACGGCTACCTGCTGGCCGCCAAGGGTGAATGGCAGAATTCAGTGCACGCCTCCGGGACCAGTGTCGATTATACCAACCGGGGCGGAAGCAACTGCACCCAGTGTCACGACCATCAGGGATTTATCGATTTTCTTGAAACCGGACAGGTGAACGCCCCCTATGACAACGTCAGCGCTATTCACTGCTTCACCTGCCATGCGCCGCATACACGGGGAAACCTTTCACTGCGCGTTGATGATCCTTATACGCTGGTCAATGGCGTGACTTTCAACCTCGGCAGCGCCAATTTATGCGCCAACTGCCACCACGCCAGTACGTCGGTCAATACGATTACGGCCAATATTCAGGTGTACGATCGCTGGGGACCGCATCACGGCCCGCAATCCGATCTGCTGATCGCGACCGGTGGCTATGAGTACGATGATCTGGAATACGATTATGAAAATACCGGGCACGGCGCCAATGACGATGGCTGTATTATGTGCCATATGGGTAATCCGCAGGCCCATAGCGGCTATGCCATGGGCGGTCACAGCTTTAATATGGTCAACCCGGAAGACCCCGAGGAAATACTGGTCGGAGTATGTCAGAGATGTCATACCGCGGCAACAGACTTTGATTATGATAATATTCAAACCGACGTGGAATATTTGCTGGAAGAACTGGGCGAGCTTCTGATTGCCGCCGGACATCTGGATGCCGCCTCGGGTTTGCCCAGCGGTACCAGGCAGAACAGGCATACTATTGCCGATGAGGGAGAAGCCGGGGCACTCTGGAATTACCTGATGATCGAAGAAGATCGATCTCGCGGCGTGCATAATCCAGAGTATATCCGCGACCTGCTGGAAAGCTCCATTGAATACATGGAAAGCCGGCTGCCCTCCAAATCGGGTGGTTTGGCCCTGACGCTGGGCCCGATTCCGGCTCATTGATTACAAGAGGTATCCGCACAAAGGTCTTTTCCCATAAAGAAAAGACCTTTTCTATCTATAATTGCATATACTTTTCCGTATGGATTTAAAAATGATGACTATTAAGTAATATCTTTGTATAATGGCAAAAGGGAAAAGGAAACGACAACCCAGTTTTGGAGGAATTATGACAAAGAAATTAATGGTGATTCTGATGACTTTGGCCATCATGATGGTATTCTTTGCGATGGGTCTGACCCAGGGCAAAGCTGTCGGGGAGGAAAAAAAGGCCACCCATGAATTCATCGGGGATAAGAAATGCAGTATGTGCCACAAAAAAGACGGCACGCATCCATCCTGGCTGGAAACCAAGCACGCCAAAGCCTGGGAGTCTCTGAAAGAAGCCGACCGCAAGAATCCGGAGTGCGTCGCCTGTCATTCCACGGGGACCGATGCCAAGGGCGTGCTGCTGGAAGGCGTCCAATGCGAAGCCTGTCACGGAGCGGGTGGAGACTATTACAAAAAGAGTATTATGGAGGACGTAAAACTGGCTATGGCCAATGGCCTGCTGATACCGGATACGACCACCTGCATGAAATGTCACAACGATAAAGTCCCCGAGCAATTTCGGCCCAAAGACGGCTATAATTTCACGGAAATGATGAAAACCGGAGTTCACGCCATGCCGGTTAAAGAAGAAAAGAAATAATCTTCAATTGAAATATTAGAGAAAAAGGCGTCCCACGGGACGCCTTTTTTACTGATTTACCTGCCGTTATGGCTGTGTCCCCGTGTGACACTCATAGCAGCCCATTTCTTTCCACATCTCATCGATGTCTTCGGGATGCACGAATTCCAGGCCGTCGCTGGTCATGGCCCTCATAGCCCGTTCGCCGCCTCCCTGGGCGGTGATAACATGGCAAGCGTTGCATTCGTGGGTAATGGCCTTATTTTGGGCATTGATGTGATTCCCTTCATGACAGCGCATGCATCCCGGCCAGTTGAAATGCCCGATATTGTTGGGATATACCTCCCAGCGGACTTTCATTTCGGGAAATATATTCATCGAGAATTCTTCCCGCACGGCGGTGATAGCCCGGTCGATTACGGTCTTTTGTGAATCAAAAACTTCCGGGTATTCGCTTTGATAGAATTCCGTTATCGATTTCGAAATACTTTCAAGAGCTTCGGTTTCGGTTTCATATTCAGCGGCCATAACTTTCACGGCAATGCTCTTTATTTCCGGAAGGGCCGGGTCGATCAGTCCGGCGGCAATGGCTTCATTGATGGCATAATCGGGCGAATTATAAATATGACTGGGGCGGTTATGGCAATCGACGCAGTCCATCAGGCGCGGTTTCGCGGCGGCGATTTCCTCTGCCGACAACGGTTCGTTTTCATTTTGATAGACGGTCTCTTCTCCGGTTATATGATTAATAACCTTGACCCAGGGGATGTTTTGTCGGCCATCATCGCGGGGGATGTATAGAACATCGACGTCCGGATTGACATGCCAGTGAATGTCGGTAACCTCACCGGAGCGGATATTGCGTCCGCCAATTTTCATCATCATGGTTATCGGCCAGTGCGTATTTTCTGCGTCATACATATAGTGATCATTGATGACCTGACGAGAACCGAAAAATTTCTCCGGCCAGTGACACTGCTCGCAGGTTTCCTGTGCCGGGCGAAGGTTTTCGATGGGCGTCGGAATGGGGCGCGGATATATATCGGCGGCGGTAGCATAGACCTGGTAAGCCCCCGATAATTTCGATCGGGCATACCAGTCGGCGCCGGGCCCGACATGGCAGGCGACGCAGGCGACCCGGGCGTGCGGGGAATGGCTATAGGCGGTGTATTCGGGTTTCATGACGCTGTGACACAGGCGGCCGCAAAATTCCACCGATTCGCTGTAGTGGAAGGCTTCATAACTACCGACCGCGGAAATGCCGAGAAATATTATTGTGCCGATCACGAAAATGAAGGCGGCATTACGCTGGGATTTGTCGTTGAGGTCAATCAGCGGCCATTGCGGAACCTGCATTTCGCCCGTCTTTTTCCAGCGGCGCCAGTTGAAATACATTCCGACCGGGATTAAAATCATGCCACCGATCAAAAACACCGGCATAATCATGTACAGGAATATTCCAAAATATGGATTGGTTTCGCTGGCATACACGTCGATCAAGTATAGAAAGGTCATGACGATTATCGAAACCAGACTTATGGCCACGCCGATGAAGGTTGTTCTGTTATAAAATAGCCGTGGAAATCTTTTATGATCCATATTTCGGTTCTCCATTACGAAAAGCGATATGCCGGTTCCAATCACCTGAAAAACAGTCGGAAACTTGTCATATCAGGATGACAGACCTCTCTTAAAAACTAATATATCTTGTGGGCCATCGCTTCAATTTGATCATAAAATATACCAATTTGCTCCATTCTGCAAGAAAAAGATAGAATGGCAGGGCTATTTTGTCGTGTATTTTAAATTAATACGTTTATTATAAACTGAAAGCGCGAATACCGCATTCAGAAAACAATACAAGAACGTGTGGATTAATCCGATTATGAATAAATTCTGGTTTTTTTAATCGGCCGGGTTATTTCAGGTCGTAAAGCGGTTCATCCTTTATGGCCTGATCGAGTTTGGTGCAGGCCTCGATCAACACGGCGTCAATACTCCGATTGATATTCGGTTCGGGGAGTTCCGCCGCCTCAATGGCTTCGATGTTCCAGATTCCCTGCCGCCAGGAAACACCGCTTAGAAGAGCGTCGGGTCCGGCAGAATCTCCGCATTCGGCCGCGATGACTTTTCCCTGGTCAATATAGACGGTCAACTGGTTGCCATAGGCCGTGACTGAAATCCGGGTCGGCCGTCGGTTGCCCCGAACGCTTTCCAGAATATCGGTCAGGGACATGTCGGCCAGCGAGCCGTGAGTGCCCAGCCGTTCCATCGCCGAAACCCGATTCCGGCTTTGTTCATCGAGGCGGTTTTTTATCCGGGCCAGCTTCGTGAGTACCGCCTGGTGCCTGGCCGTGGCCGGGAGAATATCTTCGACCCCGTGAGGCAACAGGCGCAGAGCCTCGGTCACCATATCCGGATCGAGCAACAACACGGTATGCAATTGATCGATGGCGAGACCACGAAGGACCAGGCTCATCAGAGTATCATAAATATCCTGTATCGAACCCGAGTCACAAATGATAAGCGAGTCCGCCTTTAAATCACCACAGCGTTTGACACATTCGTCGATATTCGATGATACGGTCACGCCGAAATCGGCGTCATGCAAGGCGTCGACCAGCCCCGCCGGCAGAGTCCCTCGCGATTCAAACAGGTGTACAGAAAAGGCGTTCGGACGAAGAAGTCGGGCCGTGCAATCGTCGCAGATCACATCGACCAGCGTATTGATTACCAGTGCGGGAGCCTTCTGACGCAACTCGTCTTCCAGTTTCTTCTGGATCAGGTCAAGTTCGCGGCCGAGGGTGGAATAGTCCGGCCAGAGATGACAAAAAGCGTCGGCGGCAGTCAGGATATAACCTCCCAATTCCTCAATACAATCCGTAACTGTATCGAAATCGGGCGCAGGACGATACATGCGTCGAAGCATCCCGATCACCAGAGGCGGATAATCCCATGATTCCAGCCGGGAAGCCGATAGGCCGATGATATCGGTCTGTTGCAGGCCCATGGTGCTCCTTAGATTATCTTCGGCCATATTATGAAGATAGGCGGCCGTCGAAACCATAAGACGACAGTGATCCGGGACCCCCAGACGAACCGCCATGCGATCCGCGAACCTTGCCACGGCGGCGGCATGATCGGCAAAAGCGCTTCCCCGGCTGTCGTTGATACGACTGAATAGAGTCAGGTTCTGCCTGACCAGGTCAAAAATCGTTTGGTTTCGGGTGTCATTCAATAAAAGGGATAAATCCGATCGATAGTACCGTATGGGTATTTCCGGCCTTAATGCCTGCATGCGCTGGACAAACTGGTCTTTGCGTTTATATAGATTTTCGTGAATGAAGATGGATTCCACCGGTCGATGCTCCACCTCCATGAACGCCAGGGCCAGGCTTTTTACCGTGACCGTGCGACACTTTTCGGCGCTAAAGGCAAACATTAGATGTTGACTGATGTTTCCCGTGGGCGTGACAAACAGCACCGTCTTTTGTGCCGGAGGGACATCAGAATCCTGGGCCGGTTCAAAGGCTGTATTGGATATTGGCGTGAACGGCCGTTCCATATTTTCCGGGTGCGGGGTTTCATCGGAATTTGTACCGGGAGAAGAGTTTAAGTTTTCATGTAATTCGCATCCGATCTGTGGAATCCGCGATGAAGGCTCACTGGTTATTCGTTGACAGGCGGCGCTGTATACGTGTTCATCAACTTGGTGCCACTCTATATTTATATTTGGCAAACGGGCGGACAACTCGTTGCGGCGGTTGTCATCTACCGGTGTGCCGCTGACCAGTTTTAGCCGGCAATTTGCCTGGTCGTATTGCGTCGGGACAACTCCCAGTCGCCGGAATTCATCGGCTGGTACCAGGGCCAAAACCGGGGCCAATTCCTGAATTGTCGATGGCGCGGGAGTCAATGTATTTTGAGACGTAGGTTGATTGTCCCAGCTGTAATTATTATCGTTATTTTGCTGATTATTAAATTCATCCATGTTTTGCACTCTCTTTCCATCGCGGGGAGCCGTTGCCAACGGCCCGGGCTCAAGTTGAAAGAGCCGGGAAGACGGGAATTGATGCCCTTGGGGTCCTCTCGGCAAGGCACAACCGGCCTGTTTTTCATTCGTATTTTCTATCGGCAATTATGGGAAAAAAGTTAGGGTCCGCAGGTCCTTCTCGGTCGAGAATAAGAATGCTATGTGTATTGCCGGCAATTACTTGGCAGCGATTTACCAAACTTGTCAGGGCATAATATTCGGGCCGGCAGTGCCGGCCCGATAATCTATGTTCAAGGGAGCGTCAACTTATATTTGACGATTTTTTTATCCCCGGTGGCGTTTTCCTGTATGGCATAAACGAATCCATGGCCCAATTGAACGCTTTCAGGACCGGAGATGTGCCACCCATTCTCCACCTTTATCCGGCCATAGTACAGTTGCCTGCCGTCGGGGGAGTAGATGTTGACATCCTGCCCCGTTTGATTTTCACCGATTCCCTCGGCACTGAATAAATAAATCAAGCCATTTACAGCCTGGATACGATGGTAGCAGGCCATACGATCGGGAAGTGCTCCGAGCAACATCGCCATTCTTTCTTCCGGGACATTGAACCGGGCGAAATGGTTTTTCTTGTCTGTTTCACTAACCGGCCGCCGGGTACCAGTGAAAGAAAAAGAATCGATTTTGGATATGTCATCGGTAAGGCTATAAATCAGCGTGTCGCTGTTTTTACCGAAATAAATCCGGTTGGATTTGCCGTCAAAACCCATCTTTATTTGCGGTGTCAGGCCGACAATGACGCCGCCACCGGTCGGTTTTTTCTCTTCATCGGAACGAGAGAATTCGTGAATAATTCTTTCTGCGCCGGTTGCCGCATTAACGTAGGTCACCGCCACCATATCTCCGGCGGCGTCTCCAAGCGCTCCGGGCGCCAGCCAGAATTCATTCTGGTTTTTAAATGCCAGCGGAAAACGGGCAAACAGGTTGTTCGGGACAGCTTTGACAAATTGCCCCCGATTGGTGAAGAAATGGATTTTGTCCGGGGCGCAGATGGCGACGCCGTCGCCGGCCGGGAAGCAGTTAAAATAGTACGATATCTCGCCTTCGCCGCCTCCCCTGGGAGCGAACGTGCTGATTAACTTTCCGTCGTCGCTGATTATATAACTCAAATCTCTGTCGAAATCTCGGTAATACAGGGTCCCATCGTCGGCGATACGCGGCTCTCCGGGGCGTAACAATTTATCTTCACCTGCCTGATTAATCTCCCATGTTTTTTCCATATTAAAAGCCCACTCCTGTGGGGCGGGCGCGTCGGTATTTTTTGTGCAACCGATGCATATTGTAATGGCGACTGCAGTGGCAAGGGTCGGCAGTTTTACTGTTTTCATGAGGGAACCTTTCTTGGTTCAAGCCTTATTGTTTTGTAAATTGTAATATTGACGTAAACTCATAGTCTGGCGTTCAATTATGTTTTAATCTTTCGCAATTGATCGGGGACCCGCTATATTTTCGAGGGATACGCCAAAAGCGCGTTTATAATTTCAAGAGCCCCTGAGTGAGATATTGATATTCCTCATTTACACTAATTCACGCGAAAAAGCGTTTGCCATATAATATGGCTTTCCATACCTTATAATGCCACATGTCCTGATTGACGAATGGCAAATAATTAACTTACGTCGAAACAAAAACATAAAGAACAGCGGCTTTTCCGCAAACAGGGAAATAACATGGAAACAGCGGTCATAAGTGAATTCTTGAAGCGGATTGAACTATTCAGAGAATTAAACGACGACGAACGGGCGGCAGTCGTCGAGCTTATCGAAATTCGCGAATTTGATAAGGATGACCTCTTGTTTCAGGAAAACAGCCGGCGCAAAAACCTTTACCTCATTTATGACGGTGAAATTGAACTGCTCAAGAGAAGCCCCTTTGGCGAGGAAAAGAGGCTTTCGCTTTTCGGTAAGTACGATTTTCTCGGCGAAGGTTCGCTGATGGATGACTATCCGCATTCAACCACCGCCCGGGCCCTGCTCAAGACCGTCGTGTTCGCCATCAGCTCCGATAAATTCCGTGAATTTTGTTCGGCCCAGCCGGAACTGGGGATGAAAATACTATCCGGCGCGGCACGCGTCATCTCGCGCCGGATACGCCAGGCCAGCACCCGCGTGGTCAATATCGCGGCGCAATATGTTTCCGGGCGGACGCGTACCGAACATGATCTGCTGGGAGAACGGGAAGTCCCGTATGAATTTCTGTATGGCATTCAAACGCTCCGGGCGCTGGAAAACTTCAACATCAGCGGAATCTCATTGACGCAGTTTCCCACCCTTATTTCCGCACTGGCGATGGTCAAACTGGCGGCTGCCCGGGCCAATTTCGAGCTGGGTTTGTTGTCAAAGCCGATAGCCGACGCCATTTGCCAGGCCTGTACCGAAATCATCAACGGAAAAAATCACACCCAGTTTGTGGTTGATATAATTCAGGGTGGAGCCGGCACTTCGACCAATATGAACGCCAACGAGGTTATCGCCAATCGCGCACTGGAGATACTCGGTTATGAGCGCGGGGAGTACCGTTATTGCCACCCCAACAATCATGTTAACCTATCTCAATCCACCAATGATGCCTATCCGACGGCGCTCAAGGTCGCGTTGATCTATGCCAATAGTGAGCTTACGAAATGTCTTAAACAACTGGTCGAATCATTCCAACGCAAGGCCGAGGAATTCGCCTCCGTCATCAAGATGGGCCGGACCCAACTGCAAGATGCCGTCCCCATGACGCTGGGACAGGAATTCGGCGCCTATGCCACGACGCTTAACGAGGAAATCGAACGCCTGGACCAAAATGTCAGGCTGTTTCTTGAGGTCAATATGGGCGGAACGGCCATCGGCACGGGTATCTGCGCCGAACCCGGATTCTCCGAGAAAGTCGTCAAACACCTCAGGGATATTACCGGGCTGGAAGTTGTTCTGGCCGGTAACCTGGTGGAGGCGACGCAGGACACCGGGGCGTTTGTGATGTATTCGTCGGCCATCAAACGTCTGGCGGTGAAACTGTCAAAAATATCCAACGACTTGCGCCTGCTGTCATCCGGACCGCGTGCGGGCATCAATGAAATCAACCTGCCGCCGATGCAGCCGGGGTCGTCGATCATGCCCGGCAAGGTCAATCCGGTCATCCCCGAAGTCGTCAATCAAATTGCATTCAGAGTAATCGGCAACGACTTGACTGTCTCTCTCGCCGCCGAAGCCGGACAGCTTGAGTTGAACGTCATGGAGCCGATTATCGCCGCCAGCCTTTTTGAATCGATTGAAATGCTCAAGAACGGCATGGTCACGCTCAAGAATCGTTGTATCGACGGTATTACGGCCAATATCGAACGCTGTCGAAAGATGGTAGAAAACAGTATCGGACTGGTGACGGCGTTAATGCCGGCTCTTGGTTATGACGCTTGTACGGCGCTGGCCAAGGAAGCTCTGGAATCGGAGCGCGGGGTCTATGAACTGGTGCTCGAGAAAAACCTGCTATCAAAAGGGGAATTGGACAAACTGCTGGCACCGGAAAATATGCTCGGTCCGAAGAAGGCGGATTGAACGGAACGGCATTAAGCAAAATGCATAAAGAGTGTCCGCGGCCTACTCGATGTCGAATATCTGATTCATCCCCGCGTAGCGAAAAATATCCCGGATATCCCTATTCATATTTATCATTCTGATGCGGTGGTCGGTGCCTTCCATACGCTGGCGCGCGACCAGAAAGACGCTCAATCCGGCGCTGGAAATATATTCGAGGTCGGCAAAATCGACCGTGAAAGACCGATTCAAATGGTTCAGCACGTTGCCGGCTTTTTCTATCTGCGCGGCATCGAGCCGGCCTTTCAGATGCACAACGCCGTCATCGGTTATCGAAATATCAAACATATCATGACTCCAAATTCTTTCTTAATATAACGATATTTTTTCCGTCCTCATATAAATATTTAATTCTGTCCATAATTTGCTTCGCCAGAAACAGGCCCAGTCCGCCCGTTTTGCGCTCCGGCAAGGGCGAGTTGATATCCGGCTCGGGCGCGTCTTCGGGGTTGAAAGCCGTGCCACCGTCGATTATAGTCAATTCCAGGTATTTACCTTTATGTTCCAGGGTTACCGCTATTTGGTCACCGCCGCATGGATTATACTTTATACAATTGGTAATTATTTCCTCCGTGGCCAGACTCACCGGAAAAGAAATCGCACGGGGTATATCGTACTTCGAAAAAAAAGCCTGAAGAAAATCAAATAAGTCATCAAAATAGTCAAATGACCGGGGCAAATTGATTTGCATCATATATAGGGCCTAAAATAGGATTAACGCATTTTAGCGTATCTTTAATCATCCAAAATTAAATCGATTAAATGTCAGCGGACAAATGGAAAATTATTTGCCGGTAAGCTTAACCAGTATATTAAATTAAAGCGGAGAGGCAGGGATTCGAACCCTGGAGGGGCTTATCACCCCTACACACTTTCCAGGCGTGCTCCTTAGACCAACTCGGACACCTCTCCGTCTCCAAAGAAACCGATAAAACTTAAAGCCTTATCGGTTAAGGCCCCAATTTATTGAAAATCGGTTCAAAATCAAGTCAATTCAACCTGCAAATTGTTCGGCATTATTAAAATATTGACGAATCGCCAGCTCCGCCGAAATGATAGTAGTGATGGTCACCGCCGACAGAAGCATATAGCCGACCACCAGCTGTATCAAGACGGCATCGAGAGGCGAGGCCCCGGCCAGAATCATGCCGGTCATGGCCCCCGGAAGCGCCACGACACCGACGGTTTTAAGGAAATTCAAGATCGAAATCATGCCGGCCTTTATGGCCATGCGATAAAATCGGCTGGATGCCTCGCGCCAGTTTTTGCCCAGAGCCAGGGATGTTTCCACCGCCAGGCGGTTGGTTTTGAGATCGGAGCCGATACGGTCAAAGGCGACGGCGCCTCCGTTCATGGCGTTGGAGATAATCATGCCCGACAAAGGAATGATATAGCGCGCCTCGACTTTGATAATGCCCAAAAGCAACATAAGGACCAGCGTTATGACAGAACCGGCCGTGATGGCTATCAGCGATACGGCAAACGGACGCTTGGATTTGGGCAGACGTTGCGAGGCGGTGTATGAGGCAACCACAATCATTATCGCCACCGCCAGGGCTATCAACCAGAGTGATTCCAGCTTGAAGATGAATTCAAGGGCATACCCGACCGCAATTAGTTGAATGAAAGCCCGCACCGAACCGAAGGCGATATCTTTTTCGACCGGTATTGATTTGACTTTGGCCAGTACGAAAGCCAGCGCCGCCAACGCCGCCGCGGCCAGGACCTGAAAATAGCCGGTTTCAATCATATCAGCTCCCGATTAAGATAGCGGCGGGCCGAGTCGGTTGAGGGATTATTCAGGACTATATCCGTGGGCCCGGATTCGATCAGGCGTCCCGCGACCAGCAGAAGCGTGTTTCCGCCCAGCCGCCGGGCCTGATCCGGATCATGAGTAACTATAATTGTTGTCAGACAGAAATTCTTTGTCAATTCAAGTATGAGTCTTTCAATGGACTGCGAGAGAGTCGGGTCAAGCGAGGCGGTCGGCTCATCCAGAAGCAGGATTACCGGATCCAAAAGCAGAGCCCGCGCCAGCGCCACACGCTGGCGTTCACCGCCCGAGATATCTTCGGCTTGTTTGTCGGCAAACTCCGGTTTCAATCCGACGCGGGAAAGAATTTCTGCAATGGTTTTGTCATCATGCTGACAGCAATATTTCAGGTTTTCGCGTACGGTTCCGTCGAATAAATATGGCGTCTGGAACAGCATTGAGATTTTCTTGCGCAGCTCGGTAGGAGGATAAAGGGTTATAAGTTTCTCGTGGAAATAAATCTCGCCCGAGGTGGGATCATCGAGACGGTTCAAAAGTCTTAAAAATGAGGATTTTCCCGCCCCCGACGGCCCGACTATATTATATATGGTACCCTTGTTAAAGGTGTAAGAAATGCCATCGACAGTATTAACGATGGTTCCATTTTTCTTAACAGCGCGATGGACATTATCGACTTTAAGGATAATCTTATTCTGACACGACATAAGATTGCCGTTCATTCCTTGCCGAAGTATATCATGCGGTCGAGCAGATTGACATACTCCGACCAGCCCGACCCAGTTTTCTGGCGGATTCTTTCTAGCGCGCCCATTTTGGAATCTATTTCATCGACAAAGTTCAATATAAAGGCTTCGGGCGTCATGGGCACGACTGGAGAGCCGAATTCCTTCTGGCCGTGGTGGGCCAGAAGCAAATGGCGCAGGCGCATTAGAAGTTCCGGCGGAAAATGATCGATTTTTCCGGCGTGGGAAGTCACCAGATAATCGGCGGTATTGATATGCCCGACCAGCCGGCCCTCGTCGGAGTAATCGATATAGGAAGTTATCACGTACTGATCGATTTTACCGACGTCATGAAACAGCCCGCCAAAAATCAGATGGTCGCGTTCGAGTTTGGGATAACGCCGGGCCATTTCGAGGCATAAATCGGTTACGTTAAGAGAGTGTTCGGCCAGGCCGCCAATAAAGGCATGATGCCAGAGTTTACCAGCGGCGGCACGAAGGTAGTCATCGAAAAAGCGCTCGTCCTTCCAGAACGATTCCACCAGCGTTTTAATAAAGCCGTTTTCGATTTTTTCGGTCATGGCCAGAAGGCGGCCTTTGAGTTCTTCCTTCGTAAACTGGGAATGGGCGAGGATATCGGCCAAATCATATTCACCCGTTTCGGCCCGACGAAGTTTGGATACCCGAATCTGGAGTTTTCCGCGGTATTCCTGGACTATTCCCCGGATTTTGACAACGTCGCCTTCCTGAAGCTCATCGACGGCGACTTTTTCCGGTTCCCACCAGACCCCGGCGACACGCCCGGAGGCGTCGCCGAACTCATAAACGATATAGGTCGTGGCGTTGTATTCCCGTATTTCTGACCGGCGTATGGCCATGAAGGCGGTTATAGTGTCACCTATGTTCAGATCTTTGATCATATTCCAATTCGGTCCTGACGGCGTCAATATAATAAGAAACAACGGTGTGTGCCACCGAAAAGGAATTTTCTTTGATTGTCTTTGGTATAAAGCTATATTGATGGGCATTATGAAGATACTTAATCGCTATATACTGAAAGAGCATTTCGCGCCGTTTATTTTCGCCGTTTTTATAATCATGTTTGTCTTGATTTTGGAGACCATTCCCAAAATCGTTGAAATGGTGATCGACAAAGATATCGGTGTCTGGGTGGTGCTGGAACTGATTTTTCTTAATCTGGCCTGGATGATGGCCCTGTCGGTTCCGATGGCCGTGCTGGTGGCGACATTGATGGCTTTCGGCCGGATGACCTCGGACAGCGAAATCGTGGCTATAAAATCCTCGGGGGTGAATTTATTGCGGGTTTTAATTCCGCTTTTGCTGGCTTCGGCTGCGCTGACTTATGGTATGATTCAATTCAGCGACAAGATATTGCCCGATTTGAACCACCGGGCGCGGGTTCTGGCCGGGGATATCAGCGCCATGCGCCCGACTCTAACATTCCGCGCCGGAGTATTCATTACCGATATAACCGGGTATATCATCCTGATCGATAAAATCGACCATATCACTTCCGAAGTGGAAGGGGTTCGAATCAGTGACGTAAAAAATCAGAACGAGCCGCGCATAATCGTCGCCAAGTCCGGGCTGATGAAATTCCTTGATGACGGCCAGACAGTCCAGTTCACACTTCATGACGGCGAAATCCACATGCTGGACCGAAAAAAACCGGAAAACTATCGCCGGGTGAATTTCACCGAACAGGTGATTAATGTCGGCGGGGTCGGTTCGGAATTGAAGAGAACACCGTCGAACATCAAGACCGACCGGGAGATGGATATATCGGAAATGCGAGAGGTCATCGCTCGGTCGGAAACGACTCGAGAGCCGTTTGTTACCAAAATGAATAAAAATATCGAGAACAAGCTATTATTTTTATTTGCCGATTCGTTGAATTATCCGGTCGACAGGGCCACCGATGATGTCAAGGCGCTGGGTTTTCTAAAAAACGATATGAAGGGCCTTTCGACCCGGATCAAAAACGATGCCGAACAGATTGACCAGCAACAGCGAGTCATCAATAAATACCTGATCGAAATATACAAGAAATATTCCATTCCGGCGGCGTCGATAGCTTTCGTTTTATTCGGTGCCCCGATCGCCATCCTGTCGCGGCGGGGCGGGATGGGTATTGCCGCGACCGTATCGCTTCTGGTATTCACCGTCTATTGGGCTTTTCTTATCGGGGGGGAGGATCTGGCCGATCGGGGGATGGTGTCTCCATTCTGGGCCATGTGGTCGGCCAATTTTCTTGTCGGCGGAGCCGGATTGTACTTGCTGGTCAAGGTGATTTCCGAAAAACCGCTCTTTTCGTTTTTGCGGAGATAGCATGCTCAAAGTGATCGACCGGTATTTGCTGCGATATTTCATTGCCGCCCTGCTTCTGGTGACGTTCGCATTCGGTCTGCTGATCGTCGCCATCAACATGGTGGAGGAACTGCGGCGATTCATCGACAACAATGTGCCGTTCGACCAGGTGCTGGTGTACTATACATATTTCACGGGCTGGGTAATAAAATCCTTTTTGCCGGTGTTCGTTCTTCTGGCCGGGTTAATATCGATCGGTATCCTTGCCCGGCGTAATGAAATTCTGGCCATGAAAAGCAGCGGCATATCGCTGTATCGCATTGCGATGCCGCTTCTGGTATTCACGTTTCTATTGAGTGTCGGTCATATTTATTTTAACGAAATCATTTACCCGGAGCCGAATAAGAAGCGGGTGGAGATGAAAGAATTCGTTATCCGCAAAAAATCCCGGGGAGCAACCATGTCGACCCATAATATTTATCGCCAGGTGAACCAGAACCTGTTTTATGTCATCACGTCGTACAACATTCCTCGTCGCGAAGGCGACGATGTCAAGATCTATCGATCGGATGACAACCGCCTGCGGGAAATTGTCACCGCCGATAAAATACGTTTCACCAGTCAGAACTGGATGCTATATAACGGTGTAAAAAGAGATTTCTCCGATTCCGGGGAGACCTTTATCGCCTTCGATTCACTGTCGGCGGCGTACATTGAGGACAAGCCGTCGGATTTCGAAATCCCCCTGGGGAAACCGGAAGACATGGGTTATGAAGAGCTGAAGCGGTATATCGACCTGATGAAGCGTACGGGCGGACCATACCGACAGGAACTGGTCGATTTAAAACTGAAATTGTCCTATCCCTTCGCATCGTTTATCGTGATTTTAATCTGCGTTCCGATTGCCTCCAATCCCAAACGGGGCGGGGTGGCGGTGTCGTTTGCCATCGGTTCGGGAATAGCTTTGAGTTACTTCGTTTGCTTTAAAGTAGTGCAGTCGCTGGGGTATAGCGGAAGGCTCAATCCCGATGCCGCCGCCTGGCTGGTCAACGTCGTTTTTTTACTGGTGGGAATCGTCATTATATCGACCGCGAGAAAGTAGCGTGAATCGCTTTATTGTCAATCTCTTCCTGACAAGCGAATTATCATCTGCCGCAGAATATTTGGGCCATGATAGTGCCGATGTTTTTGCCCTCCATCAATCTCTTCCCGTTTATACTCCGACACCGCTGCGGGCCCTGCCGCATTTGGCCCGGAGGCTGGGCGTCGGGAGTATTCTGGTCAAAGACGAATCGCACCGATTCGGACTAAAGGCGTTCAAGGCGCTCGGTTCCACATATGCCATATATAGATTCATTAAAGAGTACCTGGAATCTCACGGGGGAGACTGCCCGCCGCCGGAGAAATTTTACAGAGATCACGATTTCATAGTCCCCAATACTTTCACTTTTTGCACGGCCACCGACGGCAATCATGGCCGAGGAGTAGCCTGGGTGGCCCGTTTGTTAAAGCAGAAGTCGGTCATATATATGCCCCGCAATTCGGCTCAACCCCGGATAGATAATATCATGCGGGAGGGGGCGGAGGTGCTTGTCGCTGACGGCGATTATGACTGGGCCGTAGCACAATGCCGCCGTGACGCCGAGAAATTCGGCTGGCAGATTGTCTCGGACACATCGTGGCCGGGTTATGAACAAATACCGCGCTGGATATCGGCGGGGTATTTGACCATGTACGAAGAGATCCGGCGCCAGAGTAACGTCATTCCCGATATTATATTCGTCCAGGTCGGTGTCGGGGCGCTGGCGGCATCGGTGGCATGGTACTATCGTCAAATTAACTCGGTTGACCGAGTTAAATTGGTTTCGGTTGAACCATGGCAACCGGCCTGCCTGCTGGAATCGATCGAGAGGGGCGAGCCGGTCGTGGCAAGAGCTGACTATGGTACCATCATGGCCGGATTGAACTGCGCAACGCCGTCGCCGGTGGCCTGGCCCGTAATAAAGGATGGCTTCGATTTGTTTATGAGTATTTCCGATGATTACGCCCGGGAAGCCATGCGGATATTGTATCATCCGGACGGCAACGACACGCGTATCGTTTCGGGCGAATCGGGTGCGGCCGGACTGGCCGCTCTTTTGGGAATACTCAAAGATAAAGATCTGAAAGGCGCACGGGATCATTTAGCCCTGAATTCGAAAAGCGCTGTTCTTATTCTGAATACCGAAGGCGACACCGACCCGGACAGCTTCGCTCGAATCGTTAAGGATCGGCCGGTTCTATAAATCGGGGCAGACCGGTTCCGGACCGGGTGGAATGCCGTACAGAAAGTCAATCAGGTATAAAATGTCGATCAAATTGACCGCCCCGTCATCGTTGACATCGGAAGCATGCGGCGGTGATGACGGCGGTCCCGGTGGAACCCCGTAGAGGTTATCAATCAAGTACAGAATATCGAGCAGGTTGACGGCGCCGTCCATGACGATATCGCCGCAGGCGCAGACAACCACCAAAAAGCTCAACGTGTCCGACTGACACCAATCCCAGGCGACCACGGTCAACGTCTCCGCGACGAATACGTTCGGGGCGACACCTTTGACCGTATCGTTGACGACCGTGCACCATTGCGGAATCAGAGGATATTGTATGGTGAGTCCTTCAAGGTCATCGGGGTCGGTGACATCGGGATAATAGGCAAAGTCCCCGTTTTCAAGAACACCGTAGGGATCAACCACGGGTGTTATTACGGGAGGGAAGCTGCTGCAGGGATCGCAGTCATCACCGATACCGTCTTCATCATAGTCGCTTTGCCTCGGATTGTACAGGCCGGGGCAATTATCACAGCCATCGATAACCCCGTCGCCGTCTTCGTCAACGGCGTCATCGTAGCCTTCACACTGGTCGCATCCATTGGGAACCCCGTCACCGTCATCATCGACGAAATCATCGTATCCGGGGCATATATCGCAGGCATTTCCGGCCCCGTCCTGATCGTCATCGGCCTGATCGGGATTGTAAAGCCCGAGGCAGTTGTCGCAAAGATCACCGGCTCCGTCGCCGTCTTCGTCTTCCTGCTCCGGGTTGTAATCTTCGGGGCAGTTATCACAAGCGTCGCCCAATAGATCGAGATCGGTATCGGTCTGGTCGTCGTTGTATACGTCAGGGCAGTTATCTTCAAAATCACATAAGGTATCGCCGTCCTGATTGGGGCAATGGCGTATTATCCAGCAATAGGGACCGTTGAATGCCGGAATCGACGGGGCCAGCCAGAGCCAGTCATAGGTTGACTGCGGATGGTCGATGGAATCGATGCAAAACGTTCCCGGTTCATCGATCCGCAATCCGATTTCAAGTCGTACCAGGCGGGAGTTGTCGGACGGAGGCCAGCCGGTATGGGGTGGCGTCCCGGCCACGGAATGATTAAACGTGTCGGGAAGCGCACTGTCCAGGTTCAGCTGAAAGAATGAATTAAAAAACCAGTAATAACCGTAACTTTGATCAAAATGATTGAGAAGTTTAAAGGCCGGGTGCCCAGTGTTACCGCCAATATCCCTGTACTCAATGGTGGTCAGGCTGTCCGGGCTATACAGTCCATAACTCATGCTATAACCGATGCAGTATTCGCCGCTGGTGTTTTGCATAAAAATGGACAAGGTAAAATCCTCGCCTGTCCAGATTGTATCCGGGGGAACGGTCAGGGGGAAGGCTGTGGCGTCAATAAGAATATTCGCCGTTTGCGCCGATAGTCCGCCGGCCAGCAGAATTAAACAAAGAAGTAGGAAATAGGCAATTTTCATATTATTCCTATTTTCTTATGTCGATATAATATCGGCAGTCTTTAGCCCGCCGCTGATATATTCGAAAGATCCCACGGCAACTGATTTTATGTCTGTATTGCATTAAAAAGCCGTATTTTTCGTCCGGTTGAAAACAATATTCGTAAGTAATTGTGCTTCAATCAATAGTATAATATAAAGAATTCCGGGAATCTGTCAATGAATTTAGACCATTACTATGACATTGGCCCATAAAATTGGCTTTCCAGATGGAATCGATCAGCAAAAGCAGAAAAATATGTTGATGTTTCGGCCTGTTTGAATTAACATTTTTTGAAATATAAAACCAGAAACAATAGTATTAGATAAAATATTATGTCTTTTAAACTTAGCGGAACCGATGGCCGTCATTTTTATTCCTGGGCGCTTGAACCGGGAGAATACCTGATTGGCCGCAAAAGCGAATGTAATTTCTGTGTTCCGCACCGGACGGTATCGCGACAACATGCCAAAATCACCGTCGATTCGAATAACCGGATAATTGTAACTGATCTGGGTAGTCATAACGGGACATTCGTCAACGGCCGGAGGCTGACATCGCCGGTCGAACTGAATAGCGGCGATAAAGTTCTTTTCGGTCAGACCGAGTTCAAAGTCGGAATTCCGGATATATCGGCGGTGGCAGGGCAGGCGGAGAATTTATCCAGTCAATTGGCCGATGAGGAACTGTTGAAATCGAGATTTTTATCCATAAATGAAGCCTTGAGACCTTTGACCGGGGGAGTATCGACACAACAGGATTTGCTGGGCACCATGTTCGATATGGCTAAATTGCTGGTTTATGATGAACCTCGGGAAATGATGCTTCATAAATCACTGGAGATAGTGGCGGGGGCCATCCCGGCTGAACGATTGGCGGTTTTATTCGTTTCCGATGACGGCCACGACGTTAGGGCCCAAGCCACCCTGCTTAAGGGTATCAAAGATCCGGGGGCGTTTCGGCTGTCCAGTACGATTGTGCAGGAGATTATGACTCAGAAGAATTCGATTGTCATCGGCGATCCGAAAAACGACCCTCGTTTCGCCCGGCAGCAGTCAATTATTCTGTCGGAACTCAAATCGGCCGTTGCCGTGCCGCTTTTCGACGAGGGCAAAGTTCTGGGGATTCTCTATGCCGATACCAGCAATCCTGCTCATAGTTACGACGATAATCATCTGCGCATCATGGCCACGTTCGGCAATATTATCGCCTCGAGGTTGCTTAATTATGAACTTCTGGATGAACGTCATAAAAAGCAGATTATGGATGCCGAATTGAACCGAGCCGCACAAATTCAGAAAAATTTGATTATCAAGGAGCCGCCGCCATTCGAAGGCTATGATATTTATGCTTATCAGGAGCAGTCATATTCAGTCGGGGGGGATTTGTATGATATTGCCGTCTTACCCGATGGCCGCCTGCTTTTTTTACTGGCCGACGTTTCCGGCAAGGGTCTGGGGGCCGCATTACTCATGTCCAATATTCTGGCGTCGTTTCGAATTTTATACGGGTCGGACAATCCGGATTTGCGGGAAATGGTCGTCAAAGTATCACAGCAAATGCATAAATACAGCGCTCCGGGGCATTTTGCTACGCTGTTTATAGGAATACTGGATAATCGTCAAAACGTTTTGCACTTCGTCAATGCCGGGCATAATCCGCCTTATTTGGTCCGGGCCGACGGTAGTCTGGAGCAATTGAAAGCCTCCGGAATTATGATCGGGGCTTTTGATTTCGCCGACTGGGATATTGAATCACGGACGATTGACAAGGGCGATTTGTTATTCGTTTTCACCGACGGCATCACAGAAGCTGAAAACGATAAGGGCTTGTTCGGCGACAAACGAACGCAAGAGCTGGTGATTAATCACCGGACAGAGACGTCGCGCGGGCTGACCGAAAAAATACTGGATGAGATAAACGGATACCTGGGGGATAGTCCCCAATCGGACGATATCACCACAATAGCCATTAAAAGGGTGGGAATATGATTCTCGAACCGGATACGACATTTGGCCAATTTAAGATAATTCGCAAGCTTGGCGAAGGGGGTATGGGCGAGGTTTATCTGGCCGAGGATACCAAATTGAATCGCCAGGTGGCTCTGAAAATTCTTTTATCGGAATACTTTGACGACGATAACCGCCGCCAGAGGTTTATCCGCGAGGCCAAGACCGCCGCCCGTATTACTCATCCCAATGTCATGGCTATTTACGACATGGATATGGCCCGCGAGGAAAAATCGGGGAAGGACATTTCGTATATCGTGATGGAATACATCGACGGATCCTCGCTGACCGAGTATATCGGGACGAAGAGTCTGCCGACAGGGGAACTGTTGCGTCTGTCGGAAAAAATCGCGGCCGGGCTGGCCGCGGCGCATAAATTGGGCATTGTGCACCGCGATATAAAGGCGGAAAATATCCGGCTCGATTCCGACAACGAGCCCAAGATTCTCGATTTCGGCCTGGCCAAATTATACGAAACCGATCCTTCCGACGTCGAATCCGAAAGCGCTCATACCGTTTCGCAGGAACTGACGCAGGAAGGTAAGATTCTGGGAACGATATCGTACATATCTCCCGAGCAGGCCCGAGGCGAAGCCGTCGATTCGCGTTCGGACATATTCGCATTCGGCATTCTGTTATATAAAATGTTCGGCGGCAAATCACCGTTTGAAGCATCAGACAAAGTGTCTATCATCGCCAAGATTCTTGAAGCCCGTCCGACGCCTTTACGCAGTCTTAATGAGACGGTTCCGGCCGAACTGGATAGAATTATTGACAAATGTCTTCAAAAATCGCCGGCCGACCGCTATCAGGATACCCGTGATCTGGTCGTCGATCTGCGCAATCTTCGACGCCAGTTCGACAGCGGTATATCGGATTCAGTGGCCTTGTCATCGTCGGGCATCGGTATAGCGCCGCGCGTTAAAATTTTCAATTTCCCGGTGGGGAAGATAGCCGCCGCCCTGCTGGCGATAGCTTTGATTATCGTGGTCATATTGAAATTCGGCGGGTCGTCGCCCTCGTCCAATGGCGGCCTTCAGGCGCATGAAAATATCCTGGCCATCCTGGGATTCGAGAATAAAACCGGTGATACTGAACTTGACTGGCTTGGGGCCGGTCTGCCCGATATGCTCCAGACCGATTTAAGTCAGAGCTCGTCGGTTAATATTATCAGCCGCAACCGTATTCTGGATCGCCTTGAACGCAAACCCGAAAAAATCGGCGACCCGTCTGTACGGCAGGATGTTTTAAAGGCGGCCAAAGAGCTGGGGGCGACCAAAATTCTGATGGGTTCGTTTTTTAGACTGGGTGACCAGATAAGAATTGATGCCAGAGTGGAAGATGCTGAAACGGGCAAAATCCTTCTGGCGGAGAAAGTGGTGGGCAGCAACCCCCTTGACCTCGTGGACGATTTAACCGACAAAATTGCCCAGTCCCTGAATATAAGAGATGTCATGAGCCAGAATGCGCAGGTGGCCGACCTGACATCGGCTTCGCCGCAGGCATATAGGGAATACATTCTGGGCATGGAGAAGTACTACTCCAATTTGTTCGATGACGCCATAATACATTTTAATAGGTCGACTGAAGAGGACTCTACGTTCGCGTTGCCGTACCTTAGGATTGGTATGTCACACGCGCTGCAGGGTCGAATCCAGGCGGGGGTTCCGTATTTTGTTCGCGCCAAAGAGCTGGAAAGCCACTTGAGCCAAAAAGATCGAAATCTGCTGGACATTTATTACGATATGTTCGTGGAGAATAATTTTGCCGAAGGTTTCGTCAATCTTTCGACTTTCGTGAAAAATTATCCCGAGGAAAAGGAAGCCCGGTCATTTCTGGCGATTTTTATATACCAGTCCAAAGGGGGAAAGGAGGAGTCGCGCAAAACGGCGCTGGCTCATCTCGATTCCATCCTGATGCTCGACCCCCGCTATCAACCGGCACTGGACAGGATTATTTCCATTTATTCCGATATTCACGATTACGATAAGGCCATTGAATATTCGTTAAAAAGCAAAGAATACTACCCCTCATCGCCCACCCCCTATATATATCTGGCCACATTCTATATGATCAAAGGCCGTTACGATGATGCCATTGCCGAATGCCGACAGTTACTGGAAACTCATCCGGGCTATCTGCCGGCGTTGACGCGTATAGTCCGGGCGTGCATTTTGAAAAGGGACTTCGATGAGGCAAATCATTGGGCGGGGCGGATTAAAGACGGCCATGAAAACAATAATTATCGAATGATAACTTATTATGAAATAGTATCCAATCTGGCCGGGTGGCGGGGGCAATTTAAAGCCGCCCTGAATGCTCGATTCAAGGAACTGGAATACGGCCTGGCGGAAAATGACAGTTCGCAGATTTCGACCATATTGGCGGGTATTGCGGCGTATTATTGGGAATATAGGCCGCGTGACAGCGCCCTGCATTATATTCGGGAATCATCCAAGTGGGCTGTTCGTTTTCAAGCCTTTGATTATCCTCTATTTCTAATAAGGATGGACCGTAATCGAGAAACGGAAGCGCGCAATCTATGGGTAAAGGCAATGGAATATTTCAAGGCCAGTGTCCCGCCTGATTTCTGGTATATCAGCGACGGTATCGGTGAGTTATTCGAAAACTATTGTCAGGCTGATACGGCCGCCATGATCGAAACTTTCAAAAAAATCATGGATATGCCATACCAGGGCGACAGCGAACATTATTACGATATCGGCAAATTGCTGGTTTTATCCGGACGTTTCGAGGAGGGAATAGAAAACCTTCGCCGACTGGTCGAGAGTGAAGCCTTGACCAGCAATTCCTTTCGATATATGAATTCTCTTTATTACTTGGGGCAGGGCTATGAGGCCCTCGGACAAAACCAGAATGCCGTCGATTGCTACCGCGAAATTCTTAAATACTGGGGAGCGGCCGATAAACAGCTTGATTTGGTTGACGATACCAGAAGACGCCTGGATCGACTGCAAAGTTAAGGATTTTCATCGTTCGGATATTGTATTTTCGTTCTTCATGCCTTAATATATGGACGGATAAATCAATTATTTTGGCAGGAGCGGTTATGTCCAAGCGATATATATTCTGGCTGGTTTTTTCGGGGGCCATATTGGCCTTTTCGCCGGCAACGGCATCAAACCCGGATAAGGGCGGTATTTCGGAAGGGACCCTGAACGAAATCAGAGCGTCGTTCGAACTTGATTCCTTTTCCCGGGCCGTGTATAACGCCGTCACCAATACGGGCATCAACGAATTGGCCCTGAATCGTGAAATTGTTCGCAATCACAATAAGTTGTTCAATCATAAATTGAAAGTCAAAGGTATCACTGCCCAGGAATCGAGCGGGCGGTGCTGGCTGTTTGCCAGTTTGAACATGATTCGATATTACGTTATAAAGAAATATGATCTCGAAAGTTTTGAGTTATCGCAGAATTACCTGGCCTTCTGGGATAAACTCGAAAAAGCCAACAGCTTTCTGGAATGGGTCATTGAATTTCGCGACCGCGACCCTCTCGACAGAGAGTTTTCCGAAATCTTAAGATCGCCAATTGGAGACGGCGGGTACTGGGAGTACACAGCCAACCTGCTGGACAAATACGGCGCCGTCCCCAAAGATATCATGCCGGAGACAAACAGCTCTTCCAATACCGGTCTTATGAATCATGTCATTACCTTAAAATTGCGGCACGATGCCGCCCAGTTGCGACGGATGCACGCCGAAGGGCGGACCGAAGAAGAACTCCGCGAAGCCAAGGAAAAAATGTTGCCGGATATTTACCGCCTGTTGGTTATAAATCTCGGCGAACCGCCGACGGAATTCGTCTGGCGCTATAAGACCAGCGACAGTGCCTTAAGCGAACCACGAACATACACACCACAAAGCTTTTATAAGGATTTCGTGGGGGTGGACCTGTCAGAGTATGTGAACATTTTTAATAATCCTACCAAAGATTACGGGTTGCATATTAAGGCTGACATGACGCGCAACATGTTCGACCGAAAGGACATAACCTACGCCAATGTGTCCATGGAGATAATCCGGGAAGCGGCCTTGAAATCACTTTTAAATGATGACCCGGTTGTCTTCGGAGCCGATGTCGGCGAAGACCAAAACCGCAAACTTGGCCTGATGGCACGACACATTTTTGATTATCAGGGTTTGTTCAACACGCACATGGACATGGATAAAAAAGAGCGGGCCTTACTGCGCCAGAACAGCGCCAATCATTTGATGACTCTGGTCGGGGTAGACACATCTGGCGGCGTTGCTGCCAAGTGGCTCGTCGAAAACAGCTGGGGCGAAAGCAACGGTGACAAGGGCTATTGGAGCATGTATAACGATTGGTTTGACATGTTCATCTATAATATAATTGTCAAGAAAAAGTACGTGCCCAAAGAAGTCCTTGAAATATTCAAGAAGGATCCGGTTGTTATTCCGGTGTGGGATCCCATGACGGGCATGGTTCAGTAAAAGTTTCGATTTCGAGCAGTCCGACCGAGCTATTTTTTCCTTTCCTTTTACCGGCGGGCATAGTATATTAAGCCATAAGGGTAAGGGCTGATATTACACCGGGCATATACTTCCGCTTAAATACAACCACGACAGTCTCCTGCGGTTAACCTAACAGGAGGTGTCCTATGAAGACTTTCGTTCTTATGACCCGACTGGCGGCCAGCGATGCTCTTCTGGTCGAAGTCAGCGCGGGCTTGCGCAAACGTAACCGCACCGGCCGCGAATGGCTGGATATTATCCGTGAAAAATGCCCGCAGGTTCACTTCAAGGCCCATTATGCCCTGATGGGTCACTGGGATTTCATGGATATCTATGAGGCACCCGACGAAGAAATCGCGGCCAAGGTATCGCTGTTGACACGCAATTACGGGGCTTCCGAGGTGGAGAGCTGGCTGGCGATACCATACGAAAAAATCCTCAAACTTAGCGAAGAAATCGACAAGGAGTGCCCCGAGAAAAATCTGACGGAATAGTTTATCGGGTAAGCAAACGGCAAACGTATAACAGCATATTGCGTGGCTACCGGTTCCGGACGATTAGGAAAATAACCTGCCGACAGGTAAGTTTATCTATTATGGCAGAATTCGTTAAAGATAACAATGGGACGAGATCGATGGTGCGGGTCAAACGGATAATCGCGGATATTACAAAATACATCGATAAGTATGGTGGGGAGTACTCGGACTGGCGAATCGGCTTGAGGAAGAGTTCCCGACAGCGATTTCTGGATATGCAGTTTGTCATGTTTAAAAGCCATCTGGGTATTATCCGGCAGTCGGCCTCGGTATCGGAAGCCAAAAAAATACTTAATTATTTCGTCGAAAAGTGCCGCCTGGCTCTGGATATTCCGGAAATTGAATGTGAGGGCGATATGGTGTACGTTTACAAGGACAGCACCGTATTGGCGCAATCCTCCCGACCGCGGCAACTGACATTATTTTCGGACATATTCGGCGAAATCAAATCGCGAGGCGGCTCGAAGTACAAATCTCTTCCCGAATCGGACTCAACCGATGAAGTTGGACATGCCGAAAAGGCTTGGCCTTCGGGCGAGAAAGAATAACCCCCGCAATCGAAAAAACTCCTTAAGGAAAAGACGCCAATCTGATGGCGAATCAATCTATCAGCCGCATCTCGACAGTACTATCGGCCGAAACCGGGAGTTTGTATTTTTCCGGGTCCTGTTCCACGACCGTTTTTAACCAGTTTTCCGGATAACCGATGCCCTCGGCACGGCCGTCTTCTTTTATGATGTATCCGTCATTATATTTGACAATCAGATCTTCCCCCAGCTCCCGCCAGCGCCTGACTACCGTCTCGGCGTTGGATATGCAGTAGTCGGTCAGGAAGCGGCGGGCAGTGGCCGGGTCCTTTTTATAAGTTTCCAGTGCGGCTTTTTCAACCGCGGCTTGCATGGTCAGGGCGTTACCCTCAAGTTCCCGCTGAACCTTCTGTACGTCCTGTATCATATACTGGTACCTTAAATTCGTGAAATTGGAAACGAAATTGAATACCCACCAGGCCGATTCCCATGAAAATTTATTGATGCTTCCGACCGTGAAAGATCGAGGTACCGTATCAATCCCGGCATAAAGCGGAATATAACAGGTAAACCAGGTATCATCGACACCATACCAGTACACTCCGCCGATGGGATCGGGCAGCCATGACCGACATTGCGCGATGCTGGTAAAACCGGTCTGTTGCGTGGAGATGGGCCGTTCCCAGCTGTATTCGACACTGTCGCCGTTTTCGTTGGCCAGAGTCCAGTACAACGGTCGCCAGCGATAGGGAGTCCCGTACGGCCCGGCGGCCACGCCTGCCGTCATGTCATAAGGCGTTCCTTCGTAATGATCGCGCATCAGCGCCAATATGTCTTCCAGAGATAACTTCTTGTCCGGCTTGATCCATAACGGATAGTCATGGGCTCCCTCAACCGACCGGCTTATATCGGGTGACAGATCCATCGACGGCGCCGCGCGGCGGAATAAGCTCCAGACGCGGGTATCGGCATAACGGCGGTTTTTCGGGTCCGGGGGACAATAGGCCTTGCAGAAACTGAACGGCTGGCCCGATGCAGGATTATAATAGCCCATTTCTACGGCAAAGGTAATGACGTTTTCCGAATACAGGCAATTGTCGGAGTCATTCAAGGGAAACGTCGCGATGCGGGCCTTATTGGCATGGGCGCTGATATAGCCATCAGGTATTTTCAAAGCCACCCAGACGGCGCCTTTACGACCCTCACCCATTCCGATCATTTCCATTATCCAGACTTCTTTAGGGTCGGCGATGGAGAAAGTTTCGCCCGTGGAATTATAGCCGTACTCGGCGACAAGGTCGGTCATGACCCGTATCGCCTCGCGGGCGGTTGTGGCACGTTGCAGGGCCAAATCAATCAGGTCCCAATAGCCCAAAATACCTTCCTTGTTCTCCAGTTCCGGGCGGCCGTCGAAGGTCGTTTCGGATATGGCCAGCTGGAATTCATTCATCATGCCGACGCCGCCATAAATGTGTTCCGCCTGTTTGATCCAGCCGCGGACATTGCCATGCCAGTCTTCGATTTTAAGCGAATCACCGACCGGGTAATCTTCCGGGTGATTTATCCACAAATGCGGGTGAAACCGCCCGTCGCAGGTATACGTAATAAAAGTCGAGCCGTCGGCCGAGGCCGATTTGGTCACCAGCAGGCTGGTGCAGGCGTTTGATGGCGATATGGCCAGCAGACAGGTCAGCAGGATGCCGAATATAAACAAAGTGGTCTTTCGAAACATTTCAACCTCCGGATTGGAAAATTTTTGAGCAAAATATTAATTTATCGCTTTGGATTCAATCACAAAGTTTTTATAATCCCGGTAGCGAACTCTTTATGATAAGGTGATTGTTCTTTCCGTACAGATAACCGCAGATCAGGTTGAATTTCCCGGCTTTTTTCAAGTATAATGAAAAAAGCGAGACAAGTAAATAAAGGCTTAAATGAAATATTTGCGATTGCTGAACATGGAACTATTTTTCTGGCTGGGAGCTCTGATATATTTATCCGCCATTGATCCCGCCGGCACATCTCACCTGGCATTATGTCCGATTAAGAATATCGGGCTGGATATCTGCCCGGGTTGCGGACTGGGGCAGTCGGTGTCCTTTTTGTTGCATGGATATCTAAAGGAGTCCGTCCAATGTCATCCGCTGGGCATTCCGGCCCTGGGAGTGATCGCCGGCAGGGTGACGCAACTGGTGAAGCTGTCAATTTTGAAATACAGATTAAATATAAACGGAGGATAGAATGGCTGACGTATTAAGATTCATGCCGGAAATCGAAGGCGATGAAATGCTATTCATCGGCAATATATTAAAAGACATGAGCGATGATGTCGCCCAGCAGTTTTCGATCGTTTATCGCGCCCGGCGCCGCGATCCGCAGACCATTCTGCTCATGGCGTTAATCGGTTTTCTCGGCATTGCCGGGGTGCATCGGTTTTACCTGGGTCAGGTCGGGATGGGGTTATTGTACCTTCTGACGGCCGGTCTCTGCTTTATCGGAACAATCGTGGATTTGGTCAATTATCGATCATTGGGATTAGAGTACAACCAGATTCAGGCCCAACAGATTTTAATGATGATAAATATCAGGAAATAACGCCGGTGTCCGTAAGCAGTGATTATGCCGAGTTTATCTCCGAGAGGCTGGAACCGCTGGGCGATATTGTCATGCGGCGGATGTTCGGCGCCGTGGGGATCTACTGCGATTCGCATTTTTTCGCCATCATCAGCGACAACGTGCTTTATTTCAAAGTGGATGAGACCAACCTGGCCGATTATGAACGGGCCGGGATGGAACCGTTTCGGCCGTATGGTCCCGACGGCGAGGCCATGAAGTATTATGAAGTTCCTGCCGACGTGATCGAAAACGACGAGCTGATTGCACAATGGGCGGGCCGGGCGGTCGACGTGGCGCGCTGTGCTCCGATGAAGAAAAAACGGCCCCGGAGAAAATCGCCATGAACAGCCCGTCTTTGGCCGCAGATATTATTATTCGCTATCCCGATGAACAAATCGTCCTGGTCAAAAGAAAATACGAACCATACAAAGATTACTGGGCGCTTCCCGGAGGCGGCGTGGAAATCGGCGAGACGGTGGAACAGGCGGCCATACGCGAGGCAAAGGAAGAAACAGGGCTGGATGTTCGGCTGATTCGCCTGGCCGGAGTGTACTCCGAGCCCGGCCGCGATCCCCGTGGGCACGTCGTATCCATTGTCTATCTGGCCGAACCCGTGGGTGGCATGCTGCGGGCGGCCAGCGATGCCTCCGAAGTCATTAAAACCGGTGATTACGATGAATTGACAATGGCTTTCGACCACCGGCAGATTTTGTCCGACCTTCATCATTCACGCCGGCTCTAAAAATAATTTGCACAAAAGTCCCTATTCCGGCATATTATATGTAGATCTGTTACAAGGAGGGGTATCATGAAACAGATATTTTTTATCCTGACAGCTTTGGTGATTTACGGTTTGATTATGGTGCAATGCTCCGACAAGGCAGCCGACGTAGCGCCACCCGATAATCAACCGCCGGTGACTCCCTCGGAAATCACGGCGGCGGACAAGAGCCTGGCCAGTTCGGGCAATGTTTTCGGGATGAATCTATTCCGTGAAATTCTATCCGAATCGGGCTCTGAAAACGTCTTTATTTCGCCGTTGTCGGTGACACTGGCTCTGACCATGATTTATAACGGGGCCGACGGGACCACGAAAGAGGCTATGCACACGACCCTCGGGTATCAGGACATGACACCGGAGGAAGTCAATCAGTCGTGCCGCAATCTGGTTAGCATTTTGACCACGATAGACCCGACGGTAACATTTACTGTCGCCAATTCCATCTGGTATCGCCTGAATCTTGCTGTGGAACAGGATTTTATCAATCTATGCGCCACCTATTGTAATGCCGAAGTCAACGCCATTGACTTCGGTGCTCCCGGAGCCGCCGATTTGATTAATCAATGGGTATCCGCCAACACGAATGGCAAAATTACGGAAATTATCGATGACGATACGGCCCGGATGCTGGTAATGGCGCTGTTGAATGCCATTTACTTTAAAGGCTCCTGGTCGGATAAATTCGACCCCGACGACACGCGGACAGCCCCTTTTATGGTCGACGAACAAACACCGGTTGAGTGTGAAATGATGATTAAGGAAGGGCTGTTCGATCATTATTGGAACTATGATTATGAGGCTGTTCGTTTGCCCTATGGCAACGATTCGGCCTTTAACATGGTGGTAGTATTGCCGACGGGCGGATCCGATATTGTCGAATTCGCAAAGGACTTTGATTTGGATGACTGGAAAACAATCCTGTCGAATCTGGGCCCGTATGACTGCGTTCTTGGCCTGCCGAAATTTAAAATTAAATGGGAGAAATCGTTGGTCGGGGCTCTGTGCGCCCTTGGTATGAGTGAGGCCTTTAGAGCCGCCAATTTCGACAATATCGCTTCGGGGGCAGGGCTGGCGTTGAGCGATGTCGTGCACAAGACTTATATCGAGGTCAATGAGGAAGGCACCGAGGCCGCGGCGGTGACGGGAGGATGGATAGTTACGACAACGCCGCCAATGATTTATTTCGACCGGCCATTTCTGGTATTCATCTATGAGAAAAATTCTGGAGCGATTATTTTTGCCGGACGCGTAATGAATCCTTCCAAAGATTCCTGATCATGATTGGAGGAAAGATGAAGACATTTATGCTTATGACCAAACTTTCACCGGATATTGCATCGAAGGTCAAAGACCGTGCCGAACTGGGCCGCACCTGGCTGGACCAGGTTCGGGAGAAATGTCCCGAAGTAAAGTTTCTGGCGCATTACGCCCTGTTGGGGGCCTATGATTTTGTCGATATTTATGAAGCTCCTGATGAAGAGTCAGCCGCCAAAGTATCATTGATTAGTCTGGCCAATGGCGCCATGCAAGCCGAAAGCTGGATTGCAATACCATATAAAAGGCTGGTGGAGCTGGCCGAACAAATCTGATTTCTGCGTCGTCGAATTTTAGGGGATAGTCTGGGTTAACCGACCGGATATGCCGGGTTATCGGATAACTATTATCCACCCCGGTATAAGGGAATGATTTTCGCGGTTTTTGCGCCCGGTTGTTTTTTGCAGAAGTTATAATTTCCACCAAATTTATCCCGATTGTCCCGTATATAATTTAAAACCTGCAATTTTAGATAGGAATTTGGCAGTAATATGATTTCATTAAAATCACATTACGGGTTAAAGGCGATTGTGGCGCTGGCGTCGAATTACGGCAAAGGCCCGGTACAGGCGAAGGAAATTGCCAGCAGTCAGGGTGTTCCAGTGAGGTATCTGGAGCTTCTCTTATCGCAACTGCGGCGAGCCCGGCTGGTTGAGGCCACACGCGGAAAAAACGGCGGGTATATTCTCGCCAGGGACCCGCATATAGTAACCGTTTGGGATGTGGTTTCCATTTTTGAAGGCAAGGCTCTTTTTTCCAAACCGCTCGACGAGGGCAAAAAGGAGAATGGAGTATCATTTATTTGGAAGGGCGCCGAAGATAAGCTGGTGGACTATTTGGCCTCGATTAAGATGACGGATCTTTTGGAAAAGCTTCGTACCGGAAAACAAATGTATTTTATCTAATTTCGAATATCAGGAGAAATTTGTTATGCCGCGGATAGCAACTGATATAACTCAATTGATAGGCAATACGCCGCTGGTTCGTCTGGACCGCATGGCCCGGGGTTTGCCAGTCTCAATCCTGGGCAAACTGGAAAATTTTAACCCTTGCTCTTCGGTCAAAGACCGCATTGCCCTGGCCATGATAAATGATGCTGAAGCTAAAGGGCTGATTACCAGGGATACAACTATTATCGAGCCGACTTCGGGAAATACCGGCGTCGCGCTGGCTTTTATTGCCGCTTCACGGGGATATAAACTGATATTGACCATGCCGGAAACCATGTCGATCGAACGCCGCAACCTTCTTAAGGCTTTCGGCGCCGAGTTGATTTTGACACCCGGTCCTGATGGTATGCCCGGAGCCGTTGCCAAAGCCGAAGAGCTGGTCGCCCGGACACCCAAGGCTTTCATGCCCCAGCAATTTAAAAATCCGGCCAATCCGCAGGTCCATTATTTGACGACCGGCCGGGAAATATGGGACGACACTAACGGAAAAGTTGATATTTTTGTCGCCGCAATCGGTACCGGCGGAACGGTCACCGGAGCGGGGAAATATTTAAAAGAGAAAAATCCTAATATAAAAATTATTGCCGTCGAGCCCGAGGCGTCTCCATTTTTAACTAAGGGGGAAAAGGGGCCGCATCCTATTCAGGGGATCGGAGCGGGGTTTAAACCGGATGTTCTGGATTTGAAGGTTATAGACGAGATTCTGACCGTCACCAATGACGAGGCTATAAGTACCACTCGCAAAATGGTTCGCACCGAAGGGATTCTTTTGGGCATATCGGCCGGTGCCAATGTAGCCACTGCCCTGAAAATCGCAGCCCGCCCCGAAAGCCGCGGTAAAACCATTGTAACGATAATCTGTGATACCGGTGAAAGATATCTGTCAACGCCGACGTACATGGAAATTTGACCTATCTCTGACGTTTTAATTTGAAACAGCGTTTCAATTAATCGCATCTTTTGAAACAACTCGACGGCATCCGATCTTCGGGACGTGATGCCTACTGATTTATCGCCCGTTGATTTATAAGGACTTATAAAATAAAATGAGTCATTGCCGTCGTCTCGGTATGCCCTATGCTTTTATCCCCGGTTGGATATGGGTTCTTTGATAATCAACAGGGGCTTTTGGTGTATCCAAAAGGGGGCATAGGTAACGACATTACCTCCAAAATAAGTTACCTGTCCGTTTGGCGCCGTTAAGATCCATCAGGGGGAGCAAGACGGCATCATCAAAACGGCCGATAGAAATGTCGGCCGTTTTTTTATTACCGTCGGCGGCTCTTTCATCGTATTTTGAAAACAATGTCCGAAAGAAAATACAAATTTGGTCTTTCAACCACGGTCGATTATACCGTGGCTTTGGAAAAACAGATGGAGATCATCGCCGCCAGCGGCTTTGAATTCATCTCTTTGGGGGCTGATGTCGAACATAGCCGGTATTTCGATTCCCGGGCTTTTGGCAACTCTATGAAACTGGCCGCGCAACATTCTTTGAAAATCGTCTCGGCCCATGTGCCGTTCCGAAATGGTTATGATATTGCGGCCATAGACGTCGGGCCAGCCCGGAAGGCGGTTAAAAACGTTCTGAACTTCCTCGAATGGACGAATCGATATGGAATAGCGGCGGCCATAGTTCATCCCCATTATTATTTTGATGATGGTAAAGAGGCATGCTTGAAACGGGCGGCCAATGCCCTTGAAAAAATCATACACAAGCGGCCTGCCGGCGTCCGAGTTGATATTGAAAATCTGCCGGATTTTCGGGGTTCATGGATATGCGGCCATCTGCTTGATTTATTTGGGCCGTGTGATTTAGGCTTTTGCTATGACAGCTCCCATGAAAACATGAGTGGGCCGCCATTTCATATACTTCAAGAATACTGGAAAAGGATAACACAAACTCATTTGTCTGACAATAATGGGACGAGCGACGATCATTTTATTCCCGGTGACGGCAATATTAACTGGCCGGCATTGAGGTCGTATCTTGAGAAAAATTCTGACTTGACAGAGATTTTATTCGAGGTCGGGACAGGTGAAAGGCTGGCGGAGCCATTTGAATCTTTTGTTCGAAGGGCCAGTCTTGCCGCCCGTCAGCGGTTTGGATAAAATTTAACCGATTAAAAAGGGAACAATAAGGTCGATTAATCATATTAACATTAGGCAATTAAATGAAAGTTCCGGAGTTGTGAACATGAGAAAAAAGCATCCCTATGACAATGTGCCCCCCGTAATAATTTCGACATTCGTAATTCTCGTTTTGGTGGCGGTTATTCCTCTGGCGGGTATCGCCCAGACTTCCCCCGCGCAGCAATTTATCGAGAATGGAGATCGTTATTTAGTGGCAGGGGAATATGATAAGGCAATCGAGCAATACACTTTGGCCATTAAAGCGGACAGCAGCGATGAATGGGCCTGCCTGCAACGCGGCATTGCATATGCCGGCAAAGGTGAATTAAGTACGGCTATCAAGGATTTCAACCGGGCTATCAAACTCAAACCGGATTTCGCCGACGCCTATTACAGCCGGGGACTGGCCTATGACTATCAAGGCGACACCGTTTTAGCTATTAAAGATTATACACAGGCTACCAAACTGGATCGCAACTACTATAAAGCCTACTGCAATCGGGGCCTGATATATTTTAAAAACAGCAATATCGACCTTGCCATAAACGATTTCGTAGACTGCGTCAATATCAAACCTGATCATTATAAATCCTTTTATAACTTGGCGTTATGCTACCGCCAAAAAAACGACAATGAACAGGCGCTGGAAAGCTATAGCCGGGCAATCGCGGCCAAGCCTGATTTTGCCGACGCCTATTTCAACCGGGCTCTGGTCTATTACGATATGGATCGCTTTGATGAATCTATCGCCGATTATAAAATGGTTCTGAAGCTCAACCCCGATTACTATAATGCCCACTACAGCCTTGGGGCCGTATATGAATGGCTTAAGCGATATGATGAGGCCATTGCCGAATATAATACCTATATCTCCATGGCCCGTGCCGAAGACAGTTCACGGGTAGTTTTCATGAAGGAAAGAATCGAACACGCCATTCAAAAACGTGACCGGCCTAAAGATCAGATGCCTGCATTCGAAAGCAAGGATTCTTTAAAAGCGTACATCGAGAAATACTTCTCGAAATAGAATTCTATTTTTCTGACGGGATATGGGTCGGTGAATCGACCGGCGTCATGCCCTTTATATGTTCTCGGTAGAATTTGTATGACATGGGCGGGGCATCACTCATGGTTTCCGTGGAAGTGACTTCGCCGATAAAAAGCGTATGTGTGCCGATGTCGACCTGATGCACGACCTTAACTTCGATGGCGGCGACTACGTTTTCCGTCAGAATCGGACAGCCGTTTTTGCCCGTTTTATAAGGAGCGGCTTCGAATTTATCAATCACGCGTCCGGAGCGAAAACCCATCGGCCCGAAAAAATCCATCGGAGCCGACTCGGCCAGTGAATTGACCGCAAAAACACTGCTTTTTAATATGTATTCATGCGTCAAATTGGCTTTACTGATGGCCGTGGCTATTTGCGGCGGCTCTGAAGTCACCTGAAAGACGGTATTGGCCACCTGCCCGTTAATTTTCTCGTCCATGCGAGACGTGACGATATACATCCCGTAGCCAAGGCTTTTCAGGGCTTCCCGATTGATGTTACTTTCGCTTTTACTCATAATTTTTTCCTGATAATTAAATGATTTCCGAGACCATATCGCAGACGATCTTCAGAAATACTTCATCGCTGTCATCAAAAGCCGCCGGAGTGTGCGAATCTATATCCAGCTCACCGGTCAGCCGGCCATGCCTGAAAATCGGCAAAACTATCTCCGATCTGACATGGAGACTGCAAGCCAGGTAATTGGATTCGCGGGTGACATCATCGACCACGAAAGTTTTACCGGTGGCGGCCGCCTGGCCGCAAATGCCCCGGCCAAATTTGATGCGGGTGTGCTCGGTCGGAGCACCGTCGAACGGTCCGAGAACCAGTTCGTCCGGTTTTTCGGTATCGACCAGATAAAATCCGACCCAGTCATAATGCGGCACCGATTTTTTCAAGAGAAGACATATTTCTTTCAAGGCCGACTGCGAATAATTCGCGGTTTTCAGCAATTCTGCAATTTCCTTCAAAAGCCGGTCCGCGATAATTTTTTCAACAGGCATTACTTTGCTCCGGCCATTTGGTCCCAGGCCCGCCAGGCGCGGCGGATGTGGGGAATGGTTATCGACCCGCCGACCGTAAAGGCGATGGCCAGCGTTTCCTCCAGTTCTTCTTCCGTTACCTTTTCCTCATGACAACGAATGAGATGATACATGATGCAGTCATCGCAGCGGAGGACGATCGACGTAGCCAGGCCGAGTAGTTCTTTGTTTTTGGGGCTCAACGCCCCAGCGCTGTAAACCTGTGAATCGACATTCAGAAGTCTTTTGGTGTTGATTCCTGAATGCTTGAGCATATTCTCGGCCAGGTCATGGCGTTCTTTCTTAAATTTTTCGATTATGCTTTCGGGCATATTAGACTCCATACTATGTTTAGGCAGAAAAATACATCGATTTTAAATATAATGCAACCGGCCTCTGGCAATTTTGCCAAAGGCCGGCCGATTCCAAATGCTTTTAATAATCAGGTCTGATTAATGGGCCTCACGCTCACCCAGGTGTCTGTCAATCATGAACAGCCCGTTGCCGCTGTCTCCGATCATTTTGAGATGCTCAACGATTTCTCCGACCGAAGCTTCTTCTTCGACTTGCTCGTCGACAAACCAATACAGCATAGTGTGGCTGGCGGCGTCGCCTTCTTTCTGGGCCAGTTTCAGCAGTTTGTCGATACAATCGCTGATATGCTTCTCATGTTTGAGGGCTTCTTCGAAGGCGGCCAGCGGGGAAGTCCATTTATTTTTGGGTTTGGCAATGGCCTCAAGAACAACATTCCCGCCCCGTTCCAGAATATGGCTGTAGAATTTCATGGCATGGGCCATCTCTTCCTTCGCCTGAACTGAAAACCAGGAGGCCATACCTTTCAAGTTATTGACTTCAAAATGGGCCGACATAGCCTGGTAGAGATAGGCCGAAAACATTTCTTCGTTAATTTGCTTATTGAAAGCATCCTGCATTTTCTTGCTGATCATTGTCCTTCTCCTTAATTAGAAACATTCTTATTCATGGTTGTTTCTAAAAGAACAATACAATTGCATAAAAGTTTCCGAAATCATCAAATGGCGATAATGAAATCAGTTTTCTTTTAAAATCTGTTCGTCGTATTCGACTTCAAAACGGAGTTTGTGTTTGGCTTCTTCCTGCGCCAGCGACAGAAACAGGGTTTTGACGTTGCCGTCGTCGGTCGCATTGGCCAGGTCGTTATACAGGCGGAAGGATTCCTTTTCACGCTTCATGGCGACAACCAGGGCCTGCTGATAGGTCAGATCGGCGGCGTCTTCGGTATCGACCGGAACCAAAAAATCCCCTATCTTGAGGTCGATTATTTTCTTTTCGGCCGCCACTAGTTTTTTCCCGTTTTTTATGCCCTCAAGTTTGGCCCGATGGCCCAATTCTTCTCGCGAAAATTGCTCAAAAACGGAGGTCATGTATTTTTGGGTGGCTTTGCTGGCCAAATCAGCATAAAAATCGGCGGCTTCCTGTTCCTTTTTAATGGCAAAATCGAGAATCTCATCGGTGGATTTGAAATTCATTTTTTCCTCCAGATAGTTCCGGTTATTTGGTATTTATTTCTTCAATTTTATGGTTTATATCAACTCCAATGATAATGCAAAAGTGTTCATATAGCAACAGATGAAGGGAATTTTTTGCGGAGGCCATATAAAAAAGCCGGCCATGTTGTACAAGACATGACCGGCTATGGGAGGGATAGAGACACATCAGGCTAATAGCTTTTTGACCGCTTTCAAAACGTCATCATAGTCCGGTTCTTTGGAATTCTCTTTGACGTGCTGCACGTACTGCACGTCGCCGTTTTTATCAACCACGAACACGGTGCGGGCCAGAAGATGCAGGTCTTTTATAAGAATACCGTATTTCTTTCCAAAGGCGGCATCGCGATAATCCGAGAGGACCTTGACTTTATCAACGCCCGTGGCCCCGCACCAGCGTTTTTGAGCGAACGGCAGGTCCATGCTGACGGTAACAATGGCGACATCATCGCCCAACGCCGCAGCTTCTTTGTTGAACCGGCGCGTCTCGGTATCACAGGTTCCAGTATCGAGTGACGTTACCGCCGAGACTATCGTCACTTTGCCCTTGAAGTTAGACAGCTTGAAAGGCTTTAAGTCGTTATCCATCAGTTCTACATCCGGGGCGTCCATCCCCGGTTTGATTTCATCACCCAAAAGGGTGACGGGATTGCCCATTATGGTTACGATATTGTTGCGTTCAATCATTTCTTTCCTCACTCATAAAATTTCGAATCGATGTAATTCTCAAGACAGTCAAAAATCAAAAATGTTCCCGAAATTCTCTTTTATTGATTCATTTTTAATCGTATTTTGAATTAATGAAGGATTACATTAGTCAATTTTAAACTATGAGCGGCACAGAATCTTCATATATTGAATATCCCAAAATTTCGGTAGTGGTCCCGATCCGGAACGAAGAGGCATTTATCGCCGCCACATTGAAATTTATTCTTGAGCAGGATTATCCAAAAGATAAGCTGGAAGTACTGGTAATTATCGGGCGATCTGAAGATCGTACGGCTGCAATAGTCGATGAAATCGCGAAAAAGGATGGCCGGATAAAAGTTCTCGATAATCCCACCGGGTTATCTTCGGGTGGCCGGACGATCGGGGCTCGCGAGGCTGGGGGAGAGATAATAACATTTATTGATGGGCACGTCTATATCGACAATGATCAATTACTCAAGAATACGGTTCGGCTTATGACCCAAAACAAGGTTTCCATATTAAGCCGTCCCCAACTGCTGGAGACCCCGGATAACACGATGTTTCAGCAAGCCGTAGCTCTGGCTCGCAAATCAATCATCGGACACGGCCTTGATTCCACGATTTATTCCGATAAGGATGATTTTGTCAACCCGACCAGTTCCGGGGCATCCTATAAAAGGGAAGTGTTCGATAAAATCGGTTATTTTGATGGCCGCTTTGACGCCTGCGAAGACGTCGATTTCAATTTCCGGGCTCATAAGGCCGGATATCAGGCTTTTACATCAAAAGCCCTGACGGTTTATTATTACCCGCGAAAGACCCTGGGCGGTTTATTTAAGCAGATGTCACGTTATGGCACCGGACGTTTCCGTCTGGCCCGCAAACACCCCGGGACATTATCGCCGGCGACTATACTTCCACCCCTATTCGTTCTGGGTCTTATAGTTATGGGAATTTTGTCGTTCTTCAGTCCGGCCGCTGGGAATTTGTTCTCCTTTATGTTTAAACCGTATGTGGCAGTTATCATCCTTTGGTCGCTGTACTTGGCCTTCAGGAGCCGCTTGATTTTTTTCCCTATACTTATATTTATCTATCCGACCATCCATTTCGGTCTGGGCTGGGGATATCTTAAAGAAGCCTTCCGCACGGCGGTCGGGAAAGGTATTGATTTCGGCGCCTGACGCCCTGCCGGGTGTTTTCTTAATCAAAAATTAGCTTGCAAAATAACGATATATAAGTATCATTACGGTAATACTGCGAAAATATCAGCGAGGCGGGGGCCCGAACCGTATTAATAATAATGTTTATAGAATTATTTTTATATCTACTTCTTATGACATCACCCGTATCGGGAAAAGATTCTATTTTTCCGGATGATGGGACAGTGCAGTCAGATTATGTTTTATTCCTTTCGCCCGGCATTTCAACCGATACTGTAACGATTACGCGTAATATTATAAATTACAATGCAATAGGGGTTGACAGCGTTGTTGTGCTGGTCAACCTGCCGCGCATGACGGAATTGCTGGATTATTATTATGACGTTTCAGCGGCAAATCCTCTTGTCAGCCGTCAAGGGCCACTGGAAAATCATATCGTGCCGAATTCGATGGCATATTTATGGATAATCAAGACCGATGGCGGTTCGCCCGGATCGGTCATTGAGCCTTTGGATCATTTGAAATTTACATATAGATTTCTAATGCCGAAGACAACCGGGCTGGAATTGGCCCCACATGCCGCCATAGCACATTTCCCGGATAAAGCGATTTATACCGTTTCTGATTCAATCATTGTCGACCAGGGTGATTATCACGAAATCCAGGAGGTCGATAATATCCCTGCACGATTGTCCTTTTCGGCCTCTCCGAATCCGTTTAACGGCTCCGTCAGACTGAAATATACCGGCGACGGAATTAAGGGTCAGAGGCTGGATTTCCGAATATTCGATATTCTTGGTCGAACGATTTACTCGATGAATTCGGTAGCCGAATCGGATAGATGCGAAATTGTCTGGTCGCCGGGTGTCGAAATCGCCACCGGAGTCTATTTTTATCGGTTGACAATTAATGATAACCGGGTCGACGGGAAACTGATGTTGTTAAAGTGATACTTCAATGAGTTGGGATAAGATTATAGACAGAAGAGAGATGTTGCGACTATTGTCGCGCTATGCACCGATTCTGCTGGGAAGCGGTTATGTGCTGGACAGGACCATTTTATCCCCGACTGAAGCCTTCGCCGCTGACAGGATCCCTGTCTATTTAGCCAAAAACGGAAGCCCCCTGCAGAATGTTGCCAAGGTTATCGAGATGCGGTTTGGTGGAATTGAGAATTTTATCGGGTTTGACGACGTCGTTGTTATTAATCCCAACGGTCAATGGGGCAATCAAGGAGGCAGCAACTGCGCTTGTTGTATGGCGTTGATTGATTTGATACTGGCGCGGCCGGGAGGCTTTGACGGGGAGATAATTTTCACGGAAAACACCCAGTTTCGTTCCAACGGATATTGGACGGCTGTCGGAGTCGAGCTTGAACGCAACGGGCCATACAATTTCAATGACATGATTGCCTATTATCAGGGGAAAGGCTATGGGAACGTAAACGGGATCAGAATCTGGCGTAATCAGGATGAACCGGATCAATGGCCGGTCGTAACCGGACCGCAGCAGGGTCAAGGCTGGGTCAGGCCGATCTGGTATTCTCCGACCACTTCACTGGCCTATCAACTGGCTTACCCGATTATCCGTTCTCCCTATTCCAACCGGCTGATTGATCTTAAAAACGGTGTTTACGATAACGGCTATTCCGGGCAACCGGCGCTAAAGTTCATAAAGGTACCCACTCTTAACAATCATGGTTATGGGGGTGGCCAGGATTATGCCGGAATAACATCGGCGGTTAAGAGTCACCTGGGAATAAGCGATATCGGATACTATGGCAATTATTTGAATTTGCATTCCTATGGTGTTTCCGGAGCCAACGGGGCGTTCGGCGTGGGCGAAGCGATTGGCGGCTGGATGACCTGTTGTCGCAAGCCCGATATTTATCTGACTACGGCCGAGTGGGTCGGCTGGGAGTCAAGACAGGGTCAGGCCACGCAGGCCAGGACGGTTGGTTTGGCTGATGACCCGGTCACACTGGATTATTACATGGCTAAATATGTCATGTGGCCATATCTACCCGAACAGCAATATTTCGACCCGGACTTCGACATTGGGCAAAATATGACCCGCCAGACACTGGAGGGTTGCCATTCCATTGGATTCGGGACATTAAGTGAGGCGGAAATTATTCCATATGTTTATGATTTCAATGAACCACCGCGGGTTTTCCCGTTCGATATTTTCCGCAGGCTGATCAGGTATAAAAAGGGCTTTATCGAGCCGGAAGATATGATCCGCTAATTATTTTAAATCAAGGTAAAATTGTCATTTGCATATTTTGGCATTTGCTGTAATATTCATAAATTTGCGGCACAAAGACAGGGCGTTTGCATATGGGCCAGATGACCAAAGCTAAAGATAAGCTGGAAACATACGGACCGGAATATTTGCTTGGAGCGATTTCGGCCCGCCTGCCTGAATGGTTATTGAGCTATTATCACACGGTGCTGATATCTACGCGGAGTCCCAGACTGGTCACGCGTGCCTATAAGGATTATCTCATTCGTCCGGCAACCATGGATGATATAAACAATCTCAATACTGTTGATATAGTGCCCTCCAAGGCGCGCGAACGACTGGCGCGAGGTGATACATGCTTTATTGTCGAAAAAGCAGGTCGCGTTGTCGCTATAAGCTGGGGTGCAAAGGGAAAGATGTGGGTCCGCTATGGCGGGCAGGTGGTCGATACCGGAGAAGACGGTTTTTTCCTTTATGGCGTTTATGTTATTCCTGAAGAACGCATGAAGGGGCTTATCGGGCCTTTGTTTAAATTGCAGTTCGAACATTTCGGTCGGGACAATCGGAATCATGCCCTGGGTGCGGTCGATATTTTCAATAAACCGTCGATCATGCTTCACCGCCGGATGGGTTTTGATATAGTCGGTGAAACATATTGCATAACATTATTAGGCCTGTCCTGCTGCTATTATAAGCAATGGCCCGATAAAACGAAGAAGTTTCACTTCTTTTTCAAGAGACCGCCCGACGATTTGCCCTGGGTTTGATTTAATCGCGCAAATTTCATTGTTATTGACTAAACCCGCCGGCCATATTAATCTAATATTGAATGAAAACTGAGTTCCGGGGAAATGTTGAAAGATAAATGGACCAAAGTTATTGCCGTAACCGGCGGGGCAGGTTTTATTGGCTCTAACGTGCTTTTGCACCTGGTCCCCAAATATCCGGATTACCTGTTTGTTAATATCGATTGCCTGACCTATGCCGCCAACCTGTCCAGCCTGACCGGCATTGAAGATGCACCCAATTATCGATTTAAGAGGCTGTCAATAGGTGACTACCTCGATCTCGAGAGCTGTTTTGGGGAATTCCCTTTTGACGTCGTCTTGCATCTTGCGGCAGAATCGCACGTTGACCGTTCTATTTACGGGCCGTCGGATTTTGTCAAAACCAATATAAACGGGACATTTAACCTTCTGGAGCTGGCCCGTCACCGGCATGAAGCAGGCCGGGCGATTCGTTTTATCCATGTATCCACGGATGAAGTCTATGGTTCGCTGGGGGATGACGGTTCGTTTTTTTCGGAAAGTTCGCCGTATCGTCCCAGTTCGCCTTATTCGGCCACAAAAGCCGGGAGTGATCATCTTGTCCATTCGTATATCAAGACATATGGACTTGATGCCATTATCACTCACAGCTGCAATAATTTCGGGCCGCGACAGTTTCCCGAAAAGCTGATTCCTCTGGTGATAAATAATATACTCAATCGTCGCGAAATCCCGGTTTACGGTGACGGGCAGAATATCCGAAGTTGGCTGTATGTTTTTGATCATTGCCGGGCCCTGGATATGATTTTGCACAGGGGACAAAAAGGGGCGACGTATTTAATCGGGGGCGGTATCGAAATCCGTAATCTCGGCCTTATACAGCGTCTGTGCCGAATGGTCGATGAAAAACTTGGCATTTCGGGCAGCGAGAGGCTGATAACATTTATCGAGGATCGGCTCGGCCATGATTACCGCTATGCCCTGGATTCATCGCGGATCCGCTCCGAATTGGGCTGGAAGCCTGCGTATGAATTCGAGCAGGCGCTGGAATTTACCATTCAATGGTATTTGGAGCATCAGGACTGGTTGAATAGTTGCATCAGCGGAGAATATATGAAGTACTATGACGTAAACTATAAGAGAAAGCTTGCGGAATCATGACCGGCAATAGGGTGAAAAAGGGCATCATTCTGGCCGGGGGAACCGGGAGCCGGTTGTATCCCATCACGGCTGTCGTCTGCAAGCAGCTTTTGCCGGTGCATGATAAGCCGATGATATATTATCCCCTGTCGACTTTAATGTTATTCGGGATTCGGGATATTCTGTTGATATCGACGCCCTCGGCCCGGGGTCAGTTCGAGCAGTTGTTTGGCGACGGTCATAATCTTGGCTTGAATATTTCCTATGCCGTACAACCCGAACCTCGAGGAATCGCCGAGGCGCTGATTATCGGAGAGAAATTTGTCGGTTCCGACCCGGTGGCATTGATTTTGGGCGACAATATTTTTTACGGTGATTACAAGCATTTCGAGGAGATGCGGCAGTTTCAGGACGGGGCGCTGGTATTCGGGTACTATGTCATGGACCCCCAGCGCTATGGCGTTATCGAGTACGCTTCTGATGGCCGGGTGATGTCCATTGAAGAAAAACCGGAGCGCCCCAAATCGAATTATGTCGTCACGGGGCTGTATATGTACGATTCTGACGTGGTGGGAATTGCGAAAAATCTCAAGCCATCGCGCCGGGGGGAACTGGAAATCACGGATGTCAATCGGGCCTATTTGCAGCGCAATAAGTTGCGGGTTATTAAACTCGGCCGCGGTTTTGCCTGGCTGGACACGGGGACGACGGAGAGTATGCTGGCGGCCGGAAATTTCATCGCCACCATTGAGAGGCGGCAGGGACTCAAAGTGGCCTGTCTTGAAGAAATCGCGTATCGCATGAAATTCATAAATCGCAACCAGTTCAATGGCCTGGTGCATAATATGGCCGATAACAGCTACAAAGATTACCTGATGCGGGTTGTCCGGGAGATTAATGGTGGCGGATAAAATTCTCATTATCGGTGCCACCGGACTGCTTGGGGCCGATTTGTCCCGTCATTTCGGCGCCCGATTCGATCGTATCGCGGTTGGCAGTACCGACCTGGATATAAGGCATGAGAGTGCTACCGTCGCTTTCATAAGGGAAATCAAGCCTGATATTGTCATTAACGCTGCCGCCTGGGCCGATGTCGATGCCTGCCAAAATGACCCGCGAAAGGCCTTTGCCGTCAACGCCGAGGGAGCCGCCCACGTCGCGGCATCATGCAAAGAGACCGGGGCGCGATTAATTCATTTCAGCACCGATTATGTTTTCGACGGCAACAAAGAAACACCGTATAGCGAAGACGATCCGCCCGGGCCGGTTAATGTATATGGCCAAAGCAAATGGGATGGGGAAAAGAGGATTCTGGAAATATTGCCCGAAGCGGCGGTTGTTCGGGTGGCCTGGTTATATAACGACAGCAGAAAGAGTTTCATAACCAGGCTTATTGAAAGGGGGCGGCGACCATCCCATGAAGCCGGACCGGTAAAAATGGTCTCCGATCAAATCGGTTCACCGACATGGACCGATGAAGTTGTGCGTCAGACGGAAGTCATTATCGACAGAAAGTTGTCCGGTATTATTCATTGTACAGCGGAAGGGGCCTGTTCGCGGTATGACCTGGCCCGACTGCTGTTTACTCTTCTCAAACTGGATATACCCGTGGTCGAATGTTCCAGGAAGGATTTCCCGGACAGGGCTCCCCGCCCGGCCTATACACCTCTGGCCAATACCGTTCTGGACCGCGCCAAGTGCAATATTATGAAAGATTATGGATCAGCTCTTCGGGCCTTTTTAAAGACGATAGGTTTTGGTGAAACTGGAAAAAACTGACATAGATGGTGTTCTGGTCGGACAGACGGTCAAACACCATGACCATCGCGGGTGGCTGACGGAACTGTTCCGTTCCGATGAATTGCCCGAGGGCTTCCACCCGGCCATGTGTTATTTATCTATGACCGTTCCGGGTGGCGTTCGCGGGCCGCACGAGCACCAGAGTCAATGTGATTGCCTTATATTTCCGGGTCCGGGGCGATTTAAAGTATTTTTATGGGATAATCGGCAGGATTCAATCACTTGGGGAAAACAGGTGACGTTGGAATCAAATGAATCAGATACCTTGATTATTATTATTCCACCCGGCATTGTTCATGGCTATAAAAATATCGGAATTGGAGAGGGACTGGTGGTAAATGCCCCCAACCGGCTGTATGGCGGGAATGCCCGGAAGGATCCCATCGATGAAATCCGCCATGAAAGCAATCCCGGCTCGCCCTTCAAGATTCCGTAATCCACGACAAAATTAATATTATATTGCTTAAGTCCCGTCCGTATAATTCATTGATTTAACAGTTTTTCCGTCGATAATTGGGATATATATGGCTACCGTAATTGGTCAATTCATGCGCAATATGGTCACCTCGTGGGCCAGTATGATTATTACTCTGGCTATCACTTTTTTCTTCACGCCATATTTGATAGACATGCTTGGCAAGGAGCGTTATGGCATCTGGTCGCTCGCATTTTCGATCGTGGCCTACCTCGGTCTGGCCGATTTGGGGATGAAACAGTCGGTCGTCCGCTATATCTCCAAATATTATGCCTTAAACGACTGGAAGCAGCTCAATCAGGTTTACAGCACGTCGATGAAAATATATTTTTATATCGCCTTGATAATACTGGCGGCGTCGGCGGCGATTGTTTTCGGGCTATTGCCTTATTTTAAGATTTCTCCGGAATATTTGCGCATCACCCAGATCGCTTTTTTAATTTTGGGTATCGACCAGGCCGTGACGTATGCAATGCTCCCGATGGTTTCTCTGGGTGCGTTTCATCGTTTCGATATCACGACCGTTTTTCACGTGGCCGGACGTATCGCCCAAACCATCGGAATCATTGTCATTCTGGAAATGGGCTACGGCTTAATCGCCATGGCTATAGTGGTGGCGATAGCGTCCACTCTGGACAAACTCGGGGTAAATCTGATAAGAAGGATTAAATACCCTGAGGTAAGATTTTCAATCACCGATATCGACAAAGAGAAAATGTCGATGCTTCTCAAGTATGGTCTTTATTCGTTTTTGATTGTTGGGACATGGATTATAATTTTTCAATCGGATAGCATTATCATCGGGCGATTTGTGTCGATGGAGGCGGTGGCCATTTATGCCGTTGCGGCCGCCATCATAACGCAACTGCGCGGGGCTCTGAATATAATTTCCGTGCCCTTGGTTCCGGCGGTCAGTCATATGGAGGCCGGGCAAGACTTCGGCCGAATAATGTCCTTTTACAATAAGGCGGCCAGATATCTTTATTACGTGTCGGGCTATGCCTGTTTCGCGGTCCTTTTATTTGGGGGACCGTTTATAATACTCTGGGTGGGGGAGGATTTTCGCCCGGCCATAAAAATTCTGCAGGTTTTGATAATCGCCGGGGCCATCTGTTTTCCGCAATCCATAGCCAATTCGGTTTTGTTCGGAATCTCGCGTCATAAAATCGCCTTCTATATTCTTCTGGCAGAAGCCATGACGAAAATAATTTTATCTTTAATACTGCTCAAATATTACGGAATTTTCGGGGTGGCGCTGGGGACGGCCATTCCACAAGTGATAATCTATTCTTTCATCTATCCGTCCGTATTTTATCGGGTTATGAATTCGAACCCCGCAGATTTTTATCGGGTTGCCATCAGGTCGGTAATATTGTCGGCGGTATTTGTTCTTCCGGGGGCCTTCCTGATGCTGGAAATCGCCTTTCCTGATTCCTGGCATAAACTTATTTTGGACGGAATTGTTATAACCATAACCATGTTGGCCGGAATGTATTTATTTATTCTGGATGATTCGGATCGCGGAAGAATGAAGCAGAAGCTAAGGAAATTTATCATGCGGGATAAATCGGTTTATAAGACCGACGCGGCGGAGGAAATAAGATAATGGGCAAAGCATCCGGCCTGTTTATTTCCGGCCGCCACCTGTGGTGGACCATTTTGATCCTGGTCTCGCTGGCGGCCGGGGTGAGTTCGATTTTTGTCAGCCCGCTGATTATTATCGCGGCCCTGTTTTTATTGGCCAATGTCGTTTTAATTGTGAAATATCCCTTCTGGGGTCTGTTGTCGTACCTTATGATTTTTCTTTTACGCCCCGGTGAAATGTACCCGTCGCTGTCGGCCTTGCGGCTGGAGCTTGTGACCGGCCTGTTTGTCCTTCTGGTGGTGGTTATCCGCCAGAAGATTATTGAGCACAGGGTGACACTCCCGTCGGATCCAATCACTTTAACGCTTGTGGCTTTTCTGGCGGTTATGTGCCTGACCATATTCACATCCTATGATAAGGGGTGGACAATTGATACCTGCATAGATTTTGTTAAGCTTCTTGTGTTTTATTATCTGATAGTCTCCATTATTAACGAGAAGAAGAAATTTATTGCTTTCATGTCGGTCTTTCTTTTATTGATTGCCTATATTGCTTTTGATGCTTTCAAGTCATATATGGCGGGGGGATTCATAACGCGAATGGGCGTGGATCGAATGTACGGCAGTACGTCGGCGGGGGGAGATCCCAATACACTGGCCGCAACGCTCGGGGCAACAATACCGATGGTCGTGGCTTCCGCCTTCTATTTCCGGAATTGGTTCGTCAAAGGCGGGCTGTGGTTTCTCGCTCTGGGGATGGCTTATTTAATCACAATTACCGCTTCCCGGAGCGGGATGCTTGCCTTTATGGGTGTCCTGGCTGGCGGTTTCATATATTCAAGGCATAAAATCGTTATTGCCATCGCCGGAATATTGATGCTTCTAGGAATATGGTCAGTACTTCCTGATCAATATCGGCAACGATATATGACTTTGAAAGATATGGAGGATATCAACGATACGTCATCGGGCCGTGTAGAAATCTGGGAAGCCGGGGGCAGGATGATTATCGACCGTCCCTTTATTGGTGTCGGGGTAGGAGCGTTCGCTTTTGCCTACGGTTCAGGTGATTTTGGCCCGCCGAAATATATGCAGCCGCATAGTCTATATATTCAACTGCTGGCCGAATCGGGAATCATCGGCTTTAGCGTTTGGTTTTTTTTCATTTATCTTCTGGTCAAGAATCTTCGTAATCTAAGCCGGTCCGTTCACAATCGAACCGATGAGTTATGGGCGTCGATTTACTGCAAGAGCTTTATCGTATCTATGACGGCCCTTTTCGTCTCAGGCCTGTTTGGCCATAACCTGTACCGCTACACCTGGTATATGATGGCCGGACTGACAGTCGTGATGAATAAACTTATACTAACAGGCATTAATAATAGACAGATTCAAACAAACAAAACGATACTAGTTAAGGAGGCGGTCGATAACCCGTAAGTGTTTTGAGGTCAGATTTATTAATGTAGGTTCTTGCACATTGAGACGAAATCTCTTTTATATTGCATTGCAGGATGTAATTTGAATACTCTGACTTATTATTTATAGCTTGAATGAGCGCTGCTGGACAATGCCGGATGTTTGTGTCCGGCTTTCCCAATCGCTGGGTACGTTATTTTGGATGATTTTGGGGGAAACTGGTGCCAATTAATTCCAATTGGATACCCTGCAACATTGGGAATTATTAGATCACGGAAGTGACTTTGGCGATTCAGGAGAAATTGATGGTTTCCGTTATAAGCCAGTTTTTTAAAAATATTTTCTCATCGACCGCGGGAATGGTTATCGGAATAATTATATCCTTTTTCTTTACCCCGTATTTAATTGCGAGTCTGGGTAAGGATCAATACGGGCTTTGGACCCTGGTCTTTTCATTGCTGGCCTATGTAAGGCTGGCAGATATGGGGATTCAACAATCGCTTGTCAGGTATGTTTCCAAATATTACGCCGAACATGATTGGATACAACTTAATCAGATAATCAATTCCTCGGCTCGTCTGTACTTGTTTATCTCGGGAGCGACCGTAATCATTGCGTTGTTTATAGACCTATTTATCCTTCAGCTTTTTAATATTCCGCCGGAATATTTCTTCACCACCCAAGTTATCGTTTTTATTCTGGGCGTTAATCTCGCTTTGCATTTCGCAACCATGCCCTTTTGTTCTTTGGGGCCGTTCCACCGCTTCGACATTGTCAATTATTTCTTAATAGGTACAAAGATTTTTGAAACGCTGGGCATTATAATTCTTCTTGAAATGGGTTACGGGCTAATCGAGATGGCGGTTTTAATTCTGGGTTTGGAAATCATATCAGCTATCTGGCGCTATAATATCAGAAGCCGGATGTTTCCCCAAGTCAAATTCTCCAAGAAATATATCAGTATGGATAAAACCCGAAAGATGATGAATTACGGAATTTATTCTTTTCTAATCGTGATTGCCTGGACGGTGATTTTTCAGACCGACAATCTTGTCATCGGAGCCTTTTTATCGACTGCGGATGTTGCCGTGTTCTCTGTCCCCGCACTGATAATTACGCAATTGAGGAATTCCATAATGGTTATCGCGACCCCACTAGTTCCCGCCATCAGCCATTTTGAGGCCCTAAAGGATTTTGAAAAAATTATGGATGTTTATTCCAAATCGACTCGTTATTTATACTATCTTTCGGCATACCTATGCATAATCCTACTTTTTTTCGGCGGACCATTTATCCTTTTATGGGTCAAGAAGGAATTTGTCGATGCCATTATTGTACTTCATATCCTTATAGTGGGCGCGTCAATAACATTTCCTCAGATAATCGCCAATTCGGTTCTGATGGGCATATCAAAGCATCGTATTACTTTTTATATTCTCGGATCGGAGGCTCTTTCTAATATAGCATTATCGGTCGTTCTGGTTAAGTCCTATGGCATTTTCGGGGTGGCCTTGGGGACAACCATTCCGCAACTTATAATTTATACTCTAATTTACCCCGTGGTCTTCTACAGGGTAATGAAGGCGCCTGTCGCAAAATTTTATGCCATGGCTTCCATGTCCGCCCTGAAATCAATAGCGTTTGTCCTGCCCACTTCGTATATAGTAAGCAAATTAATTTTGCCCGACACTTGGTTGAAATTGATTTTCGATTGTGCTGTGGTGTCGATAGTGATGTTTGCTGGCTTATTTGCGATTGTTCTTGAGAACGATGATCGAAAAAGACTGATGGGAAAGTCCGCCTCTTTAATCAGGTGTATCCGAAAGTGAATAAAGGGGATGACATTGACAAATGAAGATTGAAGAAATGAAAACCGCGGTTCTCAAGTGGCCCCTTCGGGTGCCTTCGGTAACTGAACATACTCCGACCGGCCAAAGACACCTATTTATAGATGCTCGTATTATTACCAGAAGCCCCGGCATTATGTATAGATCTGTAAGTTTACATTCGGGTTGTCATCTTGTGTATCTCAATCCTATGAGAGGATTAGTATAATGGACTTACATGGTATATTATCAAGAAATATTTTTGTGCCATTTTATAACCGTCGTCACGGTCTGAACTACATGCCTTTGGCAAAAAAACTACTGGAATCTCAATACTTAACGGAAACCCATATCCTGGAAAATCAATGGAATGCAATCGGGAACCTGCTTCGATTTGTCCAAGAAAACAACGAATTTTATAGAGAAAGATTTAAACGTATTGGTCTGTATCCTGGCGATATTAAGGACTTCAAGGATTTCAAGAAATGCCCTGTCCTGACAAAAGATGATATCCGCGGAAACGAAGGAAAGCTTATTTCAAGAGGGTATCGGACGGAACAGATGAATTACAAAAGAACCGGCGGCTCGACCGGGGTTCCCCTCAAATTATATTGGGATAAAAAGGCTACTTTATTTAAGCATGCCTTGATTTACCGCCATAATGGCTGGGCAAATTATTACCCCGGTATAAAGCAAGCGGCACTGTGGGGCGACACTGATAAGAAATATAGTCTTAAACAACGGATTTACATGTCGCTCTATGCCCGGTCGATATTTTTAGACACCCTTAACATGAATGAGGAGCGGATGCTGGATTTTATCAAGCGGATGCGGCACTTCGAACCGGAAGTCCTCTTTGGTCACGGCCATTCTTTATATCTCCTGGCCAGGTTTATGATTGACCGGGGTATCGGTGGCATTAAACTGAAAAGCATCATTTCGACGGCCGAAACTCTATTCCCCCATGAACGAAGGGTTATTGAGGATGTTTTTGGGAAGATTGTTTTCGACCGTTATGGGTGTGAGGAAGTTTCGATTATAGCCTCAGAATGTGAGGCTCATGACGGGCTTCATATCGCCGCCGAGGGTGTATATGTGGAAATTGAGGACGGCGATGAGCAAAATCCGGGACGGTTGATAATAACGGATTTGTATAATTTCGGAATGCCGTTTATACGTTATGAAATTGGCGACTTGGCTACCGCTCGAGTAGGGAAATGCGATTGTGGGAGAGGTTTGCCCAGGATCGGAAGAGTTGTCGGCCGGACCACCGATTGTCTTTATACCCCTGAAGGGAAAAAAATTTCGGGTATTTCCATTCTGGATACTTTCACCATTCATATACCAGGCTTTAAACAGACTCAAATTGTTCAGGACAGGATTGACCATCTTCGGTTCAATGTTGTGAAGTCGGATGATTTTGGTGAAAACAGCTTAAGGATTTTGGCCGAAGCGGTGCCCCGGTTTTTTGGTCCCAAAATGTACTATGATATCGTATTTGTTGACCAGATACCGCTAACCGGTCGGGGTAAATTCCAGTTTTCTGTCTGCAAAATTGACAGGGAGGCATAAAATGCAATTGATGGTTTTTCTTAATAGAATGGTTTCTTATCTGATGGATGGACGGTTGGATTTATGTTTGCTTTCAATAACCAGGAAACTTCCGAAACAACTGGCAGTATTTAATATGGCGGTAATGGTAAGAACCCAAAAAATAAATATTACCGATGAATTGAATAATTCAATAGCTGTTAAACAGGCCGATCCGGATGATATCAATCATGTCATCAGTATTACTGGCTGGAGTGAAGAATACACTATCGGTCTGCAGAATTCCAAAGTAATCTTTTTTTTGGCAAGTCTCCCCGAAGCGAAGCCTTCGGGATTTTTGGCCCTCTGCTCGGGGTGCTGTTATGTAAGAGGCATGGGTTTCGAATATTATTTCGATACGGATGAGACTTATTGGTTTGCCATTTTGGTACTGCCCGAAAATAGGAGGAAGGGATTATATCTTAAAATGTGCGAGGCGGTTGACCGATATATAGAAAGTAATCATATCAGGCAGCATTATGCCCTAATTGAAATTACGAACGAACGAAGCCTTGCACTTCATTATAAGATGGGTTTTAGGGATTTTTTGAAGATAACTTTCGTTAAAATAGGACCCCTGAAAATTAGCCTAACTAAAGAAGTAGAGACCGGGAAAAAAACATGTCGAATTTTCATCAAAGAACCGGAAGTAACGATTATATGACATTTCCTTAGGTAAAATCAAAATGGGGCAAACGAATATGGCCTTACGATAGAAAAACAGACTTTTACTATTGGGGACCAGCATTACTACGCCGGTTAGGTTTTATTTGTTATTTGCCATAAATTTGAACATTATGGCAATAAATGATCGCCAATACATACAGTTTTTGGACCTGCAATCAAAGGGGGGTTGCCCTAAGAACCCATGTATTAAAAAGATATGGGAAACATCATCGCTCGGCCTATAATATGCAATTGTTATTAAGATTAGCTAAATAATATGCCGAAAACTTAATTGTTGACACCTGGAAGCGGAGGATTAATAACTGTGCTAGGTTAGTGTTTGTTAGGCGCTTGAAACAGACCGGGTAAAAATCTATTTTGGCAAAAAGA
>CAYWLR010000019.1:0-68470 GCA_964459465.1 uncultured Ignavibacteriaceae bacterium | reverse complement strand
AAAGGATTGGGGAACGATGGATAAGATCGATGTCGATGGCGAATTCGGAGAATAGGAATATTGGAATGTCAAGCCGCCCATCGCTTCGCTCTGGGCCTTCGGCGAGTCGGCGTGACCTACGAGTCTGTCAAAATAAATGAAATAAATTCTCTATCGGCAAGTCGTATGGGAAAGGCCATAACAACGGGATTAAAAACAATAGGCACTCCATTTTTGGACGCTCAGTTAATCAATATTTCGTGTCTTGGGAGAATGGATCAGATTACAGTTTTGGAAATATTAAGACATATCAGGGAATACAATTTTGAAATCGAACTATATTGGGAAAATCACAAAAAAACATTTGATGGGCCCATTAGCGAATTAAATCGAGATATATTGCGAGGTAATATTCAAAAAGGTTTAAAGTCTTCGGGATTAATAGCGAAAAAAATAGTAGATCTTTGTTCGAAATTAATCAGTTAAGTCCCCGTCGAAACCCCCGTGGTTTCGACATCTTTATTCTGCGGCGGGTTTGAGAACCCGCCGATCACAACGCCGGGTGGCAATCCGGGTGTATTAAGAAAGATGTCGGGTTTCTCGTCCCGACTTCGTCGGGATTCGGAACCCGACCCACTTCTTGCACCATGCATGCACTTTTTCAACAGGCCCGGAATGTCGGGCCACCCCCGCCGTGTTGCGCGCAAACAAGGAGCATTAAAGCCCATTATCCGCCTAATCAACCGTCACCAGCGTATCATTACGATACAGATTCTCTTCGATAATACTGCCGTCGGAGCTGTACAGCACCCACTTTCCATGCTTCTTCCCCGCGATTTTCCGGCCCACATTGAACTCCGTACAGCCAAGACTGGTCTCGATCCACAATTCCAGCGGCTTGATATAAAATGCATTTTCGGGACAGCACGGGCCGTAGGTTTTTCCCAGACAAAAATCGAGGCACTCCTCACCGTACAAATAAAATACCTGCCGGACCATGTTCGCCCCCGGATTATAAGGGCTCTCCCCCGGCTTGAACCAGGTGCATAAGCCATGCAGTTTCCCGTCGTTATAATACAGCATCTCGGCCTCGGAGTCATCGCCATGCCAGCTTATACTCCGGCCATGCAACACCCCCCGGCGATAAGTGGCCTCGGCGAGGCGTTGCCCGTTTTCGGCCCATGTAATCCAGACACCGTCCTGGGCGCCCCATTCAAAACGCCCCTCTTCCGCGAGCTGTCCGTTTTCATGCCACGACCGATACTGGCCGTGTTTCACAAAGCCTCTTTCATCGCCGCTGTCGCTGGCCCGCATGTACCATTCCTTGAGATTGCCGCCGGGCCAGGTGGTTTGCACCGTGTCATAATCGATTTGCCACCAGGCATTTACACCGGAGGCAAACGCCAGACTCACCATAATCGAAATGAATATCACTTTCATGTTATTTTTGATTCTCCCGTATAGTTATAAGCAGGCCTGTTGTTAAATATTATACCATGAAATCAGGCGCGCCATTAATTTTTGATAATTGACCGTTAAACAAATATTGCCGCACGGTTTTAATTGTTTTATAATTTACCGGAACTTTTGACGGCAATCGGAGGGACAAACTGCCCGAACCACAATTGCATAACGCCGAAAAGAATTTTGTTACTCCCGAAATAACAGATTCTCCGGGCAAATCCGGTAATGGCTTTATCTCGGCAGCCATCACGGCCGGTATCATTATCGCGGGGATGATAATCGTCGGCATTTTCAAAGACGATATCAACAATTTCGGCATGGATATCATGCGGCGCTACGGCCAGACGCAGGTCGATATAATTCTTTATCTGATAACCGCGATCTCGGCCAGCCCGCTGGTGCTTCCGATCTGGCAGTATGTCATGATCGGGGTGGCTATGGGTTACGGCATCGTCCATCTGGCCATCGTCATGGCACTGGGTTCGGCCACCGGTTCGGTGATAACTTATTATATCGGGCGATATTTCGGCAATTCGAAATTCATCCGGACCAAATTCCCGAAAGCACAGAATCATCCGTGGGTCAATGGCCGCTCCAAATGGTTCGTGACCGCGGCGTTGTTTTTGGGCACCGCCTCGCCCATACCGTTTGACATCCTGTATTTCGCAAGCGGTATAAAACGCTATCCGGTCCTCCTGTTGTTTTTCGCCTGCGTCGGCGGCCGGATAATTCGCTATATGTATCTTGGTTATGGTTTCGATTTTTTCAGCCGGTGGCTGTAATAATTTCAGATTTTTCGGCCGTTGATTTCTTCGGCCGCTTTCAGAGTGGTTTCAACCGGCGGGATGTCTTTCATCGACTGCCCATAGTATGAAAACCTTATGATGCCGTGTTTATCGACCAGGGTTTGAGCCGGAAGGCGTCCCAGCTTCATCAGGCTGACTTCCTGTCCGAAACGGTCGAGGACGTTTCGCTCCGGATCGGGCAGTCCCACAAAAGGGAGGTATTCTTTGCGCCAGTAATTTTTGAAGGCCTTTTTCTTTTCCGGGCCGATGACGATTACCTCCGTATCGCTCCGGACAAAATCATCATAGTAGCGCCGCAACTGGGCCATGTGTTTGCGGCAAAACGGGCACATAAAACCGCGGTTGAAAACGATCAGCATATTTTTCTTACCCAGCAAGTCGCCCGATGAAAAACCCTCCCCGTTTAAATCCTCAAGATTAAAAAGCGGCAGTTTCTGCCCCGATTTGAGTTTTTCATTTGGTATTCGCATTTAATGGGCCGCCCTTGGAATTCTGTCCATTCTTAATGTACAGGATTTCGGCCCATAAATCAAGGCCTCATTATTAAAGGGCAGAGGAGACAAAATGATAAAAAAAAAGGGTGGCTTAACCACCCCTTCATCGGAATATCTGAATAAACTTGTTTTCAGTATTCGAAATCAGTCGCGCGGGCCGCGGCCTTCATCTTTTCTGCGCGCGATATTGATGCGCAGTTGACGACCGTCAAGCTCATGCCCGTTCAGACCGTCGATAGCCGACTGCGCCTGATCATCGGACGGCATTTCGACGAAAGCGAAACCACGAGACTGGCCAGTCATTCTATCTTTGATCACGTTAACATTGGCGACTTCGCCATAGCTTTCGAAGGCACTCCGAAGAGATTCTTCATTAGTGTTGTAAGACAGATTGCCGACGTAAATGTTCACAAAACGCTCCTTTAGTCTGTTTATCCTTCAGGCACTCGGACAGCTCAAAAGAGACCTGACTGATAAACGTTTAAACGAAAGAATTTGTTATTTGCCTGGATATGTTAAAAGAAGATATCGAACAAACTAAAACCCTACGGAATAAAATAATTCACAATTCATACTATAAAATATATCGGAATTTGCAAATTTGGCAACATAAATTTTTCGCCCAGCCGGAAATTTTTCCGGCTATCGATACCCGATGTCCTTGTAAATTCTTAAGTTAGGCGGCTATATCAGGCCGTTTTGAATTTCAATATCCTGGTGCCGGACAATTTCGCCTTCAACCATATATATAACGTCTTCGGCAATATTGGTGGCGTGGTCGGCGATTCTCTCAAGGTTGCGCGACACGCTTAAAAGGTCAATAAGATAATTGGCGTTTTCCGGCTGGCGTTTGAGTTCCTCGATCACGGCCCGGTAGGTCTGACGATGGCTTTCATCGATATCATCATCGGCCTCGCATACCTCCCGGGCGATTTGCGTGTCCATTTCAACCATGGCATCGGCGCTCATTTTTACCATGCTCATAACTTTGGCCAGAAGACCGTTGAGGTCAAAAGGAACGACCATATCCGGCTTTTTGGCCAACGAAATGGCCCGCTCGGCGATATTTTCCGCCAAATCACCGATTCTTTCCAAATCGTTGTTTATTTTCATGACGGCTATTATAAATCGCAGATCAATGGCCACCGGCTGATACAGCGCCAGAAGCTTCAAAACTTCTTCCTCAAGTTCGACCTCATAATTGTCGATCTCGATATCCCGATTGATAACATCCTGCGCCAGCACGGGATTGCGCTCGGTAATGGCCTTGACCGCTGTCCGCAGATTCTCTTCCACGAGGGCCGTCACGTGAAGTATATCTTTCTTGAGTTTCGTTATTTCATTTTGATAATGCTTTGTCATAAACCAATCCTTATCCGAAACGACCGGTAATATAATCTTCGGTTTTCTTCTTGCCCGGTTTAGTGAATATCTTCGTGGTCGGGCCGAATTCGATTAAAACTCCCTCATAGAAGAAGGCCGTATAGTCCGATATGCGAGCGGCCTGCTGCATATTGTGAGTCACGATCACTATCGTATAGTTTTTCTTCAATTCACCGATCAGGTCTTCAATTTTGGAGGTGGATAGAGGATCAAGAGCCGAGGCCGGTTCATCCATAAGAATTATCTCCGGCCGTATGGCCAGCGCCCTGGCGATGCACAATCTCTGCTGTTGACCGCCGGATAGCATATAAGCATTGTTTTCCAGCTTATCCTTGACCTCTTCCCATAAAAAAGCGCGCTTGAGAGAATCCTCCACGACCTCGGTTATAATTCGTCTGTCTTTGATGCCGTTGACGCGGAGGCCATAAGCGACATTTTCAAATATGGATTTGGGAAATGGATTCGATTTTTGAAAGACCATTCCGACCCGGGTGCGGACGGCTGACGGATCATCAAAATCCTTATAGATATCAATACCATCAAGCTTGATCGTTCCTTCCAAGTGGACTCCGGGAATCGTTTCATTCATGCGGTTGAGAGTTCTTAAGAAAGTCGATTTTCCGCAACCGGAAGGCCCGATCAGGGCCGTCACCATATTCTCCTGTATGTCCATGGAAATGTCAAACAATACCTGGTTTTTGCCATAAAAGAAATTCAACTTTTCCACGGTCATTTTCAAGCGATTTTTCCCGACCGGTCCGCTTTCCGGAAGACTGATTCTTGCTTTTTCTTCTTCTGCCAAAATAATATCCTCAGACATTAGCGCGCCTCTTCCTCATTCGGGATCTGATCATAATAGCGACCAGATTAAGCATAAAAGTCAACAATAACAATACCAGCACCGTTCCGAATAAAATCGGTTTGGTGGCCTCAATGTCGGGTGACTGCGTTGCCATAATATATATATGATAACCCAATTCCATGAATTGGTCATTAAGTCTTTGCGGTAAATATGGCAGGTAATAAGCCGCGCCGGTAAACATAATCGGAGCAACCTCGCCCGCTCCGCGACTGATGGCTAAAATGGAGCCCGTAAAAATCCCCGGCATAGCTTGCGGCAGTATGATCCTCCGAATTGTCTGTAATTTGGTCCCACCCAATGCATAACTGGCATCCTTCAGTTCGCCGGGAATTGTCCGAAGCGCTTCTTCGGTAGAAATAATCACAACCGGAAGAGTCAGAATCGCCAATGTCAGCGCCGCCCATATAATGGCCGGTTGCCCCCAGACCGGACCCGCCGACGGGGAAAAAACTTTGTCGATTCCACCGCCAACGAAACCTATGAAAAAACCCAGACCGAAAAGTCCGAAGACAATCGATGGCACGCCCGCGAGGTTATTGATGGCGATTCTAATCAAGCGCGTTGTTTTTGAATCAGGCCGAGTATACTCCTGAAGATAAATGGCCGTGAGAACACCTACGGGCAACACCGCAACTACCATGAGCAACACCAGCGCGACGGTTCCGAAAATGGCCGGGAAAACGCCTCCGGCCTCCATACCCTGTTCGGGAGGACGGCTTAAAAATTCCCAGCTCAAAGTACCAACCCCGCCGATAAAAATGTTGGCCATGATTATTGTCAGCATGGCAATTATAATGATCACTGCCATCAAGGTCAGAAAGCGGGGGATCATCCCGCTGGATTTGGGATTAAAGGCCAGTTCTCGTGATACCGTGTTGGAGCCGGTCGTTTTTATTTCTTCCAGATTCTTCAATTCAATTTACCCTGAAGTTTTTCTTTCAGCTTCATAAGAATCAGATCGCCGCTCAAATTTATCAGGAAAGTGAACACAAACAGCAGTGACCCAATAAAGAAAAGCACGGTATAATGGGCCCCACCGAAAACGACTTCGGCCAGTTCGGCAGCGATGGTGGCCGAGAAAGTCCTGATGGATTCTACGAAGCTGGCCGAGACAATGGCGGCATTGCCGGAAGCCATAAGAACAATCATGGTTTCGCCGATCGCCCGCCCGAAGCCCAGAACTATACCGGCCGCGATCCCCGGCATCGCCGCCGGGAAAACCATAGTAAGTGAAACCTGCCAGGGATTTGCACCCAGGGCAATAGCGGCATCACGCAGGGATTTTGGCACCGAGGTCATGGCATCCTCGGCCACAGTAAATATGATCGGGATGACGGCCAGGCCGAGGGCAATTCCGGCGTTCAAAGCATTTAATCGGAATGTCAAACCTAATACGTTTTGTAAAAAAGTCGCCAATAGCATCAGGGCAAAAAAGCCCAGCACGACCGACGGAATAGCCGCCAGCATTTCGATGACCGGCTTGATTATTTCTCTCATACGTTTCCCGGCGAATTGCGAGGAATAGATCGCCGCGCCCACTCCCAGCGGGACGGCAAAGAGCATGGCGATTATGGCCGCCTTTATCGTCCCCAGAAACAGCGGGTAGAGCGAATACTTGGGGACATCGGAATTGGGTTGCCAGGAAAATTTCGGTTCACGGCCCTCATAGAATTCCTGTTTGAAAATCATCCTTTCGACGGTGACTTCGTCGCGTATGTCCTCGTCGGTGAAAATGGGCAGGGCTTCTTTAAAAATAAAAACGAAAATAAGTAAAATACCTATCAGAGCGGCAAAAGCATTAACGGAAATAAACTTCTCGCCAAGAAATTCTCGTAATTTCGATTTCCGTTTAAATTTTAATTCAATCATACGGCATTTGGCAATTCATGGCGGCGGTCAAAACCGCCGCCATGAATTATTGGGAAGAGGGCGTAATTTTACTCAATGGTCATTTCTTTGGCCCGTTCCCGGGGAAGCGGTATATAATCAACTTCTTCGGCTATTTTCTGACCCGCCTCGCTTAATGCCCAGTTGACAAGATCTTTCAACTGGCCAGTCGGCTTGCCGTTGAAAAACCAATACAATTCTCTCGAAATCGGATAGGAACCTCCCGATACCGTCTCTACCGAAGGCAGGACAGACGGACTGGCATCATCCTTTTTAATCGCCGCGTATTTAACCCCTTTAGCCCAGGCAATACCGCCGTATCCGATACCATTGACGTCTTTGGAGACGGCGTTAACCACCGCCGCGGTCCCGGGCAATGTCTGGGTGTACTCCGAGTAATCTTCGTTACCCAGAACCTCTTCTTTGAAATAAACGTACGTTCCGCTGTTGTTCTCACGGCCGTAAACAATAATCCGGGCATCGTTGCCACCGACTTCTTTCCAGTTTGTGATCGCCCCCGTATATATCCCCTTCAATTGGGCAATGCTCAATTCCTGAACCTTGTTTTTTTCATTCAAGAACACGGCAATGCCATCAAGGGCAACCGAAACCCTGTAGGGCATGATACCTTTATCTTTGGCCTGGGAATATTCCTTTTCCTTCATATCGCGCGAGGATTCGCAAATATCGGTCGTGCCGTTCAAAAGGGCCGCAATCCCGGTTCCCGAGCCGCCGCCCGCGACCTGTATGACCACGCCGCCGTTTATTTTCATATATTCTTCGGCCCATCTCTGGCCAAGCCGAATCAGCGTATCGGAGCCCTTTATAGTGATATTGGTCCCGGCAATCACGAATCCGGATATCACCAGAGTTGCGGTCAACAAGAATAAAGTCTTTTTCATCTTTTCCTCCTTAATCCTTTCCATCAAACTTCAGTTTCTTTTATTAAGATTTCATTAAGACATTCAATTTTTTTGCTGAATCAAAATTTCAATTGCAGATCTATCTGCATCCGGTTAAAATCGGTCGGGTCGTCTTCTTCCAAACCGATTTCATTTATAAAGTACGTGAAGTTGAAAGCGGCTTTGTCGCTCAACATATAGGACCCGCCAAACTCATGGCCCTTGGCGTCGGTTCCGCCGTCGCGGAAATCCGAATCGGTAAACATGCCCACCATGGCGTCCCGCTCGACATTACGATAGATATAGCGCACATCCCAGGTGCCGCGTTTTTTGGCTTTGCCGACGCTGAAACCGACCAGCCAGCCGGTATTAAGGCTGTCGGCGGCGGTATTGGTTACATAATCAGCCATGACCGTGACCGGGATATAATTGAATTTATGGGTGAATTCCCCAAATACTTCAAACAACTCATAATCCTCGACATATTCATAATAAGAATCATCTCCATCAGAAATTTCCACCGATGAATTGCCCATCGGGTCGCCGGAATCAAAAAAGACCGGAAAACCTTTGGTATTTACATAGCCGAAATACCCACCGCCGACTGCCACGCTTGATTTCTTCTCGTTGAAATTAAACCGGGTCATCCCCTGAAATGCGGCCAGATAAGAATCATCGCCCTTGGAACGTTCGTCTATCCATAGACCGGCTCCCACCAGAGTCAGGGTAACATTCTCAAAATCATGGATGAAGTTGGCTGCCCCGCCCTCGGGATTCAGGTCCACATCCCAGAGCAGTTCCGAAGTTCCCGGCCTTAGAAACGGATTGTGAAATTTGCCGCCGGTTATTGTCAATCCGGGCGCCTGTATCGGCTTGTAGTCGAAATAGGCCAAATCGAGTCGCACATCCTTGCTGGAAAAAGCGTTGTCGAGCGTTTGATTGGTGGAGATCGGGTCATCAGAGCCGGTCGCCAATTGAACAGCGGCGCTGATTTCCGATGAAACTTTGCCTTCAATTGCCAGCCGGGCCCGAATCCGCTGACGATGCTGGGGATCATTGTCGTCGGTCTTTTTCATTTCGTGACGATAACGCAGGTCCCCTTTCACTTTCACGGATTCATACCAGTTGTCGGCGGAAGCTCCTCCTGCCAGTAATGATATCGACATCAATAGAACCAGAATTTTTGAAAAATTAAATTTGCTCATCTCTCTCTCCAATTATATCCCTTTTTAATTGTCAGTACAGTCTTGATTAAAATGCCCTCATGATTATTCTTTTCTTGCCACCCTCCTTGTTTGTCATATAGTTATTATGGCTTGTTTTCTTATATTGCTTTTCCAATCCACGTTTATATGGATTGAACCTGTTTTTTATTAAGAGAATATTAAGGATTGGTTAATGTTTGATTAGAGAATGGACCGGAATTGATAATCAAATGACGGGCAGGTCAATTCTAAAAATGGAACCCTGACCGGGCGTACTCTCGACTGTAATCCGGCCCCCGTGGGCGATCACGATATGTTTCACGATCGACAGACCCAGACCGGTCCCGCCCAATTCTCGGCTGCGGGATTTATCGACCCGATAGAATCTCTCGAATATGCGCGGGAGATGTTTGGCGTCGATTCCCGAACCATAATCTTTTACCGTTATTCGCACGGAAATTTCATCGCCGACAGCCCCGATTTCAACGGGCTTGCTGCTGCCGCCGTATTTCAAGGCATTATCGATTAGATTAATTATGGCCTGCTCGAACAGGGGCGCATTCAATCGGGCTTGAATATCGTCGGCACAGCTTAGTACCAGTTGTGATGATTTAGTCCTGGCCAGAGACTCACAATCGGCTATGGCCGCCTGCAGAACCGGCCGCAATGGCATTTTTGACAGAACGATCTCACCCTTCTCGGCCTCGGTTTCGATTCGCGACAGCCGGAGCAAATCTTCTATTATTATATTCAGCCGGTCCGACTGCCGCGCGATGACCTTCAGGAATCTATCGGCCTCGTCTTTGTTTCCGACTGCTCCGTCCAGAAGCGTTTCCACCGAACCGATAATGGACGTGACCGGAGTTTTCAGTTCGTGCGAAACGTTGGCGACAAAATCGCGCCGCAGGTTTTCCAGCTTGCGCATTCGAGTAATGTCATTAAGCACAACCAGAACGCCCCTTTCATCGCCAGCGGCGTCTTTCAGGACCGTGGCCGAGGCTTGCGCCCAGCGCTCTTCCGTTCCGGCGAACTCGATGGTATCCACTATTGGCCTTTTTGACCATAACGCTTCACGGATAATTTTCTGGAGGCGGGAATTACGTATGGCTTCGTGCAGTGTCTGACCCATAGCCCGCGAGGCATCAAGTCCCAAAAATCGGGCCGCCGCCTGGTTGAAATTAATCAATCGTTCATTGGTATCGAAGGCGAGAACACCCTCGGACATGCTGGCCAGAACCGCTTCCTGTTCTCCCTTCTGGCGTGTAATCGTATTAATCCTGTCACTCAACTGCCGGGCCATCTCATTCATGGCCAATGCCACGCCTCCGATTTCTTGCGTATTCGATGTCGGCAGGCGTCGGTCAAGATCGCCGTCGGCAAACCGCCGGGCGACGTCTTTCAGTTCTATTAAAGGCCGGCTGAATTTGCGGCTGACCAAATAGCTGACGATGGCCGCCAGGGCCGCGACGAACAGTCCGACCAGCACCGCCCGTTTTTCGGCGTGACCGATTTCCTCGTCGATAAAGGTGACCGGAAGCGCCGTCCGCACTATTCCTAAAATCCGGTCGCCGTTTTCGACCCGCGCCGCCACATACATCAATCTTACCTGCCGGGTATTGCTGAAACGAATGGAGATCCCCCGACCCGATTGCCATGCATCGATCATTTCCGGTCGATTCCGGTGATTTTCCATGGTGCCGGGGTCCTGCTCGGTATCAACGAGAACCATCCCGGCGGTATCGATGACGGTAATTCTTGTTGTCGAAATCTGGCCGACCCGCTCGCAAAACTGCCGGGCCGGTTCCAGATCACCTCTCGACAGGGGCTCTGCTATCTGACCCGCAACGATCAGGGCGCGATCATATAACACCGATTCTACATAATTCAGGAGGTTCTGCTTTTGCGACCTGATGCCATACCAGCCCATAATAACCACGGCCGCAACCGTTATAACCAGATATGACGGGTATAATAGCCAGATGATACGTTTGCTCGGCATTATGACTCCTTAAAGCGATACCCGACGCCCCGGATAGTTTCGATAAAATCATTGCCTTTACCGAGTTTTTTTCTTAAACCGGCGACGTGAACGTCGATCGTACGATCCGTTATAAACACGTCTTCTCCGCGAATGGCGTCAACCAGTTGATTGCGCGTAAACACCCAACCGGGACGGCGCGCCAGAACATGAATCAGGTTAAACTCGGTATGGGTCAATGCTATCGTTTTGCCGCCGACAGATACCAGATGTTTGCCGGGGTCGATTCGAAGGTTACGAAATACAATGGTTCGGCCATCGGGAATAACAGCCTCGGCCTTGCGTCTTAAAACGGCCCTCAAACGGGCCAGCAGGACCCTTGGGCTGAATGGTTTGGTGATATAATCATCGGCCCCCAATTCCAGACCGGCCACGATATCGGCTTCCTCGCTTTTGGCGGTCAGGATAATAACCGGGATATCGCGCGTTATATCTTCACTTTTCAAGCCGCGGCAAACCTGCAAGCCATCGATGCCCGGCAACATCAAGTCAAGGAGTATAAGCTGCGGTTTACTTTTTCTGGCTTCGGTCAGTCCCTTTTCACCCGACGTCACCTGAATGACAGAATGCCCCTCACGCTCAAGGTTGTATCGAATCAGATCGGAGATGTCTTGTTCATCCTCGATTACCAGAATTTTTTCTCCGGACATTACAATCCCCCGCATGAAATTTGGTTAATAATAATCCCAACCGCCACAATGCGCAACAAGAAGAAATGTGTTGATTATGAAGATAATATTAAGTTTTTTCATGCCGGCCCTTTTATAAACCCGGCATTCGCCAATTAAGCCTTGCGAAAAGAGACAAAAATGGTTAACTTTGGGGAAATTGACAAATATGGAGCACGTCTCACAAGGAGTTGGCAACATGACCGGTCATCGTCCAATTATCTTCTCGCTCGCTATTTTTCTTCTTCTTTTTATCCCGGGTTTCCTTACGGCCGATGAAACGAATGGAGCTTCGGCGCCCTTTGTTGACCTGGACGGCGACGGTCTCGACGACGGCGCGCCCGATGACGACGGCGATGGCATTTTCAATATGGCCGAAGGCAGATCAAAATCGGTTCCGGGCGAAACGCCTCCGGCCCTGACGGGACTGGCAAGTTTCGAGACGTCCGCCACTGATTTCTCGGCCGATGTTACCCCCAATTCCGGAAAATTCTCACAACTGAATCGCAGTTGCCGCATAATATCAAATCATCGCGGCGGGTTCGGCTCCGGAGACCAGTTCGGACCCGGCAACGGCATCGGTATCGGCGCGGTATCTTCGGGCGGCTGTGCCGGCGGCGTCTGTCATTAGGGGGAATCATATGAGTAAGGCAATCTCAAATGGGATATTGGCCGCGGCGATAATTCTGTTTTCTGCATCGTCAATGGCCGACGTCAAATTCGAGGCGGGCGTCAGCAGCGGCTATCAAAGCAATTTAATCAAAGATAATAATGATATCGATGATATTAGTTCAACAGCCAGCGGACGAATATACTTATACCCGCTGTCGTTTATGGAAATAAACGGCGCCGTAGAATATACATATTATGGGGAAACCTATGCGATAAGCAACTCCATGACCGGCGGGGAAGTCACGCTGATTCCCTCGTGGGAAGACTCGCCCCTGCGACCCTATATCAAAGGCAGCTTTTACGGCAGCCGCTATCGCAGGGATTTTTCCGGGTTCGATAATAACTCCGGAACAGTGTCGGCCGCGTTCATGTATCGCGCGGCTTCACAATTGCATTTGCGTATCGGGGGTAAATACACCCAAACATCATACATTGACAACGATATATTTGACCAGAAAACCATCGAATTCTTCATGGGAGCCAACAAAACGTTCTGGAACAATAATACTCTCGATATCGAGGCGGGATTCGGCAAGGCCGATTACAGCTCCATCCGCGGCGACCTCGATCCCTTTGCCGATATACTCGACGGTGTGCCGGACACTTTTCTTGTCGAAAAAAACCTGAAATCATGGTACATCTCGCCCCGTTTTTCCCGGCCGCTGGGCGGCAAAACCGGTATGAATATTACCTACACTTACAGAAGCTTCACCAACGACAGCGCCGGAATAATATTCGGTTCATCCAGTGAAAACCTGTCACCATGGTCGTCATTGTGGGAAGGCCAGTCGGTGACGGCAACCATAAAGACGATGTTTTTTACCGACGCCATTGTCACCGCCGGAGCCGGATATTTTGAAAAACGATATTTAAGAACCCTCGAAGAGAGTCAATATTTTATATATATGCAATTGGGCCCGCCCCGCCATGATTATCAGTCTCGGCTGTTTTTCAAGATTCAAAGACCGATAGTCACGAAATCCGGCTGGTTTATCGAGCCGTCGCTTTCGGTTGAAATCGTCACCAACGAATCCACAACCGAAATCGTAAGAATGGATCTCGACAACATGCCCATCGACCACCGTTATGACTATGATGACTTCTCCATCTTTTGGGGAATAATCCTGCGGCGATGACCCCCGAAACTCCCGGACAATTATACTAACTGCCTGTATTATAGTTACTTAATGCGTATTTTTTCGTCTTGACAAAGAGGACAAAATAAGTATATTTATTCTAATTGATAACGGTACCTGCTTTTATATTTCTATGCCGACGGGTCAAAAATGTTGCAACCGGTTTTTGATCACAATGTCCGTTTAAATCGTATTGCTTTCATAAAAAATACAATTCTTAACTTCAATTATATAATTCAAGAGGTAGCACTTTGAACAAATGTCAACGCCCGTTGAGGACATTTCCGGCGGTCTGTCTGGCGATAGTGATTATGATCGGTTCGGCTTTTGCGGCCGGCGATTATACAACCGTCGCAAGTCAGGGAGAAACCCCGCGACCAATGCCGGTCGTCGCCGCCCGGGATGTCCAGGCCAACCCCAATTACACCGGGTACCTGCGTATTTATGTCACGGAAAAAACATCGCGCTGGGCGACATACTCCGGGACCAAGTACAATTACGGATTCCTGGATTTCGCCTACGGCGATTATTTGAACCTGGCGTACATGGAATCCCTGACCGACACCATCCTCTGGGATGGCTCGCAATCATGGTCGGATCTATCGGCCAGTAATGTACGAATCATGGCGGTGGCTTTCAGTCCCGATGGCACCACCAGATATTCCGATGAAAACAACCCGCATACTAATCCCTATACGGCTTATCCGGTGGATGCCGCGGCCGCGGCCGACCTTACGGAAACCTGGCCGAACACGTCCACTTATCCGGGTTTTACGCATACGGTTTTCATCGAGGAAGGCACGAGGACCACGTGACCATACTGCCCTCGGGTAAGTAATGCGTTGCATTACATAGATCTTTTCGACGATTATCCGTTTTTCTATGCGGCCATGGTACGGAACATGAACCCCAAAGCCCAGGCGCGCATGATGGATGACTATAACCTCTATGGCGACCCCACCTGCTATTATGACGGCGGAATATTCAATTCAATCGGGGGATATCCGTCGGGACAAACGGATACCTGTCTTTCAAGGATTTTCGCGACGGCCGCACGGGACGTTCACGATCTCGAATTGGAGGTCCATTGGTCGTGGAAGGGCGGCGGCATAATCGAAATTTATTTCACCGTTACCAATATCGAATTGATTAACGACGCTCCGGCAACCCCCGGAGTTCCCAATGGAGTCAGTGAGGGTAACGTCGGGGTCGAATATCAATTCGAGGCGGTCGCAACCGACAGCCACGGTAACGACATATTTTATAAGTGGGACTGGGGCAACGGCGATTTTTCGGAATGGCTCGGTCCATATAACTCCGGTATCCCCTGCAACACATCTTATGCCTGGTTCGATGACGGCACTTTTAATGTCAGAGTCAAGGCTAAAGATATATGGGATGCCGAAAGCGACTGGAGCCCGATTTTGCCGGTTAACATTATATCCTATGTTTGCGGCGACGCCAGTGGAGACGGCGAAGTCAATCTCCTGGACATACTGTTTTTAATCGCGTATAAGTACAATAATCCTCCGGGAGAGGCACCCGATCCGATTGAAGCCGGAGATGCCAACGGCGACGGAGATATCAACCTGCTGGATATTCTTTACTTGATTGGCTACAAATACAATACTCCTCCGGGGCCGGAACCGATTTGCCCGGAATGATCTTTTGACCGCGGACGAATTGGGGGGACAAGAAGTTGTCCCCCTTTTTAATTATGTAAAATCGGCCTTTTATTTTTCCCCTTTTTTATGTTATATATAGGCCATGAAAATTACACTGGCCCAATTGAATCCGACGGTCGGGGCAATTGAACAGAATCTCGAAAAGGCTCTCGATGTCATAAAAGAAAACGCCGCCTCGACCGATCTGATAGTGTTCTCTGAATTGTACCTGACCGGTTATCCTCCCCGCGATTTGCTGTTCACCCATGGATTTTTGGACCGGGTGGGCGAAGCTCTTGAGAAGTTGCGGGAAATTTCCAATCGATTCCCGGATACCGGGCTTATTATGGGTGTCCCGACCCGACGCGAAAGCGGAAACGGTTTTCGTCTGCATAACTCGGCCATATTGATTCAGGACAAAAGCATTCTCGCCACATGTCATAAGAGCCTGTTGCCGTCGTACGACGTTTTCGATGAACCGCGCTATTTCGAGCCGGCCGAGGAAATCGCCCCGGTGGGTTTCAAAGGACAAAAGCTGGGTATAACGGTGTGTGAAGATTACTGGAACGAGCCGGCTTTATGGCCGTTTGGGGGATACACGGTCGATCCTATAGACCGGTTGGCCCGCGCCGGAGCAACGTTGTTCATAAATATTTCGGCTTCACCTTTTGTGCTCGGCAAGGATGATCTTCGCAAGCGGCTGATCGGCAATCATGTGGCGCGGCATAAAAAACCGTTTATCATTGTCAACCAGGTCGGCGGCAACGACGAACTTGTTTTCGACGGCGACAGTTTGTATTTCGATGCCGACGGGCGTATCATCACGGAACTGCCGGCGTTCGAGGAGTCAATAAGAACCATAAACATCCCGGCCGAGGGATCGCCTTATAAAATCGAACCCACGGAGAAAATCGAGCAGGTATATGAAGCGCTGGTGCTGGGACTGCGTGACTATATTTTCAAAACCGGTTTTTCCAGGGCGGTAATGGGACTTTCGGGCGGGATCGATTCGGCGGTCGTCTGTGCCCTGGCGGCCGCGGCGCTTGGGCCGGGAAATATTGCCGGCATAGTCATGCCCTCGAAATATACGTCCGTGTTGAGTATCACAACCGCCCGAAAGTTGGCTGAAAATCTTGGGGTCAATTTGCTCAATATCCCGATCGATACCATTTATCAGGCATACCTCAACGAATTGCACAATGGTCTGGATGCCGATAAGTTAGACGTGGCGCTAGAGAATATTCAGGCCCGTATCCGGGGCAATATCCTGATGGCTTATTCCAATCGCCACGGGCATTTATTGCTGACCACCGGCAATAAAAGCGAACTGGCGACCGGATACTGCACTCTTTATGGCGACATGGCCGGAGGACTGGCGGTTATCTCTGACGTGCCAAAAACGATGGTTTATGAACTGGCCGCATATATTAATCGCGACCGGGAATTGATTCCGCAGGAAACGATTGAACGCCCCCCGACTGCCGAGCTTCGCCCCGGTCAAACCGATCAGGATACTCTTCCCCCCTATGACATTCTCGATGCCATCCTGCACTATTATATAGAAGATGGTCAGAGCGCCGCTGAAATAATCGAACGCGGTTATGAATCCGAGACGGTGAACTGGGTCATCCGGGCGGTCAATCGCAATGAGTACAAACGCCGTCAGGCTCCGCCCGGACTGAAGATTACTTCCAAAGCCTTCGGGGTTGGCCGAAGAATGCCGATCGCGGCCAAATATTGATTCAGCAAATGAAATTACTCTTTATTACATTGTGGTTAATTGGCATTTCTATTTATGCCCGGGCCGAAACCGAGACCGCATTCATGCGGCATCAGGATGACCGTTTTGGCGAAACACCTGTCGAAATGTCCGACGGTCTGCCTTTTGTCATGGGCAGAGTCAAAGGTCATCGGGTGGGGTCCTTTCTGATTGATTTGGGCGCCTCACATACGATTGTGCAACGGTCGGTCTTGGGTGAAAAAGAAGACTGCGACACTTCTTCGCATTCAAGCCAGGATATCCCGGATATTCTGGGGCTCCGCGGCAAAATTAAAAACATCTCCGGGCGAACCACCCTTGAGTATTTCAAGACGGGTACGATTGATTTAAAACAGATTCCGGTTCTGGTCGTCGATACGCTCTATGATTCAGGGGGTAAAAAAATTCTGGGGATTCTCGGGCTTGATATTCTTGGTCGGGCTCCCTGTTTGCGCTTTACCATGTCGCACGGACGTAAAGCCAAATTTAAAATGATGATGAGTGATTGTGACGATGATATTTCCGCCGGATCATTACCCGATTCGTTTATTATACAAAACGACTTTGTCATTATACCTGGCATGGTTAATGGACACCGGACATATTTTATACTCGACACCGGCAGCAAGCATACTTTTATCACACCGGAAATCGCCCGGCAATGCGATGTTATTTTGGACAGCAATTTCATATTGGTATATACGGGCCTGGATTTAAGCCCCGATACGGCCATAACCGGTCATGCCGCGAATATTAATTTGGGGCAAACCCGGGTGGAACGGGTCGGTCTGTATATCGGGAATATCCCGGAAGTAAAGGGTGAATCGTATAGCACTGGAGGGATAATCGGAATGGATATTATTAACCGTTTTCAAACTCTGGAAATAAATTTTCGCCAGGGGCAATTCATAGTGCGGCCGTAGGTTATATTAATGTCAAAAGGTAAACTGGCCAAATTTGCAGATCTTAAAACTTTTCCCAATGTTTTTGAGGAACTGCCGCTGCCTAAAGGCAGATGGGCCGAGCGCTTCGGCAACAATAACCGCATTGTCCTGGAACTTGCTTGCGGCAAAGCGGAATACACTATAAATCTGGCGTTACGTCACCCCGACCGCAATTTTATCGGTATCGATTTAAAAGGTGCCCGTATCTGGCGCGGGGCCAAAACGGCCGCCGAGATGGACATATATAATGTGGCCTTTATCAGAAACCGAATAGAACTTTTGACCGAATTTTTCGGTAAGGATGAAATTTCGGAAATCTGGATAAACTTCCCCGACCCCTTTCCAAAACCCTGCAAATCACAAAAAAGACTGACATCGGCACGTTTTTTGGCCCTTTACCGCCGGGTTTTAAAAAAAGATGGCCTGATTCATCTTAAAACCGACTCGGACGGGCTGTTTCAATTCACCCTTGAGACCATCGCCGATGAAAAAGGCCATATTCATGGGTTGACCTGGAACTTATACGGTTCCCCGATTGAAAATCAAGATTTGGCCATACAGACAACTTTTGAAAAAGGACATCTTTTGGCCAAAAGAACTATAAAATACGTATGTTTCAGCCTTGCCCGATGAATTCTTATTTTGAAATTCGCGGCGAATTTAAATTATGCACATAATCTCTTGACAAACCAGGCCGCATCTAATATTATCAATGTCAAATATTTTGGACGAAATCGGGCAGAGCAATCTGCTTTTTAAATGACAGGATTTGTTAAAAATTTCACAAGCAAGACAAAATAAAGAAGATTAAGATAAAGCCTGTCCCCAATATCGGGCGGGTGAACAAGGAGATGCACAATGGCTGAGTTTGAACCGCGCGAAGATACCATCACCGCCGATACTCTGGTGGTTGGCGGCGGTATCGCCGGGATGACAACAGCAATCGAAACAGCCGAGGTCGGCAAGGATGTAATTCTGGCCGAAATTCTCCCCACGCTGGGTGGCCGTGTCGCGGCCTCGAAGCAGTATTTCCCCAAGCTGTGTCCCCCAACCTGCGGAATTGAGATCAATCTCAAGAGAATACGGTCCAACCCTCATGTTCGCGTTCTGACGCTGGCAAAGGTGGAAAACGTCACCGGCGAGCCGGGTAATTATGAAGCCCGGATAACATTGTTGCCGCGTTTCGTCAATGAAAAATGCACGGCCTGCGGCGAATGCGAAAAGGTTTGCGAAATCGAGCGCGATAATGATTTCAATTATAATCTGGATAAGACCAAAGCGGTTTATTTGCCCCACAGCCTGGCCTACCCGTTCAGGTATGCCATTGACCCGCGATATGCCTCCGATGAACGGATGAAAAAATGCGCCGATGCCTGTGCTTATGGCGCCATTGAACTGGACATGAAGCCCCGCACCATCACAGCCAGGGTTAAAGCGGTGGTCTGGTGCACCGGCTGGCACGCGTATGACGCCACAAAAATAGAAAATCTTGGCTTCGGCAAAATCAAGAATGTCATAACCAATGTCATTATGGAACGGCTGGCATCGGACAACGGCCCGACCGGAGGCAAAATAGTCCGCCCATCGGACGGCAAGGAAATTACCAAAATCGGTTTTGTCCAGTGCGCCGGGTCACGCGATGAAAACCACCTGCCCTACTGCTCGGCTATCTGCTGTCTGGCCTCGATGAAACAGGGCACGTATATCCGCACGCAGTACCCCGATGCGGAAGTGCATATGTTTTATATCGATGTCCGTTCCCCGGGCCGGCTGGAAGATTTTTATGTTAAACAGCAGGCCGATGAGAAATTTCATTTCCATAGGGGCAAGGTGGCCAAAATCACTGAAAATCCGGCCAATGGCAATGTCATCCTCGAAGCCGAAAATACGCTGACCGGCAAGATTACGAAAATGGAGGTTGACATGGCGGTATTGGCGGTCGGGATGGTTCCGAATACATCGGAAACGCCGCCCCCGCTTGGCACTCCGCTGGATGAATTCGGATTTATCGTCCCCGACACCGGCAAGGGGGTTATCGGCGCCGGAACGGTCATACGGCCGATGGAGGTGGCGGCATCCGTGCAGGATGCCACCGGTGCGGCCCTGAAAGCCATCAACCACGGGATGAGGAGGTAGCACCATGGATGACAAAATCGGATGCTATATCTGCAAAGGTTGCGATATCGCCAAAGCGGTCGATATCGACAAATTGATTGGCGCCGCCAAAGAAAAGAAGGTGGCCATATGTCGCACTCATGAGGCCTTCTGCAATCCCGAAGGTCTGGAAATAATCAAAAACGACATAAAAAACGAAGGTGTAAATAAAATCGTACTGGGTGCCTGTTCACCACGTGTTTTTCCGGAAATCTTCGATTTCGGTGAAGATATTTTGATTGACCGGGCGGTTCTTCGCGAGCATGTCGCCTGGTGCCATCCGGCCGGCGACGAGGACACCCAACTTCTGGCCGAGGATGTCATCCGCATGTCGGTCGCCAAGGTTGAAGCGGTGGAAGTGCCGGAGCCTTTGATCGAAGAAACCAGCAAAGACATTCTGGTCATCGGCGGAGGCATGACGGGCATGAGGGCGGCATTAGCCGCGGCCGACGCCGGATATAAAGTAACGCTGGTTGAAAAAGAAAACAAACTGGGCGGCTGGGCCACCCGGTTTAAAAAAGTTTTCCCCAAGGCCCCGCCCTATCAGGACCTGGAAGATTCGGGCGTTGAGGCATTGGTCGAACTGGTTACAGGGCATGGTAATATTACCGTAAAAACCGGTTGTACCGTTGATAAAACCAAGGGACAACCGGGGAAGTTCGCGGTAACGTTTGGCGATGGGTCGGAGGCAATGACCTTCGGTTCGATTATCCAGGCCACCGGCTGGAAACCGTATGATACCAAAAAGCTGGATTATCTCGGTTACGGCAAATCACCGAACGTCGTTACCAATATTGAACTGGAAGATATGGTTACCGGTGGCGGTATTAAAAAGCCGTCCGACAATAAACCGATTGAAAGCATTGCTTTTATACAATGCGCCGGGTCCCGCGACCAGGAACACCTGCCTTACTGCTCGTCGGTTTGCTGCCGGGTATCGCTGAAACAAGCCATGTATGTCCGCCAGCAATATCCCGATGCCAAAATATATATCATTTACAAAGACCTGCGTTCGCCGCAGCAGTACGAGTTGTTTTATCAACACGCCCAGAATGACGACGGCCTGTTTTTAACCAAGGGAGAAATCGCCGAGGTTAGGGCCAATAATGGCTCTATTGAAATAGATGTCGAAGAAACTCTTCTTGGCGAAGATATAACCATCAAAGCCGATATGCTGGTGCTGGCCACCGGAATGGTCCCGACGACCAAAGTCGATGAAGCCCCGGTGACTGTCGAGGGCGGCGAAGCCGGGTCTCAATCGGCAGATGAAGGCAAAACCGAGGACGGTAAAAAGGCCGCGGAAAGCGCCGAAAAGGGAGCGCATATTTTGAACCTGACCTATCGTCAGGGCACCGATCTACCCACCCTTAAGTACGGTTTTCCGGATTCGCATTTTATTTGTTTTCCGTACGAGACTCGTCGCACGGCTATCTATGCGGCCGGTTGCGTCCGCGCCCCCATGGATTTCGCCACGGCCCGGAACGACGCCTACGGCGCCGCCCTTAAAGCCATTCAGGCCGTCGAGGCCATATCGAAAGGTAAAGCGGTTCACCCCCGCGCCGGCGATTTGAGCTACCCCGACTTCATGATGCAGAAATGCACCCAGTGCAAGCGTTGCACCGAAGAATGTCCGTTCGGGGCGCTGGACGAGGACGACAAGGGCACGCCCTTGCCCAACCCGTTCCGCTGTCGCCGCTGCGGGGTTTGCCTGGGAGCCTGCCCGGAAAGAATTATATCGTTCAAGAATTACAGTGTCCGCATGATTTCACAGATGATTCGCTCAATTCCGATACCGGATGAATTCGATGAAAAACCGCGTATCCTCGCCTTCATCTGCGAAAACGACGCCCTCCCGGCGGTCGATTATGTCGGGATCAAACGCATTCAGTATAACGCCATGATTCGCATCATCCCTCTGCGCTGTCTGGGGTCGATGAATGCCGTTTGGGTTAGTGATGCGCTGGCCAGTGGTTACGATGGCGTTCTTCTGATCGGTTGCAAAAAGGGTGATGACTATCAGTGCCACTTCATACGCGGCAGCGAGCTGGCCGACTACCGCATGGAAAACGTGCGCGAGAAACTCAAGCAGCTGGTGCTTGAAGAAGACCGCGTGGAATTTCATGAATTGGCCATTTCCGACTATGAACAAATCCCGAAAATATTCGATGATTTTCTGGAGACCATGAACCGCGTCGGGCCGAATCCTTATAAAGGTATGTAGCCCCGATAATTCTTATTTAAAAAAGGGCCCTCTTGCGGGGCCCTTTTGCATAATACCAAATGGCCTTAATGACAGCGGTCTTTCGGGTTTTAGGAATTGACGTATTTTTGGCAAATTCAGCCCGAATTGCAAATATTGAAATAATGGCATATTCTAGCATAATTACTCGCTCTTTTGGTGTAACATATTATATTACATTGTGATATAAATGTGAATTATTTCCCAAGCACTTATAAAAAGGGAAATATATAAAATTAGATAATGAAATTTTTCACAAAATGCTCTTGACTCGAAGTGTAAAATAAGTTACTTTTACGGTTTAGTATATAGGATAAAACCGCAAGGCCGGATATAATCGCTCATTTTTTCCGCGATAGTATTTTTAAGGTAATGCGGGAAAATTCTAATGGATTGGTTGACAAAAATTTAAGATAAAAAACACACTTTTCACTCAAGGAGATGCAATGGCGGATCTTCCGAATACCCCAAAGCTTGATGAGCTTGAGAAGGGTAAATGGCCCAGTTTTGTAAAAGAGATCAAGATGGCGGCCAAAAAGAGTCCCATGGCGGCAGACCTTCTCGGCCAGTTGGAGCAATCCTATAATGAAAAAATAGGTCATTGGAAACATGGCGGTATTGTCGGGGTCATGGGCTATGGCGGCGGTGTTATCGGCCGCTACAGCGATTTACCGGACAAGTGGCCCAACATTTCCCATTTCCACACCATGCGTATCAATCAGCCCGCGGGCTGGTTTTATACCAGCGAAGCCCTGCGGAAGATTTGTGATATCTGGGAAAAACGCGGCTCCGGCCTGACCAATATGCACGGTTCGACCGGCGATATCATTCTTCTGGGCACGACCACCGATCAGTTGGAACCGACTTTCAGCGATTTGCAAAAAATCAATTTTGATATCGGCGGTTCCGGTTCCGATCTGCGTACTCCCAGCTGTTGTTGCGGAATGGCGCGCTGTGAATGGGCTTGCTATGATACCATGGCTCTTACCTACGACCTGACCATGCATTATCAGGACGAATTACACCGTCCGGCCTTCCCCTATAAATTCAAATTCAAAATGGCCGGCTGTCCCAACGATTGCGTCGCTTCCATCGCTCGCTCCGACCTGTCCATCATCGGCATCTGGCGTGATGAGATCCAAATGGATAAAGCCGCCGTCAAGGAATATGCCGACAAGGGCATGGACATCCAGCACGACGTGGTTGACAGATGTCCCGGCAAATGCATGGAATGGGACGGCAGGGAATTGAAAATCGAAAACAGTTACTGCAAAAAATGCATGCATTGCATAAATGTCATGCCCAAAGCGCTTCGTCCCGGAAAGGATCGCGGTGCCTGCCTGCTTCTCGGTTCCAAGGCTCCGATTATCGAGGGTGCCATGCTTTCGTCGGTCATCGTTCCCTTCGTAAAGCTCGAACCTCCCTATGATGACATCAAGGAATTGATCGACAATATCTGGGACGTCTGGTGCGAAGAAGGCAAAAACCGTGAACGCGTCGGTGAGTTCATTCAGCGCGTCGGCATGGGCAACTTCCTCGACGCCATCGGGCTGGAACCCGTGGCCGAAATGGTCGCCCATCCGCGTGAAAACCCGTATGTATTCTACGGCGAAGACGAAGAATAACTGGAAAGACCAAACAATCAGAAAATTGAGGTTTGAAATATGGCTGATGTAATGCAAGACAGACGGACGGACTATGGTCCTCCCCATTATGAGCAGTTCCTGCCTCCGATTATCAAAGAAAACTATGGCCAGTGGAAATACCATGAAATCCTCAAACCGGGCGTCATGGTTCATGTCAGCGAGAGCGGCGCCAAGCTGTTTACGGTACGGGCCGCCTCCGGTCGCTTGATAAGTATCGAGAAAATCAGAATTTATTGCGATCTGGCCGACAAGTACTGCGGCGGGTATCTGCGCTTCACCAGTCGCCACAACGTCGAATTTCTTCTGACCAAATCGGAAAACATCGATCCCCTCATTCAGGACCTGGCCAAACTGGGTCACCCGGTCGGCGGCATCGGCAACGCCATATCGAGCATTGTCCATACGCAGGGGTGGGTGCACTGCCACTCGGCCGCGACCGATGCATCCGGTATCGTCAAATGCGTCATGGACGACCTGATCGAGTATTTTGAAAATACCAAGCTCCCCGGCAAATTGCGCATCGCCCTGGCCTGTTGCCTGAATATGTGCGGCGCGGTGCACTGCTCGGATATCGCTATTCTGGGCATTCACCGCAAGCCGCCGAAAGTATCCCACGAAAACGTCAAGAAGATGTGCGAAATCCCGAACGTGGTTGCCTCCTGTCCGACCGCCGCGATTCGTCCGGCGACAGTTGACGGGCTTCCGTCAGTGGAAGTTCTGGAAGAAAACTGCATGTATTGCGCCAACTGCTATACGGTTTGTCCGGCCATGCCGTTGAACGACCCGATCAACGACGGTGTTTCGATCTGGGTTGGCGGCAAAGTTTCCAACGCCCGGACCGAGCCGATGTTTTCGAAACTGGCGATTCCGTTCATTCCCAATAATCCGCCGCGCTGGCCGGAGGTTACTTCCGCCGTCCGCAATCTGGTGGAACTCTGGGCCGCCAACGCCCGGAAATACGAGAGAATGGGTGAGTGGATAGGCCGCATTGGCTGGCCCAAGTTTTTCAATATGGCCGGTATCGAATTTACAAAGCAGCACATTGACGACTTCAAGCACGCCGGTCTGACTTTTAAACGCTCGACACATTTAACCTTTTGACGGGTAATATAGATATGGCGAAAACAAGGGAAGACGTTGTCGAGGCCATGTTCAAAATGGTCAAGGAGGCCCAGGGACAGAAGAAACTGAAACCCATGGACCTGACCAAAGCCATGATAGAGCTGTATGGTGACGAGGGCGTCGACAAACAGATGTGCAAAGATGCCATCAAAGAATTGATCAACTCCGGACGTTGCGTCTATACTTATTATGGTGGCAGCTACATTGAAATACCGCATCAGGAAGGCGCCGCGAATTAATTTCCGCGGCGCGCGGGTGCCGCAATCATGCTTGAACCAAAACCGCGGATAATATTCGCCGGTTTATCCGGCGATTCTGGCAAGACAATAACAAGCTTGAGCTTTCTGTCGCAATGTCGACAGAAAGCTCTGGCTGTTTCGGTCTTTAAAAAAGGCCCGGATTATATCGATTCGGCCTGGCTGGGTTATTTTGCGCAAACACCGTGTCGCAATCTCGATACCTGGCTAACCGGAGAAGAAATCGTTTACAGGTCATTCTGCCGCCATTCACAAGGCGCGGATATATCGGTAATCGAGGGCAACCGAGGATTGTTCGATGGATTTGACGTTGAAGGCACTCATAGTACCGCCGGCCTGGCACGGCTTCTGAAGGCGCCGGTCATCCTGATCGTGGATGTCACCAAAGTTACGCGGACGGTGGCGGCCCTGGTAAAAGGGTGTGTTGAATTCGAGAAGGATATCAATATTGGCGGCGTGATTTTAAACCGGGTCGCCGGCGAAAGGCATAAAAAGATTATTATCGAATCCATTGAAAAGTATACAGGTCTTCCCGTTCTGGGAGCGATACCGCGGCTGGACCGCGACGGAACCATAATTCCCTCACGCCATCTCGGCCTGGTAACACCTTCGGAATTTGACCGAAATGTGGCCCTAAGTTCACGGCTCCGTGAAATTGCCGAAAAATACTTGAACGTGCCGGCCATGATCGAATTGGCCGGGCAGGCGCCGCTGCTTGATACGGGCGAATTAAAGCCGGTGGTCAGACCTGAAATCGATATAAAAATCGGGTACTTTCGGGATCGTGCCTTTACGTTTTATTATCCTGAAAATCTGGAAGCGCTTCAAAATCGCGGCGCCGAGCTGGTTGAAATATCCTCCATAGAAGATTCCGCTCTCCCCGCCATCGATGGCCTTTATATCGGTGGTGGTTTCCCAGAAACACAGGCAGAAAAAATTTCGAATAATCAGGCGCTTCTGACAACTCTCCGGAATGCCATTCAGGATGGGTTGCCGGTCTATGCCGAATGCGGCGGGCTGATGCTATTATGCCGTTCCGTCGTCTGGCACAATCAAACTTTTCCCATGGCTGGAGTTTTCCCAATAGACCTGACCATGCACCCCAAACCGGTTGGGCACGGCTATACTTTACTGGAAACGGATGCCGCCAACTCCTTTTATCCACCGGGATTACGGATTCGCGGGCATGAGTTTCATTATTCCGCCCCGCTGGAATACAAAGAGACCTTCCCGACATGCCTGAAAGTCGATAAGGGAACGGGGCTGGGAAACAATCGGGATGGTCTTGTTTATAAAAATTGTATGGCGGCTTATACGCATATTCATGCCGATGGCTACCCCGAATGGGCCGAAGCCCTATGCCGCCTGGCCCGACGCCACAAAAGCGGAGAAACAGATTTTTTTGGAATAGATTCCCCGGGGGTGCCGGCTGAAGCCGGCGCCGCATAAACGGGGGTGCGGTATTAACGCGAAATAATTTTTCTCGATTGAGAGAGGCAACATGGGTTTAGTAGGAAAGAAAAAAGACCTCAAGATCAAGCACGGCGGGGGCGCCGCGGGCGGATCGGGCAAAGAACAATCGTCGCGGCGGCCAAAATTCGTGGAGAAAATCCCGCCATGTATTAATAAATGCCCCAACCATAACCAGATCAGAGCGGCCCTGATGACCGTTAACAAGGCCGCCGATTACGAGAAAACCTATGACGTGGCGATGGAACAGGCCTGGCATATTTTTGCTGAAACAACCCCTTTCCCTTCGGTGTGTGGACGCGTCTGCCCGCATCCATGCGAGACAGAATGTAACCGTATCGCCAAGGAGGGCGCCGTTTCAATAAACGCCTTTGAGCGGCATGTCGGCGACTATGGACTGGACAAGAAACTCAAACCGGTTATGTTGACCGATGAGAAGCGTTCCGAAAAAATCGCCATTATCGGCTCCGGCCCGGCCGGCTTAAGTTGCGCTTATCATCTGGCACGGCGCGGCTATCCGGTAACCGTGTACGAGGCGTTTCCCAAAGCCGGCGGTATGCTTCGTTATGGCATCCCCGATTACCGTCTCCCCGCCGCAATTCTGGACGCCGAAATTAAGCGTATTCTCGACATGGGCGTGGAACTCAAACTCAATACAGCCGTAGGCAGAGATATCCCCTTCGATGACCTTAAAAAAGATTACAAAATGGTTTTCGTGGGGCTCGGCGCCCATCAGGGCTACAAGCTGGGTGTCGCCGGCGAGGACGCCGAAAATGTCTGGACCGGTACACATTTTCTGCACAAGGTAAATTGCGGCGAGGCCGTTGAAATCGGGAAAAAAGTGGTTGTTGTGGGCGGCGGTGATACGGCGATCGATGCCGCGCGCGTTTCGCGTCGCCTCGGCGCCGAAGTGACCATTTTATACCGTCGTACCCGCGAGGAAATGCCGGCCATCGATGAGGAAATCGTTGGAGCCGATGAAGAAGCGGTAACCATTCACTATCTGGCCGCTCCCATCGAAATCTTTAAAAACGGCAGTATGGCAACGGGCATGAAATGCCAGAGGATGCAACTGGGCGAACCGGATTCTTCGGGACGTCGCCGTCCGGTGCCGATCGAGGGCGACACTTTCGATCTGGAATTCTCAACCCTGATTGCCGCCATCAGCCAGGAGCCCGATTTCACCGGATTTGATAATTTGCGCGAGGGCCGCGATTGGATAAAAGTCGACGAAAACTTCCGCACGCGGCATGATGGCGTATATGCCGGCGGCGATAATATAAATCTCGACATCGCCATCACGGCCATCTATCACGGACGCAGGGCCGCCGAGGCGATGGATGCGGCGATAAGAGGAATTACCATTCCAAAACCGGAAGAAATGGGCATCATTCGTCACGAAAAGATGAAGCTTGATTTCTATGAAACCAAAGAGCGGGTTAAAGTAAGCCATCTGCCGGTCGAGGAACGTTTCAAAAGCCTGACGGCGGAGATTGCCCAGACACTGTCGGCCGACCAGGCGGTGGCCGAATCCAAACGATGCATGAGTTGCGGGATGTGTTTCGATTGCGGTACCTGCTGGAGCTATTGCCAGGACAACGCCATCGTCAAACCTCTCATCAAGGGCGAGAAATACAAATTTAAACTCGATTACTGCAAGGGTTGCGACAAGTGCGCCGAAAACTGCCCCTGCGGATACATAGAAATGTTTTAAACGAGAACTTGAACAATTAACTTTAAATTCACTTTGGAGGACAAACGATGCCGATTTTTGAACATGGGAATATCAAAATCAATGTTGACGAAGACGGCTTCATGGAAGATCCTGACGTCTGGAATGAAGAAGTTGCCAAAGCCCTGGCGACAACCGAGGGCGTGGATAATATGACCGAGGACCACTGGAAACTGGTCAATTACTTGAGAGATTATTATCTCAAGTTCGGAATTGCCCCGATGATTCGCAAGCTTTGCAAGGAAACCGGTTTCCCGCTCAAAAGAGTGTACGAATTATTCCCGTCGGGACCGGCCAAAGGCGCCTGCAAAGTCGCCGGACTGGCCAAACCAACCGGCTGCGTGTAAGTACGGATTCGATATTCAGGGAAAACCCCACCAAGGGTTTTCCCTGAAACTATATATGCATCGGGAGTCAAACAGGTTGGTCCTCAACTGGTGGTTTCAAAATATTTTAACACCCAGACAAACCTGTTTTATTTTAGACATTAATGTGAAAAAAATAACTTGTGAATGCCGGTAACATGAGCCTGACGAGTATCTTAAAAGAAAAGAAGACCGATATTTTGAGGATATGGTTTGACGCCGTGCTACAATCATATCCTCAAGATACTGCTAATTTTCTCGTAAAAGAAAAAGACCGCTTCGCGAATCCGGTCGGTTTTACTTATCAGCATAATATGGAAATCATTTTCGACAGTCTGGTTGGCACCACCGATCGCGACATGGTTCTGCCGGCGATAGACAACATCGTCAAGGTCCGTAACGTGCAGGATTTCGCTCCCTCGCAGGCGGTCGCGATTTTCTTTCTGCTCAAACAAGTAATCCGGCAATATACGAAAGACCGCATCGGCAATGGTGATCCGGATGATGAATTACTCGCATTGGATATAAAAATCGACAATCTGGCCCTGGCGGCTTTCGATTGTTACTCGTCCATGCGGGAGCTAATGGGTGACATTCGCATACGCGAAGCCCGGCGCCGGATACAGAAGCTTATGGATAGAACGAATATATTTAATGATATATCTGATCAGGAAGGGGATGCTACGAATGAATGAACGTGAACGCGGGCATCGGAAAGGAGTGGGCCGCCTATGGGTATAATTATATCACTGGTGGCGGTCATTGCGCTGACGCTTGTCGCATGGATCGGTGCCGGCACTCTCGGACTGCACTACCTGTTCGGGGTGATTATCCCGTATCTGGCTCTGGCGGCATTTGTATTCGGCCTGATATTTCGGGTTTTGAAATGGGCCAAAGCGCCGGTGCCGTTTAAAATCACGACGACCTGCGGCCAGCAGAAATCCCTGCCATGGATACGGCATAATAAACTGGAAAGCCCTTACACGGGCTGGCAGGTTTTCGGCCGTATGCTTTTGGAAATACTCTTTTTCAGATCGCTTTTCCGCAATACAAAAATGGCACTCAAGAAAGGTCCGCGGCTGGTGTATGGTTCCGAAAAGTACTTGTGGATCGCCGGTCTGGCCTTTCATTACAGTTTTCTGGTGATTGTACTAAGACACCTGCGGTTCTTCGTTGAACCGATACCGGGATTTGTCATGGCCATTCAGAATCTCGACGGATTTTTTCAGATGGGCCTGCCGATAATTTATATCACCGATGGCGTCATTTTGGCCGCCCTGGCTTTCCTGTTCTTCCGCCGGGTAATAAACCCCAAAGTCCGTTACATTTCTCTTGCCGCCGATTATTTTCCGCTCTTTTTAATCGGGGCCATTGCCTTGACCGGCATTCTTATGCGTTATTTTGAAGCATTCAAGGCCGAGCTTATTGCCGTCAAGGAACTGGCGATCGGCCTGGTTGGTTTCTCCCCGGTTGTGCCGGAAGGACTTGACGTAATATTTTTCATTCACCTTTTCCTCGTCAGTGTCCTGCTGATGTATTTCCCGATGAGCAAACTGGTCCATATGGGCGGCGTTTTCTTAAGTCCGACCCGGAATCTGGCCAATAACAACCGCAACCGTCGGCATGTAAATCCGTGGAATCCCGAAGTGAAAGTGCATACGTACGAAGAATACGAAGACGAATTTCGTGAACTGATGAAAGCGGCCGATATGCCGTTGGAAAAGGAATAAAATATGGCAGACGATAAAAAGAAACCGGAAGAGCTGGCCAATATCAGCTATCGGCTGCCGGAAAAGTCATGGATGGATACCCCGGTCGACTTCCGCAAAGGCACATACAATTACGGCGCCGTCGCGGAAAAAGCCAAATACCTGGGCCTTCCCCATGTCCGCAAATGGCAACCGATGGATGCCGACTGGCAACTGCCGGAAAACTGGAAAGAGATCATTCTCGAAGGCATGCGCGAACGCCTGGACAAATTCCGCTCGTTTCGCATCTTTATGGATATCTGTGTCCGTTGCGGAGCCTGCGCCGATAAATGCCATTACTTCATCGGCTCCGGAGACCCCAAAAACATGCCGGTTCTTCGGGCCGAACTGCTGCGGTCGGTGTATCGCAAGGATTTCACGGCCGCCGGAAAGATTATGGGCCGAATCGCCGGGGCGCGCGAGCTTACGGTTGATGTGCTGAAAGAATGGTTTTACTATTTCTTTCAGTGCACCGAATGCCGCCGCTGTTCTGTTTTCTGCCCTTATGGCATCGACACCGCCGAAATTACCATGATGGCCCGCGAACTGCTGAACCTGGTCGGGTTGAATATCGATTGGATCGTGACACCCGCGGCCAACTGCTTTCGCACCGGTAACCACCTCGGCATTCAGCCGCATGGTTTCAAAGACAGTATCGAATTTGCCGTCGACGAACTTGAGGAATTGACCGGGGCCAAAGTTGAAGCGCCTATTAATAAGAAAGGGGCGGAGATATTATTCGTGGCGCCCTCGGCGGATTACTTCGCTTCGCCTCATTATTATACCCTGCTGGGATATTTACTTCTGTTCCATGAAATCGGACTGGATTACACGTGGAGTTCGTTTGCCTCCGAAGGCGGCAATTTCGGGCTGTTTCATTCCAATCAGGTCATGAAACGGCTCAATGCCAAAGTATACATGGAGGCCAAACGGCTCGGTGTCAAATGGGTTTTGGGCGGCGAATGCGGCCATATGTGGCGCGTGTTGCACCAGTACATGGACACCATGAATGGCCCGGCCGATTTTCTGGAAGTGCCCAAAAGCCCGTTAACCGGAACGGTTTTCGAAAATACCAAATCAACCAAGATGGTGCATATAACCGAGTTTACTTCTGATTTGATAAAGAACAACAAGCTCAAACTTGACCCGAGCCGCAATGATCACTGGAATGTCACCTTCCACGATTCCTGCAACCCGGCGCGCGCCATGGGTCTTTTAGAAGAACCGCGCTATGTCATCAAAGCCTGTTGCAATAACTTCCACGAGATGCCGGAAAACACGATTCGTGAACAGACGTTCTGTTGCGGCAGTGGATCCGGGCTGGGTACCGATGAAAATTTGGAAATGCGTCTTCGGGGCGGATTTCCCCGGGCCAACGCGGTTAAGTATAACTACGACGTTTACGGGACCAATCTTTTGCTGTGCATCTGCGCCATCGACAAGGCAACGTTACCGCCGCTGATGGAGTACTGGGTTCCCGAAGTGGAGGTGGGTGGTATCCATGAAATGGTCGGAAACGCCCTGGTACTCAAGGGCGAAACGAGGCGCGCCACCGACCTTCGCGGCACGCCTTATCCCGAACCGGAACCGGCCCAGTCCGAAGGAAAGGAGGTAGCCAAAGATGTATGACGGTGGAAAAATAATATTCGGCATTGTCGTATTTCTGGCCCTGGTCACCTTCCCTATTTGGTTTAATGTCGCCGTCGGAAAGGCTGACTTTGCCCCCGATCCCAAAATCGTCACCGTCGGCGAGCAATGCATGGCTTCCGGTGAATACATGAAACGCAAGCACATGGATATGCTCGACGTTTGGCGTGATAAAGTCATTCGCGAAGGCCAGCGCACGTTCATTGCACCCGACGGCAAGGAATATGAAATGAGCCTGTCCAATACATGCATGAAATGTCATCCGAATAAAACGGAATTTTGCGATCAATGCCACAACTACCTGGCCGTGACCCCCTACTGCTGGGAATGTCATATCGAACCCAAGGAGACAACGGAGGTGGCCAATGGGAATTAATCGACGCAATTTCATCAAACTGGCCGGGATCACGGCGGCGGTGGGCGTCGGCGGCAAAAAAATCATGGGCGAACTGGTCGATGACACGACCGGCCTGCCGGTCGTCGAAACCGTACAAAAAGCCTCTCCGTTGAAAGCCAAACGGTGGGCGATGGTCATAGACTTGAAAAAGTGCCGTGAGAAACAAGGGTGCACCGCATGTATCAATGCCTGTCATGCGGTCCACAATGTGCCCGATTTGGGTAATCCCAAGGACGAGGTGAAATGGATCTGGAAAGAAGATTTCGAGGGAGCGTTTCCATCGGCCGACCATAAGTATCTCGAAGAGGAAATACGCAATTCGCACGCGCTGGTGTTCTGCAACCATTGCGACAATCCGCCCTGCGTTCGGGTTTGCCCGACCCAGGCAACCTGGCGGCGGAAGGCCGACGGCATTGTCATGATGGACATGCACCGGTGCATCGGTTGTCGGTACTGCGTGGTGGCCTGCCCCTATGGTTCCCGCAGTTTCAACTGGCGCGACCCCAAGCCGTTCATCAAGGAAATCGATCCCGATTATCCGACGCGTATGCGCGGCGTCGTCGAAAAGTGCAATTTCTGCGAGGAACGTCTTGACCGGGGCAAAATGCCCGCCTGCGTGGAAGTCTGCCCGGAAAAAGCACTGGTTTTCGGCGATCTGGAGGACGCCGACTCCGAAGTTCGCAAGCTCCTTCGCGAACACTACACGATTCGGCGCAAACCGTCTTTGGGCACTAACCCCGAAATTTACTATATAGTGTGAGGGTGGTATGATAGAAAAAGCATTGACAGGATCTAAACAATACTGGGGCTGGGTAGGCCTGCTTTTGATATTGATCGGTATCGGCTTTCTAACATACCTGCGTCAGTTCAACAACGGTATGTATATCACCGGTCTGGGACGCGACGTGCCCTGGGGACTTTATATCGCGCAGTTCACCTTTCTGGTCGGGGTAGCCGCCTCCGCGGTGATGGTGGTCTTGCCGTACTACCTTCACAATTACAGGGATTTCGCCAAGATGACCGTGCTCGGCGAATTTCTGGCGATCGGCTCGGTCATTATGTGCCTGTTGTTCGTCTTCGTTGACATCGGTAATCCGATTCGTATTTTAAATATGCCTTTGAACCCGACACCCAGTTCGCTTTTGTTCTGGGATATGATTGTCCTTTCGGGATATCTGTTTTTGAACGTCCTGATTTCCCAGGTAACGTTCAGCGCCGAGCGCAAAGGCATCAAGCCGCCGGGATGGATAAAGCCGTTTATCATCATATCCATACCGTGGGCGGTCAGCATTCATACCGTTACGGCCTTTTTATACAATGGCCTGGCGGCGAGGCCGTTCTGGCTGACGGCCATTCTGGCCCCGCGCTTTTTGGCTTCCGCCTTCGCGGCCGGTCCGGCTTTTCTGGTCCTTATTTGTTTCCTGCTCAAAAGGTTTGCCAATTACGATGTCGGCGAAAAAGCCCTGGCCAAACTGGGCGAGATTATAACCTACGCCATGGCAATTAACGTCTTTTTTGTCCTGTTGGAGCTGTTTACTGCATTGTACAGTGATATTCCGGAGCACATCCACCATTTCGAATACCTCTACCTTGGCATCGGCGACGCCAATTTCCTTGTACCGTGGATGTGGACCTCGGCGGTACTTTCTGTCGTATCCCTGGTACTCCTGCTGGTTCCCAAATTCCGCGCCAATAAAGGCCTGTTTCTTTTGGCGTGTATCACGGTTATCGGGTCGCTCTGGATCGAGAAAGGCATGGGCATGGTCATTACCGGTTTTGTCCCATCGCCGCTGGGCAAGGTGGTGGAATACATTCCAACACTGCCGGAAATTATGATCGTGATCGGCATCTGGAGCGTTGGATTTTTGGTTTTAACGGTTTTTTATAAAGTGGCCATGGCCGTACGGCATCAAATTGGCTACAAATAGGATATTGCTTTATTCGACATATATGGTATTTTTCAACGCCGGCTCCACGCCGGCGTTGGCATGATTGGGAAGACCAAAAATGATGGGCAAAAGATATTCCGATGTAGTCATTATCGGTGGCGTCGCCGCCGGTCCAAAAACTGCGGCAACACTGGCCCGGAGAAATCCGGAGATGAGTATTACGCTCTTCCAAAAAGAGGCATTGATGTCTTACGCGACCTGCGGCATGCCATTTTTCGCCTCCGGCGATATCGGTTCCTTTAAAGAGTTACTGGTGACATCATATGGTCTCGAGCGCAATCCGGCATTCTTCGAAAAGGCTAAGGGTTTTAAGGCAATCACGCAGGCCGAAGTCACTGCAATCAATCGTGCCGATAAAGCGGTAACCGTCAGAATGCTCGAAACCGGCGAAATTATCGAGCACGGCTATAACAAGCTGGTTATCGCCACGGGAGCCAGTCCGATGGTCCCGCCATTCAAATTCCCCCAAAGCGATAGAATCCGCCATTTCACTCGCCCCGAAGATGCTCTGACCTTCCGCAATCTGGCCGAAACCGGGCAGGTCGGAAACGCCGTTATGATCGGTGGTGGTTTTATCGGTTGCGAACTAATGGCCGCCTGTGCCGAACTGTGGGGTATTGAAACCACTCTTATCGAAGTGCAAAATCAGCTTCTCCCCTATATTCTTGACCCGGAAATGGCCGCCATCGCCGAACGCGAGGCGAAGCGCAATAATATCACCGTTATGACCGGTGTCGGGGTGGAAGAAATCTCTCTTAATGACGATGGCCATCCGGTGGTTTCAATAGCAGACCGAGAACCGATAGTCACTGATTTTGTCTTTCTTGCCCTTGGCGCAAAACCGGAAGTGCGTCTGGCCAAAGAATGCGGCTTGACCATCGGCTCAACCGGAGGCATAGTTGTCAACGAGTACATGCAAACTTCCGATCCCGATATTTACGCCGGAGGCGACTGCACCGAAGCCACCAATCGCTTGAGCGGAAGTAAAATGTATATTCCGATGGGTTCACTGGCCAACCGTCATGGCCGCGTCATCGCCGAACATATTTCCGGCAATAATCAGCCCTTTAAAGGCGTCCTGGGGACATTTGTCATAAAGATATTCGATGTCAACGTCGGAGCCACCGGGCTGTCAGAAAAGGCCGCCCGTATGGCCGGATTCGATATTGAAACGGTCTGGGGTTCATGGCCCGATAAACCCGATTATTACCCGGATTATGGCACATTCACGTTGAAAATGGTCTTCGACAAAAAAAGCCGTAAGTTGCTCGGCCTGCAAGCCGTCGGCAAAGGTGACATATGCCGCAGAATTGACACGTTTTCGACATTTTTAAATTTCGATGCGAAAATCGATGACCTGCTTGACTTCGAACATGGTTACGCTCCCCCCTATTCCGAGGCTCTCGACCCGCTTCATCACCTGGCCGGAATGGGCATTGCCCGCCTGAACGGATGCGAATTTGTCAATCCGGCAACATATATAAAATTGAACCCGGACAATTCGGTCATAATCGATGTCCGCGAAGTCGAGGAATTTACCGGTGACCCGCTTATCGGCAACGGAGTAAAAGTAGAAGGCGTTATAAATATTCCCCTTTTAACCCTCCGGGACCGATTGTCAGAGCTTGATCGTAATAAAGTAATATATATTATCTGCAGGCGCGGTGTCCGGTCATATCAGGCGGCGGCTATTTTAAAGGCGACCGGCTTTAAAAATGTACAAATAATTGGCGGTGGCGTGCAGGCTACCAAATAATATGATGCTTATCCGTATTAAATATATCTGGAGCTTAATGCATGGCGACCGATAACTGGCATTTGTGCGTCTGCGGACTAAATCACAAGACTTCAACGCTGTCCGAACGGGAACCATTGCAGATCGGACCCGAGGATATTGCCCGAGCGCATGCCGAATTCGCCGAAATCGCCGGTATGCGCGAGGGGGTAATCGTATCAACCTGCAACCGCGATGAATTCTATTCCGTCATGGACAAGCATCTCGACCCCTTTGGAGTGGTAGTTGAATTTTATCGGAAATTTCGAGATATCGACATATCATCGCTTCGTGACCGCTTCTATATTCGACTTAACGAAGAGGCGGTACTACATTTGTTCCGCGTTACGGCCGGGATCGATTCGATGGTTATCGGGGAAAACCAGATAATGGGGCAGGTCAAGGATGCCTACAGCTCGGCCTGTAAGGTCAAATCGACCGATAAAATATTGCACCGCCTTTTTCACCAGGCGTTTCGTGTCGGCAAACAGGTTCGTACCGATACCGAGATGGGCAGAGGCGCCTGCTCTATCAGCGGCGCCTCGATGGAGCTTTTGAAAACGCGCCGGGCCATCATGAATAACGCCGGAGTCTTGTTCATCGGAATCAACCGCATGATTTCGCTGGCCGCCAGACATCTGGCCCGGACCGAAGGAATCACGTTCACGTTTGCCAACCGGACACTGGAAAAGGCAGTACAGTTCGGCCGAAAATTCCACGCCCCGGCTTGCTCTCTGGAAGAAATACCCAATCTTCTGCCGAAAGTAGATATAATTGTTTCCTGTACCGGAGCCGACAGACCGATTATCACGGCTTCGACGCTGTCGGAATTCGCGGTCAAACATCCCGAACATAGACTCATTATTATTGACATGGCCATCCCGCGCGACGTCGAATATACCAAGGGGTCATTGAGAAATATAGAATTATTCGACCTCGACGATGTCGATGAATATGTCCATCGCCAGCAGGATATTCGCCGAAATGCCATCCCCGATGCCGAAGAAATAATAAAACAGAAATTAAGCGAATTCACGTACTGGTTTGAGCACATTCGCCGCGAACCGGTTTATAACGGACTGGAAAGATATTTCGAGGACCTTCGGCAGGAGGAACTGGCCGAGCTTCTGGAGGGCCTGGACGACACGACCCGAACCCGGCTCGACCTGGCCAGCCGCAGGCTGGTGGAAAGACTTCTCTTTACCAAAATCAGGACTTCAAAATAGATAAACCGGGGATGACCGATGAAGAAAAAATATCTGCCGATTAACATATCGATGCATGAACGCCGCTGTCTTGTGGTCGGAGGCGGCAAAGTGGCCGTGCGTAAAATTGATAATTTAATCGACTACGGGGCCGACATCACCGTCATTGCCGAAGAAGCCGATGACAAAATAAAATACTACCGCGACCGCGGACTTGTGAAACTCGAAGAACGAAGTTACATTAAGAATGATGCCACCGCTTTCGGGCTGGTCATCGCGGCTTGCAACGATGAGGCCGTCAATAAGCAGGTTTACGATGATTGTCATAATGTCGGCATACCGGTTAATGTCGTCGATAATCCTCCCCTGTGCGATTTTATTTTCCCGGCCACGATCCGGCGCCATCATCTGTCGGTGGCGGTTTCCACCGACGGCACCGCGCCGTTTCTTGCCAGTCATTTGAAAATCATACTGGATACAATTTTCCCCGAACACTGGGAGAAGATCGCCGATTATGCCGCCTGTTTCCGAGATGAACTTAAAAGACGTTTTCCCGGCAATAAATTGCGACAGGAAGCCTGCATCGATCGCTTCTTAAACGCCGACTGGAAAGAGATATTAAAAGAAAAAGATGGCGGCCAAATCAAAGACCTTTTGATAGAAATGTTGGAAACAACCGATCATGACCAGGATTGAGACAGGCATTGTATATCTGGTCGGCGCCGGACCGGGTGATCCGGGTCTGATTACAGTCAAGGGAAAAGACTTACTTCATTCTTGTGATGCTGTCGTTTATGACAGCCTGATTCCCGACGAGCTCATTGTGACGCTGCCCGCCAAGGTTGAAAAACACTATGTCGGCAAAAGGGGAGGGAAAGAAAATATATTGCAGGATGAAATCAATAGTCTCCTGCTGAAGCTGGCCAGTGAAGGCAGAGTCGTGGTTCGCCTCAAAGGCAGTGATCCCCTCATTTTCGGACGCGGCGGTGAAGAAGCTCGTTTTCTCAAAAAGCATAATATTCCTTTCGAAATCGTCCCCGGTGTCACGGCCGCGATAGCGGCGGCGGCCTATGCCGGTATTCCCTTGACCGATCGCGAAAAGGCGTCCTTTGTGATATTCGCCGCCGGCCACAAGGCCAGGGAAAAAGAATTATCCGGGGTCCCCTGGAAGCAGATTGCCAGATTACCGGGCGGGACATTGGCGATATATATGGCCGTCGCCGAGATTGAAAGAATAACCGGCGAATTGCTCGACGGCGGTATGGATGCCGCGGTACCGGCGGTCATAATCGAACGGGGCACGTTCCCGACCATGCGTACGATAATCTCGACGCTGGGCAAACTGCCACAGGATGCAAAAGAAAACAGGATAAAGGCCCCGGCCATTTTCGTGGTCGGTCATGCGATTGAATTAAAAAAGACAATGGAATGGATATCATCGAAGCCACTCTGGGGAAAACGGGTCATGGTCACCCGACCAGGCCACCAGGCTTGGGAAATGTATGAAAGACTTCGCATGCACGGGGCGGAAGTTCTGGCATATCCAACCATCGCGGTCAAAGAAATCATCGACGACACCGGCTGGAAACAGCTTAAAAATATCATGACCGATGATAAATGGCTTCTTTTTACCAGTGAAAACGGTGTCGATCATTTTATCAGGCAGTACCTGGGGCACTTCAGGGATATCCGGACATTATCACAATACAAGATCGCCCGCATGGGTTACGGCACACTTCGGGCATTGCAAAAGCACCGTCTTGTCGATGATTACGCCCCGGAGAAGTCGTCGTCGCTGGCTCTGGCCGAAGGACTGATTGCCGAAAAAGATATAAAAGGCAGTACCATTATTCGCGTCGCCGGGGCGCAAGATACCGACCCGGTGGCCAAAATGCTCGAAACGGCCGGCGCCCGAGTCATCCCGCTAATTGTTTATAAAACGACATTCGTATACTGGCCCGATGAGGCCAAAGAAAAGCTTTTCGAATACCCCCCGGATTATATCATATTCACCAGCGGCCGGGCGGTCGATGGATTCATGGTCAATCTTGACAAAGACGAACTCAAGCGGCTGACAGAAAAAGCGAAAATAGTATCAATCGGGAAGACAACTTCAAAAGTCATCGAAGCCTGCGGCCTGAATGTCGCCTACGAGGCCCGCACGCCCGCCATTGAATCGGTCGTGGATGAACTCGCCGTCTGGGCCGGATAATCATTCAATCAATAAAAAAGCGCCGGAATCTTAATCCGACGCCAATATTATATTCGGAAATAATGAAGCTGGTTTAACCGTACGGATACATCTTCTCCTTGATAAGCCGCATCTTGTCGAGCACGTCATTGTGCTTTTCCTCGTCGACCAGAAGGTAGTGCAAAAGATACTCTTGAACCATCATCCGCTTGCCTTTAATTGCTTCCAGCGCTTCATGGGCCAGTTCAACCGTTTTCTTTTCCAGGTTGATGTGTTTTTCCACCAGGTCCCACACTTCGCCGACTTCGTCCGGTGTGAGCGTGATGGTTTTGGTGGTCAGGCTATCGGCGATCAATTCCTGGACGCGATAGTGCAACTGGGAATCGCGCTGGATAATTTCCATGATCAGCCTGACTATGGGATTATTGGTTTTTTCGATGACTTTGCCGGTGGATGCGACCGACGCATTTTCAATTTTCATCCAACGTTGCATGTTATCGACAATTTTTTGCTGGGCCTCTTTGGTTGACATTACGCAGTCCTCCTTAAAATTTTCACTTTGTTTAAACGCTTTAATGCCTTTTTTTCCAAAATGTTCCGGAATGGTTGGGAAAAACGGAGCGGGCCATTCCCTTTTCACGGCGCGACTATCGGTTTTGCCCCTGCAGCCATATCCATCAGGCTAAATAATTCGAATCCAAGAGCCAATTACCGAACCGGCACTGCCGCTCGCGGCAGGCGTTTAATCCCCCGGGCGTAAACCAGCGCCAGCGTTCGGTATATCATATGGGCGAATTTGGAATACGGCATATACCAGAGCAAAAAATAAACCACGACCAAATGCCAGAAATAGACAAGATAAGCCAGCATGGGGATGCCGATCAGGCGCGTGATCCACGAAAACATGCCCGACAATCCGACCATGAACAGCATATACAGGAATAAATAATCAGAATACCCGTTGGCCCCAACACCATCGCGGTTGGTCCAGCGACGATAAATAAGCATTGCTCCGCCGATACACAAAGCCAGACCGCTCAAGCCTCCGATAATTTTTATGGGGTTGGGCAGGTCCACCGGCGGCATCGGCATGATGCTGATATTCATGATCTTAAACTCGTGCAAATAATGCGGCACAAAAATTAAAATGAAAACGGCACCGGTGGTGATCATGGCCCCGATAAAACCGTAAAACAAAAGCAAGTGCCCCACCCTCCGTGGTTTGTTCTGTTCGCACGAAGCAAACAGTTTATGAGTCAGGATTTCTTTGATGGTTTGAATAAAAGCCGAAAAAAACGAAATTTCCAGCGGCGGGCCGGAGGATTTCAACCCTTTCCAGAATCTTATAAACCCAGTTGCCGCGAAAATGAAAATAATGATATTGCCGATGACAAAGAAGGCATCGACAAAGCTGTGACGCAGAAAATAATCAAAATCGACGGTGGTGCTGGTCAGATAGAGAATCTCCCCATTGGGACCGACTTTGGGTAAAAGCAGAACGGCCGCAAGGAGAATGAGAACCGGAACCAAAAGCAGCAACGGCAGCGCCTTGGGAGAATTGACGGCTTTTCCCATAAACGCCGGAAAAGCAAAGCTCTTATATATATAGGTTCTTAAGGCCGCGAGTACGTCGCCGGGCCGCGCACCCCGCGGACAATGAGTGGAACAGTCGTTACACTGATGACATAACCACAAGTCGGGATCGCTCACAAGGGCATCCTTTTGACCCCATTGCGCCAGGAGCATTTCTTTACGGGGAAAAGGTCTGTCCTCGGGCGACAGGTTGCAGACCACCGAACAGGTGGCACATTGATAGCATTTCTTAAGGGTGTCGCCCCCCGCCTTTTTGACCTCGCGAATGAGATTCAAATCGGGATCGATGATTTTCCCGGCCGCCATGAAGGGGTTCTCCTTTCGGTCACGTATTTCGATATTACTTAAGCATTCAAATTTTCGTTGGCCTTATAATAAATTTTGACATGAATACTGTCAAGAATTTTGTTACTTTTTTCACAAAGTGATATTTTACGGTAATGAAATTTTCCTCATGTTTTATTTAAATAATGACAACAATACTCCATATTAAATTTCCCGGCGGAAATTATCGCAGAGGGATGTCTTTATCGTTTTGCCACAATAATGGCGCATTTTCGGCCTTAAGGGGGCATGCAAGACCAAAGGACACGTCTTTTGTGACAAATAAAGTGTCTTCCTATCTCACAATCTACCAATGTGTTACAAAACATGGGGTGGAACCCAGGGGTTTCTTGTGAAATCAGTCACTTTTCCGCTTGACATTGCTTGTGAAAAAAGTTACATTCTTACTTGGCTTTAGGGCTAAAGAGGTCGAAAAAATATATAGCAGGTCTTGTGAATTTTGTCACATACGATATACTCTGAAGCCGGCCGATTTGTGAAAGCAGTAACATTAAAAACATAAATAAAAACAGGTGATGCAATGGCACATTCCAAGCTAATCAAACCCCATGGTGCAGATGAGCTGAAAATTCTTTTGCTTGAAGGTAAAGAGAAAGAGCAGGAACTCAAAAAAGCGGCCGGTCTTCCCAAAGTCGTCATGACGACTCGCGAAACCGGTGATTTGATCATGCTCGGTATTGGCGGCTTCACACCCCTTGAAGGATTCATGGGTCAGGCCGACTGGAAGAGCGTTTGTGAACACATGAAACTGACCAACGGCACTTTCTGGCCAATACCGGTAACACTGTCGCATGATTCTAAAATTGCCGCCGGAACCGAAATCTGCCTGGTGTCTGGAGAGACAAATGAAATAATGGGAACGATGAAGGTGACCGAATCGTACCAGATCGACAAGGATTTCGAGTGCAAGCATGTCTTTACGACCACGGACGAGGCTCATCCCGGTGTCAAGATGGTTCGCGGTCAGAAAGCCTGGAATATCGGCGGCCCGGTCAAGGTATTGTCGGAAAGCTACTTCCCTACCGAATTCAAGGGCATTTATCAGCGTCCGGCGGAAAGCCGCAAAATTTTCGAGGAAAAGGGCTGGAAGACCATTGCCGCGTTGCAGCTCCGCAATCCGATGCACCGCTCGCATGAATACCTGGCCAAGATTGCGATTGAAGTATCTGATGGTCTTTATATTCATCAACTGGTCGGAAATCTGAAGCCCGGGGATATTCCGGCTGACGTTCGCGTCAAATGCATCGACACTCTGGTAGAGCATTATTTCGACAAGAACCGCGTGGTCCAGGGCGGCTATCCTCTGGATATGCGCTACGCCGGGCCGCGCGAAGGTCTGCTCCATGCCGTATTCCGTCAGAATTTCGGTTGCACGCACATGATCATCGGCCGTGACCATGCCGGGGTCGGCGATTACTATGGACCGTTTGACGCCCAGGAGATTTTCCACAAACTCTGGGACGGTGCACTGGAGTGCAAGATGTTGCCGATCGACTGGACATTTTACTGCTACAAGTGCCAGGGCATGGCTTCCATGAAAACCTGTCCTCATCCCAAAGAAGACCGTCTGTTTTTAAGCGGCACGGCTCTGCGCAAGGGATTGTCAGAGGGCGGCGACATTCCGGCGGAATTTTCGCGTCCGGAGGTCCTGGCGATTTTGCGTGACTATTACGCCAGTATCAAGGACGAGGATAAAGTGGAAGTGAAACTGCACGGTCACGCCACCGGCGATGCCAAGAAAAAATGACAATAAAAAAGGTTTATAAAATAAACACAATCCTGATCCAAGACGTACAAGGAGGATTTAAATGCCGAGTTTTGTAATCCCGGATAAGTGTGATGGGTGCAAAGCCTTGGACAAAACCGCCTGTCAGTACATCTGCCCCAACGATCTCATGGTCCTGAACAAGGAAAAAATGAAAGCCTACAATCAGGAACCGGAGATGTGCTGGGAATGTTACAGCTGCGTCAAGATCTGCCCCGTACAGGCGATCGAAATACGCGGTTATGCGGATTTTGTCCCCATGGGTGCCAGTGTCACCCCGATGCGCTCGACCGACAGCATTATGTGGACCGTCAAGTTCCGTAATGGCATGTTGAAGCGCTTCAAATTCCCCATTCGCACTACCGAAGAAGGTAAAGCGCAGCCGGCGGGCGGTTACAAGACCGCTCATGGCAACCTGAACGACCATATACTCGCTCAGGAACCGGAAGCGTTGAACATGAACGAAGTTTACACCATCAAGTAATGGTCAGGAGGAAAGGTAATTATGCAGAATTTTGAGACTGTAGAAATCACCACTGATCTTCTGATTCTTGGTGGTGGTATGGCCGCCTGCGGCGCCGCCGTGGAAGCTTCCTACTGGGCGAAGAAGAACAACGTGAAAGTCACGCTGGTCGACAAAGCCGCGATGGAACGCTCCGGAGCAGTGGCGATGGGTCTTTCGGCCCTTAACCAGTATGTCGGCCTGCACGAAGGCAAAAACACGGTCAAGGATTACGTCGATTACGTCCGCATGGACCTGATGGGCATCATCCGCGAAGACCTCGTCGCCAATATTGCCCGGCACGTCGACTCGACCGTGCACCTGTTCGAGAAATGGGGTCTTCCGATCTGGAAAGACGCCGAAGGCCGCTATGTTCACGAAGGCCGCTGGCAGCTCATGATCAATGGTGAATCCTACAAGGTCATCATTGCCGAAGCCGCCAAAAACGCCCTGGCCGAAGCCGGTGGTGAGTATTTCGAACGTGTTTTCATCACCGAACCGTTGCTCGATGGTAATCGCATCGCCGGCGCGGTCGGCTTCAGCGTCCGTGAAAACAAGTTTTATGTTTTCCGCGCCAAAGCCGTCATCTGCGCCATGGGTGGTGCCGTGCACGTCTTCAAGCCACGCAGTACCGGTGAAGGCCTCGGCCGCGCCTGGTATCCGCCGTGGAACTCCGGCTCCAGCGCCTATTTCACGTTACGCGCCGGTGCCGAAATGACTTCACAGGAAGTCCGCTTTATCCCCGTTCGTTTTAAAGATGCTTATGGTCCGGTTGGCGCCTGGTTCTTGCTCTTCAAGTCAGCCGCCACGAACGCCATGGGCGGCAACTACATGATCGAACGCAAAGGCGAGCTTGAAAACTGGAAACCCTATGGTTTGGTCAAGCCGATTCCGGCCAACCTTCGCAACTGGCTGGGCATGCTCGATACCATGGAAGGCAAAGGCCCCATCTACATGAGGACCGAAGAAGCTATCCAGAGAATCGTGAAGGAATCCGGTGACGAGAAAGAAGCCAAGAAAAAGCTCAAAGAACTCGAATCCGAAGCTTGGGAAGACTTCCTCGATATGACCATATCGCAGGCCATTCTCTGGGCCGCCAACAATGTCGAACCCGAAAAGAAATCTTCCGAAATCGCCGCCGCCGAACCGTACTTTATTGGTTCCCACTCCGGCGCCTCCGGTGCCTGGGTCAGCGGTCCGGAAGACCTGCAGTCGGCCGAAACCAAGGGTGAATATTTCTGGGGTTACAGCCACATGTCGACCATCAAAGGCCTGTTCTGCGCCGGTGATGCGTCGGGTGCCTCATCCCATAAATTCTCCACCGGTTCGCACGCCGAAGGCCGCATCGTGGGCAAAGCCGCCGTCAAGTTCGTCGTGGAGAACAACACTCTGCCGAATATTGACAAGGCCAAAGTCGATGAATACAAGAAGCTCGTATTCAAACCCCTGGAAACCTTCGAAGCTCACAAGAATGCCACCACGGATCCGGAAGTCAACCCCAACTACATCAAGCCCAAGATGTTCATGTTCCGTCTCCAAAAGATCATGGACGAATACGTGGCTGGAGTTACGTCTCAATTCTCGACCAATAAGGCTTGTCTGGATCGCGCTCTCGAGTTGCTTACCTTCTTGAAGGAAGACTCCGAGAAGCTGGCCGCGGCCGACCTGCATGAATTGCTCCGCTGCTGGGAAAACATCCAGCGTATGTGGCAGGCTGAAGCTCACGCCAGAACCATTCTCTTCCGCGAAGAAACCCGCTGGCCGGGATATTACCGCCGCGCCGACTTCCCGAAAATGAATGAACAAAACTGGCACGCTTTCGCCAACTGCCGCTGGGATCCCAATTCGGGCAAATGGGAAATGATTAAGCGCCCGATGAAGCACGTCTATCCCCAGCCGCAGGAACATGAATTGCTGGGCGGCTAATTAGCCCTCGGCATAAATCGGATACGAACTTAATTCGAATTCGATTTGTCAATAAATGTCCTCCGGGTGCCTGTAATCCGGAGGACTTTATATTTGCGTATCGCCACCGATTTTTCGTATATTAAAATATTTGAATGGATAAAAATATGAATGACAGGGCCGAAAACAAAGACACCATCTGTCCTTACTGCAACGAGAAAATGAAAAAGTGGATACCCCACCTTGAATCGGGCTGGGATATGACTATTCAGTACGTCTGTTTTAATGACGACTGTCCCTACTTCATCAAGGGTTGGGAATGGATGCGCGACCAGTACCAGCAAAAAGCTTCATACCGTTTTCGCTATGATCCCAGGACCGGCGAAAAAGGTCCCCTGCCGGTGGCGTCATTGCTGGCCCATCGCGGCGGGATTGTTGAAGACTCCCAGGAGTGACAAGGAATGGATGAAAACAACAAGATGGACGACATCGCCCGTCTTAAGGAAGCAATTTTGAAAGAATATCCCCGGCTGCACAAAAACGATTCCTTCAAATTTCGTTGTCACAGCGGCGTTCCCTGTTTCAATGAATGCTGCGGTGACGTCAACATATTTCTGACACCGTTTGATATCATGCGCCTGAAAAGTAACCTGGGGATAACATCCCAGGAATTTCTGGCCAAATACACCATCTCCCCCTTCGATAAAAATTCGAAATACCCCGTTTTGCTTTTAAAGATGAATGACGATGAGCGTAAAAGCTGTCCGTTTGTCGGTGACAAAGGCTGCGGTGTCTACCCGGACCGGCCCTGGGCCTGCCGCATGTACCCGCTCGGACTGGCCACCAGTCGCGAAAGCTCGCAGACGATTGACAGCGAATTTTTCTTTTTGCTGCAGGAAGCCACCTGCAAAGGTTTCTGTGAGGAGCACGAGCAGACCATCGAGCAATGGCTGGCCGACCAAGGCATTGAAGAATACAATAAAGCCGGCGAGGATTTCAAGGATATCACGCTTCACCCCCGTCTTCAGAATGTCAAGGGGGGATTATCGCCCCAACAGGTGGAGATGTTCCACACCGCCTGTTACAACCTCGATAAATTCCGCCGCTTCATTTTTGAAAGTTCCTTTCTGGATAAATTCGAGGTTGCCCCGGATGCGCTCGAGAAGCTCAAAACCGACGATGAAGCACTTTTAAAATTCGGTTACAAATGGATACGCTTTTCCCTGTTCGGCGAACAGACGCTTAAAGTGAAGGACGATGTCTATAAGGCAAAACGGTTGGAACTCGAGAAAAAACTGGCCGCCAAAGAAAAACGCGAAACGAACTGACCGAATTAATGACGGCCGGAATCGTTAATACTCCGGCCTTTTGAAGTCCGAATTTATATTCCCAGAAAATCTCTGACCGCTATGCTTTTCAAAATACCACTGTGAATATCATAAAACGTGACAGGCACATAATCCTTCGACAGCCGGGTGATACCTTCGGCATTTAATTCATGACCCAGCGCCCTAAGCGCCAGGACGCCGAAAGCTCGAATCCGCGGGTTTTCATGGACCAGCGATTTTTCAAGTTTTTCAAAGTGTTTCATTGCATGATCGGCCACGAACCTGGTATCGACCTGTCCGTTGATCAGGCGGAACACCGCCCATCTCACCCCGGCTTCGAACGGTTCTTCATCCATAAAAGAAAATAAATTCGGAACATATTCATTGGCCAGTCCGGGGATATTAACGATGATTTCAGCGATGGCTTCCGGGGCGTTCCAGCACAATCCGCCGGATTCGTCGTTCATCAGCCAGAATAAACGCCTGATCTGGCGCCGGACCGGTTCTTTATCATTTTGCGCTATATCCGCCGCGACCAACCCCATGGCCTCAATCGCCCGCCACTGCATAAGCGGGTCAGGATCGAATAGCAATGAAGCCAGCGTGCGCAACGAACTATTGTTGCTTCCGGCCCACTCCGTGACGGCTTTCGAATTTCGATTTATGAGATAAGCTTTTATTTGCGCCTTTCGACGGACGCCGGCCGATTGACTCCCGGGAGCCTTATTCATGGCAATCATCTTGCCTACTTGCCGGCCGCAACCGGGACACGATGCGAGGGCAATTTCTTAAGCATTCTTATTTCGGGGATAACTCCAATGACCGGGATGCCCAGCGTTTCCTCGACTTCCTCGAGGTTCTTGAAGGAGCTGTCCATAATCTCTGACAGCAGTGCCGCCCCGGCTCCTATGGCCAGGCCCAGCAAGACACCCAGAACGATTATTTTGGTCCGGTCCGGCTTGAACGGCGCTAATGGCACTTTGGCCGGCTCGATTACCTTATACTTGGATTCGCGTACCAGTGCCTGCGAAATCTGTGAGCTTTCCTGCTGATCCCTGAATTTATCTCTTAAATCGCGCGCGGCCGTGATTTCGCGCTCGATTTGATCGAGGCTGGCATCGAATTCCGGAATTAAATTTATTTTATGCTGTAAATCGGCCCGAGCCAGTTTCAGGTTGTTTTCGCGGGCATATAAAACGTCGATATCCGAACGCAGGGTGAACAGCCGGTATAATATCGTCCTCGTGTTCTGGTCATATTCGGAAAACTGATTATTAACCAATATTTGCGTCTCTTTATCAACCTGCTCAATCAGATTGTAAAGGCGCGTATTGAATGTTAAAACTTCCGGGGCCTTCCATTCATGATTCTGCATAAGCGTGGCAATCGACCCGATTAACTGCTTGATATCTTCTTTCAGCCGAGTCAGCTTGTTCGATTCTTCAAGAACCAGTTTACTTTTGGTCAGGCCCAGGTCGGCCAGTTGGCTGATAACGTCTTTTTCTTCTTCGTTTTTACTGCGAATTTCGAGATTGGTGGCTGCGATTTCGGCGTTGATGGCACGGCGATTCTCGTCCGACATTACCGACTCGTTGAGCTGAATCTGCAAATATTGGCGTTCCAGAGCCGTTTTCCGGTCGATTTTATCCTGCAGGTCCCTTTCATAACGGGACAGTTGTTCAAAGGAGAAATCCTGCGAAATACGGACAGAGCCCAATTCCTGTCTCATTTTTTCGGTTATGAAAATGTCGCCCAGATTCTGGGCCATGTCACGCGCCAGGTTGGGGTCGGGCGAATGGACCGTAATTTGTACCTGGTCGTTTCCGGCGTAGCCGACGCCAATCTTTTCGCGCAGGCTATTTACCAAAAAGTCCAGTTTAATCTGGTCAAGGCTCAAATCCGGCCGCGAAACCCGCGCCTTGGCGGCCTTCTCATTTAATTTCGGGTCCTGGTCGAGTTTGAGCATGGCAACCAGTTGGCCCAGATATGGGGTTGACGTTATTTCATTTTGAAGGCTTTTCAATTCCATCTGGCGGTCACGATCGGTCCGCATCATCTGCTGGCCGCTGCCCAATAGGCGCTGAAGGTCATTGGACAGCTTGACCGGCGATCCGGTCCAGACGATAACCGATGATTCATATTCGGGCGTAATCAAATAAGATCCTGCAAATGTCGCCGCCGTCACCAGGATCATGGGAATTATTATCAGCCACTTTCGCCGCCAGGCCACCTGCAGCAGGTCATTGACATCAAAAGCTTTCTTCTTGCCGGTTTCCGTCAATTTTTATCGCCTTTCATTTGAATTGAATCTTGGCCGTTATATCCCTTAAACACCACCACTTATCTCAAGTTTCACACCCCGTCAAATTCTCATCGATATGAAGCGGTTTGGACCGAAGGTATTGGGTAGTTCGCATTTTTTGATGAATATCTTTTATGACACGCTCAACCTGGTCTTCTTCAAGACCCAGGGCATTAGCGGTATCCGCCACTGAAATCCCATTTTCCATGGCATACCAGATGGGGTCCAGAATCGGGAATGCTACGCCGAAGAAAAAATCGGTCTGGGTTACTTCGGCCGAGTACGTGTCGGTGGTGGGAGTACGGCCCCGAATGCCCTCGGGAATCTGCAGATAATCGGCAAGCTGGTAAACCTGCATTTTAAACAGGTGTGCGATTGGCTTTATATCGGTCCCGCCGTCGCCGTATTTGACAAAAAATCCGAGCATATGCTCGTCCTTATTGCCGGTTCCGATCAAGGCCCGGTTGAGCCGTTCGGCATGATAATAAGCCATGGCCATCCGGGTTCGCTGTTTAAAATTCGAAGCGGCTACGATTTGCAGGTATTCCTTTTTGGGTAGACGGATCTCCTTAATTTGGCCGTCGGGAGACTCTATTGTCAATTTGAAAAAGTTTATTCCGGCTTTTTCAAGGATACTGCTGCCCAGAGTGATTTTGTTTTTGTAACCGGGACCGAATTCAGGAAACAGCCTTTTAATGGCTTCGTCACGTCGGCGATAGCAGCCGAATCCCTCCAGCGCCCCGGATATATTTTCTTCGAGAAATTCAATGCCCAGATGGCCGGCCAGTTGTTCGGCCAAGGATTTTGACTCCTCCGCAGAATCCCTTTCGGGCAGGGCCAGTCCCAGAACTTTTTCCGGACCGAGGGCTCTTGCGGCCAGGGCGGCACACACCGAGGAATCCACTCCGCCGCTTATGGCAACAATTGCGCCTTCCCGCTTAAGTTCCACCAGAATCTGCTTTTTCATGCGTTCGACTATCCGCGCCGTTTCGGCGGCGGGATCGATTCTAAGAGAATCTCGCGTAAATTTCATCGACTAATTATTTCCTTTTTCAAATTTGACTCTTATTCAATATTTTATCATTATACCGATAATTATATACGTATTATCGGTATCCAAGTGAAAAATATATTGCCCAAAGGCGAAGGCAAGATTAAAATGTGGGCTGTTTATAGTTTAAATCGAAAGGACTAACATGGAAAAATCGGAAATAATGTCGAAAATCGAACAATTTATCCATACTAACTTTATTTTCGACGAAAATCTTGCCCTGGCCAAAGATCAATCATTACTTGACAGCGGCGTGATCGATTCCACCGGAGTTCTGGAACTGGTTAATTTTCTCGAAGAAACTTTTGGTTTTACGGTCAACGACGAAGAGTTGGTCCCGGATAATCTTGATTCCATCAACAATATTACCGCTTTCGTACAAAAAAAACGCGCTTAATGAAAACGGTCAATAATTTTCTATCCGATTCCGCCCGCCGGCTCCCCGGCAAAATTGCCCTGGTTTTTGGCGAGCAACGATTCTGTTACAGCGACATTTTTGAATACGCCCTGAATCTGGCCGGTTATTTGAAAAAAAACGGGCTAAAAAAGGGCGACCGCGTCGGCATATACCTCGGTAACTGCCCGGAAGCGGTCATTTCCATTTTCGGCGTTCTTGAAGCGGGCGGTTGTTTCGTGATCATAAATCCAACCATCAAAGAAAACAAGCTGGCGCATATCATCAATAATTCCGGTGCCCGGTTTCTGATTACTGATATCGCCAAAACACCAACCGTGGACAATCTGAAAGACCATTTAGACCACGAAATCGGTACCATATATTCCGGTATTGCCTTATCGGATGACCAGTGCCTTGAAAGAATAATCAAACAAAAAAATACCCTTGACTGGGCCCGACCGATAGATATCGATTTGGCCTCGATCATATATACTTCCGGGTCAACCGGCGATCCCAAGGGCGTGACCATGTTGCACCGCAACATGGTCTCGGCGGCGACATCGATAACGACCTATCTGGAAAACATCGAGGATGACATCGTCCTCAATATGCTGCCCTTTTCCTTTGACTACGGGTTGTACCAGCTTCTGATGGTTTTTAAATTCGGGGGTACACTTGTATTGGAAAAGTCTTTCGGCTATCCCTATCAGATGATAGAACTGATCGGCAGGGAAAAAGTCACGGGGCTTCCCTGCGTCCCCACCATGTTCGCTATTTTATTGCAGCTGGAAAAGCTCGAAGACGTCGATCTGTCGTCGGTCCGCTATATCACCAACACCGCCGCGGCCCTGCCGCCCAACTTCATTCCTCGCCTTCAGAGAATATTCAAATCGGCGCGGATATTTTCGATGTACGGCCTGACCGAGTGCAAGCGAGTTTCTTATCTTCCGCCGGATATGATATCGAAAAAACCCGACTCGGTCGGGATCGCTATGCCCAATACTGAAGTCTGGATTGCCGATGATGACGGTTCCGAGCTTCCCCGGGGAAAAATCGGGGAACTGGCCGTGCGCGGAGGTTCGGTCATGCAAGGCTACTGGAACGATCCGGAAACAACCGCCCGTGTCCTCAGGCCGGGACGTTACCCATGGGAAAAAGCTCTCTATACGGGAGATCTATTCAAGATGGATGCCGACGGTTATTTGTATTTTGTGGGACGCAAGGACGATATTATCAAATGCCGGGGCGAACGGGTTTCACCGAAGGAAATTGAAAACGTCCTATATTCCATGCCCGAAATACTCAACGCGCGCGTCATCGGCATTCCCCATGAAATCTTCGGTCAGGCCATAAAGGCAGAGATAGTTCTCAAAGACGGCCAGGTTCTAACAGACAAGCAGGTACTCGCCCATTGCCGCAATAACCTCGAGGACCTGATGGTACCGCAGTACGTTGAATTCGTCAAAAGCCTGCCGATATCGGCATCCGGAAAAATTAAGCGAAAATAATCTGATTAATCATGCATTTATTTCGCCGTATCGTCATGGTATACGTTGAATGATTCACGGCGTGGGCTGTCCGGCACTTTGAAATTATCAATAAAATGATGGTGCAATAGTTGGGTTGAAAGTATCCCAATAAACGACATATTATCCTTGAACGACAGGTGGGCATGCGACAGCTTTTTGCATTTCTCGCGAAGCATGGCCACCGGTTCGGACTTGAAAATACCGACGCTGTCAAGGCTTTCTTGTGACAGCGTTTGCGCGATATATTCCGGCGAATCATCCTGTACAAAGCTATTGGAATCGGGGGCCATGTACGGTTGTTTGACCCGGTCAATTATCTGGCGGGGCAACTCCTTTTCCATGGCCTTTTTCAGAATGAATTTTTCCTTCAAGCCATGAATTTTATACAGGGGCGGAATGGTCGCGGCAAATTCGACCACCCGGTGATCCAGAAACGGAAATCTTCCCTCGACCGAATTGGCCGCCGAAACGCGGTCCCCTTGCGAGGACAGCAGGTAACAAGCCAGGAGGGATTTGGCTTCCAGATACTGGGCGCGAACCAGATGATGCCAGGCAAAGAAATTCTCCGGAAGATTTATGCCGAAAGACTCGGCCGCATTATGGCCGGCAACGGCCGCGCGCACGTCATCGGTAAAAAATTCCTTGATTTTGGTGGTCGTATTCATTCGCGGTATATGCGAAAAATAGTAACGATCGGTTTGAGACAGGCCCGCTTTGTAAAAGGTTTCCAGATAAAAACGGGCCCGGGCCGCCGACAGCGGCAGGGTGGGATACAGGCGGCGAAGCAGAAGCGGCCGCCATTTTGAATCCGGATTGCGCGACCAGAATTTGCGGATCAAGGTTTCCTTGAACAGATCATAACCGCCAAGGACTTCATCGGAACCTTCACCGGTCAAAACCACTTTGAAATTATGCCGTCGGACCAGGGACGAAAGCATTAAAAGCGGCGTTGGTGCGGTACGTACGATCGGCCGCTCGGTATGCCAGATCACTTTCGGGAAATTTTCGGCGATATCATGATAAGTGCAATGTATCTGGTGGTGACTGGTCCCCAGAAATTCTGCCATCTGTTTTTGATAGCTCGACTCATCATAGGCCTTATCATGGAAGGCGATGGAGAAGGTTTCGATGGGCGTGTCGGTAAAATGCCTGATAAGCGCGGTCGTGGCCGAGCTGTCCAGCCCGCCGGACAGGTACCCTCCGACCGGCACGTCGGCCCGCAGTCGGAGACGAACGGCATCGACCAGAAGAGCGTGCAACTCTTCAGCCCAGGAATTAATGGAACGCGTTTTATCGAAGCTTTCCGGATAATCCAGATTCCAGTAGCGACCAGCGGTCGGTCGTCCGTTTTTAATTTCGACCCAGGTGCCCGCTTCTAATTCCCTGACATTTTCGAAAACCGTGCGCGGTGCGGCGGTCGTCCACCACGTGAAAACCTCATCGAGACCTTTGTAGTCGATTTTTCGGGGGATGGTCGGATCGCAAAAGATAGCTTTTATTTCTGAAGCGAAGGTCACACGGTCGTTATGGACCGTATAGAAAACCGGCCGAATGCCCATGCGGTCCCTTGTCAAAAATAATGAACGGCTCTTTTTGTCATAAATGGCAATGGCAAACTGGCCGTTGAACCGGCTCATGCATTCTTTGCCCCATTGCTCATAGGCATGGACAATTACTTCCGTATCGGATTTGGTTTTAAAGACATGCCCCAGCTTTTCGAGCTCCGGACGCAATTCAATATAGTTGAAAATTTCGCCGTTAAAGGAAATCCAGAGTGTCCCGTCTTCATTGCAGAGGGGCTGCGAACCGCCGGACAGGTCGATGATGGACAGTCGGGCCTGACCCAGGGCGCAATATTCGTCGAAGTAGGCCCCGAATTCATCGGGACCGCGATGCTGTATTTGCCTGACCATGCGCCCGATCAGGTCATAATCAGGAGCACACTTGTCCTTAAGTTGAAAATACCCGGCAATTCCGCACATATCTCAAAACTTTTTTAAACCCGCCATCATTTGTCGGGACCCAAAAATGAAAATCCAATATAGTCAATATATCGGTATAGGGAGGGATTATTTATCGGGCAGTTATACTATCTTTTGACGATAATTTTCCCGCTCAAATCACCGTCCGCGACATACCACAGATATACGCCCGATGCAACCGGATTGCCGGAGGAATTGGTTCCATCCCAGGCAACGTCGCCACCGGTGGCTGACCAGCTCTTGACCAGCTCCCCGGTCAGAGTCATGATATGCAAGGCCGAACCATCGGGTATCCCGGTAAAAGTGGTATGGTTATGATGCCCGGGAATAAAGGGATTGGGGTAGGCGTGGGCGTCGGGTTGAACCTTAAAATTAAAGACGGCCCCGAAATTGCCGTCATTGGCCCGTGCCCGCCAGTAATAGACGCGACCGCTTTCCAGCGGTTGTTCAATCCGCCAAGATGTCGTTTCCCCGCTTTCCTGGGCAATATTATTAACCGAGGTCGCCAGCGTCACAAAGAAGGAATCATGGGCGATTTCAAAGTGATAAACGTTTTGCGGGTTGGCATCCACATTGACAACCTGCAGGGTTGGCCGGGTCGAAGCTACAATCGAATTGTCTTCGGGATATAGCATCAGGTCATCGGTCACGGGCGGGTCATCGTCGCCGGTTCCCAGGTCAAAATAGGCCTCGGCCGCCGTCGTATTGGACACACCGGACAAATTGCCGACATCGTCAGAAGCCCTTATCGCAAAATAATAGACCTGCGCCGGGGTTAAGCCCCCGACGATAAACGATTGATGCGTCCCCGACGGTTGCGGGGCGGGAGGATTGGTTACGGCCGCCGCCGCCGCGAAATTGACGGCGGTTATCGGGTTTAGCGAATAGCGAATATTATAACTGGTCGCGGTGCCGGTGGCTCCATCGTCGCCGGGCGCGGTCCAGCTGATCACGATTTCTCCGTTATTGGCGCCGGTAACCGCGTCGAGATCGTCGATTGTTCCCGGCGGCGTTTGGTCGACCACACCCGAACTGCGGGCAACCGCAGAAACGACGTTGGAAATCATGGATACATTATCAGCGTCATCCCATGACCTGATTGCGAAAAAATATGTCGCCGCCGGAGTCAGACTGCCGACCGTGAAGTTATGCGTTGAGCCGGTCAAAAGAGGCGACGGAGGGTTCGTTACCTGCGAGGCATAGGCAAAATTATAGGAAGTGATCGGCTGCAATGAATAACGAATATCATATCCTGATGCGGTCCCGATGGCACCATCATCCCCGGGAGCCGTCCAGCTTAAAACAACTTCACCGGCGTTTGTCCCCGTCACGGCGCTCAAATCATCAATGGCCGCGGGAGCCATAGTGTCTTCCGGCGGCGTCCCGCCACCATCGGTATTTGACAGAACCACTGTCGGAGTCGTAGCATTGGAGTTGACCGTATGTGAAATCTGTGTGTTATCCGAACCGACCTGGGCCGTTATCGTAAAGTCGTTGAAATTAAGGGAATCGGTCCCCGTCCGTGATTCATAATGATAGGTAACCACACCGCTGATTAATCCATTGATATTGGTTGTGCCGCTCATGACAACCCGGCCATAGTTATTAACCGCTTGAACGGTCGCTCCGGCGACGGGCAATCCATTGCGACCCTGAACGTACACTTGAAGTGTTTTCTGAAGGCAGATATCCAGCGTCCCCGACGGATACATGTTAATATCCGTCTCGGCAGCATTGTTATCATAGGCCGCGTCTCGAATACATATATTAGTTGCATTCCCGGCGTAGCCGCCCAGTTGGATAGTTACCGGGTTGTCGGTATCGTAGGCAAATTCGAGCGTATCGTTTTCGAAACGCATGCCGCTGCCGTCGGACAGGTTAATAATATTATTAACGCCGATGAATCGATTTCCGCGAAAACGAATCGTTTCGTCTTCCGGCGTGGCATACACCTGCAATACGTCACCGATGATATGCCTTCCGGTTCCACTGTACGTGTTCAGCGGATAAATTTCGAAAGTATTGTTGACTACGTTAATGTTAGCGTCAATGGCTTCACCTTCGGATATATTTAAGGCCGTTGCCCCATGGCCATACTTCCCGTGTATATGCGACGATGTGTCGACCTTTATCTTGACATAGTTATTGTACAAATCGATATACTGGCAGGGCGGATAAAAGCTGGGCGCGCCGGAACGAATACGTATGCCCCATGAATAAAAATAGCCGTTGGAACCGTCCGGGTCGTACTCGACATCGGGACCACACCGGATATCGAGGATATTGTCATAGATTTCGACGTGGTTATCGGCCGTCCCGTGAACCGATTCCAGCATCAGACCACGGCCGCCGCCATAGGTATCACCGGTGCTGATGTAATTATTGTGAACCTTTGCACCGCTGACATCACCCAGCAAAATGCCATAGCAGTTGGCGGAACTGTGCCCCAGGACACCATCCCAGACCGGATAGAAATCATTACGATGATCGGTATAAGTGGAGCAGTATGAAATTTCCACGTTGGGACAGGACGCCCCGGCCGTAGAAGTCTCATTGCCGAAAATGGCTATACTGATATGGGGAGAATTATATATCGCCGTTCCGTATATCCGGACACCCCAGTCACCGGGTCCCAGCCCCGGACGGCGGCTTTCCAAACGTATGGCCGCGCCATCGTAATAGGCGCGGGAAGTATAACCATTACAATAACTCCAGAATTGGCAGGTATCGATGGTGATACGATAGGTTTGCGAGCCGCCTCCATAGGAATCGATACAATGCGAGTTGTCACCGTAGACTATGCCCTTGACTCCTCGCAAAGTCAGACCGTAGGACCCATGAGACAGTTGTAAACAATTGGAGGTGGCTCCCGTGCCACCATGGATAATCCAGAGATTACGGACAGTACAATAACTGCCGTCAACCATTAAACCTTCATATCCGCTTCCACCGCCGGCTCCGAACACAAGGGTATCACCCTAGCCATCGATTAGTATATTGCTATGGGCGACAGTAATACCGCTCGTACTACTGACCAGGCGCGTACCCGAGAGGCGCAAGGTATCTCCGTTGGCCTGCGTCGTATAGGGCAGGCTGGTGATATTTCTTATGGTCGCCGACGTTGCGACCGGAAGTAAAACCGCTATTAAAACAACAATTATCTTTTTCACGACTGACCCCTCTTGCTAAAGGCAAGTATTATGGATTATACAAGTCTGTTACCCAAAGGCTCCTTAAAACATGATATCGGGTTTTTGGCGTCTCTCATTTATTCTAAAAATTTCAATTGCCCGATGCAACTAATAATATTTTCAGATATACAATAAGTGCGCCAATCGGCGGTCAATCCGATAACTTCTTGATTCGCATAATGTTATTCGCTGTCGGCAATTATTTAAATGCGAGCATTTCCGGGATTTAGCTGTCTAATAGACCACCATTGTTAAATTCCTGAACACCATGGCCAAACCTTTTAAATTCACAGTACTTACATCGGTTCACGATCTTAGTCGCCGGAAACCTATTTTCTTCAAAATCGCGGCCAGCTCCCGGTCGGCGGCCTTGCAGGCAATCAGAGTACTCTTGCCCGCCTCGCCGCATACAGAGCCCATAAATCGATAAAATGACTCTGCGATTTCGAGCGAATCAAATACAGGCGATATCCCGACTTCGGCGACATAACCCGCTTCATTATCCTTTAATAATTCATAGACATGTTTGGGGAGTTTTAAAGTATTTCCCAATACCCAGCCTGCCGCCGCCGGACTGTCTTCGATATACCCCATGAAACATCGGTCTTCATTTGCGAATCGTCGAGCATATTCACTATACTCACGGGAATCATTTTCAATACCGATAAAGGCCGCGATTTTTGTCAAATCCTTTGAGGTCATTTCCCTGAATTCCAATTTCTTCCGGGACATCGGTTTTTCAAATATTCGCTTTTCGCCATAGTAAAACTCAAACTCCATCCGGCCTTCTTTCCCCGCAAATATGACATTGGTCGTTTTGTCCAACGCCTGATAGTAGTTACCGCGCCCTGTTTTGGTGAGACTATTTTTTATTTTTCTGACGATACCAAGATTTTTTAATTTGTGGCCGGCGCCGCTATTCTTCAACGCGGCATAAACAGCCGCAAGCAATCTTTGAAATCCCGACGAATAAACAGCACACAGCATATTCCGCCCCGTTTGATTGGCGAAGCGTTCTTTATGTTCTCCGGCCCCGCGGGAAAAATCGATAACGTCGAACCCCTCCCGCACCGCCTGCTCCACCAGCATGTGCAAAAGTAATATACCCGGAGATTTCTTGCGATAATTCATAAGACTGGCAATTTGGTACAAATGGATGATTTTATCGTGAATAAAGGCATACAAATATGCCAGAGGCTGTTGGCCGTGCATTAGCATATACAGGCGGGCGCGACCGTCCTCGGCCATATTCTTTGCCGCCAGATCATGAAAGAGACGCACTTTTGGATTGAGAAATTTACAGCCGTCGCCGCCCCGCCGGAACCACCAGATAATATGGCTGTGGTAAAATTCCGGCAGCCTTTCCAGTATCTTGCCAGGAGAATCGAAACATACCAGCGATAAACCGTCCAGCTTATTGAAATAATTCATAAATTTCCTGATGGTCCCGCCCTTATGCAACTCAAAGTCGGTCCGCCCGGATTCGCCGCCCTCATAGCGGTATGCCATAACATTTTCGATGGGCAGTAAACGATAGCTCATCCCGGATTTTTCAAGGACGCGTTTGAGTATCGGCAGGCTTTGAGATGTTTCGGGAATTTGCGTCAAGGCAATGCGACTCCATAGAGCGGTTTTCTTTTTCATGAATCCGGCCACGGCCTCGATGCATATTTCCGGGTCACTCGAAATAAAATCGCTGTAATCGGCGTTGGGAGTCCCGATAAATTCAATTGTCCCATTGGTGATCATGAGTGGCGCGATGCCGATTATTGCGCCGCCGGATTTCATCTTCAATATTAATAGTTCATGGTCGGAGCCATACGCCGACCACCAGCAGTGGTTCCAGTCGAAAGTTTGAAATACGGTCATCCCCTTTGCGATTGCCACCAGCCGGTTCCAATCGTCTTCCAGACTGGCGAATTTCTCGACCGTATCGATAAGGTCAATTTCTATTTCAGTCAGTTCTTTCATCGCACCATTATAAAATCATCGACCGACAATTGCCCTGATAAAATAATAGAATCCGGAAAGGCGGGCCGCAAATTCGAAACGACTCATATCGGCGCCGACGGGAATTCTTCTTATACGATAGATATCATCGCCCGGGCTGTATAAACCATCTTCGGTAGAAAGAGCTAATCGTATGCCCTTGTCTTTCAGAATGTTTATGGTATCATCATTGAAATCCTGACGCCGTCCGTTGGGATAGGCAAAAACATGAATATATTTTATACCGGCTTCTTCCAGTTTCTTCATACAGCCCGCAATTTCGGCGGCTTGTTCCTCGCGAGTCTGGGTGGATAAAATCGGATGAGTGTCGGTATGCAGACCGATCTCAAATAGACCGCTTTCGGCCATAGTTTTGAGCTCTTCCATCGACATCAGCCGGAATTCGGGATGCGGGGACTGTTCGGAAAGACCCCGAAAAGTATCCAGAAAATCCAGGACTCTTAATCGTAGAGCGTGTGGGCTTGATTTAAGCCGGCCATTCAACTCACGGGCGAGCCGGGCCCTTTCATACGTGGTTTTTCCTTTTAGGTCATAACGGGGAAGCGAAAATTCCGTTAAATCGATCTCATCAACGGAAGCCTTCATGATTGTTTCATACACCCTGTCAGGCCAGATACTCTGGCCCTTATGCGACAACGCCGGCAATGCAAATAAGGCAGCTTTAAGATCAAGATTTTTAATGACGGGCATGGCATTGGTATAAACATTTTTCAATCCGTCGTCGAAGGTTATAACCACCGCATTACGAGGAAGAGGGATATTTTCCAGTTGCGATGCCATTATTGCGGTATAATGCATTTTAACATACTGCATCTGCCGTAAAAACGACTCATAGTCCAGCTGTGTCCAGTATGGCGGATCAAATGTCTGTTTGCTGACGCCATGATACATGAGGATTCGAACCCGGTCTTTATTTATCACTCTGAAAATGGCATTGATGCCGATAATATCGGCACAGCCCATTAGCAGGTTTTTCAAGATAACCTTCATAATTGGCTAATTGACACCGGCATTTTGTGATGGGCGGGGGCGTTCTTTGACGACTTTCGCCGGATTGCCAACGGCCACGACATAATCGGGGATGTCTTTTACAACCACGCTCCCGGCTCCTATTATGGAATATTCGCCGACGTTGGCCATGACAATACTTCCCTCGCCGATAAAGGTACTGCGACCGATATTTATCATATCGAACGTGTCTTTGCCCTCGAGAATATCATCCTGCACTGCCTCAAAGGCATGCTGGCGACGACCCGATAAAATCGTCACATGGCTACCAATGCGGCTTTTATCGCCCAGATTTACCAAACCTATCGTAGTATGACCGGCGACAATGACATTATTGCCGATGACGGAATCCATTTTTGTCAAATGTGAACCAAACATGATTATAAAATCGGACGGACATCCCTTCATGGTTTGATAATAATAGCAGGCTCGGACATACTGGCCGGGATGGGCCGGAACCAAGCTGAACCATTCGGCGAACAGGTGGAAGAGCGCCGGTGAACCGAAAACTCTTTTACAAATTATGGTTAATAGTCCCGCCGGTAGAACCAACAGGTAAAAGATGAAAAAAACCAGTTTTTTAATCGCTTTTTTCATGACTTATATCCCCATTGCGATATTTATTGCTCTGCCAGTATCCTTTCATAAAAATTCTCGGTCGCCCTGACCATCATCTCCACCGAGAATTTCTCTCTGGCTATTTCGGCGGCGCGCCGACCGAATTGTGCGGCTAACGCCCGGTTTTCCAGCAGGATTTCCATCTTTTCGGCCAGACCGGCGACATTGCCGTCGGGCAAAACAAACCCGGTTTCACGGTCGCTGACCACTTCGTTATTTCCGCCGACATTGAAGGCCAGAGTCGGCAAGCCGGACATGGCATATTCAATCAGGACATTGGATAAGCCCTCCGATTCGGACGTCAAAACCCCGATATCGAACAGCTTTAATACATGATAGATGCCATCGGTGGTATAATGGAAATGCACTCTTTCGCCAAGGCCCAATTCAACGGCTTGCCTTTCCAGCGTTTCTTTTAGCGGGCCGGTACCGATAATCAGGAAATGAACTTCTTTTTTTTTAATCAATGAGGCCGCCTTTAAAAAGCGGTCAAATCGTTTGACCGGTCGCAAATTACCGACCATGCCAATCACGGGCGAGGATTCGGGAATGCCAAAATCCGACTTGGCACAAGGTTTTGACCCCGGCCGGGGTTTGAAATCAACACCGTTATAAATGACCTCGATTTTATCAATCGGGAATTTCTCCGAATCACTTACCACACCCTTAATGGCATGGGCGTTGACCAGACGGTACTTCGCGAATCGCCCGAAAGTCCTCAACAGAAAATTCTTATATCGCGACTTGAACCAGCCCGATTCGCGTCGACAAGCGATTATCTTATTCATCCCCGCGAACCACCCGGCCAGGACACCGATAACCCGACTATCCACAAAATAAACCTGCAAAAGTCGCGCCTTTTTATCGCGCAGGAATCGAGCCATTTCCAGCATTTCACGAATGGCCTTGAACGAAATCAGCCTGGTGATGTCCATATATATGACATCGCAGTTAATCTCAATGGGGTTTGCTTTGGGCCGCAAATTGAAAACATAGGGAGTAAAACGATCGCGGTTAAGATGGTCAATCAGCGTGGCCAGCTGGTTTTCTGTCCCGCCGCCGCGCCAGAAATTATCGAGGATATAAACGACCGTCACTTTTTCCCTTTGTCTGTCACCGGTATTCATTTTAACGCCATCAATTCTGTGCTTTCCACCTGGGCCTGATAGATTTTTCTTAGTATTTCGGCCTGTCGTTCAAACGTGTAAGCAGTTTGTACCAAGTGATAACCATCCGTTCCGAATTTTAAAGTTTCGTCGGGGTGCTTTATCGCCCGAAGCATAATTTCCGACAAAGCCGCCGGGTTTTCCGGCGGGCAGGTCAAACCCCCGGTATTATTAATTATCATTTCCGGGACGCCACCAACGGCAGTGGCTACTACTCCCAGCTTCTGCGACCAGGCCTCCAAAACAATGTTGGGCATGCCTTCCGACCGTGACGGAAGCACCAGCGCATCGGCGGCCTTCAAAACCGGCAAGACATCGTCAACGAAGCCTTTAAAGTATATGTATTCTTTCAAGTTAAGACTATCTGTCATGGATTTTAGATTTGCCTCTTCCGGGCCGTGACCGTAAATATCAACCCGGAAATTGGCAAAAGTATTTTTAACCAGGGCGCAGGCTCGAAGCAGTATATCATATCCCTTTTCATGGCTTAACCGGCCCGCGGCGACAAACCGGAAAGGCCTTGAAAAATCAATCTCCCGCATAAATGTTGGCTCGGCAAGTTTGGACGATTCTATGGCGTTGAAGACGACTTGTATTTTCCCGGATTCGACACCCATTTTTTCGAGAATATTTTTCGATTTTTGTGATACGGTTAAAACACAGGGCAATTTGCGCAAGGTATGCTTATCGATAAAGTTGTACAACTGTACTTTTTTATCTTCCCTGGTAATTCCTCTGAAATGTGCGATATGCGCAATCCCGCACTGCCGCGCCGCCTTCCGGCCGAAAAAATTGCCTTTGTAATCATGCGATACAACGAGATCAATCCTTTTTTCCATAATTAGCGACCGAAGTTTGCCGATCACGCGCCAATCCCCTGCGAATGATTCGGCAATCGTGGCCGTTTCCAGGCCGTACTCCCGGGCTTTGGCCAGAAAAGGGTTATCCCCTCCCCGGCGCACAAATGAAGCGCAGATGAATGTGGCGTCGGTCATGGTGCGGCATTGACCCAAAATGGCCCGTTCCGGACCGCCGAAAAATTCGGAGCTTCGCAAGTGCATGATATTCATCGTGACTCCGCCACCTCCAGCAGAAATTTATCCAGCTTCAAGGCCAGACTGTCCCAGCCGTACTTTGCCTCGACCAAGGCACGGCCGTTTCGAGCCAGTTTCGCCTGAAGCTCACGATCATTCAGAAGTTTTATCGCCCGATCGGCGAAACTTTCGGCGGTATCGGCCAGAAGGATATTTTCACCATCCGTGACGTCCAAACCTTCGGCCCCGACCACGGTTGAAACAATCGGTTTTTGCATAGCCATGGCGTCTAAAATTTTAAGACGCGTTCCTCCGCCGATGCGAAGCGGCACTATATAAACAGCCGCGGCATGGACGTACGGGCGGATATCCTCGACCGACCCGATGACCTGTATACCCTCAATGTCATTATACGCCCGAATAAATTCCGGGGGTTTGCGACCGACAAAAACGGCATGAGCCGAGGGCCGCTTCTCCCGAATCAGCGGGAATATTTCTTGAACAAAATATGTCACGGCGTCCTGATTGGGCCGCCAATCCATAGTGCCGACAAACACCATGCTATCCTTATCAACGGTCAGCGAGCGATGATTGAAATAGTCCAGGTCCACCCCGTTTTCGACCACGCTTACTCGGGCTTGCGGGCATAGGCCGGCAATTTCGCAAGCGTCGCTTTGTGAAACCGCCGTAACACCGTTGCACAGGCCAAAAATATCTTTCTCGAATTTCTCCAGTTTGGTCACCTGCCGGGCAATATACCATTTTTTTGCAGGATTTTTTTCGGTTTCATGGTAACGCCGCCAGATTCGGGATTCCACGTTGTGCGCGACGACCACTTTGGGGATATTCTTTATATCTCGGACATACTCGGCGTACGGCGTCCATTCGCACAGAATCATATCCGGAGCTACTTGCTCAATCTGCCGCATCATTTCATTTCGAAACGGCCTTGAATAATGGCTGGTGACAATGTACGGCAATTTTGAAAACAGGTTGGCCGCCAGCCTCAAATAAAAAAGCGGCCCCGATTTTTCGGGAATCATATCGGGGACGGCGACAGGATTCAGTCCCGATTCCCTAAAAGATATAAACGGTATTGAATCCATTTCTCCATAAGCCAGATAATGAATTTCATGCTTTTGCCCCAGACGACGAAGCAGATTAAACGACCTGATTCTTTTGCCCTTATCGGGTGGAAACGGAAATTCCTCATCGAGAACCAAAATTTTCAACTGCCCGCCCCGGCCTTTCTTTTCAATCGGGCGATTTCTTCCGGGTCAACCCGGCATATGGAAAAGCGATGCTTGCCCGATTTTTCCCGCTCGATCTTATCCACAGCTTCGAACTTGACGGTCTTGGTGCCGCGTACCAGCTTTTCGAGCTCCGGACGCAATTCAATATAGTTGAAAATTTCGCCGTTAAAGGAAATCCAGAGTGTCCCGTCTTCATTGCAGAGGGGCTGCGAACCGCCGGACAGGTCGATGATGGACAGTCGGGCCTGACCCAGGGCGCAATATTCGTCGAAGTAGGCCCCGAATTCATCGGGACCGCGATGCTGTATTTGCCTGACCATGCGCCCGATCAGGTCATAATCAGGAGCACACTTGTCCTTAAGTTGAAAATACCCGGCAATTCCGCACATATCTCAAAACTTTTTTAAACCCGCCATCATTTGTCGGGACCCAAAAATGAAAATCCAATATAGTCAATATATCGGTATAGGGAGGGATTATTTATCGGGCAGTTATACTATCTTTTGACGATAATTTTCCCGCTCAAATCACCGTCCGCGACATACCACAGATATACGCCCGATGCAACCGGATTGCCGGAGGAATTGGTTCCATCCCAGGCAACGTCGCCACCGGTGGCTGACCAGCTCTTGACCAGCTCCCCGGTCAGAGTCATGATATGCAAGGCCGAACCATCGGGTATCCCGGTAAAAGTGGTATGGTTATGATGCCCGGGAATAAAGGGATTGGGGTAGGCGTGGGCGTCGGGTTGAACCTTAAAATTAAAGACGGCCCCGAAATTGCCGTCATTGGCCCGTGCCCGCCAGTAATAGACGCGACCGCTTTCCAGCGGTTGTTCAATCCGCCAAGATGTCGTTTCCCCGCTTTCCTGGGCAATATTATTAACCGAGGTCGCCAGCGTCACAAAGAAGGAATCATGGGCGATTTCAAAGTGATAAACGTTTTGCGGGTTGGCATCCACATTGACAACCTGCAGGGTTGGCCGGGTCGAAGCTACAATCGAATTGTCTTCGGGATATAGCATCAGGTCATCGGTCACGGGCGGGTCATCGTCGCCGGTTCCCAGGTCAAAATAGGCCTCGGCCGCCGTCGTATTGGACACACCGGACAAATTGCCGACATCGTCAGAAGCCCTTATCGCAAAATAATAGACCTGCGCCGGGGTTAAGCCCCCGACGATAAACGATTGATGCGTCCCCGACGGTTGCGGGGCGGGAGGATTGGTTACGGCCGCCGCCGCCGCGAAATTGACGGCGGTTATCGGGTTTAGCGAATAGCGAATATTATAACTGGTCGCGGTGCCGGTGGCTCCATCGTCGCCGGGCGCGGTCCAGCTGATCACGATTTCTCCGTTATTGGCGCCGGTAACCGCGTCGAGATCGTCGATTGTTCCCGGCGGCGTTTGGTCGACCACACCCGAACTGCGGGCAACCGCAGAAACGACGTTGGAAATCATGGATACATTATCAGCGTCATCCCATGACCTGATTGCGAAAAAATATGTCGCCGCCGGAGTCAGACTGCCGACCGTGAAGTTATGCGTTGAGCCGGTCAAAAGAGGCGACGGAGGGTTCGTTACCTGCGAGGCATAGGCAAAATTATAGGAAGTGATCGGCTGCAATGAATAACGAATATCATATCCTGATGCGGTCCCGATGGCACCATCATCCCCGGGAGCCGTCCAGCTTAAAACAACTTCACCGGCGTTTGTCCCCGTCACGGCGCTCAAATCATCGATTCTTCCTGGAGAAACCGTGTCTTCGGATATATCGCCGCCAGCTCCCCATGTACCAGTTCCCTCCGTGTTATTCAATGTCAACGTATCGGTGAAGCCTGCCGAACCGGGCCCTACGGTAAAAGCAGTATTGAGGTTAAAATCAGTCCCTTTGACTGCTTTTATTCTGAAATCATTGTAGCCCAGAGAATCGCCGCTTCCCGCTCTTTCATACATATAGTTGCCGACACCGGATACACATCCGCCGGAATCGGTTAGGCCGCTGAATACCAGATGATTATAGTCGTTCCAAACGGAGCATGCGGCATTGACCACCGGCAAATCATTGTTGCCCCGAACATATATCTTAAGGGTTCTTTGTAAAGTAACATTGGCACTCGAAACGCCGCTTCTATAAGCAAACATTTTATATAATGTGTCCGGCACATAATAAGCATCCCTGATATAATTGTTCGTAAGCGAATCACCAATATCGCCCGGCCAAAATTTGCCGCTGTGCTGCGTAACCGGCCCAGACGCAGTATCAATGGCAATCAGGGTATCACCGTAACAGCTATAATAACTGCCACCGGGGTCATATCCCCCATAGCGATAGAAAGCATCATTAGACTCCATACGATTATTCCTGATGGTGTATTGGCCTATGGCATCATTCGCTAGGAACTGAAAACCAGTGGCGAGAATCGGGACTGAACCAACATGATAAATGGTATCCAAAACAACAGAACGAATATAATTGTTTTCAATAACAATACTGCTGTCGTTACGGTCAACGTGTGCTATTATATAGAATCCGGCGACCCCCGGCCCGTACGCCTTGAAATTGGTCGTGTCCGTATGAGAATAAAGATAGATTTCATTATTGTAAATCTTTATATGACGGTTGGCACTATAATACTCTGAATTGGTATAATTATACTCATCAGCCCGACGCATTTTGAATCCTTTGGATTGCACGTTAAAACCATAATGCACATCCCAACCACGATGCGTATTTATGTAATTATTATAAAATTCAATGGGTTTTGACGACGTTCCGAGACATCCCTCAACCTCAAAACCGCCATCCGCCCCATAATACGTATCACCAGCCAATAAAACGTTGTCGTAAAACTTGCTCCCGGCATCAACCAACCGTGCAAGAATACCATAGGCATTGGCGGCACTATAACAGAAATTGGCGGATGGATAAGTGTACATAAAATTTCGGGAATCAACTGTGACCGAACAACCATAAATTTCGGCCACACCATAGACGACTATCCCCTGGCAGGGTGCGTTTTCCACTTTAAGTCCATGAACTTTATAATTGTATTCACTACCGGCAATACCGACATCTTTGGCCGCCAAATGAATAACGGCCCCATCGTAACTGCAACGGCTGGTATATCCGGTTACATAGCTCTTATGTGTTCCCCCCCGAATCTCGATATTCCTGTTGGTGCTTCGCCAGCTCGTGGTTGAACCATTGGTGGCGTTTATTGCCCTGCCCTCTAACGGAACCGATGTTATACATTTACCATTAGTACCATTAATAATTGTGCTGACACTATCAATAAGAACGCCGTTACAACCGGCAAGCTCAACACAGGCGTTCCCGTTGGAGTTATCATTGCCTCCATGAATTACCCATCCTCCCTTTATAACGACATTTTGAGTTGCACCCAAAGACCTTGCCACACGAATCCCGTAATTATTATCACTATTATTGGCTCCAAAAACAAGAGTATCCGTGCCGAGATTTATCAGGACATTGGTCGCTCCATCACGGACATAAAGTCCACCGGTATTGGTGACAGCCCTGGTCCCAGTAAAAGTAACAGAATCGCCCGTTCCAACAATATACGGAAGGTCGGAAGAACTAAGGACTACCTGCGTCCCAAACACATGCGATGTCGTTAAAATCAACAGAAAAAACATTGTCGGCAAAAACGCCTTTGAAATATGGCCAGAATCCACGCTTTTCATATTATGCCTCCAAGAGCTTATCTTTTTGC
>CAYWLR010000018.1:0-70462 GCA_964459465.1 uncultured Ignavibacteriaceae bacterium | reverse complement strand
TGACTTTCCCCCATTCTTTGGTCCAGTCATAACCTCACAGTTTCATGGTTTTCAGTCAATAGATTTTGATATATTTTCATAAATTCTACCGGTGTTCTTTGGTTAAGGGAGCGATGGGGCCGGTTCTCGTTGTAATCAATCCTCCAATCTTCGATCTTGGATTGAGCGTCCGTCAGGTCATAGAATAGCTTCTCGTTCAGACACTCATCCCGAAACTTGCCATTAAACGATTCCACAAAGCAGTTCTGCTGGGGCTTGCCGGGCTGGATGAACGACAGTTTGATGTGATGGCAATCGGCCCACTTATCCAGAGCCATGCTGGTGAACTCGGGACCGTTATCACAGACAATGGTGTTGGGTAATGGGCCGTTCTCCGCAAGATAATCGAGGAAATCGGCCACGACTTGTCCGCTGATCGAGCGACCGGTTAGAATCCCCGGAGATTCTTTGGTAAAATCATCCACTATGGTCAAACACTTCAGGCGCTGACCCGTTACCAGTTGATCCGACACAAAATCCATGCTCCAGCGCTGATGCGGACCGGTCGGCAGAGCCGCCGGAAGGCGAACGCCACTGGCCCGTTTCAACCGTTTCCGCAGTTTCAAGGACAATCCCAATTGGCGATACAGCCGCTCCGTCCGCTTGTGGTTAACCTCATAACCCTGCCGCCGTATCAAAACGTGCAAGCGCTCCTGTCCCCACCGCGGACGGGCCGCCGCCAGGGTTTTGAGTAGTTCTCGGAGTTCATCATTCCCGTCCGGCTTCGACTCATACCGATAACTCGAACGATGCAGTCGCACCACCCCACAGGCATGACGCTGGCTCATTTCATACCGGCCTTCCAGATAGCCCACGACCTCACGCTTCGCCGCGGGCTTTACCAGTTTTTTGACAAAACATCTTTCAGGGCCGTGTTGTCCAACGTCAATTCAGCCACAATCCGCTTTAAACGACGATTCTCTTCTTCCAGAGTTTTCAGACGCCGAGCATCACTGACCGACATCCCCTGATACTTCTTCCGCCATGAATACAAAGTCCATTGACTCATCCCATACTTCCGGCAGGCCTCTCCAACCGACAGCCCGGCCTCGACCTCCTTGAGTATCCCGATGATCTGCTCTTCCGTAAAACGCGCTCGCTTCATCTCCAGTCCTCCTATCGGGCAATATAATACCCTTAATTCGAGGTTTCAACCGGACCAGTTTTCGGGGGGAAGGTCAGCAGTCATGAGGAAACTGATAACCATCATAAACTCAATGCTGGCAAAAGGAGAATCCTGGAAACCAAATCTCGCTTGACTTTTAAGACAGTCGCTACTTCTTTTACCATACATGCACTTTTTCAACAAGCCCCAAGCCGTGGGCGACACCTGCCATCTGTGATGCATCATTTTTACTTCACCGAAAAAACTCCATCCGATTACCCGACCCTATTAAAACGGAGAGGCTGGGATTCGAACCCAGGGTACGCTTTCACGTACAACTGCTTAGCAGGCAGCTGCCTTCGGCCGCTCGGCCACCTCTCCTGACGAACTCGCGATTTTCAGAGCCAACAATATAGCCCTATTTCGCATTTTTTCAAGTCAAATTTGCAGGATAATTCCGATTAAAGGAAGATATGAAAATGGCTGAAATACCGGAAATCCGGGCTACTTGCCCGTGCCGACCGGGGCCGGGATGCCGTTGAGCATCCGGAAAATAACCCGCTCGACTATCAACGACACTTCGTCGCCCTTGAACGGCTTGGTGATATATTCATCGGCCCCCAACGACAGAATCTGTCTTATCGTATAGGCGTCGCCGTAACCGGTCATCATGATCACCGCCGTCCGCGGATGTTTCTGTTTGATGGCGGTCAGAAGGTCTATCCCGCCCATACCTGGCATGACAATATCGGATATGACAACCGCCATCGGGCGGCTTTCCAGCACGGCCAACCCCGCCGCGCCATCATATGCCGTCAGAACATGATAGCCCTTGCGCTGTAATAGCTCCTGCATTACAACGCAGATGGCGGGCTCATCGTCAACAACCAGTATATTTATCGCAGAATCCATGGCAATTTATTTCCCGACACTCTTTTCGAAAGTCGCCGTCAGCTCATCCATGAAGTTTTCCAGCATAACCGGCTTATACAAAAGGGACGATGCCCCCTGGACACCGGCCTGATTGACCAGGCGGTCGGTGGCATTGCCGGTTATGACTATGACCGGAAGATAGGGTTTCTGCTCCTTGATTTTCGTCACCGCCTCAACCCCGGCCATTTCGGGCATAATTAGATCCATCGTGACCAGGTCATAATCGGAGGTTTTAACCTTTTCTATGGCGTCGGTCCCATTGACGGCCGTGTCCACTTCGACAAAATTGCTCAACTGACAGAACTCCTTGAAAATATCGCGGACGCGGGGTTCGTCATCGACAATTAAAACCCTGAAGGAGCGGCCCCTCTTTTTCGCCAACTGCTCTATCTTTTCGATATTCATAACAAACTATTCTCCGGCGGTCATTGCCGACCGCCTATATTCCCATATTATTTTTTATCGACCTTATTTCGTTTATCCTTAATGGCTTCGATGGCTTCCTGAATGTCGTGCGATTGACTCAAAATCCCGTTCAGCGACGCCTCAATCTGGTTGAGACCGTCATCTTTGACGGCATCGACACTCTTTCGGCACTGAAGATATTCCAATAGCCCGGTGATTTGCTGGATAACCTCGATCGATCCGTGAATCAGTTTCGTGAAATCCGGTTCGAGAATGGTTAAATCGCGCACCCGGTCCTTGGAACGGGCCAATTGAATGGCCATATTCAGAGCCAGAAGCTTAACCTGCTCGGCCAGGCTTCGCACCTGTAATGTCAGATCCCCGCTATTTTGCGGCGGGTTTTTGGGGATATTTTGAATCGACATCCAGCAATTCTTTCACTTTCGATTTAAGCGGTTCCAAATCCGATGTTTTAACAATATAGGCATCGGCGGCCCAGCTGTGAAAATCGGACTTGTATATCGAATAGGCCGAGTTAAGAATAACCGGCATGCTCGGCCGGGCACTTTTTAAATACTTAAGAAAGTTGAGCCCGTTGTCTTCATCCAATTCTATATCCAGAATGACCAGGTCGCACGGTTCCTTTTCCAGTTGGGCAAGGGCCGACTCGATATCGGGGGCGATGGAAACCTGACAGCCCTCCCGCCGGAACACTTCCTTATAAAGCTGGAGAATATGGGCTTCATCATCGATAATTAAAATACTCTTCATTTTTCCGACCCCTTATAAAGCGGTAACTCCACACGTATTTTCGGCAATCCGTCTTCGGAGCTTTCCAGGCCGAAATTGCCGCCGTGATAGCGGATGGTTTCCCCCGCGACCAGAATCGACAGCCGCTGTGTTCCCGATGGATTGTTGAATCCCTGCTCCAGCATTCTGGTTAGACGTTTGCGGTCATTCTTTTCGAAGGTGACCGAAATGGTCAAAAATACGGTGCTGTCACTGGCGGAAACATCCAAATTGATGGCATTGTTCTCGGTCGAACCGTCAATTATCATATTCAAAAACTGCACAATGGCGTGCTGAAGCTGGTCGGGGTTGCCCCAGACGGTCAGCCCGGGATTATTCCCCGCCAGCGCCGGTTGCGGTTGACCACGCTTGAGGCGCGCGGCGACGATATTGCAGCAGTTATGAACCAACTGATGAAAACCGATGGCCCGGTTTTCGGCCCGGCTGGCTTTCGAGAAATCCAGCACCTGGTGCAAAACCGATTCGGCCCGCTTGGTTTCCGATAGTATAATATTCAAATACTCGTTATTTGCGTCGGACGTGCCGGTGGTCAGCAACAAATTGGCAAAACCGCCGATAACGGTCAGAGGATTACGTAGTTCATGGGCGATCGATGACGTCAATTCGCCGATCACCGACATTTTTTCCACCCGGATGATTTGCTCCTGCGATTCGGCCAGTTGCCGGTTAATCCGGGCCAGCTCCTCGGCCCGCTCCACCTGGCTGTCATAAAGGCGCGAACGTTCGATGGCCACCGCCGTCTGACAGGCAAAAGCCTGCAGAAGCTCCACCAGCGACGGTGAAATTTCGCGGCCGGTAATCTGATTATCGGCCACGATTAAACCCAACCGGCGTCCTTTGGAAATGATCGGCGCTAAAGCGATGTTTTCGACTCCCAGCCGGGCCAGTATCGAACGCGATTGCGCCCCCAAAGCTTCGCTGCGCAACGTCAGCATGGCCTGACCGGTAAGAACCGCCGTGCCGAATATATTCTGGTCGCTCAAAGGTATTTTCCACCCTTTGATAAGCGAGGTCAAAGCCGAATCGCCGTTACCGGAATCATAATGACCGGCGTCAAGCATCTCGCGCAATGTCAACCGTTTGCTTTCCAGTTGAGTCCAGATTCGCCCGGCTTCTTCGGGACTGGTCGGCCCGACCGCCAACTGCCCCACCAGATTTTCGTTATCATTATCGATGAGGAATAGAAAGGCGCGGTTGAATCCCAGACCCTGGCTCGAAGTAACTCCGGTCAGGACAACTTTGAAAATTTCGTCGAGTTCGGCCGACGACGACAGCGCTTCCGAAACCTGGGACATGATGGACAGCTCATAAATGGCTTCCTCCAAATCCTGTTTCTTGAGGGTCGACTCGCTGACATCCTGCAAAAGACTTAAAATGCCGATGATTTTGCCGTCGGCGTCACGGAAAGGATTGCAGAAAATGTTCAGCACTTTGAACTGGCCCCGGCAATTGGTGCACTTATGTTCCGTTTTCCGATGAGCCTCCCCGGCCATTATGGCGTTGCGGGCTTCAAAAAAGCCGCAGTTGAGGATGGCTTCGATGTCCCGAACACTGGCGTTTTCCAGATCGGACGGTCCATCGTAACCGAGCAAACGCGCCGCCTCGTGATTGATATAACAGATTGCCCCCTCCAGCGTCGCCACCATGCAGCCGATGGGGACATTGTCGAACTGGTTCTTTATCGAGACAATTTCGATTTCCCGGGGGGATAAGGTCGCTATATTCATCGTCCCGTTCCTGTCGTTGATTTTTCAAGATCAATCATCTTTATTTTTTCGTGGCCGCTCATGTACGTTTCCGAAACCAGGTCTTCTATTTTGAGCAGCCGCTGGTTGATTTCCGCGATACGCATCGCTTCGTGCTCGATCAACCGGAGGCGATCGTGCACGTCTTTATCCAGATTTTTCGCCTTATGCAAAAGGCATTGTATGTTTCCGACTATGACCGACAGCGGATTGTTGATCTCATGGTTGATGGATACGGCCAGTTCCCGGACCGCCGCAAGCCGTTCACAATCGATAATATTCTGTCGGACGACTTTCAACTCATCCTGGGCCCTGCGAAGGGCCCGGTTTTTGGCCCGTAACCTCTTGTTGTATATCTGCCGCTCCAGCGAAACGGCGATCAAGTCGCCGGCGATCAGCAAAAACCGGCGATCCTTATCGCGAAACGACCGCGATAATTCGGACACGAAGACTATCAGTCCCACCGGTCTGGTTTGCACGATCAACGGTATCGCCAGCAACTGCTCCCCGCCCTCGCCGTCAATAAACTGCTCATGTCTTTCCGCGCTGAACCAGTCGACCGCCGACCGTTCACCGAAACCGACCAGAATATCTTTGCCATTGTCGGCCATACCCTGACGAACAACCGGCTTGAGATGCCCGCTTCTGGCATCATACAAATAAAGCCCGGCCGCCTTGAACGGCACCAGTTCATTGATTCTCGCCAGCACCCCGCCGACGATATCATTGACCGGTTCCGACGAACGAAAAGCCGCGGCGATTTCGTTTAAAAGATTCAATTTGGACCAGAATCTGGTGTTCGTCTCACGGGTCTCGTCCATATCAGCCTCGGTTGTACGCTCCCCTTGTCATCCTTTTAATCTGTTCAAATAGGCTTTCAGCGGCCTTGTCGTCGACCCGGTCGAGCAGGTTGATCCGCCGGTCGGCCGGAAGCAGCAGGGCCGGGTGATCCGGGTCATCGTCATAAACCTGCCATTGATCGGCCTCCTTGACTTCAAAATCAAGGGCACGGGATTCGAGCACCCGCTTGCGGGTGACATCGATAATATTCAATTTACCCTTCATCACCCCGTACACGCGGTAGCGATAAACGACGAGCGGAATGACGGTGACTTTGCGGCGTTCGATGTCGATGCGGTCGATGTCGATATTAATCAGAAATCGACCGTCACATTCTTCCCCGATTTTTAAAATATCGTCGAAAAATGGCGACCGGTCGGCCGCCAGCCGCGCTCTCTGGGCGCTGTCAGGGTAGGTGACTTCGGCCCGGTCGATCAACGCCAGATATTCGTGAAGCTTGACATCCAGCCGGGAATCATAGTATGGGCATTGGGGCAGATCGATATTGACGACGACTTTATTGCCGCCCATGGCCGTCGTCCCCAGACACAACACCAGACCGGCCACCACCGGAATACGTTTAAATATCTTCATGGCCGTCCTCTCCGATCGGCGTTTGCCTGTACGAAATATACCGGCCCAGAACGCGCTGGATATTTTCCTCGAAGGAAAGAGAACAGCCGGGAATCATATCGATCTGCGCCGCGGATAAAATATCGTTCAGGTATCGGCGGGTAACGAATTCGACGCCGATCATCCATTTCCCTTCCAGCGGTTCGCACCGTTTGACCAGCCCGACGACGTTTTCGAGAGTTTCTATTTCCTGCAGGAACATCTTTAATAGCAACAGGGCGCCGTCCTCCGCCGGATAATCACTTTCTATCAGGGCCCCGCCCGGCGAGAGATTGAGTATCTGCCCGGTGTACTCGGGACCGTCGGCCTCGGTATGCGGCTCATTTTCGCTGTCTTTTAAAATCGTATAGTTGATGGCTTCGGAAATTTCCAGGCGAATGTAGCGCCGGGATTTATCCTTGTACAGCTTGAACGGTGCTTTGACCTGCACGATGCTGTTATCGGTGGTTACGTCCGATACGAATTTGGTCCGGTTTCTGATCATCCTATATCTCCTTGTTTCTCGTTTTCCAGTAGTGCGGCCAAATGCCGGGATAGCTTCTGACGACATCCGGCATCATATTCAAAAAGCTTTTCGGGCAGATTTCTGATAATGGTCCGGGGCAGTTTGGACTGACGATCTTCCCTGATGATAAATTCCACCCCCACCTGATTTTTCCCCGCCTGTCCGGGAAGGAAATATCGGGTGCGGCCGACCATCAGTTTGGGCAGATCGATGCCGTTCATCGGCAGGTGCAGTATCATATAACAGTCGCCGGTGACAATACCCGGAATTATGACCAGCATGCCGCCGCCGGACAAATTGGTCGTACTCGTCTTGAGCCATTTAAGCTTGTTCAGACGAGCCGCCGAAATATTGTGCTCGTCGAACAAGGCCAGCTGGACTTCACTTTCGAAACGATAGCGGGCAAATTGGCGGACGTTCATGGGCAGAACTTCCCGGGCTATCGGAATGACCAGGCGGCCTTCGTGCCGATTCTGAATCCTGGAATTGAAGCCGAGAAATTGACCCTTGTAGCCAAATTCGACATCAACCTTCTGATTGGGAATAAGCCTGCCCACCATACCAGATGACCCCGAACGGTCGATTACGAAACAATTGTCGCTGACGGCCAATACCCGCGTGGTCAATACCCTGTTTTGAAACTGCTCGGTCTTGAGCCGGATTTCGCGGCCAACCAGATCCGCGAAAATTATTCCGTTCTTGTCGATTTTTATTTGTTGTTCGGTCGTCATAATTTCCCCATCTGACGTTTCTGAACCTGTTCGTCAAAAACAAACTTTATCATTTTATTCTGCGCCGCGGTGTCGAATTGCCGGGCCGGTTCCGGAATGAGTTCGATTTGTTCATGTGAAAAGTACTTGGCAAAATCCCCACTGCGGATGAAAGCGACGCCCGCCATATGATTGTGGTCGACGCTGACAACCCGGCAGCACACGGCCACGACCAGCCGCGGCAAACCCATGCGGTGCGCCCGATCGACATTGAGCAGCAGTCGGTCATGAGGTTGCACCGTATCGTCGACTCGCATCAAAAAACCGCCGGCCGAAATATCGATCGTTTCCGACGATTTCCACTCCAGGGAATATTCCTCCCAATTGTCACCAGTCAATTTCGCGTATTCCAGACTCATGCGGTAATTGAGGCGGACGAATTCCCGCCGTTGAACCCGGACCAGACGCCCCAGATCATAAAGCAGGATTCTCTTGCCGAAATTGTCCTTGATGCTCTTCATGCGAGCCGAGAACTGATACATGGCGTCGGGACGCTTGAAACGAACGTTAACCAGCGAATGACTGGTCAGCAACTGCCCGTCCCCCCCGCCGTAAACCGGAATGGAAATGATGATACCATCGCTCGTGATATCCTCTACCCGCGACTGATATATGGCGCCTCGGGGGTCTTCCTCTGATACAAGCTCGATTTTTTCCCAGAGGCTCACGCAAGTGTCATATTGTCTGGTATCCATCATCAGTAAACCATTAACCCTGCACGTGAGTATAATTCTCTCGTCCCTGCTCTATCGCCAGCTCCAGTATCTTGCGCGCCATGGCCGTCCGGCTCTGGTCGTTGCGGTGCTTGTAAACGAATTCCTGTCCGGCCCGGATGGTCGTGTTGAAATACTCCTTGGCTTGCTCGAAAGCTCCGATACGTCGCGATAACTCGGCGATCAAGTAGGCCGCCTGGATCATCTGATTGCCCTTGTCGATATCCTTGCCGCTCTTGAACGCCGCCATGTAATATTCCACCGAGTACGTGAGGGCCTGCTTCTCATCAACCGGGATGCCCTCGGCTTTTTGCGCCAGTTCTCCCAGGAAGTCGGAAAACGCGGCATAATTGAAATATCCCGTACCGGTCTTATTCTCCGATGAAGTCGGGAGACTCTCCGAGGCGGCATTGTTGAGGTCCGTCAGGCGTCGTTCAATTTGACCGGTGACTTCGAGAATATCGCCCAGTTCCCGGTCATACTTTTCTTTGAGCGGCATCAGTCTTGATTTGACATCGGCCGAAAACCGTTCATCGGAAACATGCAATTGCATGGCGTTTCGGACCTGTTCGATTTGCGCGTTGAATCCTTCCAGCGTCCCGCGCAGCCCGCTCAAACGCTTGCTGATGTCGACCAGATGCCCCTTGAGACAGGCCTCGTTGGGATCGGTCCCTTCGCTCATGCCCCGGAACAGCCAGCCGATGCGCAAATAAAAGCGGCCGAGGTCAAGGTCGTTCTGCTTTTCGTTGAATTTCTCGTCGATTATGGCCAGAATCAATTTCAAGATGGCCGTTTCGCCGGGATAGCGCACGGCATCCAGCTTCTGGCCGATTTGCTTTATAACCGATTCCGATGCCGCCAACTGTTCCAGATGCTTCTGCTTGACCACTTTCAGGCGATAGGTCTTAAAATATGAATCATTTTTCCAGTCCTTGAATTTCTGCGTGAACTCCCGCGTGTAAAGGCAGTTGGAACACGTGGCCGTAAAATACAACAGCGGGTCGTGGGCCTGATAACGGGGATTGCGCCAGGTGCGATCGGTCGGACGGAAGTCGGTATCACGATCGCGCTCGGTGTAGGCGCCCAGCTTGATTGTCTCGTACTCGTTGATCGTTTTGCATATCGGGCACTCCACCTTGGTCAGGAAAAAAGGTGATTCCTGCGTCATTATCAATTCCTCCCCGTACTTGTAAGTTTTTCGAGGTAGCGGGCGTAGGCGAGTTCCCCGTCGGTTATCGGAAGATTCGCTTGCACATCGCCGTCATTTCTTTTGTCGGCCACCATCTGCCGCGCCATTCTTATGACTTCCTGGCGATTACGGGCGGCCGGCGATGATTCGCGTTTCGGCGCCGATGCCGTCTGCCCCTGCCAGTCGAAATTGTTTAAATTTATGTACTCACCGTTGAAATCGGGTTTCGAACCGCGGTGTGATCGCTCTTTCGACAGCGGTTCGACCGAAGGCTGTACTACGGCCGTCGCTCCGGCCCTAACACCGATCGCCGCCCGGTGCGACTTCCGGAAACTACCGATAAGCATGATGATCATGCCACCGAGAAAAAATCCGGCCGCGTTCAGTCCGATATCGATCAAAACATTCTGTGAAAGTCCTATTTCCATGAATCCTCCTTGTCCTGCTGTTTATGCTTCTGTTATACTTCTATGTCGAGATGCCGCGACGAGGACTCCTCGCTCGATTCATCCTGATCGTCTTCGGGTTTTTCTCTTTTCGGCATCTTCCTTTGGTTCTTTTCCTTGCCTTCTTCACTGATTACCAGAAGGTCGCTTTTCCCGGTTTCTTTCGTGCGTTCGGCGTCGTCGGTTGTTTTCCGGCGAACCTCATCCCGGATCAGCCGCTGCTCCATTTCGGGGGCCGCTTTTTTCTCCTGTTTGAGCTGACGAACCAGCTCCGTTTTGGAGAGCGTGTCCGCCAGATGGGCCGGATCAACCATGACGATACCTCCTTACCCGGTCAGGGCGAATTTCTCCTTGACCATGCCGCGAAGCTTCACGACCGCCTTCGTGTGAATCTGCGATACCCGCGACTCGGATATCGACATGACTTCGCCGATTTCTTTGAGCGTTAATTCTTCGAAATAGTACAATGCGATGACCAGCTTCTCCTGCTCCGTCAGGCGATCGATAGCCGTGGTCAAAAACGCCCGCATTTCCAGCTTCTCCACGTCGCCCAGCGCGGACGGACGGGATGCGTCACAAATGGTTTCTATTCTTGGCACCTGATGGTTATCCTCCTCTCGATACACCGTCTCATCGAGCGATAATAGCGACGAATTGCAGATATCGCCGATGGCCGACATGAGTTCCGACATGGAAAACCCCAGTTTATCGGCCAGCTCGACATTGGACGGCTGACGCCCGGTATCATTTTCCAGCGAATTTACCGCTCGTTCTATTTCTCGCGAACGGGCTCGCGCCGACCGCGGCACCCAGTCCAAAGCCCGAAGCTCGTCCAGTATGGCTCCCCTGATTCTGGGAACGGCATACGTTTCAAATTTCACGCCGCGGTCCGGATCGAAATTGGCGAAGGCCTCGATCAACCCGATAACGCCGGTGTTTATCAAATCGGACAGCTCCACCGATCTCGGAAAACCGATTGCCATGCGTCCCGCCACATTGCGCACCAGAGGAAGGTACTTCTTTAAAAGCCGGGCCCGGATTTCCGGGTTCTGATGCCTCTGATAACGCAACCAATCAAGCGATACATCGACCGGCTTTTTGGTTTTGGCTGTCTTGCGAGCTGTCTTTGCCTCGTAAACCGAAATCCGTTCCAGCTTGGTGGCGGTCGGCTTATCACTCCCGGATCGTCTGTTAAGCGTGCTAACCATAAGAGTGCTATCCTTTTATATCGGCTGCGGAGCGCCCTGCATTAACGGTCTGCAGCCGGTTTAATGAATTCGTTTTTCGATATTTGGGTATCGCCGCCAGAATGGCCCGGGCCAGACCGCCGAAATCATCTCCGACAGGAGTTAAACTCCTTATTTCGGCGTCTTTTTCAGTCGTCAGTAATCTGGCCGCAACATATTGATTCTCATTGATATAACCGAGATATTCAGGCTTTAATTTATGAAATTTCTGACATATCTCGGCAAATTGGGAATAAATATACGTCGCCTCTTCGGCATTGCGACAACGATTGGGCAACAGGAAATATGGCCCCTTCAAACCTAATGTTTTCAGATATTTTATCAGGCCGTAACCGTCGGATATTGCCGTCAATTCCGGCATGACCGAAATCAGGCGAATGTCCGAAACCGACGCCACCACCGCGATAACATCGATTAACCCCGACGGCGTATCGACTATTAAATAATCATAGTCGGCGCACAGTCCCGGCAGCCGTGACAAATTGGCGACAATCCCGGCGACATCGATATCGAGATCGCGGCCCGATGTGGAAGGTGACGCCAGCAGGTGCAGATTTTCGCGTATGACCGCCGGTTGCCGCAGGCCGCTTTCTGCCAGCAGAAAGCGATCGACGGTACCTTGCGGCACCGTATTGGCAATGATATGCAGGTCACCGAACAGCAGGTCGGCATCAACCAGCATGACCCGCCCAAAATCTGCCAGAACCCGCGCCAGATGAAACGCCGTCGTCGACTTGCCCACCCCACCCTTGCCGGACAGAATGGAAATAACCGACGGCCGTACTGCCGGCACGACGTTAAAGCGATTATTGTATGAGGCGGTCCTGTTATTCACGGTGCGCCTCCTTTTCATTCATCATTTTCGCCAGCATCTGTTCCGGATCGGGAACGTGCAATTGCCCGACTCCACCCGGAGAATCGGTCACGAAGGCCAGCGGAATCCCGGTCATTATGGCCGCGGCCAGCATGCTTCCCCAGCGACGGGTTTCATCCAGGTGCGTTGCAATCAGCATATTTGGCTGTACTATTTGAATCCCCTCTTTAAAATCGATTATATCATCGGCCCGATTACATACGGACAAAACCATGAATACGATGTCGGGTCGGACCAGATTGATCAAATTTTGCACAGTCGTGATTCCGTCGGTGCTGTACGACATCGAGGGCGTGTCGATCAGCAGGACCTCGTCCCGGCCGGCCTTAAGCTCTTTCCGGGGATTGATTTCGTACGGCGCGTCGAGCAGGTCGGCGTAACCGCCGACTTCCTCGTAAACCGAAATTTTTCGCGTATCGAAACTGGTCAAACGCACTTTCGTCCGCCGGAAAGCCGTCAATTCGGCGGCCATCTTGGCCAGAGTCGAGGTCTTTCCCGCCCCGCTGGCTCCGATGAACATGACTTTCGAACCGACCGGGATATGCACCTCGCGTTTGATCAGACTCTCGAATGACGACTTCAATTTTGTCCGAACACTACTATCGGCAAGCGGCGCCGTTTCCCTCCCCTTTTGAATATCCGTAATAAGTTTGTCAGCCGGCCCGGCGGGTATGTCAAAATCGATCAGCTTGTCATATACCTTGCGTAATTCCTCCGGTTTCGCCACCATCGCCGACGCCTCCGCCACCGGCCGATCGACCGTCACTTTTAAAGAATCATCGACATCCATTTCCATGACACCGGGTTTACCAGGTTTGTCGAAGGCATTGACGTCGATCAGGCTTTTCAGCGACCGCACCAGCGATTCATCGATGCAGGCCGTGACCTCGATCCTTCGGCCGTACTGACCGCCCCGAATATGGCGGGTGTGCAAAATCAGGGCCTGCTGACCCATCTCCTCGCGAATCTTTTTCAACGCCGCCGCCGCTGTGTTTTCTATGTACGATTTAATGATCATCTTCCAGCCTCACCACATCGTTGGACAGTATTTCCACGTCATTAGTTATTTCGTTGTATGACAAAACGACTAGCTGCGGGTGCGCCGCCTCGGTCAGTCGTTTCAGGGCCAGCCGTATGTTGGGCGAACACAGACATATGGGCGTCAAACCCGCAAGCGACAGCTTGCTCATGGCTTTACCGACCCGCTTCACAAGTTTTTCCGAAAAAGCCGGGTCAGTGATAAACATCAGCCCCTGCTTGGTATTCTGAACCGAGTCGGTCAGGACTTGTTCTATAGCCGGGTCGATGGTGAAAACCGTTATCCGGCCGTTCTGATCACGATACATATTGGTGATCTGCCGCTTGAGCGCCATGCGCACGTACTCCGCCAGAATCTCCGGTTCCTTGGTGGAATGATAAAAATCGGCGGTGGCTTCCATGATCGTCGGCAGGTTGCGAATCGCGATCCGTTCCGACAGAAGCGCCTGCAGAACCTTTTGCACCACCGACAGGGGGACGACACTGGGCACGATATCGTTGACCAGCGACGGATAATCTTCCTTGAGCGTCTCCAGCAGGTGCGAGACATCCTGTCGACTTAAAAGTTCCGCGGCGTGCGACCTTATCAGTTCGGTCAGGTGCGTCGCCACCACCGCGCTCGGTTCGACCACGGTGTAACCCTGCCCCTCGGCGATTTCCTTGAGGTCGGGTATAACCCAGCGCGCTTTGAGCTGGAAAGCCGGCTCGACGGCGTCGAAACCGTCGATGTTTTCATCTATGTTGCCCGGATTTATGGCCAGAACGTGGTCGGGCATAAGTTCGTAACGGGCCACCTCGACCCCCTTGACCTTCACGCGATACTGATTGGGATTGAGACGGATATTGTCGCGGATACGAATCGGCGGCACGATAATGCCCAGGTCGCCCGCCATCTGCTTGCGAATCGCCGAAATGCGCGTGAGCAAATCACCGCCCTGCTTTTCATCGACCAGCGGTATCAGGCCATAGCCGATTTCAAGTTCCAGCTGATCTATCTTGAGAAGGTCTTCGGTCCGCTCTTCTTTGGGAACATTATCCTTGGCCGCCTTTTCCTTCTTCTCATCGTGCTTCTGTTTCTTCATGTTTTCATTGGTCAGGTATCCCATCGTTCCGACCAGAAGCCCCAGGAGCATGAACGGCACGGTCGGCATGCCGGGGATAATCCCGAACACGACCAGCATCCCGGCGGCGATCATTATCGCCCGGGGCTGCTGAAGAAGCTGACGAGTCAGGTCGCGACCCATGTTATCGTCGGACGCCGCGCGCGTGACGATGATACCCGCCGCGGTCGAAACTATAAGAGCAGGAATCTGCGTGACCAGACCGTCACCGACCGACAACAGCGTGTACGTATGCAGCGACTCGGTCACCGTCTTGCCGTGCATCATAATGCCGATGACGATGCCCCCAATAATATTGATCATGGTTATCAGGATGCCGGCGACGGCGTCCCCGCGCACGAATTTCGAAGCACCGTCCATAGCCCCGTAAAAATCGGCCTCCTGCGCTATGGACTGCCGACGTTTCTTGGCCTCCTCGTCGTTGATCAGCCCGGCGTTGAGATCGGCGTCGATGGCCATCTGTTTGCCCGGCATCGCATCCAGAGTGAAGCGGGCAGCCACTTCGGAAATACGCCCGGCGCCTTTCGTGATGACGACAAACTGAATGATGACCAGGATAACGAAAATGATAAAGCCGACCACGTAGTTGCCGCGGACGACGAAATTGCCGAAAGAATTGATCACCTCGCCGGCATACCCACTCCCGAGTATCAGGCGCGTCGAGGCGACATTCAACGCCAGACGCATCAACGTGACTATCAACAGCATGCCCGGAAAAACCGATAAATCGAGCGGGCTGCGGATATACAATGTCGATAAAAGTATCACCAGCGAAAAAGTGATATTGAAAGCCAGCGCGAAATCCAGAAATCCCGCCGGAACCGGTATAATCAAAACCCCGATAATGCCGATGACACCCAGCGCCAGCACGATATCACTGCGCTTGTTAAGGGTGGCCAATAACGATGTCGTGGAACCGGTATCCATTAACTCACCTCATGCCCTTTGAGTCGATAAACGTAGGCCAGCACCTCGGCCACCGCGCGGTACAGATCGGCCGGCACGCGCGAACCGATATCGCACATTTTGTACAGCGCCCGCGCTAAAGGCTTGTTTTCCACGATCGGGACGCCCGCCATCCGCGCGATTTCCTTGATCTTTTCCGCTATCAGCCGCTGACCCTTGGCCACCACCAGCGGGGCGTCCATCAATTCCGGATTGTACTTAAGTGCCACCGCGATGTGCGTCGGGTTGGTGATAACAACGTCGGCCTCGGGTATCTCGCGCATCATGCGCTTGCGCGACATCTCGCGCTGCAACTGGCGGACACGCGCCTTGATTTGTGGATTGCCTTCGGTATCTTTCATTTCATCGCGAATATCCTGCTTGGACATGCGCAAATTTTTCTCGAAATCATATTTCTGATAAGCGTAGTCGAACAGCGCCAGAAGCAATATCACCCCGCCGATCTGCAGCGTCGTGGTCAAAGCTATGCGCCCGATGGCTCCGGCGATAACTTCCGGGGCCGTGTCCGACAACCGGTAAAACGTATCCAGGTTGGCGGTGATCGCCCGGTACCCGACAAAGCCGATCAGCAATAGCTTGACGACATCTCGGATAAGCTGCACCAGCGAACGGACCGAGATTATGCGTTTGATGCCGTTGACCATGTTGAACCGCTCCGCCTTCGGCTCCAGCGGTTTGCCGGTAAACATGACGCCGACCTGAAGGACATTTATGCCATAGGCCACTATCGCCAGCACCGCCAGAAACGGCGCCAGAATGATGAAAAAAGCCAGCGTCTGTTGCGACAGAAGCGCCGTCAGCGAATCGTTGGTCACGCTGATTTTGGGCGCGTCGGTGAACGATTGAATCATGAAGGCCTTTAGCCCACCGATCATATTCGGCCCGATCAAATACAAGGCCAGCGCGCCCAGACAAAGAATCACCGCCGAGTTGAGCTCGTTGGATCGGGCAACGCGACCTTCCTCGCGGGCTTTACGCCGTTTTCGCGGCGTTGCTCTTTCGGTTCTCTCTTGAAATTGATCTTCAGCCATAACGCCCTATCAGTTCACCCTGAGCCCCGACAGCACTCCGAGGGCGCCGTCGTTCAAATAATTCAGGGATTGATGGATGACGTATTTGGTAATCGGCAAGGCCACCGCCATGACCGCAAAGCCGACAATTATTTTCAACGGAATACCGACTAAAAATATATTCATCTGCGGCACCGTCCGCGCCACTACCCCCAGCGTGACGCTCGTCATGAACAGCGTGACAATGACCGGCGCTCCGACTTTAAGGCCGATTATGAACGTGTGCGCCGTGAAGCGAATCAACTGCTCACCAAGAACCCCGTCACTCGCCAGCGCTCCAATCGGTATCAGCCGGAAACTGTCGGCCAGCGCCGAAACTATGGCATGATGACCGTCAATGGCCAAAAAGATCAGAACGGCCACCAGATAATAAAATTCACTGACCAGCGAATGTTGCGTGTTGGTGTTGGGGTCCATGATATTGGCCATCATCAGCCCGATCTGATAGCCGACAATGTCGCCGGCCATGCGAACCCCGACAAACAGCAGGGTGAAAAACAAACCGATTACGGCCCCGACCAGAAACTCCTTGATGGCAAACAATAACAAATGCCAGTTCGAATCGAGTACCGGCAATGCCGCCACTTTCGACGCAACCGGAATCAGAACGATGGCCAGAATTATGGCAAAGCCGGCCTTGATCATCGACGGAATGGCCTTGTCGCCCAATATCGGCGCCATGACAAACATCCCGGCCGCCCGAATCGAGACCATCAGGAAAATCTGAAGTTTTTCTGCACCGTATGTTACGAATTCAAACAATCTTTTTACCTATAGTACGGGTTTGTCGTCAAGACCTAAATCAAGCCCTGTGCCAAAGCCCAAAGACTTATTTGAATTCGTTATGTCGTTGAATAACAGCTACTTAAGAAACGATAAATTATTGACAAAAGCCGACTCGCGCCGACATTGAGAAAGTTTTGACCAGCCATCTGGAAAGTTTTTCAACAGGCCTAAATTCATCACATACTCGGAATCATGCCGTAAAGACGGACCGTGAAGGACACCAGCAAATTTATTATCCATGGCAAAAAAACCAAAAGCGCCAACGCCACCGCCACGATTTTCGGGATGAACGTCAGCGTCATTTCATGAATCTGGGTAATCGCCTGCAATATGGAAATAAGCAGGCCGACCACCAGCCCGGCTATCAACATCGGCGCCGATGCGGTCAGCATGGCCACAATCGCCTCTCGCCCCAGCATAACAACCATTTCCGCAGTCATTGTCTAACCTCAATCAATAAAAGGATTCCACCAGCGACTTGACGAGCAAATACCAGCCGTCAACCAGAACGAATAACAATATCTTGAACGGCAACGAGACCATGATCGGCGGTAACATCATCATCCCCATCGACATCAAAACCGAAGAGACAATCATGTCGATCACCAGAAACGGCACGAAAATCAAAAACGCGATCTGGAAACCGGTACGGAGCTCCGAAATTACAAAAGCCGGGACCAAAACGGTAAATGAAATATCATCCCGCGTTTCGGGCTGTTCGGATTCGGAGATACTGACAAACAAAGCCAGGTCCTTCTCCCGCGTCTGCGCCAGCATGAATTTCTTGAACGGCGCCGTCCCCTTTTCAAACGCCTCTTCCTTGCTTATCTGGCCGTCAAGGTACGGTTTTAAACCTTCATTGTAACCCTGGTTTATGGCCGGACTGACAATGAAAAAGGTCAGTATCAACGCCAGTGATAACAACAGCTGATTGGGCGGCAACTGCTGCGTGCCCATCGCCTGCCGAAGAAAACCCAGGACCACTACCAGACGGATAAACGAGGTCACCATCAGGATAATCGACGGCGCCAGGGTGAGAACCGTCATCAGGAGTACAATCTGAAGAGTAACCGACAGATCTTTGGCATCCTCGGCCTGACCGACTTCAACCGATAATTTGGGTATAGCTTGAGCCTGACCGATGGCGGCGGTGACCGCCAGAATTAACGCCAGCCAGACCAATATCATGAATGTTTTTTTCATATCCTATGAAATCCCAAAAATCCTATTTAGGCCCGTCCATCATGGAGGGCAACTGTTCAATTGTTAAATCGCCTGCGGGGACTCCATGTCCCGCGCCGCCGATTTTGTCAGCATCCGGTTCATATTCCAGCTTTTCAACCGGGTCCGGGCTTCGCTCAAAACCCCCGCGAATTTGCCCGAAGGATTTGGCGATGCAAAATCGCTTATTATCGCCGCGCTTTCTGCGGGGCCCAGTTCGGCCAGACGTTGTATCGAACCGTCACATATCCCGACCAGAATGGCTCGGTCGTGAAAGCGCAACACCGAAACCGATTTCTTTTGAGCGATATAGGTCGTCTCTATCACTTCGACCAGACGATTGGACCGATTGCCGGAAAACCTTTGTCCCATCATTTTCCGTAACAAGTACAAAAATCCGTAAATGGCCGCGACCACAATCCCCAATGCCAGCACCAGTTTCACCATCGGCCAAACCATGGATCCACTGTCCGTCAGCGGCATCGGTCCATGCGGCGAGCTTTCCGCTTCATTCACACCGGACGTCTCCGAAACAGGAAAGGCACTTTTGGCCCTGTCGCCGCCCATCCCGGTTAAAACCATTATGGTCGACATAAAAATTATTACCAGGGCGCCAATCAACGCTTTCTTGGCATTCCGGTTCATTGCAGGTTCTTGATCCTTTCTTCCGGCGAAACCAGTTGTGTGATACGCAGGCCGAAGTTTTCATCGACGACGACCACTTCCCCGCGCGCCACACATTTGCTGTTGACCAGAAGATCGACCGGCTCACCGACCAGCTTGTCCAACTCCACCACCGACCCCGGTCCGAGACCCAGTATGTCCGAAACATTCATTCGGGTCCGACCGAGTTCGATCGAGACCGGCAAATCGACGTCCATCAAAAGGTCGATATTGCGGACCGGCGTACCGCCGGAAGTCTCGGATAATTGCTGAAAATCGGCCTGCCGCACAACCGGTTCATCGAAATTGGCCATACCGGTGACCTCCGCACCGCCATCACTGCCGCCGGAAAAACCCTTCATGGCATTATCGATGTCCTCCTGGGAAAGAATATCGGCCTTGCCGGACTCCCCATCGCCGGAGGAATCACTTTCCGCGTTTTCCGCCATATGGTCATTCTCGGCCGCGGGAGCATTGTCGGCGCCTTGAGCCACGTTGACATTGCTCTGTTCGGGGGTTTCGTTACCCTCCGGCGGGCTTTCTTCGAATTGGTTGTTTATATTTTTTTCCTCATCCATGAATATTTACTCCTTACCTATAACCGGATTGAGCGAAATGATCTGGGCCGCCCGACGCTTGCCGTGCAGGCCGGGACGACAGAAAAACTTGAGCCGATTGCCGACCTTCATTTCGACGTCCGTATTTATTTTCTGTTCGGTGGTTATGACATCGCCGACTCTAAGGTTGATAAAATCCCGCATTTTCAGTCGCGAATGAGCCAGAATCAACTGCAGCTCCATAGAAACTTCCTGGATATTCTCTCGGTTGACTTCCTTATTGCTTTCCAGATTCTTGCGCTTGGTCGCGTCGATCCAGTTCTGCGCCGACAACTTGCCCAGTATCGATTCCAGCGACACATAAGGATAACAGATCGTCAACAGCCCGGTCGTACTGAAGAGCTTGAGTTGCAGAGAAACGACGATTACCGTTTCCCCCGACGGAACCACCTGCACGAATTGCGGGTTGGTCTCGAAAGATTTCTGTTCGATTTCTATCGGCACCATGTTCTTCCAGGAGTCGGCCAGATCATTGTAAATCCGGCGGGTGATGCGGGACATGGCCGATTTTTCGATCCCGGTCAATTCCCGTTCCACTTCGAGAACTTTCTCGCCGCCGCCGAACATACGATCGATAAATGAAAAAACGAGCGTCGGACTGAAATCCATGACACACAGCCCTTCGAGCGGTTTGGCCGAAAAGGTATAAGTGCACGATGGCGATACCAGCGACATGATGTACTCCGAATAGTTGATCTGGTCAACCGAAATGAGATCCACGTCTACCATCGTTCGCAACATCGCCGAAAGTGTCGACCCGATATGCCCGGCGAAGTTGTCGTGCATATTTTCCAGCGTTCGCACCTGGTCCTTGGACACCCGGTTGGGGTGCTTGAAGTCGTAGGTGACGACCGAGCGGACGTGCTCCGACCGCCCCGGGTCTTCGGTCTTCTCCGGTTCGTTGGAACTGACCGTGTTTAACAGAGCGTCGATTTCTTCCTGCGTCAGTATCTTGGCCAAAACCTTGTCCTCGTTTTCCTATTGCAATATGAACTGCGTGAAATACACCGCCGCCAGATCGTCCACCTGGAGCAGTTGCTCGGTACGCTTCTTGATCTGGAAACGGATGATTTCCTTCTGCTTGGGATCCGACAACTGATCGATCGTCTTGGAACCCAAAATGGTGATCAGGGCGTCACGCACGAGATGTTCCTTTTTCGCCATCAACTCCATCGTCTGCTTGGAGTACGTCTCGAACCCGATCGAGGCCGACAAAAATCTGGTGCCTTCCGTCCCCGCCGGATTGACGATCAATTCGCTGACCATGAATAACTCGGTCGGCTCACCCTTCGGAGAAGCCTTCTTCTCCGCTTTGGGCTTCTCTTCCGCGGTCGCTTCCGTTTCCGCCGTTCCGGCCGTACCCATGAATTTGGTTCCGACCACAACCCCGATCGCCACCATCACCACCGCGATGCCGATGTAAAGCACGATCGGCGGCAGACCCTTTTTCTTTTTGGCCGGGGCCTGCTCTTCGACGGCGGTTTCGTCGATTTTGTTTTTTTCATTTTCCGGGGCCATATCCGCTCCTTGCTAATAATTCTCGTTGGCTTCCTTGACCTGTTTGACATCCATTCCCCAGGAAAGACGGCGGTAGGCCGCCGTCCTTTTGATTATCTCCTGGGGGGACTCTTTGACCATGATCTTCTTGCCGCTGATGAGGCTGATAATCGTATCCGGATTGGCCTCGACAAATTCGATCAGGTCGGCATTGACCACGATCTCGTCGTTATTCAGTTTTGTCACCTTAATCATGTGACATTATCCTTATCTCTTAATATTGACCAGCTCTTCCAGCATTTCATCCGATGTCGTGATGATCCGCGAGTTGGCCTGGAACCCGCGCTGGGTGGTTATCATGCTGGTGAATTCCTGGGCAATATCCACCGCCGACGATTCCAGCGCGCCGGAGGAAATCATCCCCGATATGGTCTGCCCGGCAACGCCTTCAATGGCCGGACCAGAGTTGGCCGACTCCTGGAAAAGCGACTGACCGGCTTTGAGCAAACCCGCCCGGTTGTTGAAATCCGCCAGGTATATCTGCGCCAGAACCCGGCTGATACCGTTGGTGAAAACGCCGTTGATATTGCCCGCGTAATCGATCGTAATCCGGTCCAGAATGCCCAGGCCGTAACCGTCCTGCTGCAGAATTGACGCCGTATGAGATGAACCGAAACTGGTCAAGCCGTCATAGGCTCCGGCGGTTCCCGCATCCACCGTGATACTCATCGTGCTGGCGCCGTTATTGGGATCGATATTCAGTCGCGTGGCCGCACCGTCGAACTCAAAAGCCAGAAGAGAACCGTCGGGATTGAACGTGAGCCGACCCGAACCGCCCCCGCGAATCGTTTCGGTCCCCAACGTTCCGGCTTCCCAGCGCCATTCGTTGAAATCTGCGGTTCGAATAAAATCAAAGGTCAGGGTATGCTTGTTGCCCTGCGAATCATAAACCGTTATCGATGTCGAGTGAATGGTGTCGGCCGTGTTGATCACGCACGTCCCGGCCGAGATTCCGGAGAAGCTTCTGATCGTGACATCATTACTGCCGCCCAGCCCGCTGATGCCTGTCGCCAGACCCGTTTCATCATTGACGACAATATTCAGGTTCAGGCTGGGATAAGTCACTCCTCCCGAGGATGTAAAACTATCGATACACGAGAAACTGTGATCAGTGCCGTTATTGGCCGTAAAAGTGGCACCATCGGCCACACCGAAAACGGCCGCCACAATATCGATGTCTCCACCGGAGTTGACGGCCGCCGAGGATTGAATACTGTACGTGGCACCCGCCCCGGCTTTGGTCCGGGACACTTCCACTTCCCCGCTCGCCGTCAGAGTGGCTTCACAGCCGCTTATCGCATTAAGGGCGGAAATCAGGTCGTTTATGGTCGACGTCAACGTCAGTCCCATGATTTCCTCCGGAGTCCCGCCATCTACGCTGATCGAAAATCCCGTGGGATCGGTAACACCGATATCTGCCAGTGTCATATTGCCGTTCAGCGGCGATCCGGTGATATTGGTTCCGGTATTGGTCGACCGGGTCGCCTGACTGCCCGTTATCGTTAAAGTATGCGTCCCGCCGGCGCCGTTAAAGGCCTTTCCCAAGACCGCGTCGATACCGGTCGTCCCGGCCGAAACCAGGGTGGCAGAGGCATCCGTCGCCGTCGAATCAATATTGTTACCGAAAATTATCCGTTCCGTTTCCTTCGGTGGATCCTGCTGCCCGAACGGCAGTTGAATATTGCCGGTCGTGGCCGAAGACGGAATAACGCCGGTGCTGTCGGCCATCCGACCCTGAACGTAAAAGCCCGAAGACGGATCTACCAGATAAGAATTGGCGTCAAAGTTAAACGACCCCGCCCGCGTGTAATAATTGCCGGAACCGTCGGACAGGACGAAGAATCCGTAACCTTGAATTGCCAGGTCAGTCGTCTGACTCGTCAGTTCCAGACCGCCCTGCTGAAAAATATTATCAACCGTCGCGGTATTCATGCCTAATCCGATTTGAACCGGGTTGGTGCCGCCGGAAATGGCCGTCGGACGCCCCGCGCCCTTGACCGTTTGAACCAGCGCTTCTCGAAATGTCACCCGGCCGGTTTTATAACCGATCGTGTTGACGTTGGCGATGTTGTTACCGATGACATTCATTTTCGTCTGATGGTTCCTCAATCCGGAAACCCCTGCATAAAGTGAACCCATCATGGCAGGCTTACCTCCATTAATGTACGGCAAGACCTCCCCGTCCTGAAACGGAGTCCAGTCTTACGGTTAATGTTTATGTTTGATTTCATTTTCATTTCTTCACAATATTATGGCCGAGTCGATCGAAGTGATGACTCCTTCCCTTAGGTTTTCCCGCCCGAAAGCGGTTATGATCGTCCGGTTTTCAACCGACGCCACGTAGGCCGCATCGTCGTCGAGTATCAGCGTCTCGCGCGACCCCTTGGAGGCCGCTTTGTCCATGGCTTCCGACAACTGCATCAGCTTCTGGCTGGACATCGTTATTCCCCGCGAATAAAGCCGCGTTTGAGCATGCTTTGAAAAAGACACGCCGGCCGCCTGGGCCAGCTCCTTATCGAAAACGTCTTTGAACGAAGCCTTCGCGGCGTCCCTTGTCGTGCCCGCTTGCGGCCGTGAGGCGATCTCGAGCAGGTTAACCTGTGAATTAAACTCCCCTATTCTCATCTTTGTCCCTTTCTATTCCTTTCATCTTTCTGCCAACGCCCGGTTTACCCGTCATCCTCGTCGGATTTTCCCGCATGCGTCAAAATCTCTTCGACATTGGCCAGCGTGATTTCAAGGCCATTGACCTTCAGCAACGCCGCCCCGTCGCGGTATACGACACCTTCGACCAGGCCCCGGACATAGGTCGAGGACGTGACGCTTTCACCGGTGGCATCGTACGCTTCGACTTCTATCGAATACATGCCCGCGCCCAGCCGCCGACCGCTGTCGTCGCAACCGTCCCATGTCATGGAATTATCCCCGGCTTTTAATTTTTCGCCCGTCAGGGTACGGACAACCGTCCCATCGCTGTTGGAAATCGTTATTTTGACTTCCGTGGCGTAGTCATCGATCGAAAAATTAATCGCGGGCTTATTGGACTCACTGAGATAAATGCTGTCGTATGACGCCTGCACTTCCTTGCCGATCAGATTGGTCGCCATTGTATTGTTGATGGTCTGCATCTGCAGATAATCCAGATTTATCGACTCCTGCAGAAGCTGGTTCATGTTATAGGTTTGTTCCAGCTGCGAAAATTGCGCCAGCTGGGCGATAAAGTCTTCATCTTTCATCGGCTCCAGAGGATCCTGGTTGGTCATTTTGGTGACCAATAATTCAAGGAAATCGTCCTTGCCCAGCGTATCGGTGGCCGCGGTCGTAAAAACATTGCTGGAACTTCCTGAAACACTGTTTACTTCAGACATAATATTCTCCTAAGCCAGCCAGTTGACGCCCCCGGCATTGACATAACCGCCACCCGTCATGGATGGCGCCGCCGATGTCGCCGCGATGGAAGTCGCGGTTCGCCCGGACGATAACGTTTGAGCCGTTGGCGCTTGACCGAATTGTGACCCGTCGCTGTGTCCAAACTGCCGGGCCTGTTCACCCCCGACCGAAACCTGAAACTGCTCCAGGTGCAAACCCTCTTCGGACAATCGATTTTGAAGAATGTGCACGTTGGATTCCACAGCCAGTTTGGCGGCGGGGCTTTCCACCACGATGCGCCCTGTCAAAGTGTTATTATGCGCCGTCAAAGTCAGCCTTACCGAACCGAGATGCTCCGGTTCCATGCGCAGCGTTATCGTATTGCCCGGCCGTATAATGCTCTCCCGAACATTCTCCGGAAGAACAAACCGGACGGCCGGAACCTCGGCACGTGTCGTGACCGAAACGCCTTTTTCGGTCGGACCGGTCGCCTGGGCAATGGGTCGCGATGATTCCGCCGGTGTTTGCGGTGTCGATTTCACCGAAACAACGGCCCCGGAACTTTCTTTGGCAACCTTTTTGGAGGGAACCAAAGATATGTTACTGCTTGTGGAACTGACGACTGTTTCATCGTCGCTCCCGTTTTCCGCCGAATGGGTTGATGTGACAGTCGTTCGCGGCGCCTCCGACTTATCCTGCGCGGAATTACGAACCCGCGAGAAATCCGATGATTCCGGAAGCGTTTGGGGCCGTGCCGATTGTTGAGAAGTATCGACATGGGCATGCGCTTCCGCCCCGACCGTCTTTGAAGGCAATTCAGCTGGGACAGACGCTTCCGGCATCGCCGCTTTTTGTGAAACATCAATCGGACGAGACGCTCCCGACACAGCCGCCCTAAAAGAAACGTCGGTCGTAACCGTCATTTCCACCCGGGCCGCCTTTTGGGTGACACCGGTCGGCAGACTCGTTTCCACCCCGGCCGCCTCTTGAGAGACACCGGTCGGTAGATTTGTCTCCATCCGGCCGGTCTTATAGAAAACATCTTTCGATAAGACCATTTCTGGCCAGACCGCATCTTGAGTGATATCGGCCGCAATCGTTCTGGCTATCCCTTGCGGGCATACCTGTTTGATTTCAGCCGATCGCACCGCCAGATTATCGGCCAGGCGGTTCAACCGCTGGTCGGAAAAAACCGTATCGTCATCTGCCATTGCGAAATCATTCACGTGAGGCCGTCCCGTGATGGTAATTTGACCCCCGGTCTTGGGGCTGGACTCAGGCTGTTCCGCCGGCTCTTTGCCCGTGAGAACCCCATTGGCATCGATTATTCGTCCAGCTGTGAATTTCGCCTCGATCAGCGGCGCGTTCTTTACGGATAAAACGGTATTATCAATCTGTCCGACCTGTCGGTCGTTCACGTTTATGTATTTATCCGCAAGGGCATCTGCTTCTGTTTCATTATTAACAACCGGAGGCATCTTCATTAGCATGTCCGTGCACTTATCCGGACAAGCTTGCCTGTCGGCATTTTGTATCATAACCGAGTTGTTAAAAGCATTCGAATTCACGGCCCCGAATACGAGATCCGAGGGAACCATCACCTTGACCATTTCGACATTCGATATTTCTTCCGATCCGGCGGGAACTTGTGCGGCGAGCTTTTCATTGTCCGGCACTTCGGCATCCGAAAGCGGTGCAAACTCTTTTATCTTCGCGTCGAACCGGTATGATCCAAGCAAAAACTGCAGAAAATCGCCCTTTTGAATCAACGATTCCGCGGTCTCACCGCCGGCGATTGTCGCACCTTCTGTCGGCATGCCCTTACTTATGGGCAAGAAAAGACTCATAATTTCAGTTTGAGTGTTAATCATTGTTCCGTTACCGTGATCAATTTGGTTGAAATGCTGGCCGCGCGCTTGGGCTTCATCAGCCCCAGTATCTTGGAGGCATGTGCCGGTTTCATTTTGGGCAAAATCAATACAATGACGCTGTCCGGGAGGTTCTCGAACAGGCTTGCCACTTCCGCCGGTTTCATGCCGTCATACAGACGGGCCAGCTTGGTCAGTCGCGCCGCTTCGGCCTGGTCCAGCCGATTCGACGCCTGCGTTACTTTTTTGTCTAATTTCTGCAAATCCTCCTTTAACCTTTGAAGAGAGTCCCGCTCGACCGCTATTTTCTGCATCTCCCGATCGATCCAGTTGAGAGTATCGACCGAGTCGGCCGCGGTCATGGGCACGCTGTCGTACTTGATATCTTCATGCACTTCGCCCATCATGCTCATTTCTTCGAGAATAGCGGCGGTGTCGAGATAATCGAACATGCCGCGCATGGCGAGAAGCTCTTCCAGTTCTTCCGCATCAAGCTCATTGAGTTCCAGAGGCCGGGCGGCAACCTGCATCAGAGAATCCCGATTTTCGGTATCGACCGCCGTCGAATCCGCGGCCGGTTCTGCGGCAGTTTCGGCCGGCGGCTTTTTATCGCCCTTGAAGAATTGAGGAATCATATAGGCCAGAACCACAACCGCCAAACCGATTATGGCCCAAACTAAATACCTCTTGATAAACCCCTTCAAACCGCCGGGCGATGCCGCCTGCTGTTCCTGATCATCCGGGGTATCATCATCAAGCGCCTTGATTTCGTTGTCTTCCGGAACTTTCTTTTCTTCGTCTGCCATTTTTTATCCACACAAATATGGTATTTCTCCGGCAGATATTTTCGCAAGCCCCATGCCAATCGTTTGACGATTGACGCATCTCATTGAATGACGATATGTTACATTGACAGGGAACCCCCCGTACAGACAGCCGGGACTGTAACAAATAGAAAATTTTTCCGCTGAATTGGGCCAGATATTCCGGTTTTTTCTGCTTACCCGATAATCTCGCCCGAAAGATAATTCGCATCGGCGCCGGTGACTTGCATCGCGATTATTTTTTTGCCTCCGCCGCACTCATGCGGAATAACGGCCTGCAAATAATTATCGGTCATGCCATAATAACGACTCCCTCCCTCATCCCTATATTCCGATATTATATAGGCCGTCCGACCGATTTCCCGTTTGAGGGCACGCTCGTAATTATCAGCCGAAATTTCGCGCAGGATTCTATTTCTCTGCTTGATAATATCCGGCTTTATCTTGCCCGACATAAGCGACGCCTCCGTGCCGGGCCTGTCCGAATATGAAAAAGCATGAATATAATCGACCACGCCGCTTCGGGCGACGTTCACCGAACCGCCGAAATCCTCGTCGGTTTCACCGGGAAACCCGACTATGATATCCGCGCCGATTACCAGACCGGGGATCTTGTTTTTGGCGTTTTCACAAATTCGAATATAATCATCAGATAAATACGGACGGTGCATGATTCTCAAAATCCGGTCAGACCCTGATTGAAGAGGGATGTGCAGATGCCGACAGACCCGACGCCCCCCATCGTGCATCACGCCCAGAAGTTCATCATCCACTTCCTGCGGCTCTATCGACGACAGCCGGACCCGGCTCAACGGTGTCCGTTCCAGAATACGGCCAATCAAATCGGAAAGGCTCTTGGCCCCGGCATCACGATACTTGCCGATATGCACCCCGGTCAAAACGACCTCATTATATCCGTTTTCCGAAAGACAATTGATTTCTCTGATTATTTCATCGGCCGGACGATTTTGAATGCGTCCCCGCACGCGGGGAATGATACAATAAGCGCAATTCTGATTACAGCCGGCACCGATTTTTATCCACGCCCGATTGTGCTCGTGAAAATCGATCAGAACTGCGACATCCTCGTGCGGCAAACGGCCGTCGAATAAAGCCGGAAATTTTTCCATGAGTATGGCGACAATATCGTCTTTCCGGCTATTGGGAATAATCAGGTCCACGCCGGTCAGGGACGCCATCTTTTCGGGGTCGGCATCGACATAACAACCGGCCACGACCAGAGCCGATTTTTTTTCCCGCCGGGCAATTCGGGATATAATATTACGGCAGGTGGCGTCGGCCCGACCGGTGACGGTGCAGGTGTTGATTATGTACACATCGGCATCATCTTTAATCGAGACCCGCTCGAACCCGCAGGCCAAAAGACGCGCCGCCATTTTTTCGGTCTCATACTGATTGAGCCGACACCCGATCGTTTCTAAAGCCATCTTGGTCATGGTTAAAATATATACGAAAAGCTCCCCAAAATCAAAGCGGCGGGTCGTCCCGCCGCCTTGTATCTATAAATCCTGTGCGAAGAATTCAGAAATCCGAATCAGGCATCCTTGATTTCGTCTCCTTCGGAAGGATTATCGGCAGAAGTATCGTCCGCGTCCGAAGCGGGCGCATCGTCGGCGTTGTCCGACTTGAGTGCCTCGCTGGCCTTCTGACCCATGACGTCGCCCATGCTCATAGTGCGAGTCGGGTGCTTGGCCAGGAATTGATCCATCTCCTGTTGCTCGCGCTTCTTATAGTAGGCCGTGACCGATAGAATTATCTTATGCGCCTGGCGGTCGAATTCGATTACCTGCAGCGGAATCTGCTCGCCTTCCTTGAAAACGCCTTCGGCATTCTCCAGGTCGGCACGCCCCAGCTGATTGGTCGGAACGAATCCTTCCACGTCGCCGTCGAGCTCCACCGTCACGCCGCGGTCCAGAACCCGGGTAATGGTCCCCAGACACTCCGTGCCCATCGAGAACTTGCGGCTTAATTCCGGCCAGGGATCGTCCTTCAACTGCTTAAAGCCCAGCGAAATGCGACGATTGTCGTGGTCGATGCGCAGAATCTTGATGTCAATCTTATCGCCCTTCTTCATCAGTTCCGACGGGTGCTGGATACGCTTGGTCCAGGACATATCGGAAATATGAATCAGCCCGTCGATGCCTTCTTCGAGTTCGATGAAAGCCCCGAAGGCCGTAAGGTTGCGCACTTTGCCGGAAACGATTTTGCCGATGGGGTATTTCATCTCGATCGTTTCCCAGGGATCCGGTTCCATCTGCTTGATGCCCAGCGATATCTTCTCGTTCTCCCGGTCCACCGATAATACCACGGCATCAATCTTATCGCCGACACTCATGATCTTGGACGGGTGCTTGATATGCTGCGTCCAGGACATTTCGGATATGTGAATCAAACCTTCGACACCCTTTTCCAGCTCCACGAAGGAACCATAGTCGGTAATCGATACGACCTTGCCCGTGACCTTTTTCCCGATGGGATATTTCTCTTCGATATTTTCCCATGGGTACGGCGTCAGCTGCTTCAAACCCAGCGATATACGCGATGTCTTGTCGTCAAAGTCGAGAATCTTGACCGAAATGCGGTCGCCCAGCGAAACCATCTCCGACGGGTGCTTGATTCGTCCCCACGACATGTCCGTAATGTGCAACAAACCGTCAACGCCGTTCAAATCGATGAAGACGCCGAAATCGGTGATGTTCTTGACTATACCCTCACGAACCTGGCCGACTTCGATTTCATCGAGCAGGGCCGAACGTTTGGCCTCGCGTTCCTCCTCCAGCACCACCCGGCGGGAAACGACGATGTTGCGGCGGCTCTTGTTGAGCTTGATGATCTTGAGTTCCATCGTCTGGCCGATCAAGGCATCGAAATCCGGAACCTGCCGCAACGATATCTGTGAGCCGGGGAGAAAAGCGTCGACACCCATGATGTCCACGACCACCCCGCCTTTGATGCGGCGAACCAGTTTGCCGGCAATCAGGTTGCCCGAATCGTGCGCCTCACGGATATTTTCCCAGACGCGCATGAAATCGGCCTTCTGTTTGGATAAAATCAGCTGGCCGTTCTGGTCCTCGAATTCCTCGAGATATACGTCGATTTTCTCACCGACCGAAATGTTGATCGGTTCCGTGAATTCGGAAATGGGAATAATCCCTTCCGATTTGAATCCGACGTCGACTATAACGTCGTCCTTGGTGACGCCCAGAACCGTCCCGTTGACGATTTCACCCTCTTTGATGTCCTTGATCGTACCTTCGTACATCTCCAGAAGAGACTTATACTCCATATCGGAGTACTGCTTGCTTTCGATGTCGGTCAGACGCATCGATGCGATCGTTGCGATGTCATCCGGCGCAACCGTCTCGATGCGCTTCTGCGCCTTTTCTTTTAACCTTTGCTGACGCGATGTAACCTGCAGCTCCCGCTCCTGACGCGTCTCCTCCGCTTGCTGGACGTTTTCTGTTCCGGCAACTTTGACCTTCTTGATTTTTCTGGTCGTCGTCTTGGCGGATCTCGCGGCTTTGCGCTTGGTCACCCTTGCTTCGGTATCACCTCCCGTCATGGTTGTTTTTTTTTCGGACGTTTTTTTGGCTTCTGCCATGGAATAAATTCCTCCTTAACTGTATATTTATCCCGGCGCAGAGCTCTGCGCGGGCGGGATATTCGCGATATGTAATGTCTATCGACAATAAATAATTATAAATCAGCTTACCCCCTGATGCGTCACTTTCGAGGCAAGCTCATATTCATCCTTAATCCTCTGTATCCGGCTCATAATTTCGTCGGCCAGCCGACGATAGCCGTCTTTGCCCGTATCATAGGCCTTAACTTCATTGGAGTCAATAGGCTGACCGTAAATTACCGATAAAATTTCACGCCCCCAAAAACAGTCGCGCAAACGATTGCTGCCGGTCATAAACGCCGGGACAATCGGAACCGCACAATGACGAGCAATCAGGCCAATTCCCGGCTGCGGCTTCAATAGCTTCCCGTGGCGCCCACGCGTCCCTTCCGGGAATATCACCAGCGAACGATTGGAATCAAGTATTGCCACCGCTTTTTTTATGGCACTTCGGTCAACCCCACCCCGATCCACCGGGAAAGCGTTGATTTTGCGCAATAAAGCGCCGAACAGGAAATTTCGAAATAATTCCCGCTTCGCCATAAAATATATCGGGCGGTCCAGCGCACTGCCCAATATCGGCGGGTCGGCCAGAGATATATGATTCGACGCCAGAATATAAGCCCCCTCACGAGGCAAAAGATCCCGATTGACAATCTTGATGCGGAACAGCACGTGGGTTATGAAATTGATAAGAACCCAGAAAAAAGTATAAAGGACATTCATCGGCTCTTGACACTCGCTATGATAATCTTCAGAATGCGGTCGACCTGCTCTTCGATTGTAAGATTCGAGGTATCCAGCATTATCGAATCCGCCGTCTTCTTCAGCGGCGAATTATCGCGCTTGCTGTCGTAATTATCCCGCGCCGCCAGAAGAGCCTTCTGTTCTTCAATTGACGTCGAATTACCCTGCCTGACAAAATCCAGCATCCGCCGCTGCGCCCGGGCTTCCAGCGAAGCATCCAGATAAATCTTGATATCCGCATCGGGGAATACCACCGACGTCGTATCCCGACCTTCGGCGACTATTTTGCCTTCCTTGGCCATCTGACGCTGGCGAAAAACCATCGCCTCGCGCACCCCGGCATGAGCCGATACCGGCGACACCGCCTTGGTCACCTCCGGTGTCCGTATCGCCTCACTGACATCCTCGCCGTTGAGAAAAACCTGATTGCCCCTAAGCTCGATATCCACCTTGCGCGCAATCGCTTCCAGCGCCCGAGCATCATCGACATGAACCCCGTTGCGAAGAGCAAACAACGTCACCGCCCGATACATCGCCCCGGTGTCGAGATATGTAAACCCTATTTTTTCGGCCAGAAGTTTGGCCGTCGTCGATTTCCCCGACCCTGCCGGGCCGTCGATGGCAATAATCTTGCCTTCCAATCCTGATAATTTGTATTGTCCGGGCATAGGTCTTGAATGATAAAAAAAAAGCCCGAAAAAGCAAGACCTTTTTACTCCAATACCTGACCCCCCAAAGAGTTAAACATCGGGGAGTTTGAAGTAAGTCGCATTCCGAGTCCCGACGAAGAAGTTGTAGGTCACGCCGACTCGCCGAAGGCTCTGAACGAAGTGAAGAGCGGCGTGACATTCTTCCTTTAAATCCGGTAACAAACCCTTTCAGGGTGTGAGAGATGATCAAAGGCAATGCGATATTTGTTGCTGATGGCAATGAGGGAAATCACCTTTGTCCCGAATTTATTAGAATTATTGTGGGCGGCACATGTCCACATGTGCCCCAGCGCTTCTCCCATCTAACGCCTAACGGCGTCAGGAACCCTTTCCTGACGCTCTTCACCTACTCTTAGACCTTTCCCCACAGTACTCCACCTCGGCCGAGTTAAACCGCATGGGTGGCCCCCCCAACCCGATGTTAATTTTGCCCGTCCCCCTTATGTATGAGGCCTATAACTATGATCGAAATTTACCCGGTGCACCAACCGGGCTTCGGAAAAAATTTAAAAATGACAAAACAAACCCATTTTGCCGCAATCCCATCGGTGATATATGATTATCTATGCCGGCATCCCTTTGCCCAAATCCCTGTTAATTATGCCGAAACCATGAAGCCGCAATTCAAATTTGAATACAATATTGCGGGCCTTCGGGTTAAGCCGAAAAACCGCATTTGCGACCGCGCCCTCACCTACTAAAAATTAAAAAATATTCAAGAACGAACCCATGTCGCCACAACCGAAAGAAATATAATGAATTACACAAATTCGTGGATTATTATAGTCTATAATCAATATTGGTCACAAAGAATCCGCGATATTTTCAGCCACCCCAAACCAGTGCGAATTGATCTCCTCATACCGCCCCGATGACTTCAATTGCTCGATAGCCTTATTGATATACTCCAGAAGCTTATGATTATCTTTCCTGACCGCAATGCCATAATGCTCCTCGGACAAAAGCTCCCCGACCTTTTTGGCCAGCGCCCGCCTTTTGATATATTCCATCGTCGTCGGGTAGTCGTTCAACACGGCGTCGAGATGCCCGTTTTCCATGTCGATGAAAGCCGCCCCGATATTATCGTACGAGAACACCGTCACCCCCTGCATGGCCTTGGCCATCCGTTCGCCGGTCGTCCCCAGCTGCACCCCGACCCGCCGCCGAACCAGATCGGCCGCGGACTTTATAACCGTATCGCTCACCGGCACCGCCACCACTTGCCCGGCCAGATAGTACGGCTCCGAGAAGGCCACGATCGCCGCCCGCTCCGGCGTAATCGTCATGGCCGATATGATACAATCGTACTTGCCGCCCTTCAGCCCCGATATGATACCATCGAAAGGCGTCACCACAAACTCCGGCGTCCACCCGTTTTCCTCGCAGATGGCTTTCATGATATCGATGTCGAAGCCGACCGGTTGCCCCGATTCGGTATCGACAATTTCGAAGGGAGGATAGGTGGCATCGGTGCCGATGCGCAATGTCGAGCCTTCGGCCCAGTCTTGTTTATGGCTGTCATTCTGCCCGCACGAAATGCACGCCGAACCGATGACAAGGCCGATAAATATGATATTAAAAAAGGGCGACCTCATGTATCGATTATACAAGATCGCCCGATCCGGATCAAATAAAATATGTTACCGTTATTTTTGCTGAATCGACAAATGCTTCAGCCCGGCCCCGATATCAATATAAATCTTGGTCGCGGCCGTATCGAATCCCTCGGAAATGAATTTATCATCGAGCCTCCTAAGTCCCAGCGCCCCGAAATACCCGGAATAATCCCCGCCGCCTATCTCCAGGCCGGCCGTGGCCGGGACACCGAGATACAAACGGGAATTCTCTCCGGCAATAGACAGCCGGACTTCGGACACCCGGTCACCGATCGTTACATCGATCAGGCCGTCGTCATTTTCGACCGTCAACTCTTTCAGAATTATGCCCGACAAATCCAGTCGAAGACTGGCCTCGTCGCCGACACATTCGAGCTTGAGCGGCACTGTTTCGTTGAACATGAAATCCCAGTCCCGGTCGCCATAATTACGGATATTGATAAACCTCCCGCCAAAACGCAATTCGCTGTCAACCTTCAGGTGGGCGGTACTGCCGTCGCGTTTGAAATCTATTCTGGGCTTTCTTGCGTAACGGTCGAAATCGGCCTTGGCCAGATACTTCGAAGTCCGTTTGACCCTAAGGTCGTTCCGACCGTGATCGATATACACGTCGAGCTCCTCAACATCCGGGTCGAGCTTTTCTTCCCAGCCCGTTGACGCATATGACCAGCGCTCGGCACGATAATTATTATCGGCGACGGCCAGATAGACAATCCCCGCGGCCAGTAAAACCGGCGGCACGAAAGCCAGCGCCTTCAGACGCAGACCGATAAACAGCTTTTCCAGCCCGATAGCGATCAGAAGCACCGGCCACCATTGCACCAGATCCCACCAGAAATCCCAGTACAACCGGTCGGCATTATGCAATATTATCAGGACACCGGCGATTATCAGCAACAATCCCCAGCGAAAACGAGCCGGATTCATTGCCCCACCCCTGTCGGTTGCGTTTCATTATCGCGCTTTGCTTTTTGACCGGTCACGCCCAATATCAGATACGCCCCCAGGGCAATCAAAACAATCGGCCATAAATACCAGATGTCAAACCACCACCAGAGATTGTTCATCAAAAACACCAGCCCGACCGCGATCAGTAAAATACCGGGAAGATATTTATTGGCCGGCGAGTACTGCCTCTTTAACGGTTCGACCGGGTCGAGAATCGGCCGCAGTGGCATAACTATCCACGAAATGATATATGCGATCAGCCCGATACCGTGGGCGAATACCAGAAGGATCATGGCGATACGGATAAATGTCGGGTCGATATTAAAATACTCTCCCAGGCCGCCGCATACCCCGGCAATTTTATTATCGATGCGGCTGCGATACAACTTTCTTTCCATGCCGCCTCCTTTTCTATTAAGGGCTTTCTTTATCTTGAATTACGTAAACGGGAATTAAAAGATTCTATTTTTTACGAGATTCCAGGTCGGACATATAACGTGAGATAATTTCGGTCAGATCCCCCCGGGATTGCTCTTTCAAACGGGATAATTTATCAATGTGAGGTCGTATATCGACCGTATCACCGGATAACATGGCGGCTTTGTACAAAGCCTCGGCATAGTGCCACCTCAAAGAATCGAACGTGGCACTATCCGCCGTCGTTGTCCGACGGGTCGCCTTGGCCACAGCCATGCGATAATGCGGCGAATTTGTTTCGGCCAACGCGACCTCAAGACTGTCCAGCCGCCGCGACCAATACGCCAGCGAATCGACCTCCTCCACCGTCATACCAACAACCGTCACATCCTTATCCAACAGCACATGGTCGGCCTTTCCCTGGAGTGCTTCTTTTTCTTTTACAAAGGCCACCTCCCCCGCCCGACCGCCCCTGATGATGATCTTCCCGTTCTGGTCATATCCATAGTCGGAGCTGTTCAGCTTCAACAATGAATCAACGCTGACCACCGGCATATCGGAGATTTTTCTCTTTGCGGTTTCAGGCTTCGCCAGTTCCCTGGGTTTTAACCCGACCCCTTCCCTCGAATCCGGCTCGACCGCTACCGGCTGTTCGGTGCCCTCTTCGACCCTTCCATGGTCCAGCGCCTCCATCCCCTGTTCCAGCGTAATTTCCTCATGATGCATCGAGGGTTGAATCAGGTTGCTTCCGGCAACATCCAATTTCCCTTCCCCTTGCAGTTCAATTCCTGGTGTTTGCCATTCGACGCCTTTTTCATGAGTCATGGCCGGCACTTCTGCCATCATTACCTGTTCAGTCGTAATAGATGGTTCGGGTGGCGGCGATGCCTTTTCATCTTCAACTGCCCGGGGTTCAGCTTTCGGGGTTATCGGCCCCTTCTTAACGGCATCTTCGTCCCGTACTTTGGTTATTGCCGTATCAACCACGGCCGGGGCCATCCGCGGCATGGCATCTTCTTTGGGCCGATTAAAATCGGGGAATCGTTTTACTTCGTAAATCGTAATTACACCGACCAATATCACCGACGCCGCCACGGCCAGCGTGCGCAGACGCCAAAATTTATTGCCCGCCTTGACCGGCACAATTTTCTTCTCATCTTCCGCGGCGATTCTATCCAGTATCGACTCTTTTTGCGCCCGCCAGAAATCATCATCGCCGTCAAGCATCAGTCCCTCGGCCTGCTCGGCTAAAACCTTGAGTTCATTGTAGTACTGCTGCGCTTCATCGGACTGCTCCAGCAACCGCATGGCATCGGCGACACCGCTTTCGTCGAGCTGACTGTCGAAATAGCGCTCGATCAAATGTCTTTTTTCATCATCCAGCATGACACAATCTATAAATGCTCCTTGAGCATCTCCATAAGTTTCGCTCGCGCCCGGTGCAGGCGCGAATCCACCGTTCCCGGTGATATATTAAGTTGTTCAGCGATTTTTTCATACGGCATTTTCTCTATCATCCGCAACACGAAAACCGTGCGGTACTGTTCCGGCAGGCTCATCACCGCCCGCGCCAGGACACGGTCGTTTTCCTTCTCGATTAATCTATCCAGTGGATTTAACGCCCGCTCCGGAATTTTTTCGAATTCATCTTCCATTTCCGATGCCTGCGTCTGACGAGCCTCTCGCTTCAACCGGTTGAGCGCCAGATTGCGGGCAATCGTGGACAGCCAGGGGTAAAAGGGCTTGTCCGACTCGAACGTGGCCAGCGCCTGCCAGGCATTGACAAACGCATCCTGCACGATATCATCGGCGCCGTCTTTGGATTTGAGAAGCATAAACACGAATCGAAAAAGCCTCCTCTGATAGCGGGTCACCAGTTCACCGAACGCCCGGCGATCGCCGCTGGCGGCTTGCTCAATCAACCGACGATCTTCCGGGCCATTATCCATGATTCTTACAGCCCAATCAGTCTTTTCTTCCCTGAATTTCCCGTCCGGAGTCAGATTTTTCCTTGCACAGAGACTGGATATTTACAATAAGCTTTTCCAGAATCATGCTTTCGGGCTTGATATTGCCGCGCAAATCACGGTCGGCGCTTGCCGTAAGTTCCAATATTTCTTCAAGTTGCGTGTTCGTAAAAAAACTCGTGAATTTGCGGTATTTCCAGCTCTGGTCGGATTTACCCATCATCGCCGGTTTGCCATTTTTGACCAGATAAACGCCCAGAAAAAACTCCCCCAGTTGAAAAATCAGCGTCGATGGTCGATCCCCCTTGCGAAGCAGATTGTGCAGTGTCCCCAATGCGATTTCCAGATTAAAAGAGGCCACTTTCTCACCCAACACATAATTCTCGAAAGATTGATAGTCAGAGCAGATTTCACTGATATCGGCCACCGTGACACGCCCCCCTTTACCGATATAATCGATAATCTTGTTGACTTCGCCGATGATTCCTCCCAAATCTCCTCCGGCCAATTCGATTAAAAGCTCCAGAGCCTCGGAGTCGATTACAATAGCGTTTTCCTTGAGTATAAAACGTATCTTTTTGCCCGATTCCGCCATCGTGTATTTCTTGAACTCAACCGCCGTGGTTTGCTCAACCAAAAGCCTAAACGTCTTGGTATCCTTGCGCGGGGTTTTGTCCGCCGGGGAAATTAATATGACCATGCGATTGGGATCGGGTGGGTCGAGCATTTTAAATAGTTTCTCGAGCTGGGCCGGTGTCAGAGCTTGAATATCACCTATGACAAAAGCCTGCCTTTCCCCGAGCATCGGCACGACCGACAGCTCCGTCAGAATATCCTTGATATCCGCCCGCGAGGCCGACAGGTTTTTATACCCGAAATTAAATGACTGCCGGGGCAAAAATTTACGAACCAGCGAGCGCTCCGCTTCCTTGATACGATAATCCTCGCTCCCGTAGAAATAGTAAACCGGACGAAAACGACCGGCTTCGAGTTCTTTTATTAGTTCATTTGGCGACACAGCCCCAAATTAGGGCCGGGAAAGATAATCGTCAATCAAAAAGGTTACGGACCGCCGGGTTTTGACCTTTTGGTATCCAGCCTATGGAATAAGTATATTTTTCCTTGTATTCCAGCACCTTGCCCAATAACTGGCTGTATTCGTACTGGCAGGTCTTCTCGTTGATCTGACCGATTAAATCGAGATTATCGCTGTAGATGTTGAGTTCCTTGCCCTGAAACAGCTTCTGATTAAGCTCAATAAATTCCAGCAAAGTCAATAAAGAGGCGTATTCGGTATGGAGCGCCTCCCCGGCGAAGGGGGCCTTGAAATTGATCCCGACTTCCGGGATCGAAAAACAAACCAGCATTTTTTTGTCATCACCGGCTTCGCCGTCGCGATTATATATGCCGAAGTAACAGTTCATGCCCGTTAATAGGGCAAACACCCTGCCATTTTGCAAACCGATTTTATCCAATTGTAAGTCGTTGTCGGATAATACGGAAACACCGCGACCCCGCCGGACAATGCAAAATGCCATGAAGACCGGTTCATACATTCGGTCTGAATTGAGCCCAATTTTGCGTAATACCATTAATTAAAAGGCCAGCTTATTTCGTCCCACAATTAAGGGTAAATAAGTTATTGGGGTTTTTCGAAATTCGATTATATTAATAAAGAATTATATGTCTATTTTCGCTTGAGGGGGAAAACGTCATGCGAATGATATTTATTACATTTCTCGTGCTGGCATTGCTGAACGTAGGGCCGATCTTTGCCCGGGCTTATTACGACGACGATTCAAGACAGATTCACAACAGCGCCATGGTTGCCGCCAGTAATCTTCTGACCGATACCGTCGAAATCTGGCCACAATGGATTGCTTTCCACGGCACAAATGAGATTTTATCATCATTCAATTGCTATGGGCAACTCGGCACCGGCTTTTGGCCTCCATCTCAATATGGGCCGTCGAGTGCAATCATGATGGGATACCCCTCTTTTGTAACACCGCCTCAAGAGAATGTCGAATATCTTTTCGGCGGTGGCATTTGGGTCGGAGGCATTATCAACGGCGACACGCTGGTTTCGGTCGGTGCCGAAGGCTGGTCGTTAACCGGTGAAATGTATCCCCCCGGAAAAAAATACCCGGATCCCACGGTGACCCGTCAATTTTACCCGGCCGAAAATTCATTTCACGCGTTATTTTATGACACCATTCCCGACAACTATACGCTTTACACTCATGAGCCTATGGGGCTTCGTCTGGCATTACGCGGGCATAACATCAATAATGATGATTATAACAAGGCCATATTGTATGACCTCGTTGTCACCAATATCAGCGACAATGCCATTGACAAAGCATACATCGGAATATTTATGGACGCCGATATATGGGCCGCCGGGCTTGGAGAGGCCGGGTTCAATGATGATTTTGTCGGGTCGCTTCGGGAATATGGCCTGGCTTATGCGTATGACAACGATGGCGACCCGCATCCGGGAAGCCATGAATACGTTGATGGCTACAGCGCCACCCGCGTAATGGGACTCAAACTGATTGAAACGTCGTTCGCCGCCACCGATACCAATTTCAACTGGTGGGTGTCCAATTCTTATCCATATAATGATTTTGGGGCGCGTCAAAGAGGAACGGACGATGACCCCTTCCGCGATTTTGGCACACTCGGCACCGGAACACCCGAAGGCGACAAAAATAAATACTACATCATGAGCCATAAAGAATGGGATTATGACTTCATATTTGCACGATATATCGAAGACGATGACCCAATCTGGCTTAATACCTTCCCTCCGGACCCGCCCTGGGATTTTTATTCCTGCTGTGATTCCCGATTTTTATTATCGGTCGGCCCGGTCGATTTAATGCCGGACTCCAGTGCAAGGATGATTTTTTCGACACTGACCGCCGAGCAATTTCACACCGACCCTGACAATCTTGCCAACAACATTGATAATCCTTTAGAGTATTTGGCTAATCTTGATTCAGACGCCTTAATCCAGAGCCCCCAGAAAGCCGACCTGTTGGCCGACTCGCTGATTCAACCCCAATTCCCGGTGCTGGGTCTGCGTGAAGTGGCGCACGGCGATGACACCGTCCGTATCGAATGGGACCCGTGGGTCTTTGGCGATGTAACCGGCTATGACATTTATCTTTCTCCTGTCCCGTTTGACATGTTCCCTTACCCCGACGCCCTTCCCCCATGGCTGGAACCGACCGAATTCATTCTTCATGATCAGGTTGGCCGAACATATTCTTATCTTCTGTCCGGGCTTGATCCCAATCGGTACTATTTTGTCAACGTCGCCAATAACGCCGGGAAAACAATCGGTGATCCCGGCCGGACCCTCATCGTCCGTTCCGGTGAACGCTATCCGGCGCCGGAAACAGGATCACCATACATTTTTGCGCCCGATGGCCAGCCCGCAGTAATTACATGGACCGGCCCGGAAGGCGTCGATATCGACCATTATAATATCTATCGCGTCGATTCGACCGACCACTCCATGTATCAAGAGCATGCCTTTTACAGCCTTCGCCGGATGGACAACGTCGTCGATAGCTTTCAAATCGGTGACAGAAAGTACTATTATTGCGCCATGCAACCATGGGCCACCGTGGATGGCGACATTTTCGAAATCGCCATCGATCCGATTGATGAACGTTATCGTTATTATATCACGGCCGTTGACCCAAACGGTCTGGAGTCCGAATTCACCGAGGCGATATATGCATATTATAAACTCGCCAAAACGCGCGACGTGGCTCTGTTCTGGACGTGGGGAAATTCATTCGATCTGGTGAATTTCGACTCGCTTTTAAACCTCTATAACAGCCTGCTGGACGGCTACGATTATGAAATAATCAATCCTGAAGGCTATTTTTATAATCCCGATTGCACTCATCCGAATCCCGAAGAATGCTTTAATTGGCGGATGCTATTGCCGTTTAAAGCGCTGATAGTGGACGAAGGCTTGACTGAACGATTAATGAAATATGAAGAGGAATACGAATGGCTGACTCGGTATTTGGAATCAGGCGGGACCATTATCTATTGTGGGAACCTGCACAGGCTTAATTATCCCGGTTTGATCTCCAGTGGAGAATATTATATAAAAGTATATTCACCTTTTGCCCAATCATATTTCGGCATTGATTCCATTATTCATATCTGGCCGACTTATTACCTCGATATCACTTATCCCGACCCGCTCCTGCCATCGATCGACTCGTTGGCGGGATTCATCCGTGCCCTGCCAATGCAATCGGCCTATCCCATAATGAACGTGGATACTTTAAAAAGACAATATGACCCTGATATTGTCTCCTACATCTGGCCCTATAAATCCGCACCCGGTGTGGCCGCATTCAAAACCAACGACCGGGGAGAGATTTTGTACCTCTATGAATCGCTTTATCCCCAATGGTCGTTGTTTCATAATCAGCCGGTCGGGGTTAAAACGACAACCGATGACTACACGACCTATTTATTCGGTTTCCATTTATGGCAGATGAATATCGATGACGCCCGGAGTTTGATTAATGTCATAATAGAAAATCTTCCGACCGGCATCGGCAATGATGATAATGCCCCCATCCTGCCGAATCAATTCACGCTGGGCCAGAACTACCCGAATCCGTTCAACGCCGCTACCAGTATTGCCTACTCGATTCCGACTCGGACTCATGTAACATTGGAAATTTTCAATATTCTGGGGCGTAAAGTATGCACTCTCGTGGATGAAACCCGGTCTGCGGGGCAACACGTTGTGGTTTGGGACGGCCTCAACGACCGCGGCGAAGCAGTCACATCCGGGATTTATTTGTACCGGCTTAAGGCGGACAATAACATTCAGACGCGCAAGATGATAATGCTGAAATAGATATTACTTGATCGTATCATACATCTTATAGGCATACCGGTCGGTCATACCGGCGATGAAATCGGAAATGATTATCTCCGTCGGTTCGGTCCCGAGGCGAAGCCGATATTTGTCATGCAACTTTTCCGGGTCGTTCTTATAATAATTGAATAAGGCCGTGATAATCATGCGGGCCTGACCGGCCATGCGCAACATATGCTCGTGGCGATACAGCTTCTCACCCAGAAACTGCTTCAACTGCCGGGTCTTCGCCTTCATTTCCGGAGAAAATACGGCCATCTTAACCGATGTCATCCGCACGTCGGCCAGCGTCTGTATATTGGCTTTACCCAGGTTCTCGGCGGTGTTGTCCACCAGGTCGGTGGCCAGTGCGTTGACGATACTCCGCACCACATCATGCCGCCGTAATTCCGCATCCAGTCCCGGATAATGCTCTTCCGATGCCGCCAGCGCCTCCGCCCATATTTCTACCTTTCCCAAATCATCCCAATTCAATATTCCCGACGTCAGCCCGTCATCGATATCATGACTGCTGTAGGCAATGCCGTCGGCGACATCCACCAGCGCCGCCTCCAGCGTGGGATGCTCATCTGGCGGGAATTCGTTGGGATTGATCGGTTCATGCGAGGTCTCATGCTTGACTATTCCCTCGCGCACTTCATAGGTCAGATTCAAACCGGGATGATGAGGATAACGACGCTCCAGATAATCGACCACCTTCAACGTTTGCCGGTTATGCCCGAATCCGCCATAATCCGCCATCAGTTCATTCAAGACGTCTTCTCCCGAATGGCCGAACGGCGTATGGCCCAGATCATGCACCAATGCGATGGCTTCGGCCAAATCCTCGTTGAGCCCCAGCGCCCGCGCCACCGAACGGCTGATCTGCGCGACCTCGATCGTATGCGTCAGTCGCGTGCGATAATGATCCCCTTCGTGATTGACAAAAACCTGCGTTTTGTATTCCAAACGGCGAAAGGCGGCCGAATGAATGATACGGTCGCGGTCGCGCTGAAAGGCGGTCCGGACGGGATGCTCTTTCTGGGGAAATTTCCGCCCCCGCGAATTCGAGGATTTGGCGGCGTACGGCGCCAGTATCTTCTCTTCATACCGCTCGACCCGCTCGCGAGGCAATATATTATTGTAATCCCGGTTCATTTCAGGTTCCTTACTCCCAGGACAACACCGTGACTCATGCCCAGCGTCGGATGATTGGCGACGGTATAGCCGATGTAATATCGTTTAAAGCCCAGTTCCACCCCCCCGCCGTACGTCAGCGGATTGGAGCTGATACCCCACATAAGAAGGTGCTCGTCCATCACATGAAATATCTGTCCCAGAGTTGCCCGCACCGGCGAATAATCTTCCCAGCACAACCGCCCGACTATGGAATAATACTGCGCCTCCTCGATTTCCGCGTACAGATTTACATTTCGGTAATCCGGTTCCGACCCCGACGATAAACGAGGCTTATTGATATTATCGGCCACCACCGCCACATGATACCGGTTCCAACGATATCCGGCCGCGAGACCGAGCCCGATGGAATTATATGATTCATCCACGTTGCCGAACTCCACCAGCTTACCGCCCGCGATGATTCCGAGAGAGAGCGAATCTATACCGTATGATAATGTCATTCTCAATATTTTCTCGGTATAATAATCGCTCTTTCCGAACTGTGAAGCCCCGACGCCAAAACGGAAACGCTTGTATTCCGAAGCCACCGCAATATGGTACTGGTCCAGTTCGGATAAATCATAGCGGCGGACATAACCGGATTCCATAGTGATTCGTCCTGACGACATCGGTCCCGCCGGACAGGAAACAAACTCGGTCGCCGACACCTCCGACAGAAGTATCGCCCCGGAAAGGCCAAACCCCCGACCGCCATCGATATCATGCGCCGACGACGACGTCACGAAAATAATGATTATGCTCGCTAACAGCCTTTTCATGGTGATAATACTATTGTTTTTTTGACGCTCCCTTTGCCGGACACCTCGACGAATAAAATATATATACCCGGAGGTAGCGCCCGCCCGCCGTCGGAATACCCGTTCCAGTTTAACGATTCATCATACGGCTGCGCGTTTTCGATGAGTGTCCGCACCACCCGGCCGTCGCGGTCATACACCCTCACCGACATCGACTCCCCTTCGGGAACCGCCACCGTGATATGCACTGCTTCATTGCGCGAGTACGAAAACGGATTGGGCTCAATCGTGATTTCAATATCCGGTGATGACGGCGGCAGGTAAATGTTATTATCCTGCCCCGGTGTCCCCCCCGCGTCACGGCTTTGTCCCCAGACGACATTCGACACCGATTGATTATGACGACCCCAGGTGTAATTATCACCGAAAACCTTGGTATAGGAAAAGGTGTCCGCCTCGAATCCAAAATTGTCATTAAGTATAATTTTATCCCCTGTGTTACGAAGCGTCGGCCAACTGCCGGGTTCCCTTATTGCATAATCACCGGCGCCATAAAAATCGACGAAAGCCAGGCTATCCTTGCATAGCACCATCAATCGCCCCCCTTCCAGCAGTAGGCTTGATGATACGATGGGGTACAATATATCGGCATTGCCCAGAAGCCAGCCGTTTAGATCAAGAGTCAGATCCGAACGATTATGGATTTCCACCCATTCTGTGGCCAGAGGTGCTTTTGGATCCGCCATTATTTCATTCAGTATCAGCGGCGGGTAGGCATTGCCCGGAGCCACGCCGCTGTGAGCATTATTCGACGGCCAATCGTCGTCGGGCAATTGCAATTTCACCTGATTATAAACCCCGTCCAGTTCTACTGCGGTCAGAATGTAAATCGTCTCATCGACGGCCAATGCAGGAAATGGAATCTGGCCGATCAAATCTTCGGGGAAGACCACTCCGTCACCGTCAGAGTCATAGCTGAACGTGATGGTCCCCGCATCATAGGGCTGCATACCTCGATTGATAAGTCTTATTTCCAGATTGGTCAAACCAAATGCGGCGGGCCAGATTTTGACCCGTTCCATGGCCAGGTCGAACATGCGCAAACTGATGGAATTCTTATGCCCCGGCGTCCCTCCTTCGGGATTAGTGGCATTGGCAATCAATGCCGTCGCTGTCGAATACCGCTCCCAGGAAACACCGTCAAACCCGGCTTCGGTCCAGGTGAAAGAAGATATCAAATTCCCCAGCCTGTACATGGCCACCGTTCCGCCACTATCGTTAAGATTCAAATTACTGTATTCATGAATATGATAGTCTTCACCCGGTTCACCGAGTATCCAACTGCCGTTATTGTTGCCCCAGATCGCTTCGAATCCGGTTTCTCCGGCCCCGGACGTAACCCTCTTGACGATTACCCGGTAATCGTAACCGGCAATGGCCTCGGATATGACAAAATCCGATAAATATTGACCGTCAATGTAGAATTGATAAAATGCCAGATTCCTCGTCTCACCGCCGTCATTATATATTTCAAACCACTGCAGGGAACTCTGTTCACCCGGCTCGTTGGCCATAACCTCGGTAATCACCAGGTCGGCCCGACCCGATGAGCAATAAAGGCAAAGCACGATTAATGACAGGCTCAAGCATTTTACCATATTGCCCGGCCCTCGATGTAAAAAGCCGATTGTTCCCGATCCGAATAAGCCCGGCTGTAGCGATAAGTGTACTTGGCGATGACATGCAAAAACGTTCTGACCGGCAGTTTCTCCTGTACATAAAAATACATATAATCCAGTTGCCGGGAGTCAATATTAATCTTATCGAGATTGCACCATAATTCCAAATCTCCCAGCGAAGAAACTCGCGCCGAGGCCCGGGCAAACAGCATGACAAAATCCCGATCGTCATCATTTTGATATCCGATGTAGGTGCGCAGGGATATCTGCTTCTTTCTCATTCTATACTCCAGCCGGGTTTCGTTATCCGACGAAATTTCGCCGTTATCATAATTACGTTTGAAACGATAATCAAGACTTAGAGAAGAATTATTTCCGACCCGGCGTGCCAAAGCCGTATATAATTCCACATTTTTATGGAATTGATCAAAACCGTAATGCGAAACCGCCGCCGTGGCTTCTGCTTTATCCGACAGCGCCGCAAAGCTTTTCAGACGGAAACCGTCCTGCCCGGTGCGGCGGTCGGAAACGCTGAAATCGAGACTGTCGATAGTGATTGTCTGTGACATTCGCCCGGACCGTCCCCCTCCGGTGAAATTGACAAAGTCATCGGCATAATGCCAGAATGACCCCCAAATTTTAATCGGACTAAAATCGAAAGTCCCTTCGACCGACGTTGCGCCGATGAAATTCCGGGTGTACTGCTGAATCGCCAGTTCGCCGGATATGTCATAATTGATGGCGTCGTATCTAACAAACGTCCCGCCTTGAATATATTTATAGTCAACTCCCGACTGGCGATTTTCAAGTATTGCGCCCAGCCCGATCAACTCGCCCGACAACCTTTTATGCCGGGCCGACAGAGACACGGCGCTCATACGGAACTCATGACTGTCATTTCGATCATAATGAACCATCCAGCGGGCCGGATTCCTGCCCGATGAACCCTCCAGATAAACGCCATTGAAACCGCTAAAATCCGGATAAAGCATGCTTTCATCGGATTCTTCATCGCCCCTGGCCAAAAGCCGCCCGCGGTAACCCAGCGACAGTCCCAATCCGAAACGAGCGGTGAAACTTCCCAGCCGCGCCTTTTTCAGAGTACCTCGACGATTCGAATATTCGGCCGCGCGCTGCGTCCATTCGTGGATTCCGTTTTCATTTCTGTTTAATTTGGCTTTAATCCACCAACGAGAACCAAAAACGGAATTCAATAAATAGTAGGTCTTGTACCGGTCGGTATCCTCCAGCCGCCGCGAATTGCGGACTTTTAGATATCCGTGCCATTCCCCCGCTTCGGCAGGTGCCACAACCGGCCGGTAGGGTTCAGCCCGTTCATCAATCTCAACAGTCGAATCACCCGTCCTGGCCGGACTTATTCCCGGCAATTCCTCCAGCAAATAAATATCAGCGCTGTCCAGTCCGGTTTCGATCAGGTCAAGGAGATTCCGGTATGTTTCATAATCCAGATCTCCCCGCAGGAAGGCTTCATACAGCTCATCTTCCGACGGATAAACCTCGGTATTAAGATCGGCCGCATTCGCGACAAACGGGCCGAACAGGACGAAGATGACCGTTATGACAAGGATAGAACGGATCAATTCAGACCGTATTTTTTTAATTTCCGATATAAAGTTCTCTCGCCGATACCCAACTTGCGCGCCGTTTCGCGGCGATTGCCGTCGTTTTCCGACAACGTCGCGATAATCAACTCCCGCTCCATATCCTGCATCGAATGTGTCGGCGATGGAGCTGCACCGTCGCCATAGGATGCCGCCGATTCAAATTCGGTCTTCGACGGCAGGTTGGCCATGATCAAATCGCGTAACATCTTTATTTCACTGCCCAGCGACAACAGCGCCCTGTAAATCAATTCATGCCCGGCCTCCTCCGGGGTATGGCCGGTGGCGACCGGTAAATTGGTTTGCCCCATATTCTGCTCGGCGATGAATTTCTCGACCTCGACCTTTTCGACCTGGCGGTCCCTGTGCAACGCGGCCATGCGCATGACAAAATTCCGCAACTGCCGGACGTTGCCGGGCCAGTCATAGCGGCGAAGCACGTCGAGCGCGGAATCGCTGAAACCTTTGAGTTTCTCCCTCTGCGCGAAAAAGTATAACAGCGGCAGAATGTCTTCGCGGCGCTCATACAGCGGTGGCAGTACAATTTTGATGACGCTCAAACGAAAGTATAAATCCTCGCGAAACTGCCCGTCGGCGATGGCCGCCGTCAGGTCGCGGTTGGTGGCTGCGATAATACGAACGTCGGAACGTACCGGCCGGTCGGCTCCGACCGGGTAAAAAATGCCGTCTTCGAGCACCCGCAGTAATTTGACCTGCATATCCGGCCGGGTTTCGCCGATTTCATCGAGAAGCATCGTTCCCCCGTCCGCCCGGACAAAAAGCCCCTCGCGCTTGCCGACCGAGCCGGTGAATGCGCCTTTTTCATGGCCGAACAGTTCCGATTCGAGAATACCCTCGGCGATGGCACCGCAATTGACCGCCACAAAATTCCGCCCGGCCCGCCGGGAGTTATCATGAATGGCCCGCGATACCAGCTCTTTGCCGCTTCCCGATGGTCCGACGATCAGAACCGAAATATCGGTCGGGGCGATACGGTCAATCGTTTCAGCCACCAGCTTCATTTTATCGGAACGGCCGACAAGACCATATTTATTCAGGAGAGCCTTAAGGCGCAAAATTTCGGCGACCTTCCTGGATAGCCCCGATACCTCACCGCGCAGATCGATGGAACCGTCGAAATAGTCGGCTTCACCATCAATCACGTTGTCACCATAGCCGGTCAAAACCCAGATATCGGTCATAGGCGAACGCAGGCGAAGACGATTTATAAGCGCCCGGTTTAACCCGGGAAATCCGGCATCACACAATATCAAGTCAACCTGTCTTTCCTTGAGAATGGTATTAACCAGCGAAATTTCGCCGACCACTTCGCCCAGCGACTCGAATACATTCATCAATTGTCTGCTTTCGAGTCGCTCCGGTCCGGCGACAATCAGAACATTCTGCTTCATCGCCGTCTCCTTCTTGACTTCCCGCGTTTCGCCGGTCGGCCATATTCCGTCTTGCGATCTTTGTCAGCCGACCGGTGGCTCCTGCCGGTCTTTTTTCCCGGCACACCCGGCGAGGCTTCGACCAGAAATAAATCGATTTCATTTTTAATTATATCTACTTTCAAAACCCCGACCTTGACCGGGTCGCCCAACTGGAAAACCCGCCCGGTTCGACGACCGACCAGTCGGTAATTTTTCTCTTCGAAATGATAATAATCGTCGTCAAGAGTGGATAGGCGAATCATACCCTCTGCGCCAACATCATCGAGCCGGACAAAAAAGCCGAAACTCAAAACGCCTGAAACGACCCCGGTATACTCCTCGCCGACATGAGCCGACATGTATTCCACCTGCTTGATCTTGATCGCCTCCCTTTCGGCGGCTTCGGCCAGACGTTCTGTTTCCGAGCAATGTCGCCCGACATTATTCAAAATGGTATCGAGCCGGTTTTCCAGCTCGACCGGGTAACGACCGTCGCCCAGGATCTTGAGCAGACGGTGCACCATTAAATCCGGATAGCGGCGAATAGGCGAAGTAAAATGGGTATAGTGCTTGAATGCCAGCCCGAAATGGCCGATATTTTTCGGCTGATAGACGGCTTTTTTCATCGAGCGAAGCATTAGTTCATTGAGCATTTCCTCTTCCGGCCGACCCCTGACCTGCTCCAGAAAGCGCGCGAACTGAATCGGCTTGATTTCCTTGGAAACGGGGAATTTATACCCCAGACGGCCGACCAAATATGAAAAGGCCTCCAGCTTTTCCATATCGGGTCGATCATGGACACGATATAAAAATTTAAAACCCTTTCTGGAAACATCCAGCGCCACCGCCTTATTGGCCGCCAGCATGAATTCCTCGACCAGCCGGTTGGCTTCGGATCGAACTCGCTTGCCAATTTCAATGACTTTCCCGTCGCTGTCCATAACTATCCGTGCTTCCGGCAGGTCAAAATCAAGCGACCCGGATTCCATCCGCTTTTGGGTGAGAATTTTCGCAAGTTCACGGGCCAAATCGAGATTTTCGGCAACTTTCTTTATGCGCGGCGTGGCGGCCCCCGAATCAAAGTACGCCTGCACCTCTTCGTAGGTCAGCCGTGCTCTGGATTTGATAACTCCGTCCACAATCTCCCAGCCGAGCATTTTGCCTTGCCCGTCGAAATCAATTATGGTCGAGTACACCAGCCGACGAACATTGGGTTTGAGTGAGCAGATATCATTGGACAGGTTTTCCGGTAGCATCGGGATCACACTGCCGGGCAAATACACCGAATTGCCCCGGTTGAAGGCTTCCCGGTCCAGAGTTGTATCGGACCGGACATAGTGCGATACATCAGCGATAAATACGCCCAGACGATACCCTTTGGCCGTCCGGGTCACCGTGACAGCATCATCATAATCCTTGGCGTCGACCGGATCAATCGTGTAAACCGTCCAATCCGTGAAATCTCGGCGGCTTTGCATTTCACTCGGCCCGGCTAAATTCGAAATTTTTTCCGCTTCCTTCACTACCTCGGGAGGAAATTCTTCGGGCAGGTTATAACTTCGCATAACCGTCAACATGGCAGTTTTGGGGTCGCCGGGCGTCCCCAGCCGTTCAATGACTTCGCCTTCGGGATTGAGATGCGGCTGTTCCCAGAGAGTGATTTTCACCGTCACCTTTTCACCATCGACAGCTCTCAAAGACAATCGGTTGGGAATATATATATTACGATGAAGACGCTTCATATCGGGCACCACCCAGCTGAAATGACGCCCCTTTTGAAATGTCCCCACATAACTCTGATTGGCCCGCTCAATTATCTTGATGACCCGCCCGACGGCTTTGACATCGCTCGAAGAGTCAATCCGAACCAGTACCCGATCGCCTTCCAGAGCCGTATCGAGATATTGAGGAGGGATTTCTACCGACTTGGAATCGTCTGAATATACCTGCCCTACCCCCGAACGCGATATGCTTATGCGGCCAATCACAAGATTCATCTCCGAGGGAACGCCGATTCGTCCCCGGCGCAATCGAACCAATTTGCCTTCGTCAAGCAACCGCTTGACCGTATCCCGGAATTCCCGGTATTCTCTGGCCGGGATCTTCATTTCGGAGGCCATCTCCTTGATTTTCAAAGGCCGACCCGCCCGAAATGACATGTAATCGATTATTAGTTTTTCCTTTAAATTAGACATGGCTATAATCTTCGGCTTTTCGACCAAAATGTCAAGTCAAAGTTGTCATAATTCTGCCATATTGGCATTGTTAAATTAGAAACTTTTCTTGAAAATTAGCCAAAAAAAGGCGGGCCGCATGACCCGCCTTTGGTGTCGCTGAAAGTATAAAGGTGGTTATATTCTACCTTGCCGTCCCATTCCGGGCCCGGGTCCTGCACCGCTTCCGTCGCGCGGGCCCTCACCGGGTGTAAAGGGGCAATCCTTGTTATATCTCTGCTTTCTCATTTCTTTAAGCCTGTCGCGCTGTTCATCGGTTAAAACTTTGTCCATGGCCTGCTGATGCCGAAATCTCATCTTTTGCATATCAGTTTTAAAACGCCCCACCTTGTCCATCGCGGCCAAAATTTCACTTTCGCCCGCATCCGACAGACGCAGATTTCTCAATTCCAGTTCCGCCTTTTCCAGGTTGGCCTTGAGGTCAATTCTCTCGTTGCCGAAAGTTTTTTGCATCTTCAATATGGAGTTTTTCTGCTCCTGCGTCAGACCGATCTCGTCGGCCATCTGCAGAATTCCGCCGAAATGCCGCTCCCCGTCCCCGAAACCACGGCCATGAAAACCGGAACCGTCCTGACCGAACCGGCAACCATCGAAACGCGGCCCCGTCATCGGTCCCTTTCCCTGTGCCACCGCACTCATGCTTATTATCAGCAAACTTGCGACTGTTAGTACAATTGCCCTTTTCATATTATTCTCCTTTCAATCGGTTAGTTTTTGTCATCCCAGGCAGGGCGGCTTTTCATGCCGCCGCGAAAACCCCGAACGGTATCGATAAGCTCTTTTTCAAATCGGCTTTCGAATACCACCATTTTACCCATTTGCACGGGGGTAAGAATTTCCGAAGCCTTCCGATGAAAGTCCTCGATAATCCTGACATGACCGAGCCGCAGTTCATCGACCTGTTTGATTAGCCCGTTGACTTGCGTATCGGACGGCTTGTCCGCCTTCAGTACCTCCGCCAATTCCGCCACTTTGGTCTTGATTTCGTCATGCAGCCGGCGCCCTTCCTTCCGGAAATTACTGAAGATCAGAATAAATTGCGGACTCTGATCGTCGTCCATCTCCAAAAACTCGAGCAATTTCAGAAGGCGCAGATTCTCCAGGGTCCGTTCCTGTTCATCATTGAACTCCTTGCCGAATCCCATACCGAAGTGCCCCGGGCCTTTACCCATCATTCCCGGCGGCATTGGTCCGCTGTCCGGAAGGGGACGGTCGTCGGCCTGCCCGGCATACGAAACCGGCACGGCCAATAACAATACCATCATGGTTATAATCGTACGATTCCTCATGTTCATAGTAACGCTCCCACGTCAATGGCTTCTTTAAGCATTTGCAGCTCATCGTCGGATATTTCTCCCAGAAGATCACCCGAAATGTCATATCCATACGATTGCACCTGCGAGGTTATCAGCATATCGACATATTTGTCGTCGAGTTCTTCATCCTCGGTAACCCGGTCAACGGCCGAAGTATAAAAGGATGTAATCCGGCTGTCGGCGGTAATGCCGTTCTGGCCGTACTTGATGCCGGTAATAAAGGACATTCCCACCAAGACAACCATGGCCGAGACCACCGCCCCCCAATGCAGAAATCCCCGGTAAAATATGTTCGGGCGAGTGGCCGCTTCGTCAAGGGCGGCGTCGAGCCGGGCATAAAAACGGGCTGTCTCGCTTTGGGTCAGAGGCGCCACTTTCAATTTCCTGAGTTCGGCCTCAAGTTTGCCCAGTCCCGAATCGGGACTATTTTTCAATTCATCAGTCATAATTCAATCCCGGAAATCCTTCAAGGCTTCACGCAGTTTCTCCGTCGCCTTTTGATAATGCGTCTTAACGGTCGATTCACTTTTATCCATAATTACGGCGATCTCGGCAAACGGCAATTCTTCGTAAAAACGCAGGTTGAAAGCCAGCTTCTGCTGTGGCGGCAGGCTTTTAAGCGCCCCGGTCAACGCCTTCTGCAACGCTTCGTTTTCAATCTTATCCGTCATCTCATAGGCGGGTTCCGCCCCGACACCAGATTCAATATTATAGAACGGTATAATCCTGGCGCGGCGAATATAATTCAAGGTTTTATTCGAGGCTATCCGATATAGCCAGCTCGAAAAACCGGAATCCCCGCGGAATTTCTTAAGGGATTTGTACGCCGCCAGAAACGAATCCTGGAGCAGGTCCAGAGCCGTTTCCCGATTCTCGGTCATTCTGTATATCAGCGCAAACACCTTATCTTTATTCTCCACAACCAGTTTGTCGAAAGCCTGCCGGTCCCCGGCTTGGGCCCGCCGCACCAGTTCTTGTTCCTCAACATGCATCTTCTTGTATCTTTACCCTTTGGACAAACGATATATCCAAAAGACTAATAAAAAAAGGACAAACTCTGGCAAGTTTGTCCCTGATTTATGGCCGTGTATCTTTTTTGCACAACTCAATCGGGGCGGCTTTTCATCAATACCTTTGAATATTGCTGCATATTTTCCAGAACTTTGCCGGTTCCCCTGACAACGCATGTCAATGGATCTTCGGCGATATTAACCGGCAGATTGGTCTCCTGCCGCAGACGTTTATCCAGTCCTCGCAACAGGGCACCCCCGCCGGTTAAGATGATGCCTCGTTCCAGAATATCCGAGGCCAGTTCGGGCGGGGTCTTTTCCAGCGACTGCCGCACCGCCTCGACGATTCGGTCGATCGGTTCCACCAGCGCTTCGCGTACCTGTACCGACGACAGCTTCAGGTTCTTCGGAACCCCGGCCACCAGATCGCGACCCTTGATTTCCATTGAAATTTCTTTTTCCAGCGGAAAGGCCGACCCGATTCGAATCTTGATATCCTCGGCGGTTAACTCACCAATAAGCAGGTTATAATTTTTCTTGAGGTACATGATTACGGCATCGTTGAGTTCGTCTCCGGCGATACGTACCGAAATATTATTGACGATGCCGTTTAAGGCAATCACCGCGATCTCGGAAGTCCCGCCGCCGATATCGATAATCATGATACCCGATGGCTGGTCCACGGCCAGGCCCACTCCGATGGCGGCGGCCATTGGTTCCTGCAATAAAAATACCTCGCGCGCGCCGGCGTTCTCCGCCGAATCCCGCACCGCGCGTTTCTCGACTTCGGTGATACCGGATGGTACCGAAATCACGATGCGCGGCTTCATCAGGTACTTATGACGAATGACGCGCCGGATGAAATCCGACAGAAGCTTTTCGGAAATATCAAAGTCAGCGATGACGCCGTCTTTGAGCGGTCTGATGGCCGCGATTTCGCCGGGCGTCCGCCCCAGCATTTCTTTGGCCGCCGAACCAACCGCAAGAATTTTCCCGGTGGCTTTTTCGACGGCCACAACCGACGGTTCATTCAGGACAATTCCCTGTCCTCGTACAAACACCAGAGTATTAGCCGTTCCCAGGTCAATACCGATGTCGCTTGAAATAAAATCAAACAAGCCCACTTATAATCCTAACGACGTAATAGGGTTACACCGTACTTTAAATGTCGTCAATTTTTGCGATAGATTAATCCCGCCTGCCGCAAAAAGCAACAAAAAAGTTAAGACTTGATAAAATCCCTTGAAAATCGAATAATTCCTTGACGAAGCGGCCCATTGGAAATATCTTTATTACTGTCAAAGTGGCCATAAAATCGTGAAAATTTCCCGCACCGATGGGTTAACTGTCTGCTCGTTTGGGATTATACCCTCTCCGTAACCCTATTAATGTCGGTTTGCCCCGTGTAATCGGCGGGAATATTTAAACAAAATAGTCACCCTCAAAGCTTTGGTATAACTTGCGGCTTCCTGCGGCCGACAAAATGCTGGCGGCTCAGGGAAACAGGGTGCGGCGGGGGATATCTCGTCTTCGAAGTCTTCGTGCTCTGCTTCGAAACGGGTCGGTGGATTGGGGCATCAATTTCGAGGGGGAAAGACCCCCGATCCACCACTCCCGTCGCCTTTAATTCTTCAAACGTTTCTGAGAGATATCAGTCAAGATATATCCGCCGGGTGCTTTTCCCGCGCGCGAACAGCTTGAACCATAGGAAGCCGAAGGCAAAACCACCAACGTGAGCCAGCCAGGCCACTCCCCCACCCCCACCGGCCAGCGCCGCCATCAACAATTGATAGACAAACCAGAAACCGAGCGCAACCATGGCCGGGACGCGTATAATCCGAATGAAATAAAACAGAAATAATAGCGTCAGGATCCGGGCATGGGGGAAAAGGACGATATAAGCGCCCATTACACCCGCAATCGCTCCCGATGCACCGACCAGAGGGATTTGCGAATCCGGGCTGAAGACAACAAATAAAAGCGAGGCCGCCAGCCCCGATACGAGGTAGAATATTATAAATTTCACGCGGCCGAGGTGATCTTCGATATTATTCCCGAATATCCATAAGTACAGCATGTTTCCCGCCAGGTGCATAAAACCGCCATGCAGAAACATGCTCGAAAAGGGAGACAGCATAATCGGCCATGAATACTGCGGCGTGATTTCGCTCATGTGCATCAGCTCAATCGGTATCAGGCCATACTGGTACACGAAAATCTGAAATTCCTGTGGCGTCCGCATGATCGATATTAAATAAACAAGACAATTGACAACAATAAGTGCAAAGGTGACATAGGGCCGTTTAAGGCCGGGATTTTCGTCTTTCAGGGGAATAAACATGACTCCTAATTCCCCTCTTCCGTTTTAACGGTAAATTCGGAAACAATCGTACGTATATTGCCGACTTTGTCGGCCACGGTGATTTTCAACTCATGCCGTCCATCATTTAATTTCCGTCGCGGCGTGGTCTTGAGAATTTCCGTCTCCGGGTCATATTCAGGAATAAGCCATTCGCCATCGAGTTCCATCAGTACCTGTTCGTCGGATTCTATACCCGAAATATCATCGCTCACCGTGCACTGTATCTCTGGATAATTGTTTCTTATAATCGCCTGATTACTCGGATAGATTTTTTTAATGACCGGTGCTTCATCATCCTTGAGGACGGCAAATATACCCAGAAAACCCGAACTGCTGACAAGCCGGCCGGCTTCCCGTTTTGTCTCCAACGGCTTCCACTTTTCCCTGGAATTCAAACGACAGATGACCAGTTGCCGGTCGGTTGGGTCGAAGTCGCCCGCAAATGAAACCTTGACCTCCGCCGCCAGAGGAACCGTCGTCGGCCCCACCGAATACGCCGCCGTGGCCATCTTTTTTCGGTGCTCATACCATTTGGGATCTTGATACAGTTCCAGATAAACCGGGAAATATAAATCCCCGTTTTCAATTTCGACACGAGCGACACCATCACTGCTTGACAGGGTTTTCCCGGGATAGTGTCCTACGGCCTTGATGGACACGTCCCGCCCGGCGACCGCAATCGCGCTGCCTCCGGAAAATACCTCAATACGGACCGGATCGGCATTTATATTTCCCGGTCGGATAAAAGCGGCGAATTTTCTCGGCGAGAGAACGATTACGGGCAGGCTTTTTTTATACCCATCGCCGTAAACCGCCGTTATTTCGGGAATGGGGCAGATTCGCCGCCGCGATGAAACTTCTATCACTACTCCTTCCCCGTCGAGACGATAACCTATATTGAATTCGGGACGACTATCTTCGGTCAAGGTCAGATAGACATCATCTTTACTCCACCCCGAAGAGCCGATGGCCGTGATTTTAAGCATGTGTATATTCTGGCGCACATGAGGCAGTGGAATTCGGCAACCAAGTTCGCCGACTTTCTGGATACCGCTATTGTCGATAATATGCCACTCACCGGAATTGCCGATACCATAAACGGAGAGTTGTTCCAAATCTATATAGCGAACATCGGATGAGGCCTGAACATGCAATAGTGAATCGCCCCGCCAGCCGACTTCAAAAAATCGTCCGGGCGGAGCCAGGACGAATTTGAACTGGAATTCTGATTTATTGCCGGCGGCGTCATACGCCTCGACCCGGCCGCTATGAAGTCCATAGCTGTAATTGGTTTTCCCCGAAAATATCCCGCCGTTTTCATACACCGAGCGACTCCCCGGATAGACCATGCCCGGCGGATTGTACAGGCGGTGCCAGTGCGACTGGTCCTGCATCTGCGAGGCATAATCGAAAACCAGGTCGACCATCCCGGTCTGACCGTAATCATATGAATCGAACACGGCTTCATAATATAGATAATCGTCGATATAAAGCTTGATACCATATATACTCAAACGCGGGCCATTCTCACGGATACGGTCGTAAGCGCGCACCGCCAGCGCCAGCGGACCTTGAATCAACGGCACCGAATCCAGATAATAAAGATTCTCGGAACGTTTATAGCGGGTTTCATAAAACCGTCGTCTTTCCCCGGTATCGAAAAGTGAACTCTCATCGGTTTGAATGAAAGCCACCTGACTTATTTCCGGGGCGGTATTATCGACCACCCCAAATCCCTGCCGGAGAGGATTGAGCGGTTGATTGTCCCGGTTGCGTACTTCAAAATGAATATGCGGCGCCCCATTTCCGGACTGCCCCGAATAGGCTATCAATTCGCCCGCCTTAACCGGCAGTGAATCCGGTTCGAGGGTGATATCGAATGAATACCTTTTGCGGCCATATTGCTCCGCCCTAACAATCTTCTCCAGCCGGTCGGACAGACGCGACAGGTGCCCGAATACATAAATTCGTCCCCCGCCATCCTTGAGATACAGCCCTTTACCGTAGCCGGTATATGAATACCTTATCCGCCAGACATAACCGTCGGCCGGGGCAAAAATTTCCCGCCCTTCCTTACCACCGGTGCGAATATCGATACCGCCATGGAAGTGGGCCGGGCGGAATTCGCAGAATCCGGAGGATAAATCGATATTGCCCTTAACCGGCCATTGCGTGTCTGCGCCGAGGGCCGTTGCGACACATAAAATTACAGCCATCAAGATGGCCCGAATATAATCCGATACTATCTTCATAACCGATTAAACAAGTTATCGGCCTACCGGTTCAAAGTCAAAAAGTTTTATGACAAAACCGGGCAATATCCGACTTGCGCATTTGCATAAATCGCTTATATTGTCGGGTTAAATTTGAGCAACGACTATTGAGGAGAGAACCTGATGTTTCAACTACTAAGACGGCTGATTTTCCCAATCATCATTATTGTTCTGGTATTCTTTACCGGTATGATTATTCTGCAGTGGGGCGCCGACATATCCAGCTCCAGGAACGTGAAAAATACGGTCGGCAAAATCAACGGCGAGGAAATCTCCTGGCAGGTTTTCGACCGTTATTACAACTCCCTGATTCGTCAGGAGCAGGAAAAAAGCGACATCGACCTGACCGTCAGCAAAGTTCGCGAATTGCGCAATCAGGCCTGGCAACAGTTAATCGCCGATTACCTGCTTCGTCAGGAAATTGATAAATACAAAATAGCCGTCACCGACGAAGAAATGTTCAATTACTTGAGATTGTATCCGCCGCAGGAAATTCAGCAGGCCCCGCAGTTCATGACCGACGGCAAGTTCGATTATCAAAAATATGTCTCGGCCATGGTCGATCCCAACGCCGCTCCCTTCTGGGCCTCGATAGAACAATATGTTTTACCCAATATAGAGCGCTTCAAACTTCAGCAGGAAGTGGTCAGCGCCGTACGTGTGACACCGGCTGAAATCATGCAGGCCTTCATGGATTCCAGGGAAGAATTGGAAATCGGGTATATTTATATTTCCGATAAAGATTTGCGTCCGAAAGCCCCGGAACCAGATGAAAATGAATTGAAAACATACTATGAAGACCATATCGAGGATTATACCATCAAAGAACGCAGCGTTTTGAATGTCGTTTCTTTCAAGCTGGAACCGTCCAGCGACGATTGGAATCGCGTCCTCTACCAGATGACCGACATTTATGACTCTTTAATCGCCGGGGCCGATTTCGAGGAATACGCCCGCACTTTATCCGAGGATAACTCGGCCGAGAACGGCGGCGACCTGGGGTGGTTCGAACGCGGTCGCATGGTGGCCCCTTTCGACAGCGCCGTCTTCGCCATGCAACCCGGGCAGATCAGTCGTCCCGTCAAGACCATGTTCGGTTATCATATTATTAAGCTCCTGGACGTCCGGGGCAAAAGGAACCCGACTACCAACAAAATGGAAGAGGAACGCCACGCCGCGCATATTCTGATGAAAGTTGAAACGTCGACCGAAACTATGGTTGCCCGCAAGGAAGCCGCCGAAGAATTCGCCGAAGCCGCCAAAACCGTAGGTTTTGAAAAGGCGGCAGAGCAGTTCAATTATAAAGTGGATACAACCCGGGCCTTTACCGTAGATGATTATATCCCCATAATCAATCTTAAAGACGAGAAGATGCATAAAAGCATCGCCAACGCGAAAATCGATCACATCTCCAACGTTATCGAGGCCGATAACGGCTTCTATGTTTACCGCGTCGCCGAACATATCGAAGCCGGTCACCGTCCCTTCACCGAAGTGCTCTCCAGCGTCAAACGCGGCGTTCAGACCAAGTGGGTCCAAAAAACCGCCCTGGATACGGCCGCCGTTATCCGCCGGGAACTCGTCAGTGGTAAATCCATGCCCGAGGTCAGCCGCAAGTACGGATTCCCGTACGCCGTCAAAGATAAAATTACGCGGACATCCGTAATTCCCAATATCGGCAAGGAGCCGTCAGTTCTGGCCGCGGCCTTTGCGCTGGAACAAGTCGATCAGGTTTCAGAACCGATTGAGTATCGCAATGGCGTTGCGATTCTTAAGCTGGTGCAACGCATATCTCCCGACGTGGAAGAATTCAACCGCACCCAGGATTCTCTCTACCAGGAAGTACTGACGAAAAAACAGCAGGATTTCTATAGCAAGTGGTACAACAACCTGTTTAAAAGTGCCAAAGTGGAAAACTGGGTGGAGGATTTTTACAGCGGCAGCGGAAATTATTAGACAAGTCTTTTAATATTGAATTTAAGGGCGCCGATCTGCGGCGCCTTTTTTAATTGACCAAATCGTCATACATGGAACTTAATGACCTGTTTGCCTGAAGAGCTTTCTTCTGACGAAACTCGCGAAGGCCCCCGATATCCAGAACAGCCGAAATAATCGTCTTGTCCAGTTCGTCATGGAACGGCACGCGGGCCTCGATTCCCCAGGGCGACGCAATCAGAGACCGACCCTGCAATGGCCTCTCAAACAGGTGCCCGACGGCACAAGTTTTAACAACAAATGCCCCGGCCAACTCCGCTCCCCTGACATAAATATCCCGGTCGCGCTTCTGCTTCTCCGATTTCGATTCGGCCGGTTTCAACGGCGACGTGGTCGGTATGAATATAATATCGACCTGTTCTATGGCCATCAGTTCAAACAATCCGGAATTGAGGGCGTCGGCGCAAATCAACAGCCCAACCCCGATCCCGTCCACTTCGCTGACGAAAATTTTATCTCCGGGCAAAATGCCTTTGGCGATTTCTCCGCTGACCGGATTTAATTTCCGATACTTGCCGAGTTTATGACCCCGGTTGAATATATACGAGCTGTTATACAGGCAATCGCCGTCCGACTCGACCACCGAACCCCCGATCACACAGGTATCCAATTCCATAGACAGGCGTTGAATATAATCGAGATTTTCCTTTATCTGAAGGGCCGAACGGGAAAAATCGGGCAGCGCACTGCCAACCATAAAATACTCCGGGAGACAGACGAATTCCGGCCTCTGCTTGAAAATATGCAGTTTATCCTCAAGAGTTAACTGGCGTCCCAGCTCCATCTGTACGGCGACGACGCGAATAAGCATGGATAATACTTCCCTCTGTCTTTAAGGCCCCAAATAATCTTAAAATCCTATTTAATAATACTCGATTATTGCCAAAGAGTTGGGAAAAAATCAAAAATACGCGATAAAACGCAAATTTGGCGATTATTCAATTCACTGTTCTTGAACCGATGTTGGAGCAAACACTCACAAAAAAGGCCGCCCGTGGCGGCCCTTTTAACAAATCTGTTAAACCTCAACAATTGGTGTAATTCGGCCCGCCGCCGCCTTCCGGAACCACCCAGGTTATTACCTGGTATGGGTCGGCGATATCACAGGTTTTACAATGAACACAATTGGACGGCGTCAGCTGGAGTTTCTTCTTGCCGGGCCGGGATTCATCGTCAACCATCTCGTAAACCTGGGCCGGACAAAAATATTGGCAGGGATTGCCATACTCCTCGGTGCACCGCGTATTACATATATCGATATCGGAAATAACCAGATGCGACGGCTGTTCTTCCTCATGCTTGGTGCCGCTGTGATAGACGTCGGTCAGTTTGTCGAACAGGTATTCATTGTCGAACTTCAAATCACGCTTGATGGCGTTATGGTTTCTGACCGATAAAAATTCATTGTACGGCATCACATGTTCGTGATCGGGATGTGTCCGCCTCCGGTCGGCCAGGCCATATCCACCGGAAATCATCTGAAAACCGGCCGAAATCATTCCTGCCGGTAAACCATCGTCGAAACCCGAATGATAATTGCGAACGGCATATAACTCTTCTTTGGCCTGCGAATTATCGAAACGCGTCTGCATCTCCGATAAAACGTCCGGCCCGAAATCATCTTTCTGAAGGGCCTCGAAAATCGTCTCGGCGGCCATCATGCCCGATTCCATGGCCAGGTGAATGCCTTTCAACCTCCGGGCATTGAGAAATCCGGCCGAATCTCCGACCAGCAATAAACCGTCATGATACAATTTCGGCATGGCGTAATAGCCGCCTTCTGGGATGGTTTTCGCCCCGTAATGAAGCATCTTGCCGCCCTCGAAAATTTTCCGCACCAGAGGATGAGTCTTAAACTGCTGAAACCGGTAATGCGGGTCGTTCGTCGGATTGGGACTGTTCAGCCCGACCGCGAATCCGACTGCGGCCATATGACCGCCCATGTCATATACAAAGCCGCCGCCGTATTCATAATTGGGAAGCGGCCAGCCGAATGTATGAATGATTTCTCCGTCGCCAAGACGCCCTTCGGGAATTTCCCAGATTTCCTTGACACCGGTTAAATACTGCTGGGGCATTCTTTCATCATTCAGATGCAATTTCGAAAACGCCTGCTTGGCTAACGACCCATGCACCCCTTCCGCCAGAATAGTTACTTTGGCTTTGAGTATCGACCCGGGTTCGAAATTCTCGCGCGGTTCACCCTCTTTGTTGAGTCCGAGGTCAACCGTGCGCACGCCGGTGACGGTCCCGTTTTCGACCAGAAGCTCAAAGCCCCCGGTAGCGGGGAATATGTTGACCCCGGCCGCCTCGACCTGCTCGGCCAGCCAGCCGACAACCTTATTCAGAGAAACGATGTAATTGCCGTCGTTATGAAACGGCTTGGGCAAAAACGGGAATTTAATTTTGGAATTTTCAGTCAGGTAGTACAGCCGGTCCCGACCCGCCTTTTTCTCGAACGGGAATCCCCTTTCGAGAAAATCGGGCATCAGTATTTTTATTATGGACGGGTCAAAAACGGCTCCGGAAAAGGAGTGCGCTCCGGGATAACTGCCTTTTTCAAGCACGACTATTTCCGGCATGGCGACCCGGCCGTCGGATTTTTTTATCAATTCGGCCAGATGATAAGCGCACGACAACCCGGCCGGTCCGGCGCCGACGACAAGGATATCGACTTCGAGTATCTCTCTTTCAATGTCCATTGCTTACCTCGATCCTGAAATTATCACATTGCACATGAATTGAATATACTCAAGAGCCGGGGTAAAAGGCAATGATTTTAGCTGTCGCCGTTTTTGCCGCTCCGTCCGTTACTGAAAACGCGTTTTCCGGAAGTGTTGTTTTCCGGTTCTTCCTGCTCGTTGCGAATCTGAAGCATTTCCCGAATTTTCACGATATTGCCGCCAATGACCATCAACCGACCGGATACAACTACCGGCCTTCTGATCAGGTCATTGTCCCGCGCCATTAATTCATATAGCTCCCGGCGCGACGGCAGCTCCCGGTCCAGGTTGTGTTTCGCAAACGAGGCGGCGTTTTCGTTGAGAAAATGCCTCGTGTTAAAATGCCGGAACAGCCCTGTGATCTCATCGACATTGAGGGGCCGTTCACGGACATTACGGACAAATAACTCCACCTCCTGCTCCTGCAGGAAACCGGTAATATTCTCACATTCCGGCTCATCCGGATAAACGTAAAGATCGACTCTCTTGAGCATTGTGCCTCCAAAGATACTGCAAGATCCGTGCTCTGTTTTCGTGACCCGAATCGGGACCGCCGCCGTCATGACAGAATCGGTCGGCCGTTTATAGTTTCAGGCGTCCTCGATTATCAAAGTACGCAGATGGATCACGTGTCTTTTTATTATCCCGCGCGGGACGACCCGACGATCCCCACCATCACCCGCGCCGCCACTCATGTGACAATATCTGTCATTTAAAACCAAATGCCCGTCAAATGCCTGAAAAACAACTATCCCGATTATTCTCAAGCACCCGAAGAACATCTCCGAACGGATTATCGATGCCGACATGGGCAAATACGTACCATGCCCGGGCCCCGATTCTCCCGAATAAATAATATATATTTTTCCGATTCTGATGCAAGTGAAAAAATCAAATGTTCCGGCGTAAATAAACGTTTCATCGCCCGGTACCATACGACCCTAATTTCCGTCCAGTGCCAAACGGTTGGAGTGGTTCTGCCGCGGCGGCAGGACGACCTCGACCTCGCATCGCACAATATCCTGAAGTCGTGCAATGACTCCTTCAATCAGAAAATCGGGCGTCGACGCCCCGGCCGATAAACCGACCACGTTGTCATCATCACGGTTGACAAACCATTCTTCCCTGATATCTTCGGCCGAATTTATCAGATACGATTCCACTCCCAGCGATCGAGAGATGCGGACCAGGCGGTTGGAATTAGCCGACGATGTCGAGCCGACCACAAGCATCAAATCGGTTTGCCCCGCAAGTTCCATGATGGCCTCCTGTCTCTGGCTGGTGGCGTCGCAAATAGTATTGAATATCTCAACTTGAGGATATCTTTTTCTGACTTCCTCGACGATGATTTCGAAGTCCGTTTGACGGGCGGTTGTTTGCGATGTTAAGGCGATCGGTCCTTCTCTATAATCTATCGTATCAAGATCGGCCAGAGATCCTATAACCCGGACATTATCCGGGGCATGACCGACAATACCGATAGTTTCATCGTGATGGCGGTCGCCGAAATGGACAATCAGATATCCGTCCTGGGCCAGTTTTTTGACGATTTTCTGGATGCGTATAACCAGCGGGCAGGTGGCGTTGACAACATTGAGCCCACGGGCCCGGGCGGCGTCAAATACACTCGCGCTGGCGCCGTGCGCCGGAATTATGACTGTCCCCCGGTCGATATTTTCCACCGCGTCAGACTGCCCGATACCCATTTTTTTAAATCTTTCCACGATGGCATCGTTATGCACGATTTCCCGAAAAATGGTCACTTTATCATCAACCGTGGCGTTATCTTCAGCGATGGCAATCGCCCGTTTGACCCCCATGCAAAAACCGAAATGTCTGGCAATAATAATTTTCATAAATCGATCGGGCGTTTACTTGTCAATTGATACGTCGGCCGGTCGCACCATGTGGTCGATAAAATACGCCGTCAAAAGCGGATTGTCATGCAATTCGCTGTGAAAGGAACTGACCAGACAGCGCCCCTGCCTTAACAGCACCGGTTGATTGTCATGCCGCGCGAGGATTTCCACCCCACGACCGATATTTTCAAACATCGGCGCTCTGATAAACGAGACTCCAATAGTTGCGGCCGAGCCGTTAAGATTCAATCGGACCATTTCGAAGAATGAATGTACCTGGCGACCATACCCGTTACGCACGGCCTTGATATCGATGACGCCGAATGGCCTGACACGAGTGTCATCGACGTGCCGGGCCAGAAGTATTGCACCGGCGCACGTACCCCAGACCGCATGGTCTTTGAAAAACGACGTCAATCTATCACGAAAACCGAACCGATCGATGAGTTCGGCCATGGTCGTGGATTCACCGCCGGGGATAATTAAACCGTCGATGACATCGAGTTGTTCCGGTTTTCTGATTTCAATCGACGGCACATTAAGCTTTCTTAAATGCAAAAGATGCCGTTCGAAATCACCCTGAAGAGCCAGCACCCCGATATTTATGGCCGGAATCATATTGATACCCTGACAAAAACGATTTAACGAATCTGCAATAACTCTTCATCGGGCAACGTTGCGGCCTGAACACCCTTCATGGCTTCGCCCAGATTACGACTGCATTCGGCCAGCGCTTTGGGGTCATTGTACTGCGCCACGGCGGTTACGATCGCCCGGGCTCGTCTTTCCGGATTCGATGATTTAAAAATCCCGCTGCCGACAAATACCGATTCGGCTCCCAGCTTCATCACCAGGGCCGCATCGGCCGGGGTGGCCACCCCGCCGGCGGCGAAATTGGGCACCGGCAGACGACCGGCCTCGGCTACCATCTGCACAAGATTAAGCGGGACGCGCATTTCCTTGGCGGCGCTATATAACTCGTCTTTCGCCATGACCGTAAGGCGCTTTAAATCGCGATTGACTTCGCGCAGATGGCGGACCGCTTCGGAAACGTCGCCCGTCCCGGCTTCGCCCTTGGTGCGAATCAAGGCCGCCCCCTCGGCGATGCGCCGCAGGGCCTCGCCCAGATTGCGACAACCGCAAACGAAAGGCACTTTGAAGCGCCATTTATCGACATGATTGGCATTATCGGCCGGCGTCAGGACTTCGGATTCATCGATAAAATCGACTTCTAAAGCCTCCAGAATTTCCGCTTCGGCGAAATGACCGATGCGGCATTTGGCCATCACCGGAATGGAGACGGCCTTCTTGATCGCCTCGATTATATCGGGGTCGGCCATGCGGGCCACGCCCCCTTCGGCGCGTATATCCGAGGGAACTCGCTCCAATGCCATAACGGCAACCGCGCCGGCCTGCTCCGCGATTTTCGCCTGCTCCGAACTGACGACATCCATGATGACGCCGCCCTTGAGCATCTCGGCCAGACCGACTTTGATTTTATAATCTTTATCTTCAAAATTCATCCCATTCGCTCCTTTTGACAGGTCTCAATCCCGCATATCTTAAACAAGCGGACGGCTAAAACCGTTTCCGCAGAAAAATAATATATATCCGTTATCCCGATATGGCAAGAGCACCAGACGGTAAATGACAATAAAAAAGGCCGGAGGCAATCCGGCCGAATTATTGCGGCATAACACTGTTATGGCGCCGGAAGAATTACTTCTCCTTCGCCGATGACCGGTACTTGGCAAAATTGGCGCGGCCCAAAGCTTTCTTAAAATACACTTCCTGTTTAATCCAGAAATCACGCATCTGGCAGTGATTCATCCGTTCACATTCGCAACGGCCTTCCTGCGTGCATAAGTTCAGCGAAACGGGACCTTCCATCGCCTCGATGACATTTAAAAAACTGATATCTTTGGGGGCCCGGGCGAGCCGATAACCACCGGTCACTCCCTGGTATGACACCAGTATTCCGGCCCAGGTCAAATCCTTTAATATCTTGGCCAGGAATTCGCGCGGTATTTGCTGGGCCTCGGCCACCGTTCCAATCGAGGCCAGCTCCCCTTTGGGTAATCCGGCAAAATGGGTCACGGCTCTTAAAGCGTAGTCGGCCTTTCTTGATAATTGCATATTAAAATTACCTCATATACTTATAAGTTGATATCATTATCTATATACGTCAAATTGACTTCTTAATATGGACATATTTTACAACATTTTCAAGTCTTTTTTGCCCCAAACCGGTGTTATTGCCCCGGAATGCGGGTTTATGAGCCTCAAATTATACTTTATAGGTCTATTATTGGAACAATAAACAACCCGCCGGGTTTATGCCTGTAAAACCAAACCGGAATGTGGTGAGAATGCCCAATATTCATTTCCGAAACAATGACAGAAAAATCGAGGTTGATGAAGGCACGTCCATCCTCGAAGCCGCGCTCGATCATGATGTCGATATCGACAACGACTGCGGCGCCAATGGTGTCTGCGGAACCTGTCAGGTTCACATCGAAGAAGGTCACGAAAACCTTAGCGCCATGACCGACGAGGAACGGCAACTGCTGGAAATGACCGACTCTATCCCGAACAAATCCCGGCTTGCCTGTCAGGCGCGAATATTCGGAAATATTGCCTTGACAATACCCGAATAAAACGTGGCCGATCAATGCGCCCTACGCATCACCGTGTATATATAGTTTAATATCCCGCTTTTTCAATTGGCCGATGAAGAATTGGGGGTCGACCGCGATTTCCTGCGGAATTACTCCCCGTGAAGTTATTTTTCCGGCGCAGGCCATCCAGGCGATGATGGCTACGGGAAAGGCCGTCGTGCGCATCATAGCCGTCAATTCAGTGCGCGGATCCTGACGGTCGATTATCTCATAAACCAGTTTTTTCGGCGCTCCCGCTTTTGTCCCTTCGAAGGTCAGGCGCACCAGAACCATATCCGGTTCATTGTGAGGCAGATTCTTTTCGAGGACCTTTTTAAACACTTCGCGCGGCTCGACCTCGCGGTCACCGACTTTGACCGGACTGCGTGACCCCAGGCCCAGTTCCAGCATCGGCTTGAAAACGCGGCAATGGCCCGGATAGCGGATGGTTTTATAATCCAGGAAATCCACCACTCCCTGATAGGTGTCCGGCAATGTCGACGTTCCCCCCGACGTATAAAAGGCCTCCAGTTCGCCGATGCCGTCGAATTCCAGTGATTCCAATCCGGTCATCGGATTGACAATCTTTTTTTTGCCGTTTTCGAGAATCACGACCGGCTCCCAGTATTCATTGATCAGGCCTTCAGGGGAGAATACCAATTGATAATCAAGGGGCGGGCGCGGATTCTGGGGCAGGCCGCCGACACGGATTTTAAGCGAGGCCACCCGGTCAAATTCCTTAATGCCCGCCGCCGCCAGAACCGACACCATCCCCGGCGCCAAACCGCAGTCTGGAATCACCAGAACGTCGGCTTCGGCCGCCTCGGCATTCATTTCAAACTGCGACGCAACCACATCGTTATTGCCGCCCAGATCGAAAAAATGCACCCCGGCTTTTATGGCCGCCCGGGTCAGACCGGGATTATATTTATATGTAACGGCTGAAATACAGGCGTCATAATCTGTGAGAATGTCAGCCACCCGGTCTTCCTCGCCGGCGTCAATTTGTCCCGCGCATGTAATTTCATTGCCGTACTTGCGGGCGATTTCCTCGGCCAGATCCTTATCAAAATCATAAAGACCGACTTTTTGCATTCCCTCGGCGCGGCTTAAATCATACACTGCCGCCCGACCCATCATCCCTGAACCAATTACCGCTATTTTCATTCACTTCCTCTTCACAGCTTCTTTATTGAATCGCCTTATATAATATCGTGGTTAAATCATATCAACAAGGATTTTAAAACGCATCGGGGGATATTAAAAAGACAAAGATTAAATCAAGCTATCGAAAATTATATCAACTGATAACGCTTTCTCAAAGTCCATTCCAAGGCCAAAGCCCCAATAAATATAAACAACAGCCAGACTCTGTCCCAAAGCGAGGTTTCGCTTTTAACTGTTTCCGAAATTCTATCGACACTAATTCCGGCAAGAACACTGTCAGCCTTGTCGATATGGTCATAACGCCCGCCGGACCTGCGGGCCGACGTTTCGAGGGCGGCAAAATCGGGCCGACGGTCATAGTCTTCGACATAATAAGACTCTACCGCCAGCTGTCCGTCGGCTTCTTTTAATTGTATCCCATCCCGTTCGACAACGCCGCGATATGAATATCTTCCCGGCGATACCGCTTCGAATTCAGCCCGATAGCGCCCCTCTCCAGTTTCCAGCCATTGTACGGTCATAGTATCGACGCCGGTGCCACTGACCAATTCCACCAGTCCCCGGGCGTTTTCGATAGGCCGAAAACCCTGATCGTTGACAAAAGCTGTGAAGCCGACGGTCTCACCTCGGGTATAGATATCCTTATCCGGCACGATCTTTATCGGGTCGAAATCTTCTTTTAAGGCCAGCCACTTGACCGATCCGTCCCAGAACAGGTCATAGTCGCTTGTCGGTTCATTGAAACCGACGCTTAAAAAAGCCCAGCGCCAGAATGGCGCCGCCGTTGCCGCCAGTATTTTACCCGCTCCCAGCAGGCGATAACCCAGTACCGGATAATCGATATCGCTGCGTCCTAAACCGGCCGTGATTAGAACTTCTGAGTGCGGTGTCACCGAGTCCATCGGCACCAGCCTCTCGAAATTGGGCAAATCCCTCCATCGCTCCCGGACACCACGACGGTCATCGGACAATCTTACCGACGGATGAAACAGGAAGTTTTCGGAAGGAATACCGTTGAATCTGCTGTAAATCATCTGTCCCTGACCTCTCCGGCTCACGAAAGGCAATAAATTATCCACCCAGCGCGGAGGCCGGGCGCCAAGATAATTGTCCCCCAGAAGAAAGAATACCCCGCCGCCTTTTTCCGCAACAAAGGAATGAATAATACTTTCCTGCGCCGAAAGTAATTCGGATTTAATATCATAAAAAATAATCATGTCAGCCTGGTTGAGTTCGGTCTGGGTGGTCGGGAAGCGGCCTTCAAGAGTCTGGCCATTGCTTCGGTAAACGACCGTTGATAATTCCACATTTTCAGATCGCATGAGAAATCTTTTCAGAAAAGCATATTCCCAGTCGAGATGGTCGGCCACCAGAAGCACATTGAGACGGCTCTTTAAAACCAGCATCGAAAACGACCGAGCATTGTTATCGGTATTGACTTCATCCGTCAGCCGCGTAATCTCTGCGAGAAAAGTTTGGCGACCGATGCGGTCGGGCACGAATGTAATGGAAATATCCTGTTTTAAGTCTCCGGGGCCGCCACGCAACGTATCCGCGGCCAAAACCTTGGAGCCGTCCTTTATTTGCACCATGATCGGTTCGTTGTTTAATCCGGACCACTGAAGACGGACCATGATTTCGGTCGGTTTGCCGACAAAGGCGGCCCGGTTATATTCCAGTCCGGCGACCGTCACATCACGCAGTCCAAAATCGGATCCGACGCCGAGAGCATAAACCGGGGTAACCAGATGATCCGATGCGGTCGCGACGTCGAGTCCTCTATTGTTGATACCGTCTGATATCAAAAGCCAGGCTTCGGCCAGTCGGGCGGCTTCTTTCTTTTGAAGTTCGGAAAGGACTTCCCCCAGCGCCGTGGCCAGAGAATCGACA
>CAYWLR010000017.1:40681-72243 GCA_964459465.1 uncultured Ignavibacteriaceae bacterium | reverse complement strand
CGAATCCACCTTAACCAAGCCGCCAAACTGTCCAAACAACCCGGACCATGTCTTTCCGATTCCCAACCGGACGGCGCCAAGCCGGGTTTAAGCGAAGACTGGCTGGCCCTGATTATCGGCATGTTTATTTTTTTACTGTCTTTATTACAATTTGCAGGCATTGATATTCTTGGCTGGGCGGTGACGACCGGCATCTGGACCGATATTACTACCGCTCTTAAGCCGGTCTCGGCCTCATGCGTTGGGCTGCCGAGTTTGGTCTATCTGCTTTTTACTTTTCTGTTCCTGCTAATTGTTCTTTCGATCGGGGCGGCCTTAATGAGACTCAACGTCCGGCGTTTTGCACTGGGTTTCACAGCCGTGTTTTTTATAAGTTATATTTGCTGGATTCTCGGCGGGTGTGCTTTTATCGCGGCCACGCCCAATCAACTGGATAAATTCGGGATTTCCTGGTCGCTGAATCTAACTTCGGAAGCCGGCTATATAATCGCTCTTCTGGTCGGTCTGGTCATCGGCAATTTCTTCCCCGGAGTGGGCAAACGTATCGAAGAAGCGATCCGACCGGAGCTTTATATCAAATCGGCCATTGTTATCCTCGGCGGCTTTTTGGGCATTACCGCCGCCGAGCAGCTCGGACTGGCCACGTCGGTCATGTTTCGCGGGCTGTGTGCCATTGTTGAAGCTTATTTGATTTACTGGGCATTGGTCTATTTTATTGCCCGTAAATATTTCAAGTTCAGCCGCGAATGGTCGGTTCCACTGGCGAGCGGTATTTCTATTTGCGGCGTTTCAGCCGCCATTGCCACCGGTTCCGCCATCAAAGCCCGTCCGATTGTCCCGATTATGGTCTCCTCGCTGGTTGTGATATTCGCCGTCGTCGAACTGGTCCTGCTTCCGTTTATCGCCCAGAATTTTCTGTATCATGAACCGATGGTGGCCGGAGCGTGGATGGGTCTGGCGGTCAAAACCGATGGCGCCGCGGTGGCCAGCGGGGCTATCGCCGAATCACTGATTCTGGCCAAGGCGCTGGCCAAAGACGGCATTCAGTACCAACCGGGCTGGATAATGGCCACGACCACGACAGTGAAGGTCTTTATCGATGTTTTTATCGCCGTCTGGGCTTTTATTCTGGCGTGGATCTGGTCGGTCAAGATTCAGCCGACGGCCGGCGAAAAAGTTGGCGCTTCGCAAATATGGCAGCGTTTCCCCAAGTTCATACTTGGCTACATGGCAACATTTGTTATCGTCATCTTGCTGGCGGTGTTTTATAGTGACCTTGTCCCGATGACCAAAAAGGCGATGGGACAGGCCAATGTCTTCCGGGGGATATTTTTTGTTATGACCTTTTTCACCATCGGCGTCGTCTCCAATTTTAGAAAATTATGGGAAGAAGGGATTGGCAAACTGGCGCTGGTTTATGTCATCTGCCTGTTCGGATTTATCATCTGGATCGGGCTGGTAATATCATGGCTCTTTTTCCACGGCGTTAAGCCGCCGCTTGTCGGCTAAAGGGAGGAATGCATGGATCAATCACAACCGAAAATAACCGAAGAATTGGAAAAGATGGCCCATGAGCCGCTTTTGCCAATTGAAAAAAAGCTGATTTTATGGAGCATTATTCTCGGTATAGCTCTTATAATCATCCTGGTATGGGTCAGCCATACCTTTTTTGAAGTTTGATTTTTTGAGATTGGCAATTTTTTAATGACAAGTCCATATTGCGGCATATAATTAGCATATGCCACAAGCCAAACCCGATAATAACGGCCCTCAGAAGGTCCTGTTTATTACTCATAACTATATCCGCTATGATGGCGATTTTTCGGGGGTCTTCCTGCACCTTCTGGCCCGACGATTGCGCGAGTACGGTGTGAATGTAACGGTTTTGGCCCCCCATGACCAGGGCCTGCCGGAGTTCGAAAATATCGACGGCATAAATATATACCGTTTCCGCTATGGCGATGACGATGACGAAACATTCGCCTACCGGGGCGATATGCACCGCCAGTTATTGTATAACCCGCTTAATGTTTTCAAATTATTCAGGTTTATTCGCTCGGCATTCCGCGAGGCCGTGAAAGTTATCGAAAATGATAATATCGGCGTAGTCAATATACACTGGATTGTTCCCAACGGTTTGGTCGGGATGAAACTGCTCCGGAAATTCGACGGCAAAATTAAGATATTTTTAAGTTCTCATGGTACCGATATCCGCCTTTTGACCAAAATTCCTTTTGCCCTGACGTTTTTCAAGTCGTTTATCCGGCATTGCCGGGGATGGACGGTGGTCTCGACCTATCTGGCATCACGGTTATCATTGAAGGATCAAGATTTGGGCAAGGTAATAAAAGTCATATCTTTGCCTAATGACGAAAGGCTGTTTCGCCCCCTCGAGCGAGTCAGAAAAGACCCAAACCTTGTGGTCGCCGCGTCGCGTCTGACAGTCCAAAAGCGGCTGAAATATTTGATCGAGGCCGTGCGGCTGGTATATACGGAAATACCCTCGGTGAAACTTGAAATCTACGGCACCGGACCCGAGCTGGACAGGCTCAACCGCCAAATCGAGGAATCCGGTTTGCTGGGTCGCGTTAGCATAAATGAACCTTTGTCGCAGGATGCACTGGCCGAAGTGTATAATCGGGCCGGGATGGTGGTGCTGAATTCGTATGAAGAGGGTTTCGGTCTGGCGTTGACCGAGGCCATGCTTTGCCGGACCGCTGTCATTGGAGCCAGTTCAGGAGGAATCACAGGTATCATCGAACACGAAAAAACCGGTTTGTTGGTGCCGGTCGATAATTCCGCGAGTCTGGCGGAGGCGATAAAACGCCTCATACGCGACGATAATTTGCGCGACAGGCTGGCCGAAGAGGGATACAGGAAAGCTCTAAAAAAATATTCTTCGGATTCATCGGCCCGAGCCTACGCGGCGATGTTCATGAAGTAATTTATAAGGAATTGAATCTGGTCTCGATTAGCCCCAGCCACCGGTGCGTATCCGATGGGCAGATCTTCAAAATTTTACCGGTCATGAAACGACGGTATTTCTGATCATTGCAGAGGTCACCATGACCGTTGAATTCTTTACTGGCGCTTTGCCAGAGAATATCCACAGCTTGTTCGGACAGAGCGCCAATGGTATCGGATGGTTTTACGCCGCGAGCCAATGACATTAACTCGTTTTTAAGACGGGAGTGTGGCCAGTCCGAAATCAGGGCCGTTTTAACGACATCAAAGAGCAGGTCCTGATTACCCTTGGCAAGATTATATCCGGAGCGTCGCATTGCCACCATAACTGCCGAGCAAATTTGCGCCGCCTTTTTATATCGCGATTTATCCAATTGAGCATCAGTGCACAGGCGGTCGAACAGCCCGGAAAATGGCGACAGCGACAGGGCGCTGATCTGCTCTCTATGCAATCCCAGTCCGGCCCAGCGTTGTTGTTTTTCCCAGAGTGGCTCGGCCAGATTGCGTCGGATGTTCTCTATACGCTCCTCGGTAATCCTGACCGGCGGGTGATCGGTGTCGGGATACATGCGATCGGGCCCGGGCAGAATTCGCTCAAAATCGCTGGTGCCGTCTTTGATATCCTGGCGGGTTTCATGCACAACACCCTCGGCCAGTTCGCCAATGCGAATTTTAATTTCATTTATGGCCGTGACGACATCCTCGGACGGCCCGCAGACAAGGACAATGTCATCGCCATCGGCCCAGCGCAACTGCGTTTTGACCTTCTCCCAATCGGCCATGGCGATATCATACTGACCGGCGTGCGACCAGAAAAGAAGATTGGGCATGGTATCAATGCAAGCGATCACCCTTACCCTCCCGGAGAGTTCAAAGGCGAAATTTCGTCCCGGCTGGAGGTCTTTAATGGTTATGTCCGCCATATCGGGCAGTCGTAGTCCGACCACTTTGAGGGGCCGGTCGCTTTCCAGGCGGCGGCCGATGACGTCATTGTTGTCACGAAACATATCCGTGAAAACGGCTTCGGTATATTTGATAGCATTTGGGTCCGGGAATCTGTCGCGAAATATCTTTTGAAGTTCCAGCAACCCTTTCTGGCGGAGCGCTTCGCTGGCCGTCAAGGGGCGAATATTGTTGACCTTGTGGACCCCCTTGATTTCGACCCGTTTGCCGCCAGTTATGGAAACGTTGACATCCTGTCGGACGGTACCGATGCCGCGTCGCACCAGTCCTGTGATTTTCATGGAATTGCCCAGCAGGCGGCAGACGTCGGCGGCCTCATCGGGGTTTTTCATCTGGGCGTCAGTAATTATTTCCACCAGCGGGATGGACAAACGGTCGGTGGCGAAGGTGATAAAATGACCGATATCGGATATCTCCCGACAGGCTTCTTCTTCGAGGTTGACCTGCGTGATTGTGATTTTGCTGTCTTTATAGGGTACCCAGCCGTCGACGCCGATAATCATGGTTCTTTGGAAACCGGTCGGAATAGACCCGTCGAGATATTGTTTGCGGATGACATGAAGCTCATCGACGATTCGGCAGTTGAAATGCAGGGCAATATGGATGGCAAAATCGACCGCTTCCTGGTTGACCAGGAAGGGGGGGGTGTCGTCCATCTCGTAGGTGCAGGTAAGATTGCGATAAAGCCGATAGATGACGTTTTTTTTGGTTTTGAATTCCATCAAAGCGGTGCCGTCGTATTCCCCCAGTTCCGACAGTGTCGGCCGCATATGGCGCAGAAGTTCGGCGTCGTGCGGTCCGCGACATGACCCGACCGGGCAATGGCAGAACAGCTTGCGCTTGGTGTTCAGTTGTTGGTGGATTTCCAGCCCGCATTTGAACCCGAGCGATTGAAGATAATCGTTATCGGTCCTATGTTGCTTGTCGCCGCTCATAACGCAGACCAATATATGTTGCCGAAGCGAAAATCAAAGAGATTTTTTTGTCCGAATTGCCGGGATCAGCGGCATCAATGGCGCAAAATTAATTTGCATTTATTATAACCGGGAGTATATTTTATACAGATTAGGAGGGATGCGCCATGCGGTCGATCGAGGAACTTATAAATCGTCAACTCAAGCGTTGGGAATCCGAGCAAAAGGCCCGCTACGAGGACGTCGCCCCGGGCTTCATTTCACCCGTCAAGCCCATCGTTACAATCAGCCGCCAGAGGGGCAGCCGGGGATCGTATCTGGCCGATATGCTGGCCGATAAACTGGGCTATCAGCGGTTGCATCGCGATATCATTGACGAAATCTGCCGGTCGTCAGGATATCGCCGAAGAGTCATCGAATCACTGGACAACAGGGTCCGCTCCCGAATTGAACTGATGATTGAGGGGGCTTTCAAGGGGATTTATATCGATGCCGGGGATTACTTCCGTCATTTGTACAAGGTGATCATGTCGATATCAGAGCACGGGGGAGTCGTCACGGTCGGTCGGGCGGCCAATTTTATTCTCAACCGCGACCAGGGTTTTCACGTTCGAGTAGTGGCCTCACTGCCGGTTCGGGTGGCCAACCTGATGCAGTACGAAAAACTGCCGAGCGAAGAGGCCGAGCGGGAGATACTCAGAAGCGACGCTGAACGCGCGCGGTTTGTCCAGGCCAATTTCAAGCGGAATATCGATGACCCCGGCGCTTACGATCTGATCGTCAACACGACTTATATTGACCTTGACCGGGCGCTGGAAATGGTTCTGACCGGAATGCGTGCGAAATCACAGCGGTTGGCATCGAGTGTTTGAACCTGCAAAAAAATTATGGTTTTATTAAATTTTTTCTTGCTTTGTATATTTTAAAATGCGTTTAATTGTCTGTGTCAGCGCCATGTGGAAAGGATAAAGTACCGATTGAGCACGGATCGGATAATCGCGGGAAACGACAGTTAATAAATATAAGACCAACCTTCATAGTACATTAGGAGGTACTGATGCCAGCCAAAACAACGGCAAAGAAGAAGGCGGCTCCCAAGAAGAAGGCGACCGCGAAGAAGACAACGGCCAAGAAGGTAACCAAGAAGACCGCAGCCAAAAAGAAACCGGCCGCGAAGAAGGTAACCAAGAAGGCGACGGCGAAGAAGAAACCGGCCAGGAAAAAAGCAGCGGCCAAAAAACCCGCGGCAAAGAAAGCGGCAAAAAAAGCCGCACCCAAGAAAAAGGCCACTAAACGGAAAGCCAGCCCGGCTTTGATGAAGCCGGTTCAGCCCGATGCCATCCTCGGCGCCGTGGTCGGACCGAGCCCGATGCCTCGCGGTCAGATCACCAAGAAATTGTGGGATTACATCAAGAAGAATAACCTTCAGGATGCAACCAACAAGAGGATGATCAATGCCGACGAAACCTTGAAAAAGGTCTTCGACGGCAAGGCCAAAGTCGACATGTTCACGATGACCAAGCTGGTTTCGAAACATATCAAATAGTCGAGATCAGAATACAATAATTGCAAGGCCGGAATTTTGCCGGCCTTTTTTATTTGAACGTCTCCCCGATTGGTGAATACCTGTTTGATATGGACGCTGTCTTGATTATATTCCCGGCATGAATCATGAACAAGACGGCAGCTCCAACCGCACTTTAGCGCCCCTTTTATTTCTTTTCATTTCAGGCTTATTCACCCTGCCGTTTCTGCTCAAGTGGTCCTATATCGGTGTCGGCGACTGGGAATTATTCGTTACTATGGCCGCCGTTCCGGCCAAGACGGTGCTGCATTTCGGTCAATTCCCTTTCTGGAACCCATACATCGGCGGTGGCAATATTCTTTTCGCGCATCCCGAAGTATCCGTGCTGTCCCCGTTTTTTCCCCTGATTCTGTTATTCGGACCGGTGGCGGGGCTGAAGCTTCAGATTCTGGTCGCCTATTTTCTCGGGTTATACGGGACATTCCTTTTTGCCCGCAGAATGGATTTGTCCGTAACCGGCTCTTATACAGCGACCCTGATATTCCAGGGAAACTCTTATTTCGCCCTGCATTATTCCATCGGACATATCCCATTCACGCATTTTTGCTTTTTGCCCTGGTTTTTGTATTTTCTTCTTGAGGCCGAAGGGAATTGGAAATTCATATTCGCGGCGGCCATCGCAATCTCCCTGATGATTTTGGGCAATGGCGCCGCCGTGCCATTGGTATATTCCGCATTTTTCGCCGGGTTTTTTATTCTTATTCGAGCCATCCAGAATAAAGATTGGCGTCCCGCCAAGTTGTATCTTGGTGCCATGATTATCGGCGTGCTGGTTGCCTCGGTCAAATTTCTGCCCATGTATGTTTATCTGTCGCAAGCCCCGTGGGAGGGAATGAGCCAGGATCTCGTGCCGCTCGGTCTGGCCCTGGAAGGTTTTTTCTCCATTGACCAGGCTATATTCAAAACCACCGGGCCGGATCAATACTGGGGCTGGCATGAGTATGGGGCTTATCTATCACCGATCGTGATCATCCTGGCCCTGTCGGCAGTCTTGACCTCTTTCAAAAAAGCGCGTCTTTGGCTTATTCTGGCACTGTTCTTTTTTATTTTTGGCCTGGGTCATTTTTCGGACATTTCTCCCTGGGCGTTATTCACCCGGCTGCCGGGGTTTTCGTCCATCAGGGCCCCGTCACGGGCGTTTCAATTCGTCATTTTGTCAATGTCATTTTTGGCCGCCATCGGAGTGGATTATTGGATTAAGAAGCTGTCGAATAACGTGCGATCGATAAAGACGCTTTTTGCATTATTAATCGGACTGGTGGCAGTCGGCAATTTTCTGGTCAATCTGCCGGCCTTGCGGTCTATCGAATATAAGCGTCCCGGGCAGTACCATTTCGCCCCGGAATTCAGACATGAAATCGGTCGAAAAGACAACATCTATGACTTGTTTTTGCAGAACAAAGGTTCATTGATGGCTCCCTGGCTGTCGGCTTATGGGCCGAGTCGCGCTCTGGTGCTTCCAACCAACGAGGTCTTAATGGAATATTCGCCTCAAGGGAATCTTGAAGTCATAAGCCGGTCTTACACTCCCAATAGGGTTACTTATGAAATTAAACCATCGGGTTCCGGTACGATAATATTTGGAATAGGTTTTGACAGGGGGTGGCGGGCTGTCGATGGCCGACGGCTTTATGAAGATAATGGTCTGGTGGCAACCGCTTATAATGTTTCGGATATACACCTGACCCTGTTTTATCGCCCGCCGTACTTTTATATCGGGTTAATTGTAAGCATTCTGGCGGTCGGGTTGTCGCTGGCGGCATTATTTCACACGCAAACGGGGAATCGTTTTAAAGCGATATTTGATTAAAGTCCAGATGGCTTCAAGGCCGTCATGCCAGCGTATTTTTTTCCCCTCGTTAAATTTGCGGGGGCGATAACTTATCGGGATTTCGGTTATCTTTATTTTATTGCGACCCAGTTTAGCGACGACTTCGGGGCAGAATTCGAAACGACGACACTCCAGATTCATTCCCTTGAGAATATCGGTGCGAATCAGTTTGTAGCAGGTTGACTCATCGCTGATACCGACCCCATAGAGCAAATTGGCAATACGTGTCAACAGCTCCCCGCCCCAGAGATACCTGTTATAAGAAATTCCTGAGTTGGGGTTGAGACGGCGGGAGCCGAAAACAACCAATGCCCCTGTGGATTCGGCGATGGCCATCATTTTCTCCAGATCGGACGGATCATATTCGAGGTCTCCGTCCTGAATAACGGTGTATTGCCCAACGGCATATTCCAGTCCGGTTTTAATGGCGTCACCTTTACCGATATTTCGCTCTTTTTCGATTAAGGTGACCCGGACATCATTTTTATATTCTTTGATTATGTTGCCGGTAGTGTCGGTTGACCCATTATTCACGATAATCAATTGCAGGTCAATTTTCAGACCGAGGATTTTCCGGATTATTTCCGCGACGGTTTTCTCTTCGTTGTAAAGCGGCATGATAATCGATAGCGGCATGACGGAATATAATGTTTATGATGATTCAAGTCAATGTTCCTTAATGCCTTACCCCGTGACAATCGTTCTTGACAATTGCGTCGCTTTTTCGTATACAGGTCTGTTGGCAGTATGAGTTAGCGAGAACAATCCTTCCGGAGGAAAAAATTTGCGGCGTAAGTCGATAAGTCCTGCCCGGAGGCTTTTTTATGCCCTGCGGCTTTTAGTGTTGATCGGATTAGGCGCACTTGTCATGAAAAGCGGGCAAACTCTGCGGGCGCAAGCGTCATTTGGTTCGGCGGTCGATCCCAATGAATATATTATACGCCCCGGCGATCAGTTCCGGGTAGATTTCTGGGTTGGGGGAGTCGCGACCATCAATGTTACCGTCACTCCAGAGGGGGCGATTCTTTTGTCGGACATGGGCAAGCTCGAAGTATCAGGATTATCCCTTTTAGAAGCGCGGACCAAAATACGCAGTAAAATTCGCGAGTATTATCCTGACAGTGAATTTACTGTCAGTCTGGATGGTTTACGGGCGGTAAAAATGTTTGTTTCGGGCGGTGTCAGAAACCCGGGTTTCTACGACGGGAATGTCGCCAATCGCGTTTCCGAGTACATCACCAAAGCGGGTGGTCTGTTGCCGGGAGCATCAAAACGGAATATCATCTTGGCCGATGGCGGTCATGACCTTGTCATCGACCTGCTTCGTTTCGAAAGGTGTGGTGATTTTTCGGCCAATCCATTTGCTTATAGTGGCGAAATCATTAGGGTTCCCATGATTGTCGATTCTTCGTCCTTTATTCAAATTTCCGGGGCGGTCAATCGACCGGACGGTTTTGAGTATAGCCCCGGCGATAATTTCGGAATTTTAATCGAGCTGGCATACGGTCTGAATGGGTTGCAGGGCGATTCGGCGACTATTTTTCGCCGCAAAAACGGAATTTCGGAGGTATTATCGGTCAGCCTCAAGCAGACCGATTTTGCACTCCAGCCGGCCGATAAGGTTATCATTCATTCGCGAACGGTAGAAGCATTGAAGGACTATTTTACGGTAATCGGCGAAGTCGCACTGCCCGGGCGTTATCCTTATCGCGCGCCAATGAATTTCGACGACATAATCACTATCGCCGGTGGACTGAAGCCGGAAGCCGATATATACTCATCTGTGATTTTTCGGCGCCCCAAATATGAGAATCCGGAAAATTTTAAAAGCATTCCTTCAGGGTCCGCAAATAATATAAATGTCGTGGCCGGCGTTCTTCCCGCATCGCTGAACATGGCTGATTATTATCCTGACCATCTCGACAAAATTATCGTGCAGCCCGGCGATTCAATTGTTATTCCCTCGGCGACCGGCATCGTAAGCGTTTTCGGGCAGATAAATCGACCCGGCATTATCGAATATGATTATCCTATGACGGTCGGAAAACTGATTGGCATGGCCGGCGGGACCACCTCGCGGGCCGATCGCGGAAATATTCACCTGATTAGAAAAGTTGGCGCCATCGATATTAATGCATACGCGTCGACGCGTGTTTTTGACGGTGACCTGGTTGTCGTGCCGGAGAAAAAAACGACCAGAGGCTTCATGGAAAAAGCCCGGGACTGGGCGATAATTTTGGGCAGCCTCGGCATCGTTTATCTGGCTGTGGAAAACGCCACGGATTGACATGGAAAACAAAGAAATCAATTTGTGGAAATTTCTGGAAGTCCTGGCTCTGAAGGCTCGTTTCATAGTCGGGTTCATTTTTATTGCCACAGCCGTTTCCATAATAGTTGCCTTTGTTCTGCCACGATGGTATCAAGCCCGGATGATCCTGCTACCGCCCAAGGACTCCGGATCATATGTCGGCATGGTGAAGGACCTGGCCGAAGCGCTAACTCTTACATCGGGTTTGGAACAACCGGTCGCGGCAACCCCCGCCGATATCTATGTCCGCATCCTGAAAAGTCGGACGCTTTTCACACGAGTTATTGAGGCCAATAATTTGCGGACGCATTACGGCATAAATTCCGACGAAGAAATCATAGAAAAAATGATGGATTACTGCAGTATGCGTGTCACCGATGAAGGATTAATCGAAATTGCCTTTGAAGACAAGGATCCGCAACTGGCGGCGCGCGTGGTCAATTCCTTTGCTGTCGAACTGGATAGCCTGAATCAGGAAATTGCGGTGTCAAAAGCGCAGGGACTTCGCCGGATGCTTGAAAACCGACTGGCCGAAATCGGCGGCAGTCTTGACTCGGCTCGTCGCGAAATTGAAAATTTCCAAAGGGAAAATAAGGCGGTTGATATCGATCGGCAAACCCAGCTGGCCATAGAATCGGCTGTAAGCCTCAAAGTCGCTTTGGCCGATGCCGAAATAAATATCAACGTGAAGCGCAAGACGCTGTCGGAAACCCACCCGGAAGTCATCAATCTTCAGCGACGAATCGATGAAATAAAAGGCCAGATCAACGCTCTGGAATTCGGCGGCGCCGATAGCTCATATTTCAATCTGCCGGTATCCGATGTCCCCGGGCTGAAGCTTAGATATGCGCGGCTTACGGCAGACGCGAAAATATACGAGGCTCTCTACCAGCTTATTTCCGAGCAATTTGAGCAGATCAAAATCCAGGAACGGATGAGTGCTCCGATGGTGGCGGTGATTGACCCGGCCTTCGTCCCCGAAAGACCGGTCAAGCCCCGCAAGATGATGATAGTCCTGATAACTTTCATAGTGTCGGCGGTCCTGGCAGTTTTTATGGCACTGGTAATGAATTATTTATCGGAGTTGAAAAAAGTTTCGCCCGAGGATTATAGTCGGGCCGAGGTCTTTCTGGGGACTTATTTCTTCTGGTTTCCGGGGATCAAAAAGACGTCCCGCAGGTAAAAAGGTAAATCCATATTATTTCAGAGGCGATGATGAACCAGTCTTCTATACACGAATCGGCTAAAATCGGCAAAGATACCATGTACGGCTCCTATTGTCATTTTGGAGCCAATGTTACAATCGGGGTTGGGTGCCGGATCGGGCATCATGTTGTTATCCATGACGATACTGTCGTGGGCGACAATGTCCGAATCGACGACGGCGCCATAATCGGGAAACGGCCGATGCGCTCGGTCAATTCGGCCATTACCAAAGAAGACGTCCTTCCGGCGGCGCAAATAGGATCGGGCTGTTTAGTAGGATCCCATTGCGTAATTTATCGCGGGTGTCGTCTTGACGAACAAGTGTTAATAGCCGACCTGGCAACGGTGCGCGAGAATGTTACCATCGGGGCTATGACTATTGTCGGTCGGGGCGTGGCGGTCGAGAATTTTTGTACAATCGGAAAATATTGCAAGCTGGAAACAAATGCCTATATCACGGCCCATTCGGTTCTCGGCGACCGGGTATTTGTCTCGCCCTGTGTGGCCACGTCGAACGATAACTATGCCGGGCGTTCCGAAGAACGCAAGAAGCATTATAAGGGGGTGACAATCAAGAAAGGCGGACGCATCGGCGTCCATGCCACTATATTGCCGGGAAAGACGATTAATGAGGATGGCATGGTGGCGGCCGGGGCGCTATTAACCAAGGATTGCCCAGCCAAAGAAGTTTATGCCGGGATTCCAGCCAAACACAAGGGCCCGGTTCCGAAAGAACAACTGCTCGAAAACCAGGGTTGGGAGGAATAGACTATGAGTGTTCCCCTGCTTGATTTTTCGCGCCAGCATAAGCTTATTGGAGTGGAACTCGAAAGGGCGGCGGCCGAGGTAATCCGCCATGGCAAATTCATCAACGGCCCGGAAGTGGCAGAGCTGGAATCCAAAGTCGCCGCCCTGTGCGGCGATGATTGCATCGGGGTTGGGGTGGCCTCGGGGACCGATGCCCTGCTTCTGTCATTGCGAGCGGCCGGGGTCGGCGAGGGCGATGAGGTAATTCTGCCCGCGTTTTCTTTCATATCCAGCGCCAGCGTGATCATGCTTTTAAACGCCCGGCCGGTGTTTGTAGATATTGACCCGGAAACGTACAATATCGATCCCGAAAGATTCGCGGCGGCCATTTCGGGCAGAACCAAGGCCGTGATTCCGGTTCATTTATTCGGGCAATGTGCCGAGATGGATGACATTTGTGACATCGCCCTTCAGCATAATCTGATGATAATCGAGGATGCGGCACAGGCGATCGGGGCCGGATACAAAGATAAAAAGGCGGGGGCCATCGGCGATTTCGGATGTTTTTCGTTTTATCCGACAAAAAACCTTGGCGCCGCCGGTGACGGCGGCATGGTTGTGGTAAAAAATCAGGAATTCGCGGATACGCTCAAAATGTTGCGAAGCCACGGCTGGAAAAAGAAGTACAACGCCCTGGTAGTCGGCTACAATTCCCGGCTGGACACTATCCAGGCGGCGCTTTTGCTGGTTAAATTGAAATATCTCGATAACTGGACCAAACAACGTCAGGCCAACGCGGCCTATTATGATCGAAATTTGACCGGAATACCGTTGAAAACTCCGGTTTGCCGCGACGATCGTTATCATATTTATAATCAGTACACCATTGCCGTCGAAAATCGCGATGAACTTATCGCGGCCCTCGAAAAAAACCGGATTGGATACGAGATTTATTACCCGTTTCCCTTTCATCTTCTGGAAAGCTATAAGTCACTGAATTACCGGCGGGGTGATTTCCCCAATGCGGAAAAGGCCTCGGCGGCGGTGTTGTCGTTGCCGATTTATCCGGAACTCACCCGCGGGGAGCAGGATCAAGTTATAGAAGTCATCCGGTCTATTTGCCGGTAATCGGCTGATGATCCATTCGGCTTTGTGATATTGATGGAATTCCTTAAAAGACAGGGTATAAAGCAGGCTACCATTGTTATTGCTGCCGCGACCGTTCTGTCGCAATTGTTAGGTCTTATCCGTGAATCGATAATCGCCCGATTTCTCGGAACCAGCGCCGAGTATGATATTCTGCTGGTGGCTATGGCCATTCCCTTGACGATAGCCGGATTGCTATTTCAGTCTATTCCGTCAGCCGGCATTCCATATCTAAGTTGGGAAGGACGGTCGGGTATTAATGGCGGGTTGCACTGTACTTCCGGTCGAGGGTTTCTGACGACCAACAGTATCGTCATACTGGCGCTTACAGCCCTGGCTTTTTTAACGATCCCGCTGTTTCGCCCGCTTCTGGCCGATGGCATGACGCCGGCCGCCGCCGATCGGGTCATAATATTGGGACGCATATTCTGTCTGTTGATACCGCTCCGTGCCTATGAAGCTGTTTATCGGAGTCTCCTGCATATCCGGAAGCATTTTCTGTTTCCGGCCATGGCCGTGCTTGGATTTAACATTACTATCATAATGATTCTTCTGACGTTATATCCACAATTGGGTTCGGTCGCTTTTGTGATTGCCTGGTTGGCCGGAATGCTGATGCAAATGCTTATGGTTATAGTTCCGTCATGGCTCATGTATTCTCAAACGGAAAAGGTCAGTTCCAATAAAATCGATTCAAGCGGATATTTGAAATTCCTTGGCATTATTGTCGTGATTGAAGCCATTACGGTGCTGATCGATCCGTTCGACCGTTACCTATGTGGCCTGACGATTGAGGCCGGGCATGTCTCGGCGGTCAACTATGCCAGTATTATTTATCAAGCCCCGATGCGGGTGTTGATGTTTTCGGTGGCTACGGCGCTTTTCCCGTCCATAGCCGAAAAGGCCGCCGATAATGACCGTCGCGGTCTGGCGGCTTTATATCATAGAGCCATTGGGTTGGCGGTGATGGTCATCGTGCCCGTGGCGGTTTATTTTATCATATTCCGCCATGAGATAGTAAGAATTCTTTTCGAACGCGGTCAGTTCAATGCACTATCGCGCCAGATGACAACCGAAGTGCTGGTGTACTATCTGGCCGGCCTTCTGACAACATCCCTTTTTTATGTTCAGGCGCGCGTCGTGTACTCCCTTAAAATGTGGAAGATTCTGCTCGTTTCCCGTCCGCTGGCGCTGGTGGTTAAAGTCATCATCGGCATAACATTTATAAAAACATCATGGGCGCTGGCTATCGGAGGTGGTACAATTGCATTATATGTCTTGGCCTTTCTGGGGACGGAGATATATTTAGTGATAGTCGCCGATTTGAAATACAATCGCAAAGACCTATGCTTTTTATCCAGAACGGTCAGTGGCGCCGCACTGACTGTCCTAATTATTGTAACCATCTATTGGTTTAGCAGTAAAATTCTCTTTCCGGGGGACATCGCGACCATGGCATTGTGCGCTTTGGGAGGGGCGCTGACGCTGGCCATCCTCGACCGGAGTTTGAATATTTCGGGAATACGATTTGCGCGCAAACGGAATTAGCCCCGGGGCAATAAAAGGCTATTATTTAGGGAATCGTATATTATATTTTGACATGATTACCAAAGTTCAGATATCGGATCGGACATTTGAATATGCTCCACTCTTTTTATTGATTTTACTGGTGATGTTAGCCGTGCCGCTGGTGATGATGGACCGCTATAACGCCGCCATCATGTTATTGGCGTTGCCTCTTCTTTTAGTAACGGCCATCAGCCCAAGGCTATTGTTATATCTGTATGTAATGACTATGACCGTTGACATCTATCCGGTGCCCGGCATGACGCTTCTGATAGCGGACTATGTCCTGATTGGTCTTGTAATGGCCTCGGTTATTGACTTTTTGGTCAAAATCGGACGTAGTGTCGCCATTCCCCGATTGACGGTCAATTATCTTTTATTGATCGGCGTCATGGTTATCGCCGGTCTGGCGGCCTATTCCCCGGTGCATTCTATTACACCGGTTATCCGAGCGACCCTGCAGTTGACAGTGCTGGTTTTGTTTTTCAACCACATAAGTCGGGACGACATCGAGAAACTCCCCCAACTTTTTTTCTGGATTATGGTTGGGCAGGCGGCCATTATGACATTATCGTTCATTACTCTGGGCGGCACCAGTCGTGTTTTCGGCGTGGCCGGCAAGTATACCGATGATCTGATGATGCTGGCCTTTGCCGTCGGGCTGGCTTATGCTGTATGGGCACCGTCATCGGCTCGGGCCCGTTTTTACGGATTCGGAACCATAATGCTTTTGGCCGGATTATTATCCACGCAGTCAAGATTTCCGGTTTTTACGGTTGTCTGGGTGGGGCTGGCGCTGCTCATATTTTCCTGGTATTATGCCGGGAAAATCGGAATTTATCCGGCGCGAAGAAGAGTCCGAACAGCCTTCATAGCAGCCACCGTATTTATTATGTTAATTCTCGCCGGAATGACCATTTTCTCCGGCATTGTCCGGCGGTTTGATTATGCCCTGTCGAAGAATATGGGCAGTTCGGTGCTGATGCGATTTTCCCTATGGAAAACGGCCATACTGACATTTCTTGAAAATCCCTGGCTGGGAATCGGTCCGGGAAATTTCCGGATTGTCGATGCCGCTGTACCCTCGGTAAAATTTGTGGTCATTCGTCACCTCGTACGAGGGCTTTCGGCCCATAACATGGTTTTGCATTACCTGGCCGAGACCGGAATTCTGGGTGCGACGGCTCTGGTTTGGCTGTACGGTCGATATTTTAAAATGGCTTTTGACCGGGCGCGAGCAAAAATGTCGGAATTCCCGGTGGCCATTCGTATGGCACTATTTGGAGTGGCCCTGACGGCCTTCGGAGAAATATTTTATATGGACGGCTGGATGTGGGGTTTGACTGCCTTCCCGATTCCCTTTTTCATGGCTCTGACCTGCCGCATGGTTAAAGAGGAAAATGTCGATTAACGTCGTCATGCTGGCGGATACCCGGTCGGTGCATATCAAGCGCTGGGCGCGATCGCTGGTCGAGCGTGGACTTGAGCTCACCTTGATTTCGTTGGGCGGCGATGATATCGACCGGGTCGAGATTATAAAATTACCGTGTTCAGGAAGCCGGGCCTTGGGGTTTCTTCGTCAGGCCGGGGCCGTCAGAGAACTTATCAATCACATTCGGCCGGATCTGGTGCACGCGCACTATGCCTCGAGTTACGGCTATTGGGGCTGGCGATCAGGGTTTCATCCCTTTTTATTGTCGGTATGGGGAACCGATATCATTGAATTTCCCGTTAATCCCATCAACCGTATTTTATTCAAGCGCATTGTCAACGCCGCAGATACCATTACCGCCACCGGTGAATTCCTTAAAATGGCCGTTCGGAAATATATAAAGGGCGATAATCCCCCGGTCGCCGTAATTCCGTTTGGAGTTAAAATCGGGCCGCTCGATAGACGGCCGGCAGGATCCGGTAATGTCCGGCTGATTTTTATCAAAGTTCATCATAAGAGGTATGGCCCCGATATTCTTCTGCACGCCTTCAGAATAGCCCTGGATAAATGCCCATTTTTGTTTCTCACTATGGCCGGAGAAGGAAAGATGACTCAAAGGCTTAAAAAAATGGCTATGGAGCTTGGGATAAACGATAAAGTTGAGTTTATCGGTTTTATCGACAATTCCGAAATACCCCGGGTTTTGTCCGGGCATGATATATTGGTCATGCCGTCACGACGGGAAGGATTTGGGGTCACAGCCCTGGAAGCGGCCGCGTCCGGTCTGCCGACCATTGCCACTAATGTCGGCGGCATCCCGGAAGTAGTTATTGACGGTCAAACCGGACTTTTGGTCCCTTCGGAAGATGCGGATATGCTGGCGGATGCAATTGTTCGGCTTTCCACGCAAGAGGGACTGCGCCGCGATATGGGACAAAAGGCGCGCGAGTTTGTCCTGCGACGGTATAACTGGGATGATAATGTTGACGAGATGATGAAAATTTATGAAAACCTGACAGGAAATTCCCGGCGTTGAGTCCATGATTTCTTTTGATATTATGCCGGACCTTTATTAAATTAATAAAGGAGCAAAGCTATGCCGGCAAACCTGCCACCTCAATATTACGAACTCGAGCGCGATTTTAAAAGCGAGCGCGACCCTCGCGAAAAGCTTCGCTTGGCCAAAGAACTTCTGGCCATGATGCCCAAGCACAAGGGCACCGACAAGCTCCAGGCCGAGATGAAGGCCAAAATCTCCAAACTCACCAAGCAAATTGAAGGAACGCAAAAATCGCACGGGGCGAAAACTGTCGAGACTTTCGATCATATTCCCCGTGAAGGAGCGGCGCAAGTAATATTGATCGGCCCTCCCAACACCGGCAAATCTTCGCTGGTCGACGCTCTCACCAGTGCTCGGGTTGTCATTGGCGACTATCCCTTTTCCACCCGGGAACCGGTGGCCGGCATGATGAAATATGAAACTATCCAAATACAGCTGATTGATACGCCGCCCATATCCCATGAATATTGCGAATCATTCGTGTTTCCCCTTATCCGTCAGGCCGACCTGGCCGTAATTGTGGCCGACGCCAGCGACCCCAACCTGATAAAAGCCGTGGAAATCATGTTTGTGATTCTGGATGAAAAGCGTATCCGCATCGCTCCCCGGATAGACACCCACCTCGAAGACCCGCGGATGACTTATAAAAGAGGCATTATTGCCGCTCATAAATGTCTGGAAGAAAGAGGGCCGGCCGGGCTGGAAGAGCTGGAAGCCAATTTGTCGGAGTATAAAATATTCCCGACATCGATTCTGGATGACCAGTCCATGGAAAGATTCCGTAAGGGTATTTTCGACTCGCTGGGTATAATCAGGGTATATACCAAACCGGTTGGCAGAGAAGCGGATTTCAATGATCCGATTATCCTTCCGGTGGGGGGGACGGTCGAGGATGCGGCGCTTTCTTTGCATAAGGATTTTGCGCAGAAGCTTCAATTTGCCCGGATCTGGGGGACAGGAAAATTTGAGGGCCAAAGGGTCAAAAATAACTATGAACTGTCCGATGGAGATATTATAGAGTTTCACATCTGAAACCGGGGGTGGGCGGCCAAAATACTTAAAATTCACGGAAACCCAGCCTTAATCGACCGGGTTTAAAAATAAGAGCTTGACGGCCTCCTATGAAGTCCTTATTATAATAGACTTTAACTTTTGGGCCCATAGCTCAGTCGGTTAGAGCAGCTGACTCATAATCAGCGGGTCCCAGGTTCGAGTCCTGGTGGGCCCAGAAAATGATGTTTGAAACCTTTAGATTTTTGACGGGCAATTAGCTCAGCTGGTTAGAGCGTTCGGTTCACATCCGAGAGGTCACTGGTTCGAATCCAGTATTGCCCAGTAAATTGACGCTGGTATGATTGATACGAGCATAAATTCCCGATATTATCGGGGCCTGAAAATCATAAAAGCCTGCCACCAAATAACAGGCATAAAGAAAATAACGCAGTCTCAAGACGGTTGAGACTGCGTTTTTTATTGAGGAAAGCGATTTAGTATGGCCGTGCAAGAAGAACTTGAGTTACTGTTAAAGCTGCAGGTAATTGATTATGACCTCGGCGAGTTGGAAAGGTCCAAGGAGTATATCCCGGATATGATGGAAAACCTCAAACGGGAAATCTCCGAGGTGGAAGATAAATTCCGCGCCGCCGAGACGGAATTGTCAAAATCCAAATTGGAACAAAAATCAATCGAATTGGAATTAGGTACCCACCAGGAAAATTTGAAAAAACTGCAGAATCAGATGCTGGCAATCAAGACCAATAAAGAATACGACGCCCTGGTTTCCCAGATTGACGCGGTCAAAGAACATATTAATGGCAAAGAAACGCGTATGCTGGAACTGATCGAGAAAATCGAAAAGCTGGAAAAGGAAATCGACGGGCTCAAAGAGAAATCGGGCGAAATCCGCGGTCAGAACCAGAAGCAACTGGAAATACTGCAGGAGAAAATGGATTCGGTCGGAATTAAAGTCCGCATGAAAGAGGATGACCGCAATAATCTCAAAGTTCGTATTCCGCGGGGCATTATGTCCACTTATGACCGCATCCGCAAGAACCGGGGCGGCGCGGCAGTTGTGGCTGTCACCAAACGGGCCTGCGGCGGATGTTACAAAGCGCTTTCGCCGCATCTTATACAAGAAATCAAGCGTGGCCAGCGGTTGATCACGTGTGATAGCTGCGGCCGGATACTTATTTGGCAGGATGGAGTCAGCGAATAAAACTATGGCACGATTCTATGAAAAAGACGGCTGGACGTTTGACGACGTTCTGCTGATGCCCAATAAAAGCGAGGTGCTTCCGAAAGACGTGGATATAAGCACCGACCTTACCGCCGGTATAACTCTCAATATCCCGATCATATCCGCGGCCATGGATACTGTCACCGAAAGCAAACTGGCCATAGCGGTTGCCCGACAGGGCGGGCTTGGCATAATTCATAAAAACCTGACGCCCGAAATTCAGGCCGGAGAAGTTGACAAAGTCAAGCGATCCGAATCGGGCATGATTACCAATCCTCATACGTTAAGTCCGGATAAGCCCATCGGTGAGGCCCTGGCGGCCATGGAGAAATATTCGATATCGGGGATTCCCATCACGGAGTCGGGCAAGCTGGTCGGTATCATTACCAATCGTGACTTGCGTTTTCATCGGCAGCTTGACCTTCTGATCGGGGAAGTCATGACCAAAGATAATCTGATCACGGCGCCCGAGGGTACCAGCCTCGAGGACGCCCGGGATCTTTTGCATACCAACCGTATCGAAAAGCTGTTGATCGTGGACGAGCACAACAATCTCAAGGGAATGATCACGGTCAAGGATATCATGAAAAAAATCAAATATCCTCTGGCCAGCAAGGATAAAAACGGACGGCTCCGGGTCGGGGCGGCGGTCGGGGTTTCCTCCGATCTGGCCAAACGCGCCGAAGTGCTTGTGGCGGCCGGGGTGGATATTCTGGCGGTGGATTCGTCGCATGGGCATTCAAAGGGCGTTCTGGATACGGTTACTTTTCTCAAGAAAAAATTCCCCAAAGTACCGCTTATGGCCGGCAATATCGCAACCAAAGAAGGAAGCCAGGCGCTTATTGATGCCGGCGCGGACGTAGTCAAAGTCGGTATTGGTCCAGGTTCGATATGCACCACACGGGTCGTCACAGGATGCGGTGTGCCGCAGATTACGGCCATTATGGAGGCGGTCGAGGCGGCCAGTGCCAGAAATATTCCGGTTGTTGCCGACGGCGGGATTCGCTATTCGGGCGACATTGTCAAAGCGCTGGCGGCTGGCGCCAGAGTGGTCATGGTCGGTTCATTATTTGCCGGGACGACCGAATCGCCCGGAGAAACTATTCTCTATGAAGGGCGTTCTTATAAAGTGTATCGGGGGATGGGCTCGGTTGAGGCCATGAAGGCCGGGAGCACGGATCGCTATTTTCAGGAGCATGAAAAGGAAGCCTCCAAGTTTGTCCCCGAAGGCATCGAGGGCTGGGTACCGTTTAAAGGCGATTTAGCCGATACAGTGTACCAGCTGATAGGCGGTCTGCGGTCCGGAATGGGGATTTGCGGAGCCGCCAATTTGAAAGAGCTGCGGGAAAAGGCGCGGTTTATAAAACTGACGCAGGCGGGTGTGACCGAGTCACATCCTCATTCGCTGACCTTTTCCAAGGAAGCACCCAATTACCGCCGGGTGCGCTGAATATGATAGTTGTTGTTAACAATAGAGTGGAACTAGCACAGGAAGAGGAAAACACGGTCGCGCTTTATGAAAACGTAAAGTGAGGAAAGTCCGAGCTTCCAAAGCCGGGGTGCCCGGTAACACCGGGGCGGAGCGATCCGACGGAAAGTGCCGCAGAAAATACACAGCCAACCCCCGACAAGTCGGGGCGGCAAAGGTGAAATCGTGGTGTAAGAGACCACGCCGACCCGTGGCAACACGGGCCGGGGTAAACCCCACCCGAAGCAAAACCAAATAGGGGAAGAGGGATGGGCTTTTCCCGTTCGATTCCCGGGTAGGTTGCACAGAATCGGCAGGCAACTGTCCGATCAAGATAAATGACCGTGACTGCCTTCGGGCAGCACAGAACTCGGCTTATTTTCCTCTTTCTGGCTTCCATAAATAGGGAAGCCGTATAATGAGTTTAATCACCAAAGGTGTCCCGCTGAAATGGGTGGTGGCGCAACATCATGACGTTGACCGCATCCAGAAAGTCAGCGAACAGGTGGGGCTGGATAAAACCGTCGTCACTATTTTGTTCAATCGCCAAATCGATAGCCCCGAAGCGATAGAAGAATTCTTAAATCCCAAGTTATCCGATCTTCAGGATCCGTTCAACATGTTCGGCATGGAGGCGGCCATTGATCGCATCCTGACCGCCCTTCGTGAGAACGAAAAGATCATGGTGTATGGGGATTATGATGTCGATGGTATCACGGCCACGTCGCTTCTGTATCTGGTCCTCAACAAGCTGGGTGCGCAGGTCATCTATTACCTGCCCAACCGGCTGGTCGAGGGTTATGGCCTATCCATCGAGGCCATCAAGGAGGCCGAGGCCAAGGGAATATCGCTGATTGTCTCGGTCGACACCGGCGTGACGGCCGTCAACGAAGTCGAGTACGCCCGCTCGCTGGGGATCGATTGCATTCTAACCGACCACCATGAACCCGGCGAGATTCTCCCGAAAGCCGTGGCGCTGGTCAATCCCAAGCAGAAGGAATGCACTTATGACGGCGGCGAATTATCCGGTGTCGGGGTGGCTTTCAAAGTGGCACAAGCGCTGTACAAACGTCTGGGACAGGATATTACCGAGCTGGAAGAGCATCTTGATTTGGTGGCGCTGGGCACGTCGGCCGACATCGTCCCGCTGGTCGGCGAAAACCGGACCCTGACCAAATTCGGTATTAAACAGATCGCCCGCACGACCAAACCGGGTTTGAAATCACTGGCTTTCGTGTCGGGATTAATGGGCAAGGATATCGGTACCGGACAGGTTGTATTTATCCTGGCGCCGCGTATAAATGCCGTCGGTCGTCTCGGCGACGCCGAAATGGCCATTAAGCTATTGACGACCAAAGACGAACGGGTCGCGGCGGATATCGCCCGCAAACTCGACCGGGAAAATCAGCGTCGGAAGGATATCGACGAGAGAACGCTCAATGAGGCCCTCGATCAAATTCGCCAGCACGTCGATCTGTCCAACGACCGGGCTATCGTTTTGTCGTCGGAAGGCTGGCATCAGGGCGTGATCGGTATTGTTGCGAGCCGTTTGGTTGAGCGCTTTCACTTGCCTACTGTCATGATAGCGATTGACGGCGAAGAGGGCAAAGGCAGTGCCCGCTCTATTCCCGGATTTCATTTATGCGACGCTCTTAAGGAATGTGAAGACCTTCTTTTGCGCTACGGGGGTCATAAATATGCCGCCGGTTTGACCATAAAACCGGGAAAAATCGAGCCGTTTCGCGATCGCCTCAAGGCGGTATCTTCGCGCCTGTTGTCCGATGATGACCTCGTGGCCAAGCTGTATATCGACGCCGAAATCGAATTGACCGAGATCAACGGCCATCTGCTCGACGTCATCGAAACCTTCGCTCCTTTCGGGCCCCAGAACATGCGGCCGATTTTTTTGACGCGCAACTGTGAAATACTCGGACAGCCATATTGCGTCGGCCGTAACCACCTGAAAATGAAGGTGCGCAAGGGTGATGCCGTGTTTGACGTCATCGGCTTCGGCTTCGGCGACTGGGTGCGCAACCTGTCCGGGCGCGGTAATCTGGTGGACATGGTTTATGTGATCGAATATAACCACTGGAAAGAGGTCACGCGGATTCAGCTGCGCCTCAAAGACTTAAAGCTGGCCGCCGGTGATATAGGCAATTATACCTGATGCCGCCATGACTGTCCTTGAAAAATTCCTGACGGGCGACCAATCGGCTCTGGCGCGTATTATTTCATTCATTGAGGACCGCGAAGATGGTTATCAGGATCTTCTGGCGCGGCTGTATCCCAAAGCAGGAACGGCTGTCCGTGTCGGCTTTACCGGGCCGCCGGGGGCGGGAAAATCATCGCTGGTCAACTGCCTCACCAAATTGCTCAATACCCGTGGCAAAAGGGTCGCCATTATCGCGGTTGACCCATCGTCGCCGTTCACGGGCGGGGCGCTTCTGGGCGACCGCATTCGTTTGACCGATTTACCGATGGACGGAAGCATCTATGTTCGCTCCATGGCCACGCGGGGTTCCAGCGGCGGGCTGGCCGCCGCCACTAATAATGTCGCTATTGCCCTTGACGCCTTCGGGTTCGATTTCATTCTCATCGAGACGGTCGGAGTCGGGCAGGTCGAACTGGATATCGTCGATACGTGCGACGCGGTCGTGGTGACACTGGTGCCGGAATCGGGCGATGCCATACAGGCGCTAAAGGCGGGGCTGATGGAAATCGCCGATGTCTTCGCGGTCAACAAGGCCGACCGTCCGGGGTCGAAAAATATTATCGCGGCGCTGGAGATGATGCTCGATATTAAAAGCCATAAGTCGGAGTGGAAATATCCGGTGGTGCCGACCGAAGCGATCAATAATAAAAATATCGATACTCTGTTCGATAAAATCGAAGCTTTTCTGGAGTATTCGGTGCGCACCGGACATTTCGAAAAACACCGGCGGGAGCAAATCAAAAAGAAGATTATCAGCATTCTGCAATATCGCCTCAATGAACTGGTCAAAGACCGTCTGACGGGTATGGCCGATCTGGATAGAATGGTGCTTGAGATTTACAACGGTCAGAGCGATCCTTATACGGTCAGTGACAGGCTGTTCGAGATGTCGCGCGTGAAGTAAGTATTTGTACTATAGAGTATAAATTTCTATATATCAATCCCCCATTATAATTGAGCAAGGGAAGATGGCAGAACCGCTCCGCTTTGCTCCGGGTTCTGCCCGTTGGCTGCCCTTCAAAGTTCAGGGTCTACGACCGAGCATAAGGAGAAGATGTCCCGACTTTGTCGGGACTTCATCGGGACTGGGAACCCGGCCTACTTCTGCCGCGCACAATATAATCATTCCCATGGCAAGCCATGGGCGACCCGGGCCAAAAGGGATGTCGGGTTTCTCTCCCGATAAATTGGGACTCGGAAGTCGACCTTCTTCCAAATACCAATCAAAGATGTCATGCCGCTCTTCACTTCGTTCAGAGCCTTCGGCGAGTCGGCATGACCTACAATAACTTCCGCCATTTCTTATCCTTATGTTCCCAACCGACGTATCTATTAAGTATTTAAGCAATGGCAGTTTAATAAGTTTACCCGCCGGTTGGGGCTTGATTTTTCGGCGCGAATTGAGTATTATCAAAAGTTAATCTTTTATGGGGTAAAGTATGTTTGAGAAGAAATTTCTGGAAAATTTGAAAAATAGAAAAGCCGACTGGAACCGTCAGGCCGAGAAAATGCGGGCGACCAAATCGCGTCCCAAATTTATCACGGTTTCCGGCGAGGATATAAATGAGCTTTATACGCCGGAGGATATCGCCGGGCTCGACTATGAGCAGAAAATCGGCTGGCCGGGGGTTTATCCCTATACGCGCGGGGTTCACCACACCATGTATCGGAGCCGCTATTGGACGATGCGGCAGTTTTCGGGGATGGGGACGCCGCGCCAGACCAACGAGCGCTATCATTACCTTTTGAAAAACGGTCAGACCGGACTTTCGGTGGCATTTGATTTGCCGACATTGATGGGTTATGACAGCGATCACACCCGGTCACTGGGCGAAGTCGGCAAATGCGGGGTGGCGGTTGATTCTCTGGCCGACATGGAAATCATTTTCGACGGGATAAATCTGGGCGAAGTGTCCACCTCGATGACGATCAACGCGCCGGCGTCGGTAATCCTCGCGATGTATCTGGGCGTGGCCGAAAAACAGGGCGTGCCGTTCAATAAGCTGCGTGGGACGCTCCAGAACGATATTCTCAAGGAATATATCGCGCAAAAGGAGTGGATTTATCCGCCGGAGCCCTCGATTCGGCTGATCACCGACATGATGGCATTTTGCACCGAGCATGTCCCGCAGTGGAACACGATTTCGATTTCCGGGTATCATATCCGCGAGGCCGGTTCGACGGCGGCGCAGGAATTGGCGTTCACGCTGGCCGACGGATTCTGTTATATCGAGGCGGCGATAAAGGACGGGCAGGATGTCGATGCTTTCGCGCCGCGCCTGTCGTTTTTCTTCAACGCTCATCAGGACTTTTTCGAGGAAATCGCCAAATATCGCGCGGCAAGGCGAATTTTCGCGCGCCGCATGAAAGAAAAATACAAGGCCAAGAACGAACGCTCGTGGCTGTTGCGGTTTCATACGCAAACCGCCGGATGCAGTCTGACGGCTCAACAGCCGGAAAATAATATCATGCGCACCGCTTTCGAGGGCCTCTCGGCGGTGCTCGGCGGGACACAGTCGCTTCATACCAACTCAATGGACGAAACGCTGGCGCTGCCATCGGAGAAGGCGGTGTTGATTGCGCTTCGGACGCAACAGATAATCGCGCATGAGACGGGTGTGACCAATACGATTGACCCGCTGGCGGGGTCATATTTCGTTGAAGCGCTGACCGACAAGATGGAAGCCGACGCCGAGGCGTATCTCGACGAGATCGAAAAGCGAGGCGGGGTGCTCAAGGGAATCGAAGACGGGTATTTCCAGCGCGAGATCGCCAATGCGGCCTATCGGTATCAGCGCGAGATCGAACGCAAGGAGCGCATTATTGTCGGGATCAACGATTATGTCATGGACGACGAAAAAATTGACATCCCCATTTTGAAGATAGATGAAACGGTTGAAAAAGACCAATGCGCCTTTGTCAAAAAGATTCGCAGTCAGCGTGACAATGATAAAGTCAAGCGGACGCTCGAAGATCTGGTGACCGCCGCCAAGGGTAAGGGCAATACACTGGCGGCGATGCTGGAGTGTGTACGGGTGTATGCCACCGAGGGCGAGATATGCGATGCATTAAAGCCGGTTTTTGGGGAATACATCGAACCGCCGATTATATAGAAATTTGATTATTAAACAATAATAAAGCTTATGTCAGAAAAAATAAGAGTACTGCTGGCCAAGCCGGGTTTGGACGGACACGACCGGGGAATCAAAGTCATCGCGACGGCGTTTCGCGACGCCGGGTTCGAGGTGATTTATACCGGACTCCGTCAGACCCCGGAGATGATTGTCAATGCCGCCATCCAGGAAGATGTCGATGCCGTCGGAGTGTCGATTCTGTCGGGCGCGCACATGACCCTGTTTCCCGCGATAAAAAGGCTTCTGGTGGACAGAAAAGCCGGACATATCATTTTGTTCGGCGGGGGGATCATACCGGAAGAGGATGTCAAAGCGCTGGAAGCACAGGGTATCGACAAGCTGTTCACGCCGGGGGCGACGACCGAGGAGACGGTGGCGTTCGTGCGCAAGGCGGTGGCCGGCCGCAAAGACAACGAAAAGATTATGTAATTAATTTCCGGGTTGCATGTACGGTGCAATCCGATAAACCCATTTTTCGGGAGGAAAGATGCCATACAATGTCGATGAACGGCAGCAGGCCATAAGGGACCGCGTTAAGGAATTTGCCGAAAAGAATATCGTTCCGGTTTTCAAAGAACTGGATCGCAAGGAAGAATCGTTTCCGAAAGAGTACTATAAAAAGCTGGCCGCGGCCGGACTGATCGGTTTCGCCATGCCCAAGGAGTATGGCGGCGAGGGACGTTCCAATATCGAATATATCACGCTGGTCGAGGAACTGAACTACTGGGATCCGCCGACGGGTTTATTGGCGGCCGTTCCGCTGTTGGCCACCTACCCCATTTTTGCCTTCGGCACCGAGGAGCAGAAAAAGAAATATATGCCCAAATGCGCCAGCGGGGAGATGATCCCGGCCTTTGCGCTGACCGAGCGCGAAGCCGGTTCGGATGCCGCCAACCAGCAGACGGTGGCGATGATCGAGGGCAATGAATTTGTCATCAACGGCGAGAAGATATTCATCATGCATGGTGACGCCGCCGATGTAGCGGTCCTATTCTGCCGTATCGGCGAAGCCGGTGAGGGCCGTCCCAAGGTTTCGGCCATCATCTGCGAGACCGACAGGCCGGGCTGGAAGAAGTTCACGCTCAAGCACAAGATGGGTATGCGAGCCGCTACCACCGGGCGCATCGAAATCAAGGATTACCGCTGTCCGGTTTCCCAGCAGCTGGGTGAAACGGGCAAGGGTTTCCGTTATGCCATGGCCACGCTCGACGGGGCGCGTATCGGTGTCGCGGCACAGGGTGTCGGGATGGCACAGCGGGCGCTGGATGAATCGATCAAGTATGCCAAATCGCGTATCGCTTTCGGCGCCCCTATTGCCAAACTGCAGGCCATCCAGTGGATGATTGCGGATATGTCGACCCAGCTCGAAGCGGCGCGCCTGATGACCTACAAGGCGGCGCAGTTGCAGGACAAGGGCGAGCCGTTTTCATTCCAGGCGGCGCAGGCGAAGCTGTTCGCCACCGAGGCGGCCAGTTTCTGCGTCGACCGCGCCATGCAGATTCATTCGGGTTACGGATACATCGGTGAATTTTCGATCATCGAAAAATTGTACCGAGACCAGCGTGTTACGGAAATCTATGAAGGTACATCCGAAGTGCAACGGCTGGTTATCGCCGGCAATTTGCTTCGTTAGTTTATGAAATTCGGTTCGTTTGAAATTTCGCCCCTCGTCGAGCAAACGTTTCAGCTCGACGGGGGGACCATGTTCGGGGTCGTCCCGAAGAAAATCTGGTCGAAACTTGTCAGCGTCGATAACGACAATCTTGTCCCGATGCAGACCAACCTGTTTGTCATAAAAGCCGGCGGCAAAAATATCCTATGCGACACCGGCTTCGGCGATTGTCTCACCAAACAGGAAAAGAAAATTTATGACGTCGCGAAAGAATCTAATCTCGATAAGGGTTTACATGAGATGGGTCTCTGCTCCGATGATATAGATTTCGTTTTTTTGTCACATTTGCACACTGACCACGCCGCCGGGGCGGTGAAGATGGATAACGGTAAATTGGCACCGCGCTTTAGAAACGCGAAGTACATTATTCAGAGGCAGGAATGGGACGATGCCATGCACCCCAACGAACGGACGGCGGCGGTATATATTCCGGAACGGCTGGCCGTTCTGGAGCAATCAGGGCAGTTGATGCTGATTGACGGCGAGGCAGAACTAATGCCGGGGATAAGAGTGGTCGGAACGGGGGGGCATACGGCCGGTCACCAGGCGCTGGAGGCGACGTCGGAAAACCGGATGGTCGTGTACTATGCAGATATTGTGCCATCGTCGTATCATGTAAAAGTCCCATATGTCGCCTCGGTTGACCTGTTCCCGCTCGAAACGATGGCGGTCAAGCGCGAACTGGTCAAAAGGCTGGTCGAAAGCGGCGGGATGATTGCTTTCGATCACGATACGGACATTAGAATCGGGCGGCTGGTCAAAGATGAATATAGAGTCACGGTGGAAAAAATCGCGTAGTTCGAGGAGCCGGAGAAATTATGTCACTCGATGATAGATTGAAAAAGCTTGAGCAGATGCGCGAGCAGGCACGTCAGGGCGGCGGGAAGAAGCGTATCGACGACCAGCACGCCAAGGGTAAACTCACCGCCCGCGAACGAATCGACCTTTTGCTCGACAAGAATTCGTTCGAGGAATTCGACATGTTCGTGACGCACCGTTCATCGGATTTCGGGCTGGCCGAGCAAAAGATACTGGGTGACGGGGTCGTGACGGGGTGCGGGACGATCAACGGCCGCATCGTGTATGTCTTTTCACAGGATTTCACCGTTTTCGGCGGTTCTCTGTCGCAGGCGCACGCCGAAAAAATATGCAAGATTATGGATATGGCCATGAAGGTCGGGGCACCGGTCATCGGTATCAATGATTCGGGCGGGGCGCGCATACAGGAGGGAGTCGTCTCTCTGGGCGGTTACGCCGATATATTCCTTCGCAATACGCTGGCATCGGGGGTGATTCCGCAGCTGTCGGTCATCATGGGTCCGTGTGCGGGCGGCGCGGTGTACAGCCCGGCCATCACCGATTTCATTCTGATGGTCAAGAATACGTCGTACATGTTCGTAACCGGGCCGAACGTGGTTAAAACCGTGACGCACGAGGTGGTGACTTCCGAAGAACTCGGCGGGGCGGTGACGCACGCCACCAAATCGGGCGTGGCCCATTTCGCCTGCGAGAATGAAGCCGATGCGCTGGCCACGTTGCGAGAATTGCTGGGTTATATGCCCCAGAACAATCTGGAGGATCCGCCGTTTGTCGAAACCGATGATCCCTGGGACCGCGAGGATCCGGCGCTGGATACGATCGTTCCGGAAAATCCGAACAAGGCCTATGACATGAAAGAGGTCATCGGCAAGATTGTGGATAACGGAAAGTTCCTCGAAGTGCATGCCGATTTCGCGAGCAATATCATTGTCGGGTTCGCCCGGCTGGCGGGGCGGTCGGTGGGGATTATCGCCAATCAACCGATGGATCGCGCCGGGTGTTTATCGATAAAGTCTTCGATCAAGGCGGCGCGCTTTATACGGTTTTGCGATGCTTTCAATATTCCGATTCTGACATTCGAAGACGTTCCGGGCTTTTTGCCCGGTACCGATCAGGAGCACGGCGGGATTATCAAGCACGGAGCGAAATTACTTTATGCATACTGCGAAGCGACGGTGCCGAAGGTGACGGTTATCACGAGGAAGGCCTATGGGGGGGCGTACGACGTCATGAACTCCAAGCACGTCCGGGGCGACATGAACTATGCCTGGCCGACGGCGGAGATAGCGGTGATGGGCCCCAAGGGGGCGGTGGAGATTATTTTCCGCAAGGAGATCGCGGCCGATAGTGACCCCGAAGCGGCGGTGGAGAAAAAGACCGAGGAGTATCGCGAAAAGTTCGCCAATCCGTTTATTGCGGCCTCATGGGGATATGTGGATGATATCATCGCGCCGCGTCAGACGCGACCGCGGTTGGTACGGGCATTCAAGATGCTGGAAACGAAAAAAGACCAGAACCCGCCGAAGAAGCACGGGAATATCCCGTTGTAGGAGGTACAAGTAGCATTATAGGCGAATTGCCATCTGGTGCCCCGCCGCTTGCGGTGGGGGAGGGTTAAAATCAGAGTATGACCGAATTACGACATTATGATGATTTGAACACCGTCAGGTTCATTACATTTTCCTGCCACAACAGGATGAAACTGCTGATTGATGATAATGCGAAGTTAATATTCGTTAAGGCCCTTGATAAATTAAGAATGAAATATAGTTTTAAACTTTATGCATACGTTGTAATGCCTAATCATGTTCACCTGTTAATCTATCCTTGTGAGGGGACCTTGATCGGTCGAGTTATCGGTGAATTAAAATCCTTATCAGCCAGAGAGATACTAAATTATTTCAGGACCACCAGCAATCGTATTTTAAAGGAACTGAAGGTCATAAGAAGAAACGAAGAACGTTTTGTTTTCTGGCAGAAAAGGTGCTTTGACCATAATTGCCGTGATCATGATTCTATAATAACAAAGATTGAATATTGTCATAAAAATCCGGTGACTCGGGGATTAGCGGCCAAACCGGAGGATTGGACATGGTCAAGTTATAGTCATTATTTTGGTGCAAGAAATGGAATTATAGATATTGATTTATTTGATATGAATAGTCCCACCGCAATTGCTCATAAGAATTCGGAACCTTTTCTTCATTGGAATTCAGAACATGCAAGCGGCGGGGCACCGTATAAGGATGACAATGAGAGGCCACCCACCGCAAGCGGCGGGGCACCGTATAAGGATGAC
>CAYWLR010000017.1:0-40581 GCA_964459465.1 uncultured Ignavibacteriaceae bacterium | reverse complement strand
GGATGACAATGAGAGGCCACCCACCGCAAGCGGCGGGGCACCGTATAAGGATGACAATGAGAGGCCACCCACCGCAAGCGGCGGGGCACCGTATAAGGATGACGATGAGAGGCCGCCCACCGCAGGCGGCGGAGCACCTTTTCAAAATGACATTATTAATGCTTGATATGTATTATTTTGTATATGAATAATAAGATCACCAAAATTCTTGTTGCCAATCGGGGGGAGATTGCGGTACGCATCATCCGGGCGTGCAAGGACGCCGGGATTAAATCGGTTGCGATTTATTCCGAATGCGACCGGACCGCTTTGCATGTTCGTCTGGCCGATGAAGCGTATTGTGTCGGTCCGGCTCCTTCCAAAGAAAGCTATTTGAATCAAAATAAAATAGTCGAGGTCATCCTACAATCCGGGGCGCAGGCGGTGCATCCGGGTTACGGATTTCTGGCCGAGAACGCATCATTCGCGAAATTGTGCGAAGATAATGGAATAATCTTTGTCGGGCCGAAATCGGAGACGATTGCATTTCTGGGCGACAAGCTGGAAGCCCGCAAAACGGCGATAAAGGCCGGACTGCCGGTCGGGCCGGGAACGGATTTCGATATAAAGGACGTTCCCAAAGCCGCGGAACAGGCAAAAGGCGTCGGTTTTCCGATACTGGTCAAGGCGGCGGCGGGAGGCGGCGGAAAAGGCATGCGTATCGTCCGCGAGGGTGATAATATCGTCGAATCAATCGAATCGGCCATACGCGAGGCCGGTTCGGCGTTCGGCGACGGGCGCGTTTATTTCGAAAAGTATTTCGAGCGGCCACACCACGTTGAGATACAAATATTGGCCGATACCCACGGCAATGTCATACATCTGGGTGAGCGCGAATGCTCGGTTCAACGGCGGCACCAGAAAGTTATCGAAGAGTCGCCGTCGCCGATCATGACACCGGAACTACGCGAAAGGATGGGCCGGGCCGCGGTCGATATCGCCAAGGCTTCGCATTATGTGGGAGCCGGGACGGTGGAATTTCTGGTCGATGACAAGCTTAATTTCTATTTTCTCGAAGTCAACACCCGCCTTCAGGTGGAACACCCGGTAACCGAGATGGTGACCGGCATCGATATCGTGCGCGAGATGTTCCGTATCGCCGAGGGCCGGCCGCTATCGTACCGACAGGAAGACGTGCAATGGCGCGGTCATGCCATCGAGTGCCGCATATATGCCGAAGACAGCGCCAATAATTTTATGCCCTCGACCGGGGTATTGCATGAGTATCGCGAGCCGACCGGGCCGGGGATACGCCTCGATGCCGGAGTGGTGGCGGATTCGGAAATACCGATATATTATGACCCGATTATTTCAAAGCTGGTTGTGTGGGGCGAAGACCGGCGGCAAGGCATCGAGCGAACCATCCGGGCGCTCAAGGAATATCGCGTATCGGGAGTATGCACGACTATCGATTTTGCGCTGGCGGTGATGCGGAACAAATCATTTCAAGAGGGGAATTATGCTACTGATTTTATCGACCGGGAATTTCCGAATCGAATTTTTATTGGAAACCGTAGCGAAATGGAGCAAAAGGCGGCCATGGCGGCGCTGGTGTACGAAGTGATGAATCGCGATAAGCATACGCTCGATATGTCACGGGACAAGAGATCACCGTCGAGCAACTGGCTGCTGCATTACCGTCGTGAAGGGGTCAAACGGCTGGCGTAGGAAACAAGGCAATGGCGGAAATGGAAAGATACATCGTTACGGTCGGTGAAAAAGAGTATGACCTGAAAATCCAATCGAGCGGTAATGAATATCTTCTGGTTAATGAATCCGGGGAATATAAAATAATCGCGGAGAAACTGGCCGGGGGGAGGTTTTTAATGCGTTTCGGAGCGTCACCGGAGGAAATCATTGTTCGTCCGGCGGGCGGGACGCTAAATGTATTTATCGGGGGCCGGCAGTATGACGTTCGGGTGGAAGCATACGGTTTGGCCGAATTGCGCAAGAAAGCGGGGAACGCGTCGGGTGACGTCAAGGATAAAATCATAAAAACCCCGATGCCGGGCCTGGTGCTGGCCGCGGAGGTCAAGCCGGGAGATGAAGTCAAAAAAGACCAGACGCTGATCATAATCGAAGCCATGAAAATGGAAAACATGATAAAAGCCCCGGCGGCGGGGATTGTCAGGGCGGTTTTTGTTGCGGCCGGTCAGGCCGTCGAAAGATACGACAAGCTGGTGGAGCTGGAATAGGTGGATGATTCCAAAGAAACGACGTCGGGCATAAAGATCCCGATAGTTGCCGATGACGCCTTATCGGATGGTTTGGATCCCGGTCGTCCGGGACAATATCCATACACGCGAGGCATCTATCCTGATATGTACCGCGGACGGCTCTGGACGATGCGGCAGTATGCCGGTTTCGGGACGGCCGAGGAAACGAATCGTCGTTTCCGCTATTTATTGGACAAGGGCCAGACCGGGCTTTCGGTGGCCTTCGATTTGGCCACGCAAATCGGCTATGACAGCGACCACCCTATGGCACGCGGCGAAGTCGGCCGGACCGGCGTGGCGATAGATTCATTGGCCGATATGGAAACCCTGTTCGATAAAATTCCTCTGGGTGAAGTTTCCACGTCGATGACCATCAACTCCACGGCCGTGATTTTACTGGCGATGTATATTGCGGTGGCCAAAAAGCAGGGGGTGGCACCGGAAAAAATATCGGGTACGATACAAAATGATATTCTCAAGGAATTTATCGCCCGCAAGACCTATATATTTCCGCCGGAACCGTCGATGCGCATCATCACCGATATTTTCGCCTATGCCAAGGACCATTTGCCGAAATTCAATACGATTTCCATATCGGGATATCATATCCGTGAAGCCGGCTCGACGGCCGCACAGGAGATAGCTTTTACGCTTTCCGATGCCAAGGCCTACGTCGAAAGCGCTTTGTCGGCGGGACTCGACATCGACGATTTCGCGCCCCGGTTGTCGTTTTTCTTCGCGGCTCACAGTAATATTTTCGAAGAAACGGCCAAGTTTCGGGCTGCGCGGCGCATCTGGGCCAAAATTCTCAAGAACGAGTACCACGCCAAATCAGAACGTTCTCTGCTATTGCGATTTCATACACAGACAGGCGGCTCGACTTTGACCGCCCAGCAGCCGGAAAACAATATCGTTCGCACGGCCATGCAGGCGCTGGCGGCGATTTTGGGCGGGACGCAGTCGCTGCATACGAATTCGTACGATGAGGCGTTGGCTTTGCCGACCGAAAAATCGGCCGAAATCGCTTTGCGCACCCAGCAGGTGCTGGCCTTTGAATCGGGCGTGGCCGACTCGGCCGACCCGCTGGGCGGGTCATATCTGGTAGAATATTTGACAGACCAGCTGGAATTAAAAATTATTGCCCTCATGGATGAAATCGACAAGCGGGGCGGGGCGATCAAATGTGTCGAATCCGGGTATTTCAAGGATGAAATCGCCAAATCGGCGTATAAACATCAAAAGATGATAGAAAACGGGGAAACGGTTATCGTCGGGGTGAATAAATTTATTTCCGACCCAACCGGTCCGACCGATATATTAAGGGTGGACCCCGATCTGGAAAGAATCCAGATCGAGAAATTGAAAAGATTAAAGCAGGGACGAAATAACGACATGGTCATAAATTCCTTGCATGAACTGGAGCGGGCCGCCCGCGGAACAGATAGTATTGTCCCGGCGGTAATAACGGCCGTGGAAAAATATGCCACGGTCGGGGAAATCTCCGATCGTATGAGGAAAATCTGGGGTGAATATCATGAAAGTTAACTACTTGTTTGGTGTTGCGGCCATCGCGGCATTGATGATCTCTTGTGCTCAAAATGATTCGAGCAAAACTTCCGGAAATATTGCGGCGAGTTCGGATGAAGAACAGGTCAAGCACGATATAATCGAATTTTTCGAGCGTATGCGTGAGGGCGATAAAACCGTGCTTTATGAACACGAGCACGAATACTATAAGATGGAACATTCGCTCAACGAGTATTATACATTCGAGCAGATAATGGTCTATCAGTACGACACCATGAAGGCTATCACGGTTGACAGTGTCAGCATTACGGCCGACACGGCCATTGCCTATATCCGGATTCAATATGAACTTCGGGCCGGAGGAGAGACGACGCAGGGTTACCCGGTGCGGATGTATCGCGAGGGCGGTCGCTGGAAAAAGCCGTCCCTGTCGTATTACAAGCTTCAGGCCGAATACGAAGCCTTCAAGGCCGGAGAGCGGGAGGCCGAGGAGTATGATGATTCCGGGGGGAATTAAATGAAACTGGCGCATATCGGTATTGCCGTGGATAATCTGAACGAAGCGGCGAAAGTATTTTCAGAAGTACTGTCGGTCAGCCCGGATCATACGGCCGAAGTTCCGGATCAAAAGATCAAGGCGCTTTTTTTCCGGCTCGAAAGCGGCGGTAAGGTTGAGCTTTTAGTGCCGACAGACGACGCCAGCCCGATTAAAAAGTTTCTCGACAAGCGCGGCCCGGGGATTCACCATCTGGCTTTTTTGGTCAAGGATATCGATGCAAAACTCGAAGACTTGAAGCAAAAGGGTTATCGTCTGATAGACCAAACACCCCGTGTCGGAGCCGGCGGAAAGAAAATAGCCTTTCTGCACCCGTCGTCCACGGCCGGTGTTCTCATCGAACTAAAGGAAGAGTGATTACTGCCTGATATTTTGCGGTTCGGGGCGGAGGCTGCCGCAACGACGGCATTGCGCTTTATCGTTGTGATTTATCATGCGGCAATTGGGACAACGCCAGAAATGCTCGGAGCTTCTTCCCAGCGGATTTCGGGAATTTTGAATGCGGCGATTTCTGGCGAAGAAAAAGGCGGCCAGTCCGATTAGAATAATAACGTATAAGTAATTCAGCCCGGCGTCCGACGGATAGATATCATCCAGGGCCGTTTCCGTAAGTAACGCCGATTCGAACAGCCGTTCAAGATTTGCGGCCAACGGTGCATCCGGCGCCGCCGCGTCTTTGTATTCCAGCAAATACAGTGTCTGTCCATGCCGGTGGTCGTTGCAGAATAGACCCTTGATCATGAAAAAATATGATTTATCGTCAGCGACGGTCCGGACATGGCAGGCCGTATTAAACATGACCGTTTTACTATTATTGTATTCGAGGGCAATATCGGTTTCCGATGTTATTCCCAGTTCGGAGAACAGGCCTTTGACGGCGGCAATCATTTCGTCACGGGATCTAATCTGTTTGTTTTTGGCAAGAATGAAACGGCGTATCGATATTTCCGGGCGATCCGGCAAGTCGGTTCGGACCATTATTTGGTCTTCGTCGATCGATTCCACTGTCCAGCCGGGAGGGGTTACGAACGTAATTCCGTGAAACGATGTCGTCACCTGATTACCGGCGTGGACAGGCGGTACCATAACCAGCATTATGAATGCGGAAATTACATGCTTCATATTGAATATATCGACACCCTGCGGCCGGATATGAAGCCGGTCTTAATGACGATTAACGCTTGCCGCCTTTTTTCGCGGCTTTGGAGGTCGACAGGGCTTTGTCCCAGGCGACGGGGAAGTCAGCTTTTAGCGACACGATCGTTTCTGCGATGGCATAGTCAATAAACTCCTCGCGACGCATGACCGCGGCATACTGATATGAATGGCTGACTTTTTCGCGGGTCAGGAAGTTTTTTTTCACGAGGCGATTCATGATGGTCATGACCGTGGTATAGGCGTAAGTGCGCTCTTTGGAAAGAAAGTAATGGGCCCGTTTGACGGTCAGGTTTTTATTGGCCCAGACGATATCCATCACTTTCGCCTCCAGGCCGCCCATGAATTTCTCCAGCCCGGGTCGTGCCGGGTGAAGGATAACCTGCGGTTTCATGCTATTCGATATGGAAGTTCTTGCGGCGGTTGGTGAATAACAGGCGGGCGCCGATGGCGATCAGAATAATCGGCAGAGCATAATCCCATATGTTTCCGGGAATAACGTTGGCCCGCGTCAGTAGCAGCAAAACTCCGGCGATGACGAGAATCAATCCGATGAACATATTACCTCCCACGATATTATGGTTAAAGACTGTTTTTCACGGCCATTAAATTGTCAAACGGAACTTTCGGGTCGATGGCGCATCCGGGTGCAAAAATAAATCTTTTGCCGGCCATGCGTTTTTTGATTTTCCCGATTTCGGTAATAATTTCTTCGGGTGATGCCTGTAAGAGCCAGCCGGTGTAATCGAGCCCGGCGGCGACCGTTTTATCGCCAAGGATAGCAAAGCTGTCGTCGAGATTGATATTGGTCGGATGGGCGTCATCCCAGTTGACCATGTGCACCGGATAATCGGCAAGTTCCCTGACAAAATTATTTCCGCCGCAGACGTGGAGGATGTTGATGGCGTCGTTTCCGGCGGCTCCAATAATGCGCAGGTCGAGAGGGCGACACCATCGGGCATATTGTTCATAGGTAATCATATCGGATGAAGCCCATTCCAAAGTTGCATAGAAAAGCCCGTCGGCCCCGGCGTTGCGAATCTCGGCGGCGTAAAGTTCGAAGGTATTCGTTATATTTTCCAGCGCCGCCATGACACGTTTTTCATCGAGCGACAAGTGGTCTTTAAGGAGGTCGGCACGTCCGACCAGATAGCGGGCGATCCCCAGCGGGTTAAAGACCGTCATGAACAAAGGCAGGTCTTTAGGAAAAGCCTTTTTGATCAGAGTGATGGCTTTGAGATGCTCGGCCAGCACCGGGGCAGTCGGCTTAAGGACGCCGATATTGTCCCAGTCGGACAGATTTTTGACGGGGAATCCGGTTTTAATATGTTTTTCGAATTCGTCGGTTGACCAGGCCAGTTTGAGTCCCCAGTCTTCCATGTGATAGCTGGCGCGGGGATTGATTTTTAAAAAATCCCAGTCGAAACGGTTTTGAAATTCGATCATGGCTTCGGCCAGATTTTCGGCGGTCGTTTCCCGGTGATAGAAATGCCTCCAGACCGAGGCCGCAAATCGGTCCGGGTTGTCGCCGGCCAGGATCATTTTCAGTCGTTCACGGTGCGATAATCCGGCGGGCATTACTTGTTCTCCGGTTTTTCCCAGTCTTCGAACAGCCGGTAATAATGTTTGGGGTATTGCGGGTTGTAGCGCAAAAATGTCGGAACCGGGTAGTGGATGCCGCCGTCATGGGTTCCCTCCAGTCCGGCGATAATATCGTCCTCGGTTGCGACCGGGAACGACAAGGCCATTTCGTCGTCCTGCGTTTGTCCGAAAACACGGTCGCCATAACAGGGCAGAATCACCTGGGCCTGGCCGGTTTTCATGGTTTCGATGCAGATATCGGCGCAGTCGAGACGTGCGGAAAACTTGCTGGTCAGATAACCGCCCTTTTTGTAGAGCACGGCCGCCAGCAGACGCATGATCTGGGCCGAATTGCCATAAACCAGATAAACATGAGGCTGGAAGTCGGCTCGCGCCAGAGGAGCGGTTAATATGTAGCGATATTCCCGGAACGAAAAGCGGGGCACTTCGGCTTCGGTTCGCGCCCCGGCGGAGCGGGTTTCGGTGAACATCCCGGCGCACATTTCACCGCAGGAGAAGGTTTCGGTTTCTTTTTTAAAGCCGAACGCCGTCAGCGCCAGAGGGCAATTGATATCCTCCTCGCCGACCGCAATCTGCCAGCCGTAGCGGCGCGCCATAGAAAAGGTCTGACAGACAGCCACCTGTATGTTCATGTCGCGCTTCGGCCGCCGGGTTCTATCGGAAAACTCTTCACCCTCCTTGAGGAATCTGATAGCCAGCGGGAAAGAACCGGGTCGAACATACCGGGCCAGCGCTTCATCCAGCTTATTGAGCATGCGGCCTCCTTTGCCTTAATATATCAATACGATAAAACGGCTGTCAACAACAATGGGTGGGCTGAAAACGGATGTCCCTTTCATGATATTACAGGACCGTTTCCAACCGGATGTCCATCCGAAATATCATCACCTATTGAACCCTTTTGCCAATAATTACAGCCGCCAGACGAGGGCGTCTGGGGGTCGCTCAAATTAGATTTATCAGCTCACGCGCCTGTTTTGCCAGTGAGCGACCCGAGTGAGCGCTTCAGGATGCATAACCACTGGGTGGCCTGTGTAATATCTGAACATTGCGAAATGGCCACCTTCAAAACGCGCTTCAGCTGCCGAAACAGTATTTATGTGGGCTGGGGACTTTTGAGTTAAATGTTACAGGGAGATATATGGCACCCCGGATACTGGTAGTCGATGACGAACAATCAATGCGTGATTTCATGGAAATCATGCTGACCAAAGACGGTTATTCGGTGGCGACGGCCTCGTCGGGGCGGGAAGCCGTCGAGAAAACACAATCGGAAAATTTCGATCTCATAATCGCCGACCTGATGATGCCGGAGATGTCCGGAATGGAGCTTCTGGGCGAAGTCAAGAAGGCGAATCCCCATCAGGATTTTATCGTCATGACGGCGTTTGCCTCGGTGGACACGGCTATCAAGGCCATGAAACACGGGGCGATGGATTATATCATCAAGCCATTTAAAGTCGACGAAATCAAACTGGTCATAGAAAAATCGGTTAGCCGGAAGAAACTCAAGACCGAAAATGAGTTTCTGAAAAAGCAGTTGAAGCAGGATTTTTCCTTCGATGATTTCATCGGGCAATCGGCTGATATCGTCCAGCTCAAGGAACTGGCCCGTAAAATCTCGGCCACTGATTCGACGGTACTCATACGCGGCGAGTCGGGTACGGGCAAGGATTTAATCGCCCGCGCGATTCATACTTCGTCGCCGCGCGCGTCGGGGCCGTTCGTGACGATCAATTGTGCCGCCCTGCCGGAAAATTTACTCGAATCGGAATTGTTTGGCTATAAAAAGGGAGCGTTTACGGGAGCGGTCAAGGACAAGGACGGGCTGTTTAAAGTCGCCGACGGGGGCACCATGTTCCTCGACGAGGTCGGCAATACGTCGCCGGCCATTCAGGTCAAACTCCTGCGCGTTCTGGAAGACCAGCAGATCACGCCGGTCGGGGCGACCGCCCCGATCCAGGTTGACGTCCGCCTGATTGCGGCCACCAATGCCAATCTCGAAGAAGACGTCAAGACCGGGCAGTTTCGGTCGGATCTGTTTTATCGTCTCAACGTGATTCCGATTAACATTCTTCCCCTGCGTGAACGGGTCGAGGATATTCCCCTTCTGGCCAATCATTTTATAAAAAATTACTGTCTGCGAAGCGATTTGCCGGTCAAGTACATAAGTCAGGAAGCCATGGAAGTGCTGTATCGCTATCACTGGCCGGGTAACGTCAGGGAACTGGAGAATTGCATCGAGCGGGCGGTTCTGCTTTCCAAGGACGAGGTTATCGAGATATCGGATTTTCCGCAGAAAATAGTCGAAAACCGCCGGGAGGCGATGGTGACCGACGACAATCCCAAGACGCCGACCCTGGAATCGATCGAAAAAGCTTATATTCACTACGTCATGGATCAGGCGCAGGGTCAGAAATCGAAGGCGGCCAAAATGCTGGGAATCGACAACAGCACGTTGTATAGAAAGTTGAAACGATATCAACTGGACAAAACGGAATCGAAATGACGTCGATGGTGTCCAAATATCGGACAATCGGAGACTGAACGTATGAAATTTGAAATTTAATTTTATCTCGGTCATTCGGGTATGATATTTGCCCTATACCCTGTTAAACAGGCACAATCGCAAAGGTGAGGTATGAAGTGAATAAGATAAAACTCAAAGCCGGTTTTACACTGATCGAGTTGATGATAGTCGTTGTCATTATCGGTATTCTGGCGGCCATGGCCATCCCGCGTTTGATGGCGGTTCCTGTCAGAACCAAACAAAGCGAAGCCAAGCTGATATTAAAGCAAATCTATGTCAATCAACGGACTTACCGCCAGCAGGGCAATACCTATTTTATCCCTGCCGCCGATGCCAGCGCCGCCAATCCCCAGGCCTTTAAAGAAATTTGGATTGAAATAATGCTCCCGTCCAATTACACTTATTCAATAGTCGCCGACGCCATGACCTTTACGGCCACGGCCACAGCGTTGAATCTCGACGATGACCCGGCGCCGGATATCTGGACGATCAATCATCTCGGCGTCTTGACCTGCGTCTCCGATGATGCCATGCTATAGTCTGACGGCAAAAAAATTACAATCAAGGCGTGCCCGCCATGGCACGCCTTTTTTGTTGTACTTATGGTGCAATACAATGATGGGATTATTCCCATAGGAGATGAATTGCAAAATGCCAGATTTGTGGCAAATGACAATTGGCCGGTGTATGGGGCGGCGGCCAAAGCTGTTGGCGTTAAACCACATATGAATACGAGGGTGACATTTTATCCGTTGTGGGGTATGAGCTTATGATAAAACTTGAGAATGGTGAAAATTGCCGAATCACCTTGGCACCCGGTTTGCCATAATACACCCGTGGAAAAAGATGACAACCAAAACCAAAGTATTAAAATCTGTAGGAGGATTTACAATGTTCAGCAAATTCCACAACCGCCAGAAGGGTTTCACCCTTATCGAATTGATGATCGTGGTCGTTATCATCGGCATTCTGGCCGCTTTGGCCATTCCGCGTTTCATGACTGCCACCACCAAAGCCAAGCAGTCGGAAGCCAAGCAGTTGCTCAAGCAGATTTACACCATGCAGCGCACCTATCGCCAGCAGAATAACCAGTACTGGGGTCAGGGTATTACCGCCAACGCCGCCAACCCGAATGCCTTTGCCACCATCGGTGTTGAGGTCATGGCTTCCGCCATATATGACTACACGATCACCACGGCCACCGCGACCAACCTGCTGGTCACGGCCAACAGCACCCTCCTCGATGATGATGCCGCTCCGGATACCTGGACCATCAACGAGCAGGGTCAGCTGGTCTGTACTTCGGACGACTCGATACTCTAAAGTTTCCGGTCACTGTTTGCCATATATCAAGACGGTCGCCGTCCCCGGCGGCCGTTTTTGTTTGTACGGTATGGACGGCGGGGCCGAAGTCTCATCACCGCTAACCCGCTCGATCTGAAGATCGACCGGGCACAACGCCGGGGCGGACGGACGGGCAGATCCCTCAAGCTTCAGGTGGCCTATGGACATCTGACTTATAGGAAATTCACAATGGGTACTGTTTTTTTAACAAACTGCCGCGACGGAGCCAGCATGTAACCCTGCGTTTTTCAATAATTTAATATCAGGTGACATTCCCGATGAGGTCGGGAGCGGCACCTGACAGAACGTGTATTCGTGCCCTTTTATTAACAAGCCTTGGGCGGGCCGGTCTCCAACTGCGCATGAGGGCGCCATAACCGATCAAATGCAATTTTAACCGTTTACCGACTAACGACTTAGAAAAAAACTTTTTGACGTTTTCGCTTCAGGTACCGGTCATTTCAGCCGAAAATATACTGTATATCCGGGTCGGTTTTACCTGATGATCCGGCTGATGAACTATGGAATAGGGCAAAAAATGAGGCGAAGAATATGGTAAAGCATGACGAGCATATCGAATATGATGATAAGGGGACAATGGCCCAATTATCGCGCTGGTTGTTGCCGATAGTGATATTTTTTGGAGCGCTGGGATTTTATGTAAAAATGATGGCCCCGTCGATATTCTGGGGTGACTCGGCGGCCTTTGCGACAACCAATTACCTTCTGGGCGTCCCGCCGTCACCGTCATATCCGCTATATACCCTTTTGGGCAGGGTCTTCGCCGCCATACCGGGGCTGACGGCGGCTTTTGCGGCCAATCTTATGTCGGCCTTTTTCGCGGCGTTGGCGGTGATGGTCTTTTACATGCTGGCCCGTCAACTGATGAATGTACCGGCCCTGACGGCGCAGGATTATCAAAAAATCATGGACGGGAAGAAGCTGCTGTTCCGCCGTCCCGATTTAAAGCGGGCGGGGAAGATGCTCGATTTGGAGCGAGCCACCCAGCCGCCGGCGATGGTGGCGCTGGTCTGTTTTGCGCTGACCGCTTTGTTCGCCGTCGGTCTTCCGGTCTGGCTGTCGGCGGTTCGAGCCGAGGTTTACTCATTACAATTATTCATGACGCTTCTTGCGGTTTATTTTTGCGCCCGTGCCCTGGCCGAAAATTCGAACCGCCCATTTCTGGCGGGGTTATGGGTTTATGCATTGAGTTTTGCCAATCACCCGATCGCGGCGCTGGTTATGGCTCCGCCATTTATTTTCATGTTCATAGTCCATATATATAAAGCCAAATCGCGGACGGCTTTTATTACGGCGGCGGGGCTTTTGCTGATTATGTCTTTTTCGACCTATGTCTATCTGCCGCTTCGGACCGCGCTTGACCCATCGGTCGGCTGGGGGCGTCCCGACAGTCTCCAGTCGCTGGGGGCCGCGGTTTCGGGGATGATAAATATGGCCGACATTACGAAATTGACGGCGGCCGACTACTGGCTGCGTTTTCAGAGTGTGGGGAAATTTCTGGGCGCGCAAATCGGCTGGCTGACCCTGGCTTTGTTGCCGCTCGGTTTATGGGGGTTATTCAGGGCGGCTCGCCGCCTGAACTGGTTTTTTATCCTGGCGATTTTATCATATCTGGCTTTTGTCCTGTGGATGACAGAATTCTCCGTTCGAAATGCCGATACGGTCAGTTTGCTGGCGCCGTTTATGGCGGTCATGCTTCTGGTCGCCGTTTCCGGGTCGTTGTACCAATTGCGTCGCTACATTGTTTCGCGAAACGCCGCGGTGTATTTTTCGGTTTTTCTGGGGATCTTTGTCTATTTCACGGGGACCAGAAATATGGACCGCGCCGATTTGTCGGAAGTGAATGCCCCGGATATAATCTGCGAGGAAATTCTGGGCAACCTTCCAGGCAATTCGCTGCTTGTGGTCGCCGACGACGATCTGATTTTGCCGCTGTGGTATTTCGCCGTGGCCGATTCCTCGGCTTCGGATATCAAAATCGTCTCATCGCGGGCGTTATCTTTGCATGATTATCGAAAGCGACTGGTGCATATATACCCTGATTTGATTTACCCCGAAGGATTCACCGGGGCCGATTTCGCGGTCGATGAACTGACGCCCGACCGATTGTGTCAACTCAATCTCGACCGCCGGGACGTGTTCGTCCAGTACGGCGTGACCGGTATCACGGTTGACCGTCTGGAACCGCACGGCGTCGTCTTCAGATACCTGAATCAAAAGTACGACGGTATCCCCGACCACATGGTCAGCGGCCGGTTCATCGCCATAGCCGCCCGCATGCTCGAGGGCAACCCGAAGGAAATTTCCACAATAGATTTTGTCAGCCGCTGGTTGTTCAACACCAGCGCCTATTTCAGTCGGGTGAATACACCCGGCCCGGCCTGGGAACTTATGCGCATGGCCCTTGATATAGACAACGACAACATCGAAATGCGGCTGACCCTGTCACGGGCATTGGCCCGGGCCGGTCGCTACAAAGAGGCGCTGAAATATATCGCCGACGTGCTCGATATCGATCCATACAACGTCGAAGCATTGCAGCTGGGGCAGGACATCGCCAAAAAAATCGGCGCCGCCACCGCCGCGACGACATCGGAATAGAATCGGCCTTACGGCGGGATGGAAAAGCCGAGTCTTTTTCATCGTCCTGACTATCGGTCCACGTAATAAATTGGGTGGAGGTCTATGCCATACTTCCCCAAAAAACTGCTGATTATTTCCAATCGTTATCCGGCGGGGCCGGATGACGTCGCCTCGCCGTTTGTACATGATTTTCACCGTGCCCTGAAGAGTCTGGATATCGAGGTGGACGTGGTGACGCCGCACTATGAACCGCGCGGTCGCAATTGCGACTTTATTGATGGTACCGTCCATCGTTTCGAATTTTCCGACGGGCGGCGGGTGATATCGCAGATGCCCCGCTGGGCGCCTTCCACGTATATCAGCCTGATGAGGTATTTTGTCAACGGGCGAATTCTCGGCGAAAACCTGATTTTGCGCAAGGCGCCCGATGCCATCCTCGCTTTGTGGGCTCTGCCCTCGGGATACATCGCCCGGCGGCTGTCGCAGCGGCACGGTATTCCCTACGCGGTCTGGGCACTGGGGACCGATATCAATATCTGGGCGCACCGCCCCGTCACCGGGTGCCTGGTCAAAAAAGTGCTGGACGGGGCCGACCGTTTGTATGCCGACGGCTATGAGCTGGCGGAGAAAACCGAAGCTATTGCCAAAAGGCCATGTTTGTTCATACCGAGTATTCATGAACTCCATCTCGATATGAAATCCGAGGGTACGACCGAAAAATCTTTTGTTTTCGTGGGTCGAATCGAGCCGTCACGCGGCGTGTTCGACTTGCTGGCAGCTTTCCGGGAGTTTCACAAGGGACATCCGGACTGGAAACTGCATTATATCGGCAACGGTCAATGCGAACACAGCCTCCGTCTGGCCATCGCGGCCATGGGACTGGAAACGGCGGTGATATTCCACGGTTACCTGGAACGGGGCAAGGTTAATGACCTCATGTTACGGGCGGCCGCCATGATTATCCCATCTCATCATGATTCCCTGCCGCTGACGTTTGGCGAAGCCATGCAGGCCGGATTGCCGGTGATCTGTTCTCGGGTCGGGGACATGCCTCATTACATTGATAAGTATAAGGTCGGGTATCATTTCCCGGCCGGGGATGTCGTCAAATTGTGTGACCGAATGACCAAAATGGCCGAACACCAGACTACCCATGGCCGGAACTGCCGCGGCGTTGTGGAAGAAATCAGCCCTGTTATTTCGGCGCGCGAGATTTCCGGCTGGCTTGACTATATCCGTCAAGGACGTGTCAAGGAAGAGTCGGGGTTTGTCAGAACCGAAAACAAGCGGGGTTAATTTCGGGACAATGCCCGGCGCCCGGTTTTGGTATTCAAAAAGTAATTGCGCTTTAAAGCGACGAGTATTTATTGAAATCATGAAGGTTGCATTAGCATTAATTGTATATCTTTTTGCGGCGAACGGAGCCTTCGCGCAGACGATTCCCGACAGCATCCAGGAAAAGGCGGCGGTAGAGCACCTTATGGCGCTTTTGAACCTTCGGCCGACCGATTTCACCTTCCGCGATGATTATTCCAAAATCGATAGTTTCCGGCTGGAGACCGTATCGCTACTGATGCGGGAACCATATGGTATGATTTCGTTCGCCGAGCACACGGCCGGTATTTTGGCTCCGGATGACCTGTCGGCGACGCTGGAATTCGTCCTTGATAATCTCAAGGAAACCGGCCGAGATTTGCCGCTTGTCGACGAGAAAGGGGCTGACCCGGATGAAAAGGGAACGAATTTGTACTATGAATCTTTGGAATTCAACCGCCTGCTGTCGACGGTCAAGAAGGCTGTCAATGTCATGATTATTCCGGCTCAACGGGAAGCCTTCGAACGGTTGAATGATTATCAACGGTCGTTTCTTATCACCCGGTTTAAAGATATGATACTCGAAGACACCGCCGACGTTTCCAAGCCGGTTGATGTCCTTGACTCTCTGCAAAAGCTGGAAGAGGAATACTTTAAGGAATTCGTTACTTTCGGGGAGTTGATCGACCAGCACAAGCTGGTTTTGGCCGGGACGACGGCGGCATCGGAAGTATACAATGAGCTTATTCGATTTTTGCGTGATCTTGCCGAGGGTGGCATATCATATTCGCAGATTTTAAAGGATACGGTAGTTCTGCCGTCACGAATCGGTATCGCCCAATACCTGGGTCGTCAGAAAGGCTGGGTTATCGGCGGAACCGGCGACGACGTTTATCGGGGGGAGTACGAATTCATCATTGATTTCGGCGGCGACGACCGCTATGAATTAGCCTATGACCCTATCAACCCTCACCCGTGTATTATAATTGATGTATCCGGCGACGATGACTATGTGGCTCAATCGGATTTTGTGTTCGGTTCCGGATGTTTATCGGTCGGGATACTGATTGACCTCGAGGGTGATGACACATATGACGCCCGCCATTTTTCCTGCGGGTCGGGCTATTTCGGTTTCGGGCTGTTGTATGACGGGGGCGGTAACGATAAATATCTGGGCGACACGCATTGTCAGGGCGCGGCGGTTTTCGGGGCCGGGGTCCTGATCGATAAATCGGGGACCGATTTGTATAATGCGGCCCTATTCTCACAGGGGGTCGGAATCACCGAAGGTATGGGATTGCTGGCCGATTATTCCGGCAATGACAATTATATTATTACCGGCAAATATCCGGAAACCTATGGTCTGGCCGGAAATGACCAACACTTTTTATCGTTGTCGCAGGGGATGGGTTATGGCATGAGGCCGTATATGTCTGGAGGCATCGGGATCATCACCGATTTTGGCGGCAACGACAATTACCATGCCGATATTTTCGGGCAGGGTTGCAGTTACTGGTGGGGACTGGGCATGATTTACGATGACAACGGCAATGACAACTATATTGCCCACCAGTATGCCCAGGGAGCCGGAATTCACCTGTCGGTCGGGATATTATTCGACCGCGATGGAGACGATTTCCGCAAGGGAAAAGGGCTGATGCAGGGTTGTGGTCATGACTATGGCTGCGGCATTATTATCGACCGATTCGGTAATGACATCTATCACGCCCACGATCTTTCGCAGGGAGCCGGACAGGCCAACGGGTTCGGGATCTTGATCGACGATCGCGGGGACGACGCCTACTATGTCATGAGCAAAAGCAATACCCAGGGTTATGGCAATCCGCGCCGGGATTTCGGGTCAATCGGGATATTTCTGGATTTAAGCGGGACCGACCGCTATGACGGCAACGGGGGTGATAACATGTACTGGAAAACCGATTCCAAGTGGGGCGGCGGCATGGATCGCTGGTTTTTAAAAGAGGATACGACCGATGCGGCGCAATAAGAAAATGATGGGAACCGTCTTGTTTCTGGCCGTGCTATTGGTTGGCGCCATGTGCGGTCAATGTCCGGCGCGGTCGGAAACGGATAAGAAGGTCGATTCACTGTTTATAATCGCGTCGTCGGGTGAAATAAAGTATCGCGATATGGTTGCTCCGGCGATAGATTCGCTGGTGGCCATGGGCAAACCGGCCGTGCCGCGCCTGCTCGAATTGTATGATACGCAGGTGGCGCGGGAACGTCACGCTTTGAACACTATTCTGGAAAAAATCGGCCATGATGCCGTTCCCTATTTGATTAAGGCGCTGAACACGACCGATGTGGAGAAATTGAGCCGCCTGTGCTATACTCTGGGCAATATCAAAGATTCTGCCGCGGTTGACGCTTTGATGAAGAAAGCGAGTCACGACGACTGGGGCGTTCGTTCCAACGCCGTGACGGCTCTTGGGCAAATCGGTGATAAAAAGGGCGCCGAAAATGTCATCAGGGCTTTGCAGGATTCGGTCGAGACGGTTCGCAAGTCGGCCGCCGTGGCGGCAGGGAGAATGATACTAAAAGAGGCCATAAAACCGTTGGTGCATATGCTGGGTGATAAATATTACGGCCCGCGTATGGCGGCCGCCGATGCGCTTCTAAAAATGCCCGACTTTGCGGCTCATATTATTTCGGATTCTTTGCATTCATCCAACGAACTGCTCGGTAATCTGGGGATTACCCTTCTGGGTCAAATCGGCGGTGATGCCGCCGCCTATCGGGTGGGGCGGGAACTCGAATCGCAATCGCCCATACGGCGGGCATTGGCCGCCGAGGCCATATACAATTCCAATTCTTCGTTGGGCTGCGGCTTTATCGAGATTTTAATCGGTGCCGAGACCGATTCCACCGTATTATTTTTCATGAACCGCGTCCTCGAAAAATATGCTCCATGACAGACTCAATCGTCATGCCCGGCATCTCGGGCCGCGCATGAACGGAGAAGAATCGGTCCCGGGTTCGGACAGGTACGGTTTATTATCCCAATTTTTAAAGGGCCACATTATCCGACGCGACGAAGGCAGTTTTATTAAAATCGTCACCGACTTCGATGAATCGTATGTACATGGCGCCTATGCCATGTACGAAATGGATCACGGGATGGAGTATTCATCCTGTCATTTTTCGGATGTCGCTGTTGTCGAGCCGATGGACAAAAGCAATTTACTTTTTTTGGATACGGAAACGACCGGTTTGGGCGGGGCGGGGACGGTGGCTTTTTTAATCGGCCTGGGGTCGTTGAGCGATAACGGCTTCCAGGTGCGGCAGTATTTTTTGCCCGATTTCCCCGACGAAGCCGCGATGCTGGAAGAGGTTCGTTCCGAATTCCATGAAAACACCATCATCGTCAGCTATAACGGGAAAACTTTCGATATGCCGATTCTCCGCGACCGCATGGTTATCCAGAGGGTCGAGCGCCATTTTGAAACGGCCGGTCATATCGACCTGTTGCATGCGGCCCGAAAGCTGTTTCGTTTGCGGCTGGGGAGTTGCACTCTGGGCAATGTCGAACGCGAGGTGTTGTCATTTTATCGAAACGACGACATTTCCGGGGAGCTGGTTCCCGGCATATATTTCAACTGGCTGGCAACCTCGGACACCGAACTTCTGGACAAAGTTGTCGAACATAATCTTTATGATATCGTATCATTGTATTTTCTGATGCATCATATTTCTGAAATTCATCATAACCCGATCGGACAGATACGGGATTTCGGCGACCTGCTGTCGCTGGTAAGAATTTTAGAAAGGCGTCGGGAAAACAAAAAGATAATTTCCCTGCTGGGTCAATTCGAATCGTCGCTCGCCAATGAAGGCCGGGAGGATATTTTGATGCATCGGGCCCTGGCGGCCAAAAGGCTGGCCGATTTCGATATTTCCGTTCCCATCTGGCGGCGGGTGGCCGAATCGGGCGAAGCCGACAGTTTTTCAGCCCGTATTGAGCTGGCCAAATACTATGAACACCGCCTCCGGGATTATTCCTCGGCTCTGAACACTGCCCTGGAGGCCATGGAAATCTGCCCTTCGCATGGTTCACTCCGTTGTGATCTGGAGAAACGGATAAAAAGGCTTCGAAAGCGGCTTTCTGTCCGTGATAAGTCTTAAAAATATCCCGGTTACGTCGATATAATTATTATAAAAACAGACAAGACCATGACTATGGATATACATCAGAAAGTCCTTAAAGACCACCCCGAAATTGCCTCTTTGCCGCATATCCTGGTGGAGGTTTTAAAGGTTTCGGCCGATCCCGATTCATCCGCGGCCCAGATTTCGAAAGTGATTTTAAAGGATCCCGCTCTGACCGCCAAAATTTTAAGGGTGGTCAATTCCCCCTATTATGGACGGGTTCGCGAAGTGACCACCATCAATCAGGCCGTGGTGACGCTTGGAGTGCGTTCGGTGACGGCGATCGCGCTGTCATCGTCGGTGTACAAAATGACGGAAAATGTCGAGGGTATGGTCAGCCGCAAACGGTTCTGGCGTCACAGTCTTGAAGTGGCCATTGCGGCACGGATGATTGCCGAGGAAATCAGATTCGAACCGGGCGAAGAAGCCTTTGTGGCCGGGCTTCTGCACGAGATCGGTCTGTTGGTTCTTGAAGCGTCATACCCTGAAGAATACCGCCGGATGTGGAAACAGGTCGAGGCCGGGGAATTTTTGACGGTTCTGGAACAAGAGATGCTTGGAACCGATCATGCCCGGGCCGGGCAATTTCTGCTTGACCAGTGGGGGGTTCCGCGCAATATCGGCGAAGCGGTTGGACGACATCACGCACAATTCGATTATGGGGTCAAAGCAAGCGATATGCTTCTGCCGCAGGTGGTGCTTCTGGCCAATCAGCTTTCCAAATTTCGGGCTTATACCATGCCGCCGCCGGAGCCGAAAACTCTGGAACGCAAAGATGCCGTAGCCTCTAATTTGAATTTATCGCACGCCGCGCTGGCGAAAATCGAAGGCGAACTGATTTCGATTGTGGTTCGGGAATCAGATTTTCTGGAAATAGAAATCGGGACGCAGGCCGAGATTCTGGCCGAAGCCAATCAGATGCTCTACCGCCAGTTTTTAATGGTGGAAAATCTTTTGCGGGAAAACCGCCGAATGCAACAGTCGATAGCCCACGATCAGGCCAAACGGGCCGCCCTCGAATCACTCAAAGCCGTGGCCAATACTTTCAGCAATCATATTAATAACGCTACGGCCGCCATTCTCGGTCGGGCGCAATTGATCGAAATGAGTATAAAAGGCGGGCAAATAACCGGGAATATCGAAAACTGCCAAAATTCGCTTAATATTATTATGCAATCGGTGGAATCGATCTCGAGCCTGATTGGCGAATTGAAGAGACTGACTTCTTTTGACAGCTCCTTTGCACTTCAGGATAAAACTATAATCGATATCGAACGAGAAATCCGTGACAGGATAAACGATCTCAACGACCGCGTTCTGGCTTCGGTTTGACCATCAGGGGCATAAGCCTGCCGTTCAATCCGTTATTGACAGTTTGGGGATTTTCGGTATATTTAATCGATACCCTTATGGGTAAGCCATATTAAAAGTTAGCCGCCATGAGCATCTGTTTCAGAATATATGAAATGGATTTCTCTGTCTTGATCAACCTCACTTTGCGGCATAGCCTCACCCGGCTAAAAGGTGTCTTGATGGCATAGCCGGTTTTAATCTAAATGTAATGGGGGCAGTATATTGGGCACAGGCTGTAATTTTGGACGATAGCGATCTGGGCTGTCCGATATTATTTCGGGTGGCACAGGCTTTGCAGTTTGAGGCTTCGATGTTTAATATGTGAGGCGGTGAATCAATGTTGTCGCGTGATTCGTTACAATCCGTTGTATTTTTCACAATTTTCTTTCCGGCCATTTTTGCCGGGACCCTTCCGGCCGTTGACCTGGCCGGCCGCATCGAGCGACATCAAAAGGCGATATTTCTGCCCGTCAGTGAAGAAGAGGTCGTTTTTGTTTCTCGATCCGGCGAGATGTTGGCATCCGGTTTTGATGATTTGCTCGTATCCGAATCGATCGCCCCGGCCTCGTTTACACAGGAGAATTCGACCATTGCGGAATTTAATGATAACCGGGCCGTTGTTATCTGGAAAGACAACCGGACCGGCGTATCCAGCCTTTATGGCCAAATAATCGGCGTCGATGGCAATCCGGTTGGTGAAAATGTGCTGTTGGCGGCCAGCAGTAACGGCTATAATTTAGTCGAACCCAGAGTAATAAAGGACAATCTGGGCGGTTTTTACCTGGCCTGGCGCGTTCTGGAGACCGGGAAGATTTATGCCGCCCGTTTCGGGAGCAGTCTTAATACCATAGTCGGTCCCTTTCTGACCAGCGATAATTCTCCGGGGAGTTTCGCCGGGCCGTTTAATATAGAGGCTACCGGCGACGGAAAGTTGATTGTTGTCTGGGAACATTATAAGGCGGGGAATTTTATCGGCCTGCGTATATTCAATTCGTCGGGCTCGGCCATCAGTTCCGTAATTACCGTTAATGATGACGGCGGAAGTGTCAGCCACTGGGTCCCCGACGTAGCGGTTTCAGGCACCGGTATCATGATGGTAGTCTGGGAGGATTATCGCAACGGCCGGGCCGATATCATGGCCCAGACGGTCAACAGCAGCGGCATATTAGAGGGAAGCAATTTCGGGGTGGTTGAAGCCGCTTCCGATGATTACAATCAATTTATGCCGACGGTGGATTTTTCGTTAAGGGACGGGTTTGCCATTGCCTGGCTTGATAATCGCGGTTCTTATCAGGATGTTTATCTCCAGAGATTTGTGATCGGCCAAAATCTGGTGGGCGGCAATGTTAAAATTTCTGAAGCAGGCAATACTTATGATAACTGGGATATCAGTCTCGGTGTCAATTCCGTCTATAATCTGACGGCGGTATGGTCGACCGATGAATTTTCCGACCGCATCATGGCTCGCAATTTCGGCGCCGATTTCACGCCCATGGGGAATCCCTATGGACTGAATATAACTTTGCCCGGTTCGCGATGGAGCCCGTCTCTGGGGTTCGGACAATCGGATCGGGTTTTATGTGCTTGGACCGATATGCGTAATGGTCTGGCCGATATATATCTGGAGTATGCCACGTCGTCGGGGACGCTATTATATTCTGCCGACAGGCTTATTAACAGCGACAGTCAGGGAGCCAATTCGCTCGAAACCGACATGGCCCTGGCCGGGTCATCAGTTGGTGTGATTGCCTTCATGGACCAGCGTTTTGATGTCGGTGACATATTCCTGCAAAGGGTGGATAACGGCGGCAACCGGTTAGGGAGTAACCTCAAGGCCAATGCCGATGACGCCGGTATTTTACAAAATGAACCGGCAGTGGCGGCTGTCTCGGGCAAAATACTGGTTGTCTGGAACGATTCGCGCGCGGTCAAAGGGATAACGGGCAATCGGATTTTCGGGCGGTATTTATCATCCGACGGCAACTGGCTGGGTATGGACTTTCTTATTTCCGACAGCAACGACGTATCGGCCAAGCGCGCCCCCGATGTGGCGATGGCCACCGACGGCTCCGCACTGGTAGTATGGGAAGATTATCGTCACGGCCTGCCGCATATTTACGGACGGTTATATAATGCTTCCGGTGATGCCGTCGGCGGTGAATTTGCCGTTTCGACGGTCGGAACCGATATTGATAATACTGCCGCCAATGTCGGAGCAGATGCATCCAATATTTTCACGGTGGCCTGGAGCGAGGGCGGTCATCCCGGCGGGGCCGTCGTTAATGTCGCGCGGTACAATGTTTCGGGGATTTTACTCGGGCGTTTCGAATATTTTGCCGACATATATCAGTTGACCGCGGCCGTCAGTGCCGCCGGCCATATATATTTATTCTGGAGCGAGGCCGCCGCCAATAGCGACTTGTATTTGACGGTTCTGGACGGAAGCGGCCTGATTTTGAATCCGGATTTCCCGATCATCGGTACTTCCGATTATTCACCGCACGACCTTGCCATTAATATCGATAACCAGGGCATTGCCCTGTTGAGCTGGACCGATAATCGCAACGGCAGCCGTCGGGCGTACTATCAAATTATCGCGGCGAATTACAGCCGGATTGGCGGGACCAATGTCGTCTCGGAAGTATCCGGCGCGGTTATGACTACACCATGCATGGTCGGACGCGACGCGGTCGGCTGGCTGGCCTGGAGCGATAATCGCGAGGAAGGATTTAACGTTTTTATTCGTCAGATTGCCTATTCCACCGTGGACGTCGAAGACGGCGTCATAACGCAGTTGCCGGGCCAATTTCAATTGATGCAAAACTGCCCCAACCCGTTCAATCCGGCGACGACCATCGGTTTTTCTCTTGTGGCGCGCTCCCGTGCCAGTATCGAAATAATTGATATTTCGGGCCGCCAGGTTCTGACATTGGTCGACCGGGTATATGATGCCGGAGAACACGCCGTCGAATGGGACGGTCGCGATTTTTCTGGCCGAAATGTCTCCAGCGGCGTATATTTATACCGGATGAAAGTCGACGGTCATACCGAAAGTCGAAAGATGATGCTTCTTAAATAAAAGCTCTTATGCCGTGAGGAGGGAGCCAATGCCGATTAAAAAGTGGGGAATAACTGCCGGGATATTTCTTTTTTTGTCACTTTCGGCGATTGCTCAAATGCCGCTAAATACTGCGCCGTTCTGGCAGTCCGCCGAAAATAACCTGTACCATACGGGCATGGTCTGGAGGGACTGCAATAACGACGGTTATATCGATATTTTCGTGTCTTCGGGAAACGATATCGTCATGGCCCCGAATTTGGTCTATATTTCCAAATACGGACAAATACCCCTCGGTGCCACCTGGACTTCGCTCAATAATGAATATTCCGGGCACAGTTCGGTCGGGGATATCAACGATGACGGCTATCCGGACTTTGCAGTTTCGAACTTTATCGGTTCATCCGGTTTCGATACGCCCAATATATCCAACATTTACTTCAATAACGCCGGGATATTAAACCGTAGTCCCGATTGGTACAGCGGGGACAGTATTTATTCGTTTTCCTGTGCCCTGGGCGACGTTGACGGCGACGGCGATTTGGATCTCGCTTTCGCCACTGGAGAATCATACAACTCGATTTTCGAGAAAGACCAGGTCTATTATAATATCGACGGCGTTATACAACCGGACGCCGGCTGGGAAAGCGCTTACGGAACTGAAACCATGGATGTCACCTGGGGCGACCTGGATAAAAATGGTTATCTTGACCTGATTTTAGGTTACAATGACGGCCTCGGCGTCCATTACAATTTCGGTGGAATGCTCGAATCGGCGCCGTCCTATCGCTCGACGAGCACCCATCATGTCAATACCGTGACGGTCGGCGACGTGAACGGTGACGGCTGGCTGGACCTGGTTGCGGCTCACAACAATCAAATCGCCACCGGGGGATATTTCCGGGTGTATTACAATGACGGAACGGGGCGGATCAATGTCGATTACGGCTGGCAATCATCTACGCAGGGTTACGGTTCGGCGGTGGCGCTGTATGATGTCGACAACGACGGAGACCTCGATTTGGCGGCCGGGCGCTGGTGGGACCGTCCTCGCATTTATGAAAATATCGGAGGGACATTTACCTCAAGTCCGGTCTGGTCTGCCGGGCAGTCAACGGTGGTCGAGGAACTAGTCTGGGTCGATGCCGACGGTGACGGCGTGGAATATTTGGCCGATACCATTTATGTCTCCGGCAAGCATTTGTACTATACCGGCAGATCGCCGCTTCAGGCGATCGATTCGGTTGTCGTGGACGGTGTCGCGCTTGATATTACCCAGTATTGTTTCGATCCGATTTACGGATGGGTTTCCGTGGGTATTGTGCCTGCGTACAGTATCGCGATATATTATCAGTACTCATACAAAAACGACCTGGCTTTATCCAACTGGGATACCTCGAATCAAATATACGGCAATACCAGCAAACCCATGGTCGATTTTTACGCCGATACAACCGTCGGTTTTATTCCGATGACCGTGCAGTTTACCGACAGCTCGGTGGGAGCGACATCGTGGGCCTGGCGGTTCGGTGACGGGACGTTTGATAATGGTCCGGCTCCGATAAAAACCTATACAACGGCGGGTTCCTATGATGTTTTTCTGGAAACGACCTTGCCCGACGGCTATCATAATCGGCGCCAGAAGAAAATGATCACAGCCCTGGCCGATACGATATTCATTCCGGAAACTATGGCGGTCAATGACACGGTATCATTTTCCATTTATTTGCGGAATAGCCAGCCGATGGAGAAATTGATTTTGCCGCTGGTTTATTCAGGGAATGCACGTCTTGAATATATCGGTCATGATTCCATTGGTTGCCGCACAGAATATTTCGATAAGGTTGATTTGACGACCGATAGTCCTTATTTCAGCAAACTGTATTTTACTTTGCAGGCAAGTGTTATTAATCAAAAACCGCCTCTGGAGCCGGGCTATGGGCCAATTATAAATGTCAAATTCCGCCGGGCCAGCGGCACCGGATTCAATGTTATCGACACGACCACTTTGAACAATAAATCGTTGAGTCTGGACGCCGGTTATGTCCAGTATCAGCCGCGGGTAATAGCCGGTCTGGTAATCACGGGCGATTATCAGCGCGGTGACGTTGATCATAACGGTGTTTTGAATTTGCTCGATATCCTGGCCATCATAGAGTTTCTTTATAATGCCGGACCGCCGGTCGGCAGTTACGAGGGTGATGTCAACGCCGACGGCTTGATTAACCTGTTAGATATACTTTTACTGATAGAAATAGTTTACGGCTGAAAAGGGTAGAACAGGGCCGAGAAATCCTGAAAGAAATGAGCGATAATGCAAGGCCAGAGACTGCCGGTTTTTATAAATAACGCGGCAAACATGGCTCCGTAAACGGATAGCAGAATAAAACCGCTTAAACCCTGATAGCTGTGACCGGAGCCGAATATAATCGAGGCCACGAATACCGGCAGAATCCAGCTTTTGGTTTTTCCCAGCAGTCGCAGACGGGTGATAAGATACCCGCGAAAGGCGACTTCCTCACATATCCCGGCGGTAAGCGATAAAATAATCCAGAAAATTCTTTCGGCGCCTGTTTTCGGCAGAAGAAATTGAATTTCGCCCTGAAAGGGAAGGCCGATTTGCGCCAAAAGCAGGGATAGCAGTGTTAAAAGGAGATTGCTGACCAGAAGAAACGCGACGGCATAAAGAAAGTCCAAAAGCCTGATCGGCTTAAATCCGATTCCCCTTAGGCCGGTTTCTTCGCGATAGGTCGTCAAATAGATAAGCAAAAACAGGAGCCATTGCGTGACTATGGTTGGGAGATAGATGAGCAAGATGGGTGAGAGGGCAAGTGTTTTCAGCGCCTCGGCGGGGTTGCCAACCATTATAATCGAAGCCGCCGGCCATATTATAAGCAGAAATCCCAGGGTTATATAAGTCAGTCGGCTTATACGAAAATGCGAAGGGAGCGGCTCCGGCAGGTGGTCATTGATGGGAATTGAATCGACCCCTTCCCGATTATTCCGGAATAAATTTCCCAAAGTTATATTGAACCGTCTGTGGGCAGTTTGGGTTTTATGAAGAACGAGCCGATAAGCATGGCGACGCCAATAATAATCAGCACTGCCGGCCAGCTTTCGCCCCAATCGGGCAAGACACCGGTATTGATTAAAAGAAATAACGTCCCCAGTCCAATCAATATAAGGGCCCATGTTATGGTCGTGGAACGACCGTCATTAAATGTCTGATGTGACACAAAAAAATCCCTATTTTTAGATCGACATCTTTCCAAAGATGGTATTTTTTATTAAGATAATACTGGAATATGGGAAATGCATATAATTTTTGTCCATTTATGATATGTTGATATCGCTTCAAAAAGGCATCATCTATGGCCCGATTAAATCGCGGCGGCTGGGTTTGTCGCTGGGTATAAACCTGTTGCCGGGTGATATGAAAATTTGCCCGTTTAATTGCATATATTGTCAATACGGATATACCACGTCGGCGGGATTCAAAATGGAATATGACCACGAGCGTCTGCCGGGCGTAGAGGACGTTGAGGCGGCCCTGATCGAAGGCATTGGGAAAAATCCGAATATCGCATACATCACATTTTCGGGTAATGGCGAACCGACCATACATCCCGATTTTCCCGGTCTGGTTGGTATGGTCATTAAAACCCGCGACGGGCTGATACCCTCGGCCAAGACGGCCATTTTATCTAATTCGGCGACTGTATCAAGGCCGGATATCGTGGCGGCTCTTGATAGATTGGATTGCCGTTTTATGAAGCTTGATTGTGGCGATGAAAAGACTTTTCGGCGCTACAACCGCTGTCACAAAAGTATCACATTTGACGGAGTTATTTCAGGTTTGAAAAATATGCGGGATATTGTGATTCAGGCATTGTTTGCGGGCGGACGCCATGGCAACGCTTCGGATGAAAATATCGAGCGCTGGATAAATGCCATCGGTATCATTAAGCCCCGTGAATGTCATATTTATTCACTCGATCGCACTCCCGCCGACGGCAGTCTGGTAAAGCTGGAATTAGCTGATTTGAATAGAATAAAAGAAGCCGCCGAAAGAAAAATCGGTATTCCGGTAAAAGTATTCTAAAATCACTTGGTGTGATACTCATCGCCGTTTTTTGTCACCGAACGGTATGACCTTCATGTGTTTTGAAATCCACGGATTCATGCGTTGCTTTCATGCAAAAAAGGAAATTTTGCATGGGCAAAGCGAAAATAGTGTATCGGGACTGGATTGTCAGATATGGGGCCGATCCGTGTTTGGTCAGGAGGGAACCGGCACAAGTTGATCCGGTTGTTGCCAATGCCGAGATAGTTCGTGCGGTTCGTGCGGCTCTTGAAAAACTGCCCCCTTTTCAAAAAGAGTTAATCGAGAGGTATTATTTTCTGGGATCATCCTGCATCGAATTGGCCTCCGATTGCAATCTTAAGGTTTCGGAAGTTCAAGCATATCTTGGGCAGGCGGTAAAATCTTTAAAAAAATCGTTGAATTCATTCGTCAGGAAAAAATTCGGACTTGTAACGGACCGGATACGGGACTGCCCGGTTTGCAGCTCTCCGTTCAGAGAAAGTATCGACCGACTCATTCTGGCGAGAAAGCCGAATGAGACATGGAAGAATATTATCAGGATTCTCAAGCGGGACTTTGGAGTTTTCATAAATACCCCGCAGGTACTAATCGGTCATAAAAAATATCATATGAAAAGGGAGGTGTGAAATGTTGTTGCCAAAAAGAAGGCCGACTCGCGGCGAACATTGCCTTAATGTATTTGTTTCTTTCGAATTGAAAGAACAGCTTAAGAATCTGGCCGAGCGTTATGACCGAACCGTGGCCGATATGGTTCGTTCGATTTTAGTAATTGGCATACCCGTTATGGAGGGGATATCAGAGGCCGAGGAGAAAATGGTCCGCGAGTATATCCGGTTGTTTCGTAAATTTCGGAAGATGAAAGATATTAAAGACTTATAGAGAACAAGGATTTCGCTTGAAATAATAATCGAATTTAGGTATAATCAGCGCCACAGGAAGGTATCATGTACGAAAAGCAACGGACTATCAAAAAGCCGATTTCCATGGAAGGAATCGGGTTGCACACGGGCAACGCGTCACGAATGACATTTCGACCCGCCCCGGAAGACAGCGGGGTGCTTTTTGTCCGAATCGACCTGCCGGGTCAGCCTTCGGTTATGGCCAATATCGATTTTGTGGTCGATATCGCCCGGGGAACGAATCTGGCCGACGGCGATGCCAAGGTCTATACGGTGGAACATGTTCTGGCGGCGGTCGCGGGTCTTCAAATCGACAATCTGATTGTTGAACTGGACTCCAATGAACCGCCGGTAGGTGACGGCTCGGCTTTACCCTATGCCGAAAAGCTTCTTGAGGCCGGAATCGAAACCCAGAACGCCGACCGGCAATATCTGGAAATTGATACGACTTTGTCATATTCCGAGCCGGACCGGGCGGTTGACATCGTCGTGACGCCCTCCGATACATTTCGCATAACATTTTTAATCGATTATAAAAACCCGGCGCTGGGGACACAATACACGACGCTAATCGATCTGGACAGCGAGTTTGTCGACGAATACGCGCCAGCCCGGACCTTTTGCTTTTTGTCCGAGGTCGAAATGCTCAAGAGCCAGGGATTGATAAAAGGCGGCGGTCTGAATAATGCCGTCGTTATTTACGACAGCGATTTGGGGCAGGTCGAGGTGGATCGCATTCAAAAGGTTCTGGATCTTAAAGAAAGGGCATTTGTCGGGAAAACCGGAATCATCAACGATATCCCGTTGCGATTTTACAACGAGCCGGTGCGTCATAAGGCTCTCGATTTGATAGGCGACCTGTTTTTGATTGGGGTTCCGCTCAAGGGTCACATACTGGCGGCACGTTCCGGCCATAAAGCCAACGTGGCGCTGGTGCGCAAAATAAAAGCGCTGTATGAGAAGAAAAAAATCATCCGCCGCTTTCAGAAGTCCAGCGCGGCGCCGGTCCTCGATATAAATGGCATCATGAAAATCATGCCGCACCGTTACCCGTTTCTGCTGGTGGATAAAATATTGGATATGGAGCCGGACAAGCGCGTCATAGCCATGAAAAACGTCACTTTCAATGAGCCGTTTTTCCAGGGTCATTTCCCGGGCCATCCCATTATGCCGGGTGTCCTTATCATAGAGGCGATGGCCCAGGCCGGCGGCATTTTGCTCTTGAACGCCGTCGAAAATCCTGAAACGAAACTTGTCTATTTTCTTTCGATAGATAATGTCAAATTCCGCAAACCGGTTATGCCCGGCGATACGCTGCGTTTCGAGCTGGAAATGCTGACCTTCCGCCGGGGAGTCTGCAAAATGCAGGGCAAAACTTTTATCGGCGATACGCTCGTAACCGAAGCGGAACTCATGGCCAAGGTTGTAGACCGATGAGTCAGATTCATCCGACCGCGATTATTGATGGCTCGGCACGATTGGGCAATAATGTTTCGGTCGGGCCGCATTCGATTATTGAAGCCGACGCTATCATCGGCGACAATGTCGTCATCGGGGCTAATTGTCTGGTGGCGCAGTACACGGAACTGGCCAATGAAGTGAAACTGTTCCACGGAGCGGTGGTCGGGACGGTACCACAGGATTTGAAATTCGCCGGGGAGAAAACCCGTCTGGTAATCGGCGAAAAGACGGTCATTCGGGAATATGCCATGCTCAACAGGGGGACCCATGATAAACACCAGACCGTTGTCGGGGCCAATTGTTTTTTGATGGCCTATTCGCATGTTGCGCACGATTGTATTGTCGGCGACCATGTTATACTGGCCAACGCCGTGAACATCGCCGGACATGTCGAAATCGGCGATTATGCCATAATCGGCGGGGTGGTGCCGGTGCATCAGTTCGTCAAGATTGGAGCCCATACCATGATCGGCGGGGGATTCCGGGTTCAGCAGGATGTCTGTCCGTATTCGCTGGTGGCGGGCTATCCTCTGAAAGTGGTCGGGCTGAATGCCGTTGGTCTGAATCGCCGGGGATTTTCCAAGGAGACCATTTCCACCCTTGAAAAGACCTTTAAGATTCTGTTTTTCTCAAAGCTGAACACTTCGCAGGCGATGCAGAAAATTCATGATGAAGTAAATCTTATCCCCGAAGTCCAGGAAATACTCGATTTTATCAAGAACTCCAAGCGGGGTATAATCAAATAGGGTTCGGAATCAAACCGCATGGATAAGATAAAGACAGCGGTCGTTGGTGTCGGGCATCTGGGGCGGCACCATGCCCGTTGGTACAAGAATCTTCCAGATTCGGAGTTAGTCGGTGTCTTCGATATAGACGCGGGCAAGAGCGGCGCCGTGGCTGAAGAGTTGGGAATCCCGGCGCTGGTTTCACTGGATGAATTGATTGCCAAAGCCGAGGCCGTTTCGGTGGCGGTTCCGACCCTTAATCATTATGAAGTGACCGAAATACTCCTGAAAAATAAAGTTCACTGTCTGGTCGAGAAGCCGATTGCCTCGACCTCCGAGCAGGCGGCCGCAATGATCGCCTTGGCAAAAAAAAACAATGTCGTTATGACTGTCGGGCAGATCGAGAGATTCAATCCGGCGGTGCAAGCCATAATGGAGCATAAAATAAACCCGCGTTTTATCGAGGCGCATCGACTGGCGGCGTTCAATCCCCGTGGCACCGACGTGGCCGTCATTCTCGACTTGATGATTCACGATATCGACTTGACATTGCACCTGATTAAATCGAAAATCGCCCGAATCGAGGCCGCCGCGGTGGCCGTTATATCCGACACCGCCGATATTGCCAATGCCCGGCTGACGTTCGAAAACGGGGCGGTGGCAAATCTGACGGCCAGTCGGATATCGCTTCGGCCCATGCGCAAACTTCGTATATTTCAGAAGTCGGGGTATTATTCTCTGGATCTGGCGGAAAAGCGGGCCGATATTTATCGTTTGGCCGATGATGTGCCTGCCAATGCGGTTGGTATGCGAATCCCTCTGGGCGACAGCGGCCGGGAGATTTTTTATGCCAAAGCCGGGTCGAGCGACAGTGATATGCTTCGAGCGGAATTGCAGGCTTTTCTGAAATCGATTCACGATAATCTCCAGCCGCCGGTCGCGGCCGAGGAAGCCGCCGAGGCGCTTCGCGTAGCCATTGAGGTCGAACGGGTCGGTCTCTCGGAAATAAAAGAGTGATATGCCCGCCGATTCCATACCTATATTCATCAGCGCCGGCGATCCCTCCGGCGACATCGCAGGCTATCACCTGCTCAAAGCTTTAAAGGACCAAAATCACCGTTTTTCTTTTTTTGGCCTGGGCGGAAAACGTATGAAAACCGCCGGCCAGGATCAGTTGGTTGATGGTGACGCTTTGGCGGTGATGGGATTTTTCGAAGTCGCCCGCAAGATAGTTTTCTTCAGAAGGCTGTTAATGGATGCGGCGGAGAAAATCAGGCAAATTAGGCCCGCGGCGGCCATCCTGATCGACTATCCCGGTTTCAATTTACGCCTTGCCGCGAAGTTGCACGAACTTGACATTCCGGTCATATATTATATTTCGCCACAGATATGGGCCTGGGCGCCGGGGCGAATAGAAAAAATAAAAAGGTATGTAAACCTCATGCTGGTCATTCTGCCCTTCGAATCTTCCATTTATGATAAGGCCGGAGTCCCCAACCGTTTTGTCGGGCATTACCTTATGGATGACATCGACAGGAAGCATATCAAGGCACCCTTTAACGATAAATCCGAATTGATCACGCTGATGCCCGGTTCCCGGCCACAGGAAGTAGCGCGGATGTTGCCGACCATGCTCGAAAGCGCCGCCATTATCGGCAAAGAGCTGTGCTGTCATTTTACCATCGCCGGGGTGAAAGGTGGCATTGATTACGAATACTACATTAAGAGTTCGCCTGTGAGGGTCGGTTTGTCGATGGAAAATAACCGCCAGTTAATCAGCGAAAGCCGCATGGTTATTGCGTCGTCGGGCACGGCCACGCTCGAAACAGGAATTATTGGCCGGCCGATGGTGGTTATATACAAGACCGGCTTCATCACTTACCAGATTGCGCGGCGGCTGGTGAAAATCGATAAAATCGCCTTGATTAATATCGCCGCGGGGAGAAAGATTGTCCCGGAACTGATTCAGAGTGAAGCCACTCCGCGAAAAATCGCATCGGAGGTCAGCCGCGTTCTGGCCGATTCCGGGCAACTTGGCAGTATTGTCGAACAATTAAATGCTGTTACCGACCGTTTGGGTGGTCCCGGCACTGCGCGACGAGCGGCGGGAGCCATAAGGGAGTTCATCGATTGCTGATTTTATATAAAATTGCGACGTTCCTTATTTATTATATAACTTTGCCGTACACGTTCTTTTCAGCTCTGTCCGGATCGATTAAATGGAAGCAACGGCTGGGGTTTAGCTTGCCGGAAGCAAGGCGGATTGGGCCTTTGATATGGCTTCATGCCGCTTCAATGGGTGAGGTGGCCGTGTTGGCGGTGCTGGCCGACCATCTTCGCCGCCGAAATAAAGACGTGCAGTTATATATAACTGTCATGACCGAGACCGGATATGACCGGGCAAGGGAATTGTTACCCGATGATGTGGCGCTTTCATTTTTCCCAATCGATTATCGTTCTCCGATTCGGCGTTTTCTGAAGAAGATCAAGCCCGCCGCGGTCGTTTTCATAGAAACCGAAATCTGGCCAAACTGGATTATGAAACTGCATCGTCTGAATATACCAATCGTGCTGGCGAATGGACGATTGTCGGAGAAGTCGGCCCGGAGTTACGCCCGCTTCGGAAATTCCATGCGGATGCTGATGTCATTATACGGGCATATTATCGTCCAATCCGATGATAACCGAGAGCGGTTTATTTCGATCGGGGCCGATGATGCCAAGATCATTGTCGGCGGGAGTCTCAAATTCGATGCTCCGGTTCGATTTCGGACGGAGTCTGAAAAGCGGACGTACCGTGCCCAACTACCGTTCAAGACGGAGGCGCGCATCTGGATCTGTGGTTCCACGCGAAACGGGGAACATGAACAATTGCTCGACGTGTATATCAACCTGAAAAAGAAACACCCGTCCCTGAAAATGATTCTGGTTCCCCGGCATTTGGAGAAAATCGAGGATATTGTTCGTATGATCGGAAATGTCGGTCTAATGTTCGTCCAATACACTGAAATGAAGAATGCCTCGCATGATACCGATGTATTGCTGGTCGATCAGATAGGGTGTCTAAATGATCTCTATCCGCTGTCGGACATTGCCTTTGTCGGTGGGACGCTGGTCGAAATCGGCGGGCATAATCTTCTGGAGCCGGTCTGGGCTGGAGTCCCGGTGCTGTTCGGCCCTCACATCGCCAATGTCAAAGAAAGCGCCGATTATGTTAAAAAAGGGCAGTATGGCCTGATGGTAAATGATAAAAAGCAGCTGGAAGCCAAGCTTGATTTATTTTTATCGGGTCGTCTTGAGTTTGCCAGCAAGGCCGACGATATGAACGGCACATCCGGCGCCGCTATGACGGCCAAAATCATTTTGTCCCTGTTGCAGAAATGAAGCTATTCTGGCAAAAAGTAATTTCCAACAAATCCAATCCATTGTACTGGCCAATAGTGTTTATATTATGGCTGGCGTCGTTTGCGTATCGCCTGTTGTCGGCCATAAATCGCGTGAGAAACAAAGTTGCCGTCAGAATAAATGTGCCTGTCATATCGGTCGGAAACCTGACCGTCGGGGGGGCGGGAAAAACACCTCTGGTAATATTTCTGGCCCGGCAATTGATTGAAAGAAAATATAGAGTTGGTATAGTGGCGCGGGGTTATGGACGACGCGCCGGTGATAATGTATTCGGTTCCGGAGCGGATTTATGTCAAGGAAGCGTGGAGGATATCGGCGATGAGCCGTCGATGATGGCCGAGAATCTCCCGGAAGCTTATTTTGCAATCGGTTCGCCGAAATGGAAGGTGGCTCAAAGACTGGCCCTAATGGAAAAACCGGATATCATAATTGTGGATGACGGTTTCCAGCATTATCGCCTGCATCGCGATTTTGATATTGTGGCAATCGATGCCCGGTATGATCTTCGTCACGAATCCATTTTTCCTCTGGGAAGGCTGCGGGAAAATGCCAAAAGCCTCAAGAGAGCCAAGGCCATCGCCTTAACCCGTGTGAATCAATTTGGCGTCGATAAGGGTTTTGTTGATTGGTTGGGCAAATCCTTTCCGAACAAGATCAATATGGAAGTTGCCTTTAATTCATCCTCGATGATATCTGCCGATGATATCAGGCCGTCCGAATCTATTGTGGGCAAGAGAGTTCTGGCTTTTGCCGGAATCGCCGACGCCAATTCGTTTGCGGAATCAATCAGGCAGTATAAACCGACGGAATTGGAATTATTGTCATTTGGTGACCATTGCCGCTATAATGCCGGGGAGATAGCCTTAATAGTCGAGAAAATAAAAACATATGAGCCCGATTTAGTCTTGACGACTCACAAGGATTATGTTAAAGTCAGAAACTTTAATTTTAACCGGACGGTTTATTATATTACCGTCGTGCCGGAGATTGTCGTTGGAGCGGAAAAGATGATGACCACAATTGAAGGTGTTATTTGCGGGTAATGGAAAAGCGTTATGATTTCATAACTATCGGTTCCGGAATCGCCGGATTGTTTTTCGCGCATAGGGTTTCCGGTCTTATGCCGGATGCAAAAATCGCCATCATCACCAAAAAATCGGAGACGGAATCGAATACCAATTACGCCCAGGGCGGCATTGCCACGGTTATGTCGTCGATCGACAGTTTTGATATGCATATCGAAGATACTCTTACGGCCGGGGCCGGACTATGCCGTCGCGACGTGGTTGAGCAGATAATCCGGTATGGTCCGGAAATAATCAATAAATTGGTGGATATTGGCGTCCGTTTCACGAAGAAGGGAAAGTCATTTGACCTTGGGCGTGAGGGCGGGCATACCACCAACCGGGTCGTGCATGCTGCCGATCTGACGGGGCGGGAAATCGAGCGGGCGCTTCTGACCGCCTGTCGCCGGAGAAAAAATATCGATATATATCGCGATACCATCGCGCTTGATCTGATTACTTATCAATGGCATGGTCGCAATCGATGCGGCGGGGTTTATGCCTATTCCGAACGAAAAAACGATCTGATCGGGTTTTATGCCCCGGTGACGATGCTGGCCACAGGCGGCATCGGGCAGGTTTATTATCACACGACCAACCCGAAAATCGCCACCGGCGACGGTATCGCCATGGCCTTTAGGGCCGGGGCCCGTGTGGCCAATCTGGAATTTGTCCAGTTTCACCCGACCACGTTATACAGCCCGGGCAAGAAGCCTTTTTTGATTTCCGAGGCGGTGCGCGGAGAGGGCGGGATACTGACTAATTCGGCCGGGAAAAAATTCATGCGCGGTTATCACCCATTGAAGGATCTTGCTCCGCGTGATATTGTCGCCCGTGCGATCGACACCGAATTGAAACGCACGGGGGACAGATTTGTCCTGCTCGATATAAGTCATCGCGGGGCCGCCTTTGTCAAGAAGAGGTTTCCGAATATTTATGGTGAATGTCTGAAGCGGGGTATGGATATATCCAAAGAGCCGATTCCGGTGGTGCCGTCGGCCCATTACGTTTGCGGCGGGGTCATGGCCGATTTGCAGGGCCGGACCGATATCGACGGTCTTTATGTCTGCGGGGAGTCGGCCTGCACCGGCATGCACGGAGCCAATCGGCTGGCGTCCAATTCGCTTCTGGAGGCGGTGGTCATGTCGGATTACGCCGCCGACGCCGCCGTTCTGTTTCGCCAGAGTCATATATTCCCAGATTCACCGCCATCCAAAATCTGGCTGCATTCGACCATCGACGGCATCAAAGATAAGATTATCATTTCCCACGACCGCACCGAAGTGCGCCGCCTTATGTCCGATTATCTGGGCATCGTTCGCAGCAGCGAGCGGTTAAAGATGGTGCACGAGCGGGTCAAAGTCATTCTCAAGGCGATTGACTCGTACTATCTGGGAAATCCCGTTTCCTATGAAATCGTGGAACTGCGGAATATCGCCCTGGTGGCGGAGCTGGTTATACGATGCGCCAAGCGCCGCAAAGAATCACGGGGATTGCACTGGATAATCGATTATCCCGAAACCGACGACAAACACTGGAAACGCGATACCATTATCAAGCCGCCGGGTTTCGTTTCCAATCGGAGGAAGCATGGTACAAGCCGATGAGATGATTTTAATACTGGATTTCGGATCGCAATACACGCAGTTGATAGCCCGTCGCATTCGCGAGGCCAGAGTGTATTGCGAAATTGTTCCGTGCACGGCCGACCTGAAGGATTATTCGACGCGCAATATCAAGGGCTTCGTTCTTTCCGGAGGACCGGCCTCGGTTCTGGAGCCGGGCTCCCCCCAGCTGGAAAAGTCGTTTTTCGAAACCGACAAGCCGATTCTGGGCATCTGTTATGGGATGCAGCTTTTGGCCAGGAATTTCGGCGGCAAACTGGTGCGAAGCGAAATGCGGGAGTATGGCCCGGCCCGGATCGAACTCAAATCGTTTCCGGCCATTTTTAAAGGGGTGAATAAGACCAGCCAGGTCTGGATGAGTCACGGCGACTCCATCGTGGAAATGCCGAAAGATTTCACCGTAACCGCTTCGACCGCGACCCTGCTCATCGCCGCCATTGCCGACGAGAAGAGGAAAATTTACGGCCTGCAGTTTCATCCCGAAGTGCATCATACCGATGAGGGCACCCGAATCCTGCACAATTTTCTTTATGATATATGCGGTTGCGTCGGCAGTTGGACAACCGAATCATTCATAGAGACGACGGTCAAAAGCCTGGCGGGGAGATTAGCCGGTCAAAAGGTTGTCCTGGCCATATCGGGCGGGGTCGATTCCACCGTCTGCGCCCTGCTTTTAAAAAAAGCCATAGGTGATCGGCTTTATGCCATATTCGTCAACAACGGCGTATTGCGCAAAAACGAATATGAAGATGTTACCGCGATGCTGTCGTCTCTGGGGTTGAATCTTATCCCGGTCGATGCCTCGGATATGTTTCTGGCGCGGCTGGAGGGTATAACCGATCCGGAGAAGAAACGGGTTATTATAGGCAACACTTTTATCGATATATTCGAAGAACAGGCCCGGAAAATCGGCGGTATCGAGTATTTGGCGCAGGGAACGCTGTACCCCGATGTTATCGAGTCGGTGTCATTCAAAGGCCCGTCGGCGACGATTAAGACCCATCACAACGTCGGTGGTTTGAAAGAACGCATGGAATTGACACTGATTGAACCGCTTCGGGAGTTATTCAAGGATGAAGTGCGCGAGTTGGGACGGTCATTCGGGCTGGATAATAAATTCGTCGGTCGCCACCCTTTTCCGGGGCCGGGGCTGGCGGTAAGGATTATCGGTGAGGTAACTCGTGAGCGCCTGGCAATACTGCGCGAGGCCGACGCCATATTCATCGAAGAATTGCGTAAAGCCAACCAGTATGATAAAATCTGGCAGGCATTTGCCGTGCTTTTGCCGGTGAAATCAGTCGGGGTAATGGGTGATGAAAGAACGTACGAGAATGTTGTGGCCTTGCGGGCAGTGACCTCGACCGATGCTATGACCGCCGACTGGGCCAAAATACCCTATGACCTTCTGGGGCGGGTATCCAATCGGATTATCAATGAGGTTAAAGGTGTCAATCGCGTTACTTATGATATCTCGTCCAAGCCTCCGGCCACCATTGAATGGGAATAAGTCAATGAATTCTACCGGCTTGCGGTATTCATATTCAATTGACAAAGCCGTCTTGTTCGGCTATAATAAAAGTCAATTTTTAAAGGGATGCGATTTAGCGATAGAGAAAGCATTTTGACCAAGAATCATGGATAAGAATCTTCTGGAAGAACTGACCCGGCCCGTTCAGAATGAACTGGACCAATTCGACAGCAAATTGCATGACTTTTTAAAGGGTGACTCGCCGCTTATCAGTTCCATCGCCAAACACCTGCTGAAATCGCGGGGAAAGCGTATTCGTCCGGCCATTCTGTTTTTGACATCCCGGGCCGGCAAATATAACAGCGAGCATACGGTTGATGTCTCATTATCCATAGAATTGATTCATACCGCGACCCTCCTCCATGATGATGTCGTCGATGATGCCGATATGCGACGCGGGACCGAAACGGTCAATTTTAAATGGACCAATCTTATTTCCGTTTTGATGGGTGATTATTTATTTGCCAAAGCCTTCCGGCTGATGTCCTCGGTCGGGTCCATCGAGCTGATCGAAGCCATTTCGCAGGCGACAGAACGGGTGTCGGTCGGGGAATTACGGCAAATTGAAGAAACCTCTAATTATGATCTTTCGGAAGAGGAATATATAAAAATCATTGCCGACAAAACGGCGGCTCTGTTTTCGGTCGCCTGCGAGGTCGGGCCGATTCTGGCCGCGCAGAGCCGGGAAGTTCGCCAGCGGTTTGCGACCTTTGGCGAAAAAATCGGGGTGGCTTTTCAAATCGCCGATGACCTTCTGGATTTCGTAGGCGATGCCCTCGTGACCGGCAAAGAACCGGGTAATGATATTTTGACCGGGAAAGTAACTCTGCCGTTGATTTATTCTCTTCGCACCGCCGACCGCACGCGGGCCGGCAACATGATGGAAATTCTTAATAATGGCGTTAATAAAACCGGCTTTTTGAAAATTCTTAAATACGTGACCGAAACGGGCGGTATCGACTATGCCTACCGCCGGGCCGCCGAAATCGCCCAGGAAGGTCTGGAGGCGGTTAAAGACCTTGATGATTCCGAGTATGTCAAAGCCCTCAAGGGCATGGTCCGGTATTCCACATCTCGCGCCGCGTAATATTTTCTTATGATTTTAAACTTTATCCGTCCGCCCCGATATAATTAATACAATGGCCAACTTCGCCGAAATCAGCGTCGATATTTTAACCGGGCATCCCGTGTGGACGGCTCTGGCTCTGGTGCTGTCGCTTCTCCTGGCGGTTTATCTTTATTACCGTACCAATCCGCCATTGTCCACCGGCATCAGAATGGCGCTGGGCGCGTTAAGATTCATAGCGATAATGGCCTTGTTTATGGCCCTGTTTGAGCCGGTTTTGTCGTACACCCGCGAGTATGAACGTAAACCCCGTTTGACGCTTCTTCTGGATAAATCAGGCAGTATGAAAACATCAGAGGGCGGCCGAACGCGTCAGGAGCGCATGCGGGAATTTCTTGATTCAGAGAATTTCAGGAAGTTTGCCGGAAATTTTGACATTCGGACTTATTATTTCGGCGGCAATCTGACCGATGATGCGGCAAATGTCGATTCTCTGGCCACGGCGCTGGGGGAAGTCCTTTCCGAACTTAAAAAGAAAGAATCCGCCCGACTGGCAGAATCCTGGATTTTACTGGGTAATCGGCTGCGGGAGTTCAGGCAACATATTTGTTTTCGGCGGTTCCAGCCAGGTCGGTTTGCCGGGATCAACTCTGAAAGCAGGCGAATGGCAGTTCGTAACTTTCTCCTTTGACGGTACCAACGGTTCGCTCTATGTTACCAGTGTCAATGACAGCGGCAACACTCTTATCAGTGATACTGGTTCTTTTGTCCTTGGTGATACTCCGGATGCGGTTGTGTGGATTGGTGCACGCGGTACGTCAGACGCTTCGGTTCCTCCTGTCATTAGTCCGATTGAGGAATTCTCAGGTCTGATTGACGATGTTCAGATCTTAAACTACAGCATTGATGTTCGCGGCGTCGTGGATATGTACAACGCCGTGATTGATCCCGACAAGAATTTCTGCATCGATGAATATGCCTCCGCTGCGGACCTGGTCAATGACTGCAAGATAGATATGGCTGATTTTGTGGAAATGGCCAAAGTATGGCTGGATTGCGGCTTGTATCCGGTTTGCCCGTAAATCCCTGTTGTAATTGATTTGTGTACCTTTTAAGAAAATGTTAATGTCGAGGCGGGCTTCAGCAATAACGGAGCCCGCCTTTTTTTCAAAAAAATAATGAAATTCATGCTTTATTAAGATAGATTGTTTTTACGAATGAGCAGCAATATGAGATAT
>CAYWLR010000016.1:0-77106 GCA_964459465.1 uncultured Ignavibacteriaceae bacterium | reverse complement strand
TTCATATCTTAAAATAACCCGAAACCCGATCATCGCCAAGATACAAGGGCAGAACTCGGAGCGAAGCGAAGCAGTTCTGCTAATTAATCTTAAGCTATTGACAATCCGGTCGTTATCTGCTACTTTTTAAGCTATTCGAAAATTGAATGAAATTCTATTTGAACTTGGGTATCAGATGGACATAGATTCTTCATCAATTCCTAAAGAAAAAGCCGTTCGACTGGTCGAGTATTTATTGAGACTTGCCTCGCTACGAACAAAGTTAATCCGGGATTTATCTGAATATGAAAAAATCCTTTGGATTAGCGACATCCCCCGACAAAAGGGATGCTTTACTATGGCTTGGGGGACTGAAGAAGATTATGAATCGGATATATGGGTTGAGATTCAACACTACCTTGAACCCGAATTGCCAAGTATTCCTGATAAATGTAGAGATTGGATCAACACCGGGGACCTTCGTAACAAGAACGATATTCCTGAACTGAAAACGGAGATCACCCGGCAGATTAGAAACCCGGAATGGCAGGAAGGGATTGATCAACCAGAGTACATTTCAAAAACCGAGCAACTTGAAGGCTCTCCTGAGGTCCAAAAAGTATGGGAACAGTATCTCGACAAAAGATGGCTATCATGGGTTGATGAACACAACGAATGGGAAAGCGTTCACAAAGTCTATTCCGCGCTCTTTTCCATTCATCAATCTCAACTCCGCCTCGGTGAAGAGTATGAGTTGGTGTTGGCCTTGGGCCTGTTGACCTGGCAAACGCCCACCGGACAGCGAGTCCGCCGCCATTTGATTGTAGCGGACGCCATCTTGGAATTTGAGGCGCGCCTAGGGAAGTTCACCGTCCGCCCGCACACCGAGGGCGCCAAACTGCGCCCCGAACTGGATATGCTGGACATCGAGGACCAACCGGCAAGAGCGGAAGAAACCGCGAAGGCGTCACTGAAAGCAGCCGAAGACGATCCGTGGGAGAAAGGCCGTATCGAAGGCGTCCTTCAAGCTCTGGTGCATTCGATCAACTCGCAAGGCGATTATGATGACTGCCTTGAACCGAAAAACATCCGTGCTTCGGCGAAGCCCATCGTGGAATATGCACCGGCTCTGATCCTGAGAAAGCGTTCCGCCAAAGGCCTTACCGAAACCCTGATGAGGATCAAGGAACAGATCGAAAACGGCGAATCGATCCCCGGCGAGTTCGCGGACCTTGCGGAAATCCGCCCGGAGAATGTCCACGAGCCGAGCGACGAACTGGAAGAGGCTAACGTCGCATTCGATGGTGAAGTTTTCTTTCCCAAGCCATCGAACGATGAGCAACGCCGCATCGTGGATAAAATCCGAACGGCGAGCGGTGTGCTTGTACAAGGGCCGCCGGGTACAGGAAAATCCCACACCATTGCGAATCTGATCGCCCATCTTCTCGCTACAGGGCAACGTATCCTTGTCACCGCTAAGACCCCGCGAGCACTCCAGGTGCTTATGGGCAAACCTGGTGAAGTGGAACAAGAACAGGACCAAAGGGATCGGGGATTAGTGCACAAGGAAATACGCCCCTTGTGCGTCAGTCTTCTCGGCAGCGGAATAGATGAAAGGAAATCGCTCGAATTCAGCGTTGGTGGCATAATGCGCAAGAATGAGGAGTGGATCGAAGGTCGCGCCGAGCGTGAACGTAAGGAACTTGAAAAGCGCCTGCGGGCACTCCGCGAGGAGAAAGCGAAGGTCAACCGGCGGCTCCGTGACATCCGGGAGTCCGAAACGCATACCCAGTCTATCGCGGAAGGAGCTTATCAAGGCACGGCAGCAAGAATCGCCGAAGCGGTGAACCGGGATCGAGTCAACTACGAATGGTTCACGGATTCGGTTCCTTTAGACAAGACATGCCAGATCGCCGTAAACGATTTGCGGAGCATCCTCGCGGCTTTGCGCCAATTCACGCGGGAAAAACGCCGGGAACTCGAACTTGCATGGCCCGAAAAGTTGCCGTCTATTGAACGCTTTACCAATCTCGTAAGGAACGAGGCAAAGGCGACTGCAGAAGAGCAGAACTCGGCAAATGGAGCCGATGAACGGCTTGCCGCTCTGTTGGCCAAAAACAATCCCCCGGTCATCGAGGCAATTCGTAACGAGTTTTCTACATTTCAAAACACTCGCAAAAGACTTCTCGCAACGCCGCATACATGGATGAAGGATGCCGTGTGCGATGTACTGGGCGACAACTCATCCCTGTGGCATGAACTCCTGCGTGTTACGAAAGACGTAATCGCTTCAATTGAAGAACTCGTTTCGACTGCCGATGAAACCCAAATCGAATGTCCGGACAACTTCGAAATCAGAACGTTGTATGAAGATACCCGCAAATTGGAAGAGCATATGGAGAATGGCGGAAGACTGGGTTGGTGGTTGTTTCGGCCTAAACCTGTGAAGGAGCGGTTATATGTCATCAAGAATGTGAAGATTGGTGGACGCCCATGCTCCACAATCGAGCATTTCTCAAGTATTGCTGACGCCTTGCACGTTCGTATTGAATGCGAAAAGGCATGGGGTTTCTGGAAAGACCGAAGTAAAAAGGTTGAAGGGCCGTATGCTCTCCAATTGACCGTCCTGAAGTCGTTGCGCGATGCGCTCGAAAACGCCTTGGCGTTAGAAGAACTCATTGCCAAGTGCCGAGCAGAGATAAGCCAATGCCCGGGCATGGGCGAACCTGTATGGGCCGACGAATCCCAAATCGAGAGGGTTGTCTCCTCGTGCGGTCTCGCATTGGCCCGCATCCGCAAGCGGCTTGCCATTGAGGAAATCCAAGGCGTTGAGACTCCTATTTCTCGCATGGCCGCCGAGGGCGGCACGCACCCGGTGACAAATGATTTGCTGACCGCAATTCACAGCCGCGACACGGACGAGTTCTCGCACTGCGTGAGTACTCTTCAGGATTTGGAGAAACAGCGCCAGCGTCTCCAGAAGGTCGACGAAGATATCTCGAAACTACGTTGCTTGCTTCCGCAGTTCGTCACGTTCTTGGAGCAAACCTGCAACGAGCCATATTGGGAGGGACGAATCCAGCAAATTGGCGATGCCTGGCATTGGGCGCAGGCGCGGTACTGGATCGAGGATTACATTCGGCAGGAAGATGTTCCGGCGCTGGCCAAGCGCGCCAAGCAAATCGAGGATGAGATAAATAGCATAATTGCAAAGCTTGCCTCGCTCGACGCTTGGTCGTTCTGTTTCTCGCGAATGAATGATGACCATCGCCGCCACATGCAGCAATGGAAGTGGCATATGGACAAGGGAGGCAAGTTCACTGGAAAACATGCTCCTTACCATCGGCGAGAGGCGCAGAAAAACCTTAACGGTTGTCGCGAGGCGGTTCCGGCATGGGTCATGCCACTGCATCGCGTCTGGGACACGGTGTATCCCGCACCCGGCATATTCGATGTGATTATCGTGGACGAAGCTTCGCAATGTGGCGTGGAAGCGCTTCCCTTGTTCTACCTGGGAAAGAAGATATTGATAGTTGGCGATGATAAGCAGATCAGCCCGGATGCTGTGGGTTTACCCCGTGACTCGGTGCATCGCCTGATGGAAGAGTTCCTTTATGATTTCCACTTCAAGTCATCGTTCGATATTGAGAGCAGCCTGTTCGATCACGGGAAACTCCGGTATGGAACCCGGCGGATCACGCTATGCGAGCACTTTCGCTGTATGCCGGAGATCATCCGTTTCAGCAACGATCTTTGCTATTCGGATACGCCGCTGATTCCCTTGAGGCAGTATGGCCCGAACCGGCTGCCGCCGCTTGAGCATGTCTTTTTGAGCGGCGGGTATCGCGAAGGTTCAAACAACCGTACGATCAACCGCCCGGAAGCCGATGCTATTGTCAAGAGGATCGCAGGGATATGCAACGACAGCCGCTACTATGGCAAGACGATGGGCGTGGTGGTGCTTCAAGGTGAAGCACAAGCGGCTTTGATCGAGGATAAGTTGCTCGAACGCTTGGGCGCTGCGGAAATGGAACGGCGACGCCTGGTCTGTGGCAATCCCTACAGTTTCCAGGGCGACGAGCGGGACATCATGTTCTTGTCGCTTGTCGCAGCCAGCAACGAAAGAATCGGTCCTCTCACAAAGGCGGCGGACGAACGGCGCTTCAATGTCGCGGCCAGCCGCGCTAGAGATCACATGATCCTTTTCCATTCTGTCACTTGCGATGAACTCAGCACACATGATTTGCGTCGAAGGTTGCTCGAGTTTTTCGAGAACACAAAGCCTCAACAGATTGCTGGAATTGACCGAGATGAACTGGAGCGCCGGGCGGCTCAGGACAACCGGCGCGTTGTGAAGCCACCCGCACCATTTGACAGCTGGTTCGAGGTTGACGTTGCCTTGGAGCTTCTTCGCAGAGATTTCACCGTGCTTGCTCAACACGAAGTTGCAGGAAAACGAATCGATCTGGTTGTTGAAGGTGGCAGGACGAGGTTGGCGGTCGAATGTGATGGTGACAAGTGGCATGGACCCGACCGTTACGAAGAAGACATGCAGCGCCAGCGACAATTGGAGCGTTGCGGTTGGGAGTTCTTCCGAGTAAGAGAATCGGCCTTCTATGCAAATAAGAATACAACGCTTCAACAATTATGGTTCATGCTTGAAGAGAGAAATATTTTCCCTGGTCCGTTAGTCTCGCCTGCGATCCCTGAAGAGGATGAAGATGGTTTGGATGATGTTCAAGATAATGATAATGCAGAACGCGAAAATGAATCACTCGAAGAATTGTCCCTGTTTGAAAGTTCAGAATCGATTGAAGGTCGGCCCCATCAGCGGATTGATGAAATAACCGCATCTGATATCCAAAATGCCATAATTGATTCTTTGCACAAATGTCCGAACCGTACCTGCACATTGAAATCAATGACAAGTCGAGTTCTTAAGGAATTGCAGATAATTACAAGGGGCAATCCGCGAACAGAATTTGAGAAGCGGGTTATGCGGAATCTAAGTATTCTCGAGGACAAGGAAATTATTGAAAGATATAAAGCCAAGAATAGGCGTATCAGGCTTTTATAAAATCTCTATAGCCTCCGGCCACTCGGCCCCGCCGGGCCGGTCCGTCATTTTATGTCGGGGGATGTAAACCAATTCTAAAACCCTTTCCCCCCCTCTCCCCCGCCTTGACATCCCCGGACAAAAAAAGTATATTCACCCCGCCCGATGCGAGAGTGGCGGAATCGGCAGACGCGCTGGATTTAGGATCCAGTCCCTTACGGGGTGGGGGTTCAAATCCCCCCTTTCGCATAAAATTGACACGAAAGGACTGACGGTTTGAAAGCTACCATAAAATCCTCCGACGGCCTCAAGCGCGCCATCGAAATCGAAATCCCGGCCGATATTGTCGACGCCGCCTTCGCCGAACGCTACCATAAATACCGCAAGGAAGCCAATATCAAAGGGTTCCGGCCGGGCAAAGCGCCCCTGGCCATTATCAAAACCAAATTCCAGGAGGCCATCCGCGACGAGGTCATCCAGGAACTGGTCAACGATTCCTATCCGCAGGCCATCAAAGAAAACGGCCTCGACGTGGCTTCGCCCCCGCGCATCCCGGAAATCGACCTCAAGGAAGGCGCGCCGTTCAAGTATGTCGCCGAAGTCGAAGTTATGCCGGTGATCGAAAAAGTCGAATACGCGGATTTGACCCTGCCCAAGGAGAAAATCGAGGTCAAGGACGACGAACTTCAAACCGTAGTCGATTATTTGCGTAAAAAACATTCGGAATTGCGGACGGTGACCCGTGCCGCCCAAAGCGACGACGTTCTGACGGTCGATCTGGTCAAGCTGGACGACCCGGATAAAATTCTCGACGGCGACAGTTTCGAAAACAACGAAGTCGAGCTGTCCAGCCAGTACACGGTCAAGGAACTGCGCGAGCAACTCCCCGGGATGAAAGCCGGGGATGAAAAGGAGATTACGGTCAGCTACCCGGCCGATTATTCGCAGAAGAAATTCGCCGGGAAAACGGTCAAATTCAAATGCACGGTCAAAGAAGTCAAAGAAAGAATTTTGCCGCCGATGGATGATTCTTTTGTCAAGACGATCGGCGAACAGGGCACATATCTTGAACTGCGTTTGAAAATCCGTCAGGACCTGGTGCGCCAAAAAGAGCTTGACCTCGAGAAGTTTTATCATGAAACCCTGCGCGATCAGATTCTCAATAAAAACGAGATTCCCGTTCCGCAGGCGATGGTGATCAATTACCTGGATTCGATGAAAGAGGATTTCCGCAAAAACCGCCAGCCATACGATGACAAGACATTCGACATGCAGTATGGCCTTCTGGCCGAAAATTCGCTTCGCTGGGATATGCTGATGCACAAGCTGGCCGAACAGGAAAAAATTGAAGTTTTGCCGTCGGATACCGAAAATTGGATTAAAGGCTTTGCCGAACGGTATAAAATGGAGTTTGACAAGGCCAAAGAGGTTTTGTCCAAGTCCGGACGAAACCAGGAGATTAAGGAAACCATTCTCGAAGACAAGGTGTTCGACTTTCTGAAGAACCGGGCGAAATTTGTGGACGCTCCCGCGCCCGAACCGAAAAAGGACACGACGGACAATAGCACGGAGGAAAAGTAATGACTTTGGTACCAATGGTGGTCGAACAGACTGGACGCGGCGAACGCGCCTATGATATATACTCGCGGCTTTTAAAAGACCGAATCATATTCATCGGCGCCCCGATAGAGGATCATCTGGCCAACCTGGTCATCGCCCAGCTTCTCTTTCTGGAAGCCGAAGACCCGGAAAAGGACATCTACATATACATCAACTCCCCGGGCGGATCGGTCACGGCCGGCATGGCCATCTATGACACGATGCAGTTTGTCAAGCCGGATATCGCCACGACCTGCATGGGTCTGGCGGCGTCGATGGGCTCGTTTCTTCTGACCGCCGGAACCAAAGGCAAACGGGCGGCCTTGCCCAACTCGCGCATCATGATTCACCAGCCGATGGCCGGAACCCAGGGACAGGTGTCCGACATCGAAATCATGACCAAGGAGTTCGTCAAAACTAAAAAGCATCTCAACGAACTGCTGTCGTACCATACCGGGCAGCCGATCGAGATAATCGAAAAGGACACCGACCGCAATAATTTCATGTCGGCCGACGAAGCGATGAAATATGGATTGATCGACAAGATTTACGAATTCGGTCGCAAAGAAAAGAAATAGGTTGATATGGCCGACAAGCCCACGAATAAAAAATCATCGGACGATTCGGGCGGTTACGGTACTCATCATCGCTGCAACTTCTGCGGTAAACCGGCCTCGAAAGTAAAACGTCTGTTCGCCGGTTACGAGGCGTTCATCTGTAATGAATGCGTGACGTTGTGTCATGACATAATGGAGACGACACCCGACGCCGGTGACGCCCAGGAAACATTCGAGGTCCCCAAGCCGACCGAAATCAAGGGCTTTCTCGATAAATATGTCATCGGGCAGGAATACGCCAAACGCAATGTCGCGGTGGCCGTTTATAATCATTACAAACGTATCAACGACCTGGCCGCCGGTGGACGCGAGAAAAACAGGGGCTCCAATGTCGAGCTGGAAAAATCAAATATTCTTTTGATCGGCCCGACCGGCACGGGCAAGACGCTTATCGCCCGGACGCTGGCCAAGTTTTTGCAGGTACCGTTCTCCATCGCCGACGCTACCGTCCTGACTGAGGCCGGGTATGTCGGCGAGGATGTCGAAAATATTCTGGTCAGATTGTATCAGGCCTCAAATTACAATCAGGCACGGACCGAACGCGGGATAATTTATATCGATGAACTCGACAAGATCGCCCGCACCGACGGCAACCCGTCGATCACCCGCGATGTTTCCGGCGAGGGTGTCCAGCAGGGTCTGTTAAAAATCCTTGAAGGTACAATTGCCAACATACCGCCCAAAGGCGGCCGCAAACACCCGGAGCAGTCGTTTGTCCCGATTGACACTTCGAATATTCTGTTCATCTGCGGCGGGGCATTCGAAGGTCTGGAAAAGATCGTTGCGCGGCGGGTCGGTAAAAAACAGGTCGGTTTCGACGCCGAAAATCTGAATTTGAATAACAATACTCCGGAGATTCTCGATTACACCGAACCGCAGGACTTGCTCCAGTTCGGTCTGATACCGGAGCTGATCGGGCGTCTGCCGGTGGTGGCGCCGCTTCGGCCACTCGATAAAAACGCCCTGTTTTCGATTTTGACCGAGCCCCAGAACGCCATTACCAAGCAGTACCAAAAGCTGTTCAAGATGGAAGGCATCAAGTTGACATTCGAGCAGGAGGCGTTGTGGGAGGCGGTTGCGATCGCCGAGACCAAAAAGACCGGGGCGCGGGCGCTTCGAGCGATTTTCGAGAAGGCGATGCTCGATATCATGTATGAGAGTCCCTCGCGGCGGGACATATCCGAAGTGATCATAACGCCGGAAGTCATCACGGCCGGCGCCGAGCCGAAGTTTGTGCGCAAGCAACGCAAGCAATCGGCGTAGTCAATTCGTCATTTCATATAAATCGAAGAAATAACGAGTTCGCGTCTCGCCCGGGCCGCCATAGACTTTGAAGGCCTCGGTTGTAGCCGGGGTCTTTGTTTTTGCGCCGTTAACAGGAACTGGTTGGGCGGAATGCTATTTCGGGCCCCAGGCCGCAATGCGATTGGCGCTCACATCGCCGGCGGTGGTAAATGAGCCTGCGGCAATCAGCTTGTTGTTATAAACGGTGAATGCTCTTACAGTGTTATCCATACCGGTGCCGAGTGACGACCATGTTGAGCCATCCCAGACCGCAATGTGATTCGCACTCTCGCCACCTGCCATCGTAAATCCCCCTCCGGCAATTAGTTTATCATCATAGATCGCGAGAGCGGAAACATAGCTATTCATGCCTGTGCCAAGGGACACCCATGACGAGCCATCCCAGGCCGCAATGTAATTGGCGCTCGCCCCGCCGGCCGTGTAAAACGAGCCTCCGGCAATCAATTTACCATCATAAACCATGAGGCTGTGAACGACATCATTGAGACCCGAGCCGAGGGGTGCCCAAGATGAGCCATTCCAGGACGCGATATTCTGGACAATTACTCCTCCAGCGGTAGTGAAGTACCCCCCGGCAATCAGCTTGTTGTCATAAACCGCCAGACTATACACGTAGCCATTAATACCAGAGCTGAGAGCCGCCCATGACGAGCCGTTCCAGGCCGCAATATTCTGGACAATTGCTCCTCCGGCTAAAGAAATCCCCCCTCCGGCGATCAGCTTGCCGTCATAGACCGTGAGATCGCCGACAGAGCCGATCAGACCTGAACTGAGGGCCGCCCATGACGAACCATCCCAGGCCGCGATGTTGTTGACACTCACCCCGCCGGCTTCCGTGATTGTGCCCGCGGCAATCAGACTGTTTCCATAGACGACTAGGGCTTCAGCGCAAATACCATTTTTGCTTGCCTCGTTCTGATCCGTAACATGATATTCCTTGTATATTCCTGTCCCGATTGGCGACCACTCGGAACCGTCCCAGGCGGCAATGTGACTGGCACTTACACCTCCGGCCGTGGTAAAATAGCCGCCGGCCATTAGTGTGTTGCCATAGACGGCGAGGGAAAAAACGGTGTTGTTCATGCCCGTCCCGAGGGTCTCCCAGACGTATTCTTTGGATGAAGCCGGATTATCATCATCGGAACAACCGGAAACCAGCAAGACGGCGATGATCAGGGTAAAGTTAACAGCAGAAATGGAAAACGGTAATCTCTTCATATTCATTCATCCTGTTCAATATGATTGTTATTTATTTCGGTCCCCAGCCGGCGATATTTTCGGCATTGACACCCCCGGCGGTGGTGAAATAGCCTCCGGCAATCAGTTTGTTGCCAAAAACCGTGAGCGCACTGATATCGTTATCCATACCGGTTTCGAGAGGGACCCATGACGAGCCATTCCAAGTTGCAATGTGATGGGCACTTACCCCTCCGGCGGTAGTGAAGTTGCCTCCGGCAATCAGTTGGTTTTCATAAACACAGAGAGCTGAAACGTCGCCATCAAAACCTGTCCCGAGGGTAGTCCAGGATGAGCCATCCCAGGCGGCTATGCGATTAGCGGCGACACCACCGGCCGTGCTGAACTCCCCCCCGGCAATCAGCATGTTTTCATAGACGGTGAGGGCGAGAACAAAGTGATTCAGCCCTGTACCGAGGGGCGCCCATGACGAGCCATTCCAAGCCGCAATGTTGTTGGCAGCCACCCCGCCAGCAGTACTGAAATAACCCCCAGCAATCAGCAGGTTGCCATAGGTAGTCAAAGCATTAACGCTTGGCTCGGAGCCCGGGTAGGTCATGCCGGCCCCGAGCGGCGTCCAAGACGAACCATCCCAGGCCGCAATACGGCTGGCACCCACCCCCCAGCTTCGGTGAAATAACCGCCGGCTATGAGCTTGGCGTCAAATACAGAAAGAACCCATACACGTGCGACATCGGCAGGGTAGTTCATACCGGTGCCCAGGGGCGCCCAGGATGAACCATCCCAGGCCGCCATGGCGCTGGCACTCACCGCATCAGCGGTGGTGAACCGTCCACCTGCGATCAGTTTGTTGTCAAAAACAGTGAGTGAAAAAACGCCATAGTCAAATCCCGTCCCAAAGGTACTCCAGGCCGTATCATTCCAGACTGCAATACGATTGGCACTCACTGCGCCAGCGGCAGTGAATGCGCCTCCCGCAATCAGCTTGTTATCATAGACGGCAAGGGAAACTACAGCATTATCTATGCCCGTTTCGAGGGGCGCCCAGCCATATTGTATGGATGATGTCGGTTTGTCGTCGGAGCAACCGGCCGTAAGTATTAAAGCAGCTATAATTAAAAGAAAAACCGATATGTGAATATCAGGCTTCCGAATTTGCATAATACCCTCCCGCAACAAGGTCAACCGAAATAAAAGCACCCGTCGTATAATAAAGAATCCTAAAAAAAGATAAGCGGTCTTTATTGGAATGTCAAACGAAACCAAGGCTATAGGCAGGATTGAATAAATCGTCTTTTACAAGCGTATCGACCATAACCGCAGGAGGTTTTATTGCCTGCCGGGCGGCTTGTGAAGATCCGCATCGTTGCCACCCATGCCGGACCTTTCTGACTAAATTCAGGAGGTTGACACTGTCAACCTCCTGATTATTCGCGTCCTTCTTTGGGCTTATGCCAGGTCGAAGCGATCGAGATTCATGACTTTGTTCCACGCCGCCACGAAGTCGTGCAGGAATTTCTCCTGCGAGTCCGCGCATGCATAGACTTCGGCCAGAGCCCGGAGCTGGGAGTTCGAACCGAAGACGAGGTCGACACGGGTGCCGGTCCACTTGCGTTCGCCCGTTGCACGATCACGCCCCTCGAACACGTCCGCATCTTCCGCGGTCGGCATCCACGCGGTGTTCATGTCGAGGAGATTCACGAAGAAGTCATTGGTGAGTGTCTCCGGCCGCCCGGTGAAAACGCCATGTTTGGAGCCCCCGTAGTTGGCGCCCAGGACACGCAAGCCGCCGATGAGAACGGTCATCTCCGGCGCGGTCAGTGTCAGCAGTTGCGCCTTATCAATCAGCAACTCCTCCGGCCGTACGCTGTATTTGGCCTTGAGGTAATTGCGGAAACCATCGGCTTTTGGCTCAAGGACACCGAAAGATGCCGCATCGGTCTGTTTCTGTGAAGCATCCATGCGTCCCGGCGTGAAGGGAACCGCAATTTTATGGCCGGCGTTTTTTGCCGCCTTCTCGATGCCCGCGCAACCACCCAGAACGATCAAATCCGCCAACGAAACTTTCTTGTCGCCGGACTGGGATTTGTTGAATTCTTTCTGGATACGCTCCAGAGTTTTCAGTACCTTCGCGAGCCTATCAGGCTGATTGACTTCCCAATCCTTCTGCGGCGCCAGGCGAATGCGGGCACCGTTGGCGCCTCCGCGCATGTCGGAACCGCGGAAAGTGGACGCCGACGCCCAGGCGGTCGAAACCAGCTCCGACACGGACAGTCCCGATGCCAGAATCTTGCTCTTGAGGGAAGCAATGTCCTGCTTGTTGATCAGTTTGTGATTGACATCAGGAATGGGGTCCTGCCAGATGAGTTCCTTGGCGGGAACCTCCGGGCCGAGATAACGTGAGCGGGGCCCCATGTCGCGGTGGGTCAGTTTGAACCACGCCCGCGCGAAGGCATCCGCGAACTCCCTGGGATTCTCAAGATAACGCCGAGCGATCGGTGCGTAAATGGGGTCAAACTTCAACGAGAGATCCGCTGTGGTCATCATGGGCCGGTGTTTTTTTAATGGATCGTGCGCGTCAACGACCATGTCTTCTTCAGCCACGTCTTTGGCCAACCACTGATTGGCACCCGCCGGGCTTTTAACCAGTTCCCAGTCGTATTTGAACAGCACTTTCAAATAACCCATGTCCCATTTGGTCGGGTTCGGCTTCCAGGCGCCTTCGATGCCACTGGTGATCGTATCGCCGCCTTTGCCGCTTTTATAACGGCTCTTCCAACCGAGCCCCTGCTCCTCAATGGGAGCGGCTTCGGGTTCCGGCCCCAAATGGGACGCCGGAGCCGCACCATGACACTTGCCGAAAGTATGCCCGCCGGCGACGAGTGCCACGGTTTCTTCATCGTTCATGGCCATGCGCGCGAAGGTCTCGCGAACGTCGCGGCCGGAGGCGACCGGATCGGGGTTGCCATTCGGTCCTTCCGGGTTCACATAGATCAGCCCCATTTGCACGGCGGCAAGCGGGTTTTCCAGGTCCCGGTCACCGGAATAGCGTTTGTCACCAAGCCATTCGGCCTCGGAGCCCCAATAGATGTCTTCTTCCGGCTCCCAGATGTCCGCGCGCCCGCCGGCGAAACCGAAGGTTTTGAATCCCATCGACTCCAAAGCGCAATTGCCGGCAAGGATCATGAGATCGGCCCACGATATCTTTTTGCCATACTTTTGTTTGATCGGCCACAGCAGTCGGCGCGCCTTGTCGAGATTCACGTTGTCCGGCCAGCTGTTAAGCGGCGCAAAGCGCTGGTTTCCTGTCCCCCCGCCGCCGCGGCCATCACCCATGCGATAGGTGCCCGCGCTGTGCCAGGCCATGCGGATGAACAGTCCCCCGTAGTGACCATAGTCAGCCGGCCACCACTCCTGCGAGTTGGTCATCAAAGCATAAAGGTCTTTTTTCAGGGCTTTGAAGTCCAGTTTCTTGAACTCCCTGGCGTAGCTGAAATCCTGTCCCATCGGATTGGATTTGTTAGAATGCTGGTGAAGAATCCTTAAATTCAGTTGATTCGGCCACCAGTCACGGTTGGAAGTACCGCGGCCCGAAGTCGGGCTGCCGGTCATGCCCGTCACCGGGCATTTTCCCGTACCATCCTTGTTTTGGTTGGTCATAATGCCTCCTATATTTAAAAAATGCTAATGAGCCTGTTGTCGAGTGCCGAAAGTCATTTTGCCCGTTGCGTGAGCGCTATTATTCTCATTAAACCCATGAAAACGAGAAACAGAAGCTTTCTAATATTAGACATTATTCAGTCCGCGGACAAAAAAAATCATTTCTTTTTCCGCCTGCCTCGCATTATCACCTGAAATTCCGTAATCTCGAAGTCCTTGAGTTTTTCCTTTCCTTTGACTTCCAGCTGATCCCAGGGAATGTCATAAACATCACCGGTGTCAGTGTCAACGAAGTGATGGTGTTTCTCGATGTTGGGATCAAAAACAACCGCGCCTTCCTTAATCGTCTGCATCCCCAGAAGCCCCTTTTCGACGAGCAGATTCAACGTGTTGTAAACCGTGGCTCGTGAGACGGTCGGGCACTTCTTCCGCGCATAGCTTAAAACATGGTCCGCGGACGGGTGCGTTTTGCTTTTCAACACGTATTCAACGACGGCAATCCTTTGAGGGGTGGGTTGAATACCACAATGTCGCAAAATCGAGATGGCATCTTTCATTGAATTAGAATATATATGTATTTAGACAATGTCAAGACAAATATGCATAGCCAAAGGGAAAAAACGCTTTTTGTGGTTCCTCAAAATCAAATCTTCAGACCGGATAATCAGACAGGCAACCCAACCGGCTGAAACATTACTCTGTCTGTGTCCGTCTAATAGGCAAACGAGAAGGAAGGCATTATGTGTATTCGGAAGTGGCAAATGAAAATATCACTTACGCTTGTCTGGATAACGATTTTTATATTGCTGGCTGATGGCTCGGCATTTGCCGGTTCTTTCGGTCTGACCAGCAACGACTACGGCATCAGTTTTGGTAACGCTCCAATCGTGCACGGACTAAGGATCAACATAGTTGACCGCAATGTCGAGCGGGTTGACGGGATCAATTTGACTTTCTGGGTACCGAAGGGAAAAACGCCAATCCTCTTTTTGAGATGAACGGTGTGGCGGTGGGACTGATCGCCCCGTGGGTGCACAAACTGCAGGGAGTTGGCATTGGCGGCATTGGCCTGGCCGCGGATGATATCACCGGACTGGCGGTCGCCGGTCTGGGAATTGGTACCGACAGAATGACCGGAGTCGGTATCGGCGGTCTGGGTATCGGCGGGGATCATCTGACCGGTCTGTATGTGGGCGGGCTGGGAGCCGGCGGTGATGTTCTCGAAGGTCTGTTTGTTGGCGGCCTTGGGGTTGGCGGCAATCGAATTAAAGGATTTTCCGTGGGCGGACTGGGGGTCGGTGGTGATTTTCTCGAAGGCCTTTTTGTGGGCGGCCTTGGAGTGGGCGGTGACCATCTCACGGGTTTGCTTATCGGCGGTCTGGGGGTCGGGGGCGATGAAATCACCGGAGCGACAATCGCCGGGCTCCTCATCCGGGCCGATGAGCTTCGGGGGGTTCATATCGCTCCCTGGGTTCATGCCCTGCACGAATCACGCGGCGTATCGATAGCGGTGTTTAACTTTACGAAAAAATTGCACGGCGTTCAGTTGGGGGTCCTGAACTGGGCCGGCAACAATAAGGGAATCCTGAAGCTACTACCGCTGGTGAACTATCACAGGTAAGAGCGCCTTCAGCACTACAAGCTTTTTTAAGGCATCGTCATAGCACATTGGTCTCAACGCATAAAATTCCCGGTAAACGTCAGTCCATTTCCTTGACGACATCGACAGTTGAATCGGCATCGTTGCGGGTAATCGTGAAACCTTTCTTCTGAAAGACCGAGACCATGGGGTAGTTGTCCGTCGTGGTTTGGGCAACGACTCGCTTGAGCCGCCATTTTTTCGCAATCTCCAGACTATAATCGGTCAGCATACTGCCGATTTCTTTTCCCTGCCAGGCGTCGGTAATAAGAATAGCGTATTCCACCGACTCATGGTCCGGATCGGCAATCAGCCTGACAACGCCGATCAGCTTCTTTCCGCCGGGCTCGGAAATCTCTGCGACGATGGCGATTTCACGGTCATAATCGATATAGCAATAACGAGTGGCCACGTCATGCGATGCCCATTGGAAAAAGTAGCGGAATCGCGAATATATGGTTTCTTTCGAGCAACTGGCCAGCATATCCATCCAGAGTGGTTCATCCTCGGGTTTGATCGGCCGGAAAGTGATTTGCGTGCCGTCTTTCAACTCCACCACTTTGACATATTTTTCGGGGTACGGCCGCAGGGCGAGGTGCGAATAGGGCTCGATTTCTTTGCCGATTGTCTCGCGGTTGACGACGATGCGGGCATCCAGCGCGATAACCTCGTCGGGATTAACCAACAGGGGGTTGATATCGAGTTCTTTGATTTCGGGGTAATCGGCGGCCAGATAAGACAGTCTAATCAGTACTTCGAGAAGTTTATCGATTTGCACGGCCGGGCGCCCCCGGTATCCTTTGAAAAGGGGCCAGATGCGCAATGATTCCAGCATCCGCCGGGCCAGCCGTTCATTCAGAGGCGGAAATCCGAGACACCGTTCACCCATAAGCTCGGCCACGGTCCCCCCCATCCCGGCCATCATCACGGTTCCGAAGACGGCATCGGACTTGATCCCGAGTATCATTTCGATCCCGCCAGTGTTATTAACCATCGGCTGTACAGTGACACCGTCGATGCGGCTTGTCGGGCAGACCGCGGCGGCGTTGGCGATGATCTTTTCGTAAGCGGCAACCACTTCCGCTTCATTTTTCAGATTGAGGACGACGCCGCCAATATCGGTTTTATGCGTTATTTCGGGAGAATTGATCTTGAGGACCACCGGGAAACCGATCTTTGCCGCCACGGCGGCGGCTTCGGATGCTGATGCCGCCGGAAGCGGCCGGGTGACATTGATGCCATAGGCCGCCAACAGGGATTTGGATTCGGTTTCCGTCAGGATATCGCCGCGGGCAAAAGCCCCGGCCATGTTCTCTTTGTGGAGTTGTTCCCTGTCCCAGTCAAATTGAACCGGGATGTCTTTGGGAGTTTCATAAAGGGTTTCCAGATTTCGGGCGTAACTGACCAGTGTCATAAAGGCTCGCACGGCCTGTTCGGGAGTCCGGAAGGAAGCTATTCCGTTATCGACCAGAATACCGATGCTTTCTCGCATAATGGCGCCGCCGAGCCAGGCGGCCAGGATCGGCTTGGGCGTCGTCTCGGCGAGTTTGCCGATGGCTTTGGCCGCCGCCGTCGGGTTGGTCATGGCTTGAGGTGTCAGAATCACCAGAACGGCATCGACCGCTGGATCGTCAAGAACAATCTCGGTCGCCCGGGCGATACGTTTCGAGTTGGCATCGCCCAGCACGTCAACCGGGTTTCCGTGCGACCATGAAGGCGGAAGATTTTTATTCAGTTCCGCCATAGTCTCGGATGAAAGTCTGGCGAGGCGGCCATGACAGGCTATCAGAGTGTCGGCGGCAATCACCCCGGGCCCACCGGCATTGGTGATGATGGCGAGTTGCGAACCGCCGGGCATTTTGCTTCGGCCGATAAGTTCGGTGCAATCGAAAATATCCCCGGTATCGAAAATTCGAGTCACCCCGACCCTTTGAAAGGCGGCGTCATAGACGGCATCCTCGGAGACCATCGCCCCCGTATGCGATGAGGCGGCCGCGGCCGATTCGGGAAATCGCCCGGCTTTGAAAGCCAGAATCGGTTTGCTCCGCGCGAAAGCGCGAGCGGCGGTCATAAATCTCCGGGCCCGGCTCATTGATTCGACATACATGACGATGGATTTGGTGTTGTTATCCTCGCCGAAATAATCGATAAGATCGCCGAAGCCGACGTCGAGGCTGTTGCCGATGGAAACCAGATAGGAAAATCCTATCTTGCCCTCGATCGCCCAGTCGAGCACCGATGTACACAGCGCGCCGGACTGCGAAATAAAAGCGACGTGTCCGGGCCGGGGCATGGATGAAGCAAAGCTGACATTCAAACGCCGGTTCGGAACAATAATGCCCAGGCAGTTGGGCCCGATAATTCTCATATCATCAAAACGCGCGGCCTCGGTTCGAATCTGTTGTTCGAGAGCGGCACCGGCTTCGCCGGTTTCACGAAATCCGGCGGATATGATGATTATGCCGCGGATTCCGGCCTGACCGCAACGGGCGACCTGCTCCGGAACGTCTTTGGCCGGGGAGCAAATGACGGCCAGATCCGGTATTTTCGGCAGGCTGGCGACGTCCGGGTAACAGGGAACGCCCATAACGGCTTCGCTGTCGGGATTGACGGGATAAACAACGCCCGTGAAACCGCCGCCGACAAGGTTTCCGAGAACCTTGCCGCCGACGCTGTTGGGATTTATCGTAACGCCCAGCAGGGCGATTCTATGGGGATTAAATATTTTATCGAGTCCACGTGCACCCATGTGTCAATCTCCTCGCATGAGACCAAAAGTCAATCCAAAGTGCCGTTTTATTCGCCTGCATTTTAAGCACTAAGTGCCGCAAAGTCCACCGCATATATAATAAATTGTGACTCGGTTGACGCATAGAAAAGGCCAATTAAAAAGCGCACCCTGCCGGGTGCGCCCGGGTAAAAATGTGGGGTTGACTCCGGTTGAAGCGAACTTCACCGAAGTCACAGATATTGACGATTCAGCCATCGGTTTGTTTAATAATTCTTAAAAAAATGAAAAAATTGTTTTCCCCATAAAATATGTCCAGGAAAACATGGGCTGGCGAATTTCACAAATAGTGAATTATGATGGATTTTCACATTTGTTTTAGTTTACTCATTTCCAAACCCATAATCACCATATTATCGTTATCTCCATAATAGTCAACAAGATTGCCCTCCGTTTTGAATCCGACTCTGATGTATAGATCAATGGCTTTTTGATATGTATGATAGTTGCAGGTATCCAGATAGGCTTTTGAGATTGACATTTTTGATAATATATCAAGCGAATGTTTCAGGAGCATGAACCCGATTCGCCTTCCTCTATAATCTTTTCTAACATACAGCCAATTAAGCCACAAGACTTTGGGAGTATCATACTTATCCGGGCCAAACCCGCATACGCCAACGGCTTGGCCATTTTCATCGTCGGTGGCAACAAAATTTTGCTCCCGCTCATTTTGCAATCTTTCCGGATTCGAGAAATAGGCATCATAATATTTTTGTGAACGGGGTCCGTCAAAGCCATCATGATCCGCAATTATGGCAACAATGAAAGGAATATCTTCCCGTGTCATCGGTCTAATGATTATAGCCAAGGCTTACTCCTTGTTTAATATCGTTCAATCCAGGCGATCAGTTAAACGGTCAGGCCTGCTAAATCGGAGTCACTTCCAAGGGCCTGGCCCGATGCATAATAAGCCAGTCACAATGCTCGGTAAGAGCTTCCTTTCCGAGAATGAATAATTTCTCGGTTACATCGTTTACGTATCCGGCGTCATGCAGACATTCAATATCAGAATAGGATGTTAGAAATATGTGCCCCATATGTTCGTACTGTTTGCTTTGTTCCGCGAGCGCCTGCTTTTCCGTATATCCATGAAGAACTGCGGCAGAAACCAGCGTGGTTCCGGTTAAGACAATTAATGCGATGGAGATTATTTCAAATAAATCATGGGATATTTCCTGCTTAAACAATGACATCGGTATCAACAATAACGCAATGACCACGCTGACGATCATAAGAATCATAACATACATTGCTCTTTTATTGACAAGACGATTAAATTCGCCGCTCTTGTCCGCATACCATATTCCTTGTCCCTTAACCCACGCAGATTGAACATAGTTAATTTCGGGCGGACTGACCGGGGCAGGAGAAACGTGTGGCACATTCCAGCCAAATAGAGCAAGTCTTATCCATGAAAGTTCACCAATCTGTTTTGGAATGCAATGATTTTCAACACAGCAATTCATGCCTGCTAGCCGCCAGTATATCTGAACTCTGAGAGCTTCGGCGATGACGCGATAATCTTCATGTTTTTCATCCAGACGCCTTTTTTTTATGACAAGATAAAGAATGGCAGCGGCCCCGAAAAAGGCCGGATATCCCACAACCCAGACGGGATTTATCTCCTGACAAATCTCAACGTGCAGCTCAAACCAGATAAACGCCGCCAGGATCAGACCAAAAAAAACCTTAAGCATCCAGAACCGGTACGATTTAAACCTTATGGCGAGAGAATCCATAATACCATATTTAAATATGTAATCATCTAGCCTGTCGTCAGCCGACGCCGGCAAGGGATTTTCGATAATATAACCAATGCTTTCTTCGATCTTTGCCTTATATTTAGTCGCCTGATTAATGATATCCCTATTCGCATCCTGAATGTTCTGAAGAATTTTTTCATATACGTTAGCTCTTTCTCGCGCCACCGGGGAATTACCCTCGGGCAATATCTTGCTTTCAAATGGGATTCCGTTTATACGAGGATTGCTCTTCCGGGGGGTTAATATATGGGTTACACATCCAATGGATTTGGTTTTTTGCTGCAGCACCAAAGCCGGGTTGTGTGGCAATTTTTCACCCAAGCGCATGTTAACCACATAAGCTGTTCCTCCCGGTTTGGCCGAATCAATCCCATCCCAGAGCGCTATCAGCACATGGCAGTTGGTCGCCAAATACAATCCAAGCTGTTCATATTGGAGATTACGATCCACGACGGTCCATGCCGACAGCGGTCGTCCTCGGGTGTCCAGGATGGGCAGTTCGATTTTATATTCTGCTTTTTGCCAAAGCTCCCGAAATTCCAATAATGACTTTGCGTCATTAAAATCCTTTTCATATTCGCTTTTCGGCATCGGCAGAACGGCGGCGTACTTTATATCCGCAATTTCAATTTCTCGGACCGCATTCACAGCCAGACGATCGGCACCTTCGGCCAGCCCCGTTACAAGAATGATGGGGCAATCCGGATAGTTGGATTTCAGCTGCCGAAATTCTTCGGTAATACTGCCCTTCAATTGTGATATCATGCTCACATCGTCAATAAGATCACGGTGTCCCGTTACTCCGACCAGAACAGGAAACAACTCCAATGATTCTTCTGGGGGTATTGAAATTGCCATACAACCCTCCTCGAAATTTATGGCTTCGATAAATAAATATACAAAGAAGTCAACCTTTGTCAAGGCCACGTACAATAATACCCGTTTCGAATAACCGCATTATGCGAAATTAAGCGGCCCCGCCAGGACAATGGCGCACTCGGACCAAGATTGCGCCAAATCCCTATTGTTTCAATATCACGAAATATTTTAATGAAAAGACATTCTCTGTCACTCTATTTTCACCATTCATAACGGCATGACGGTCAAGCCGTTATATTGTGCGACAATTTGTTTGACTCATTCGGAAAATGCGTTTTTGTTTGTTTTTCCACCTATTTCCCATTATTATTTCATAAATCAAAAAATCCGGCAAGTTTCATCTTTGATGTGTTTGGCCAGGTTGCCGTACAGTATCAAGTATCTAATATTATGGTCGGGAGGTCTGACATGATAACAAAAAAGCACGAGGAAGTGGCAAAAGAGCTCCGGCGAATTGTAATTCGTGGTGCCGAGTTTTTATGCAAATCAAGCCAGCATGGGACATGGGTCGATACTCGTACCGATGCCTCCTGCACGTGGGCGCTCTTTAATTGTGGTCTTGGAACAACCCAGCCGCGGTTTCTGGATTATTGCGCCAGAGAAATAATTAATAACGCAACGCGCGAAACGATAGAAGACGACGGACAGGAAAAGGAGGGAATATGCTGGAATTCAGAAACCTGGGATACGGCTCTCGCCACCATCGCCGTGATAAGTGTAGGCGGCGAGCGATTTCAGGGGCATCTGGATAAAATAACCAATTGGTTTGCTTATGAGTATGACGAAGACGGCCATAGCTTTGAAAGTGAGCCATGGGAAACCCTTTGGGGCGTTTGGGCTTTAATAATGCTGAGGAAATATACGGACGTTGACAAGACTATAATCCGAAAAGGCATCGATTGGACGCTGGGAAAACGGTTTGATGACGGCTTGCTCATATCGCCGCACTATATGGGATTATTATTATCCACTTTATCGGCGGCAAAAGAAAACCGGACGCCGGCCCCGACACGGACCAGAATTTTTAATAAAGCCATTGATGAAAGCATCGATTGGCTTCTAAATGAACTGAAGTCGACCATGAAAAGAAAAGCAATTTGGTCGAATGAACCGTGGATCAATGGTTTTATCCTCCACGGACTGGCTTCAAATGCCGAAAGGATTGTCCCGCTATTTGAGAATCTGACTTTCAATAAGATACTGATTGAATGGAGTGACGATCTATGGAGTGAATCCAAAGGATGGTACGACGTGACCGACACAGCTGATATGTTGCGGGGATTATCGGAATATTATATTAATCTGGAGTTATATATTAGGCGTTCCCAGGGGTTAATGAGGTCGGATATTTTGGAGGGGCTGGCTTCCAAGGTTGATTTTCAGTTCCGGGAAAAGGGCCTAGTCAGCATGAAAGTCTATCCGATATGGCGTGGGAGAACTTTTAAAACGGAACGCAAAAAATGCTGTCTGATTATGCCATTCCGAGAAAGTTGGTCTAACGATATTCACGAAATAGTCCGGAATATATGTAAAATATGCGGATTTGAAGTCATTCGCCCCGATGAATTGACAAAACGCGATGTCATTGAAGGCATATGGACGGCTTTGAATGAGGCATCAATAGTAATAGCAGAATGCACAGGGCACAATTCCAATGTGTTCTATGAAATGGGCATTGCGCAAACATTGGGAAAGGACGTTATAATTCTCGCGCAGGACGCCAAGATAATTCCTTATGATATTCAATTTCAGCGAGTGATCGAATATAAGGTTGAGGATGCGAAGACGACTTTGGCCGAAAGCCTGCCAAAAATGCTGAGCAAAATCTTAAGCGGCGAGCTCTAAAATACCAGACTATATAAGATATTTTGCCCCCCTGCTCGTTTAAGCCTTCTAAAGGGGTAATATTATATTAAAAAGGCGTGCCCGAAAACGGGCACGCCCAGGGTAATAAAAAAGATGGGATATCTTTACTTATCCACCAGCACTTTTTCCAGCCGTTCGACGATATAATCGACTTCGGCATCGTTGATAATCAGCGGCGGCGAAATGCGGATGGTGTGGCCGTGGCTGTCATTGGCCAGCATATCGAGGTCAAGCAGTTTGTGGCAAAAATGCATGGCGTCACCGCTTTTAACTTCAATGCCGATAAACAGCCCGCGCCCACGGGTCACTTTGACATGGTTCGATTTGGCACAGACCTGGTCGATTTTCTCTTTCAGGATCTTGCCCATTTTGGCCGAGCGTTCGGCCAGTTTCTCATCGACCATGACATCGAGTGCGGCCAGCCCGGCGGTGCAGGCCAGCGGATAACCGCCAAACGTGGAACCATCGGAGCCCGGTTTGAAAGTCAAATCCATCAAATCGCGGTTGGTGACCATGACCGACAGCGGGACCAATCCGCCCGCGATGGCTTTGCCAAGAATTACGGCATCGGGCACGACACCTTCATGCTCGAAACAGAAGGTTTTACCGGTGCGTCCCAGCCCGACCTGGATTTCGTCGAAGGTCAAAATAAGATCGTGCTTGTCGGCCAGTTCGCGCAGACCTTTGAGAAACCCGTCCGGAGGGATATACATGCCGCCCTCGCCCTGCATCGGCTCGACCAGTATGCCGCAGGTATTTTTATTGATGAGTTTTTCGACGGCGGCCAGATCACCATAGGGAGCGCTGAAAAATCCGGGCGTGAGCGGCCCGAAACCTTCTTTGTACTTCTGGGTGGTCGAAAACGAAACCACGGTTATCATACGGCCGTGGAAATTGTTGTCGAAAACGATAATTTCCTGATTGCCGTCGGGGATGCCTTTTTGCTTATAGCCGTAATAGCGCATCAGCTTGATGGCTGTCTCGACCGATTCGACCCCGCCGTTTTTGGGAAGGGTTTTGTTGCCGTTTTTGGAAATGCGCGGCGCCAGTTGCGGCACCAGGGTCGAGACGCGCTTTAAAAACAGCGACATAACATCGGTATAGACGACGTTGGATATCACGGAACCATAGCCGTTTTGAAGAGCCGTCACCAGAGCCTGCACGATTTTGGGATGGTGATGACCGGGATTGGCGGCACTGTAGGCGGCCAGGCAGTCGAGAATTTTTCTGCCGTCCTGCGTGTACATCCAGGCACCGGCGGTTTTGCGTACGATCGTTTTCAGGCGACCATAGTGCGTTGCTCCGTACAGGGCATCATTTTCGACTATTTCTTTATCGCTCAACTCGGAGAATCCGAGGATGTTTTTTTTGGGGGACGTCATGACAGCCATATCTGTCTCCTTTCTATTATATGCGGCAAGGCCGCTCAACAACAATATTATCGGATATCATTCAAAGTCCCGAATTTATCCGGGAGTCGAATGGCAGGATTATTCGGTTGTCCGGACTGTATCCGGCCAATGCCCTTTTACCGGTCCGGGGGCGCTACAAAAAGACGTCAGGAATTGGTCCACCCATTTGAAGACCGTGTTGCGGCTTATTTGTGTTCTCATTTTTCGCATCCTGTTTCGTCTTTCCGTTTCATCCATAAAATAAGCATAAAAGATGGCATCCGCAACCTCTATTACATTATATGGATTTACCAGAATAGCGCCGCCATTCAAGGCACTGGCGGCCCCGGCAAATTCGGATAAAATCAGAACCCCGTCGCCATCACAATGGGACGCGCAGTATTCTTTGGAAACCAGATTCATACCGTCTTTGAGAGGCGTAATCAAGGCTATTTCGGATGCTTTATAATACCCCAAAAGTTCTGCGGGAGAAAGAGTTCCGAAAATATAATGAATCGGCACCCAGCCTTCTGATGTAAATTTTCCATTAATCCGCCCCACCATTTCGTCGATCTGGCTTTTCATAAGCCGATATTCGGGGACCTCTTCACGACTTGGGACAACTATTTGTACCAGAACGACTTTATGAAGAAGTTCGGGGTAACGTTCAAGGCAGTTTTCAAAAGCAAGGAGCCGGTGCGGAATGCCTTTAGTATAATCGAGTCGGTCAATACCGATAATTATTTTCTGCGTCGGAAATTTCTCATGAAAATACCACGCGGAATCAGCGACTTCTTTCGATTTGGCATAATTGTTGAAATATTTAAAATCAATGCTGACCCCGAAGGCCCCGCAACAACTGATGTCCCCTTCATGGTTAATTATATTGTATTTTTTATCCTGGCTGACATGTGCACGGGGCAACAACTGCCGGATACACCGAATGAAATTCCGGCGGTCGCGATCGGTTTGAAAGCCGATCAGGCGGTAGCTTAAGAGCGCTTCCAGTATCTCCTGCCGCCAGGGCAATCGGGCGAAAATATCGTAGGGCGGAAACGGGATATGCAGGAAGAAGGCGGCCCGATCGGAAAATCCCATATCGTTGAGGAAATGACCGACCAGCATCAAATGATAATCATGGACCCAGATAAAGTTATCGGCGGTCGCGAATTTAACGGCCGCTTCGGCGAATTTATAATTGGCCCGTTGATATATTTCCCATTGGGAATTGTCAAAAATACAATGATCGAGAAGGTCATGAAACAAAGGCCAGATGGCTTCATTGGAGAAGCCGCGATAGAATCCCCTGATTTCTTCTTCGTCAAGATCGACCAGGGCGAGTTTAAAGCCGATTTCGGCAGATTTTTCGTCGAGCAGAAGGCGCAGAGCATCATCAACGGGCGCCCCGGGCCACCCGACCCAGTGACTGTCATCGCCGCGCAACACCGGTGCCAGCGCCGTAACCAGTCCGCCCGTCCCAGGCCGTACTAACCACTGTCCATCGATTTTATCCAGCTTTATCGGCAGGCGGTTGGAGACGATAACCGGTCGTAAATTATGGCTGTTTTCAATAATCATTTTCTATTTCAATCCATCGGTCCAAAAATTCAAGCAATTCATCCGGCGGGACAATTCTCGTGTCGGCGGCGGATTGGGTTTCATGGGACTTGACCAGAACCCGAAGGGCTTTTCCGGCCAAAGCACGGAAAGCATCTTCGTCGGTTGTATCATCGCCCAGGTATGCCGCCGGGGGAGGTGTCGGAAAACGATTCAGGATCTCTTTAACGACATGGCCCTTGTTGAATCCCGGGACTTTCAATTCAATTCCGCCGTCGAATTCGTCGCACAAAAGATGCGAATCCTTCGCGATTTTGTCCCAATATAGCTTTATTTTCCGCATGACATCAAGGGTTTTTCCGTCATCGAGACCCCGGACATGAATGGCCAGAGAGACCGGTTTTTCTTCGAGGTGTGATTCCAGCCGGCTCTTATAGACATATTCACGGGCATCGGTCAGTCCAGCCAACTCCTCGGTCTCAAAAGGTTTGAGGGTATAGCGTCCGTCAGGGGCAAGCGATTCCCAGCCGTGCGAACCCCATATTTCCGGGAATTTTTCCAATTTTAACAGCGGCATGAGGTCATTTATGGCCCGTCCGGAAATGATGATAACATCCGTACGCAAGGAATCAATTAATCGATCGAGTCTTATTTCAATGCCGGGATACGGAACGGCCCGGTCGCGCTCGACCACAAATGGGGCCAGAGTACCATCGTAATCAAGGAGCAACAGTCGTCGGGGGGCAGACTTTAACGATTCAAAGAATTTTTCGATAATCTCATTCAATAACCACTCCTATGTTGTAACTATCAGGCCGCGGCGATCAGGCGGCTGGCAAAACCGCGACGCAGTCCGACCATAAGGGTAAGGTACTCGCGCAGGTGACGGGTGAGAAGGAAATTTTCGCGCACGAATTCGCGGCCTTTGGTTCCCATGATATTCATCATTTCCTTATGATTCAGAAGGTAGCGCACCCGGTGGGCCATGCCTTCGGGGCTGTTGACCAGAAAACCGGTGTGATAATTGATAACTTGAAGACGAATACCGCCGACATCACCGCCGATAACCGGTTTGCTTTTCCAGAGGCCCTCGGCGACGGTCAGGCCGAAACCCTCGCGGGTAGATTTCTGGACGACGATATCGGAACATCGTTGCAGGGCGTTTATGGTATGGTGAGCGTCGGAGGGCAACAGCAAAACATGAATGTCTTTATCACCATTGACCGCCTGCCGGACATCATCAAGCACCTGTTTGCCCTCGGGATCGTCGTCGGCACCGCCACCGGCCAGAACCAGTTGCACGGGGGCAAACTTGCGAATAAGGCGATATCCCTCGATCACCCCCAGCGGGTCTTTGAAGCGGTCGAAGCGGGAGACCTGGGTAAGAATCGGGCGCGCCGTATCGAGGTTGAATTTTCCGCACACAGCATCAATTTCGCCTTTTTCAAGGTCAACGTTTTTATCACTTAACGGATCGATACTGGGCGCAACCAGAAATTGGGGATGCGGCAGCGATTTGGAAAACTGCGCCATGGAAAAGATGCTGGCGTCATAGCATTCGAGCAAGGGACGAAGATATTTCCAGATTGCACGGTCCGGACGGCTGGCGTCAATATGACAGCGCCAGATCCATTTGCCCTTCCGGCGGGGGCACAGATTAAGCAGCATGGCCGGTTGCGGGTCATGAATGACGACGATATCGGCGGCCTCCAGTATCGGCCGCAGGCATTCGGTATTTTGTCGGCTGGTGTTTTCATAGGCTTCTATATGTTGTCTAAGTAGCGTGACTTTTTCGCCCTGAAGGCCGTTGTGGAACATTTTGGTAACATTGAAAAAGGACTCATTGCCTTCGATGACTTCCCAGCTGGCATCGATGCCGAGTTCGCGCATGAAAGGAATCATCCAGTGCAGAATCTCGGCCACGCCCCCGCCGGACCGGGTGGAATTGACATGAACCACCTTGATCCCGGCCAGGTTACTTGCCAGTTGTTCCAGTTGTTGCAGGACGGCGGTACCGACAATCGTCTGATACTCGGCAAGCGATCTCATGATTTTCCCCGTGCTTTTAAGGTTCGATCGAAAATATCGATCAGTCGCCGGTGCAACTCACCCAGACTCATGAAATAAAAATCCATTTCGGACAAAGCCCAAATCGTGTCGGCGGCCCGGTCGTCCCATCCATTGAGCCAGACGGTAAAATCATCGGTACGCTGTTCGGTGCGTCGTCGGGCTTCCCAGAAGTGATAGTACACCGAACCGGCCGACATTTCCCGTACGGCCCGCCCCAATTCTTCGGGCGACGAGATAACGTGCGAGGTATCGAACACGACCGTGGTGGCGCTGTGGAAAATAAAGGCGTTATCGTCGAGCGCCCAGGGGATATTATGGATTTCGCTCAGGCGGTCATCGACTATTTCCACCACGGTTTTGCGGAGTTCCTCGAGGTCGGACAATTCGTAGGGGTTGATAATTTCCAGGCGTTCAGCAAGAACGCTGTCATGCAACGCACGTTTGGACCAGCGGGCAAAATCGTTATGAAATTCGGGGTCGTCGAATGTCGGCCGCAGGACGCACTCGAAAAAATGATGATAGATGCAATCGATCGGACATTGGGTCAGTTGCTGACGGAATTCGCGCAGATTGATGGCCGGGAGCATATCGCTGATCCGAACGATCAGGGCGCAATCTTTAATTTGAAACGGAGCGGCCGGCATTTCCATCCTTCGGTTATTTTTGGCATCCTTTTTTATTTTATCAGTCATAATATAATAAAGTTTCGGAATTTTTCAAATTTAGCGCCCAATGCCCGTTTTAATAGTTATCGGCGGTGAGTTAAATCGTTTTACCCAGGCTGTCATTTGTTATAAGGTTGATTCGCTATCTGGTCGGTTTGAATTGCATGAAATTGAATGGCAGAAGAAAAGCAATTTCCCGGGCGGCAAAAACCTCGTTCCGGTCTAAACGGCTACCAAAGCAGGTCGGTCAATCGGCTTTTTTGCGGTTCATGTCGCCGATCATGTATTCTGCGATTTTGCGGAAAACATCCACCGTCCGCACCACGCCGACCAGCGTTCCATCCTTGAGCACCGGCAGTAAATATGTATCCTGAAAATTCATTTCGTAAATGACGGTGAAAATATGGTCGTTGAAATCCACCGCCGTTTCGATCGGGATCATGTAATCGCCGATTTCCTGCTCGGCCTGATTTTCGATACCTTTGAGTATTTCATCGAACGGGACTCGTGAAAAATCCGGATCCTTGGCCGAGTCGAACATCTCCAGCCTTTCCTCATCGCTCATCTGTGACAGGATTTTTGGTTCCATCCCGCGCAGGATGTCGCGGCGTCGAAGCATACCCATGAGGTTGTACTTCTCATCGAAGACCAGTAATACCCGTGGCAATGACACCTGGCCTCCGGTTTCGATAGCCGAACCCTCGAACTCGGCCATGGCCTGACGCAGAGTGAACCAGTACGGGACATGAGGATATTTTTCCAAGTCGATCATGACGTCACCGGCGCAGATATCTTTCATAATTTTATATTCCTTTCACTTTTCATCGTGTTTCAAAACGGCGGAGATTTCCTCCACGGTCAGGCCCGATTTCCGGGACAGATTCGCCGCGTCGCCTCCATATCGACGACCAAGCGCTCTTATGTATTCACTTTTGAATTGCTCAAGGGCCAGGGTGTACAATTCAGTGGCGAGCATATCATCGAACATTTTCAACCTGCGGCGCATACTCTGAAAAGCCATGGCCCTTTCGATGACAAAGACAATCTGCTCCCGCTTGAACGGTTTGGTGATATAGTCGAAGGCCCCTTTATTACGCGCGGACAGGGCGATGTCAATCGACCCGAAGGCCGTAATCAGAATCACTTTCTCCCAACGGTTACGGTCGTTGACAAGATCGATAATTTCCATTCCATCCAGCCCCGGCATGCGCAGGTCGGTAATTATCAGGTCAAAGACGTTTTGCTCCAACAAATGAGGGACTTCCAGCGAGCTGTTGGTGGCAAATGTTTTGAATAGTGTTTTTTCGGCGATGATTCGTTCCAGCAGCTGGAGCATGTGCGGCTCGTCGTCTATAATCAAAATTTCAGGCATGGCTGCTTTTCTCCTTATTCGAGTTTGTCCGGCTCGGCGACGGGCATGGATACAATGAAAGTCGAGCCGGTCGGTCGGTCCCCGCCGTCTTCGCCTGCGTGCGATTCAAACGAAATCGTTCCGCCATATTTATGGACAATGCCATAGCACAATGATAATCCCAAACCTGTTCCCTCGCCAACCTTTTTCGTGGTAAAAAACGGGTCGAATATTTTCGTCTTGTATCGGTTGGGAATACCCGCGCCGGTATCGGTGACGCTGATATCGATCCAAGCCCCTCGCAACGATGCCGCGACGGTCAATTTGCCACCTGTGGCGGCCATCGCCGCCGTGGCGTTGTTGACAAGGTTTAAAAGCACCTGCTGGATCTCGCGCGGGTCTCCTTTTATATGGGGCAAGTCTTCAGGAATATCAACGTCTATTTCAATTTTATCTCCTCGCAGGACGCTTCTGACGATATTGACCACAGTGTGGACGGCCTCGGCCGTATCCACCGTATCTTCAAATCCCTCGGTTACCCGGGCGAAACCGAGCATATCATCGACGATGCGTTTGGCATTCTGGGCATTTTGCTCGATTATCCTAAGGTCATTGCGTTCCGGAGTGCCTTCTTTGAACCTATCTCCCAGCAATTCCACGAATCCAAGAATAATGCTCAAGGGATTATTTATTTCATGGGCCACACCGGCGGCCAGTGTCCCGATCGAGGCCAATTTTTCGGCGTTGTATATTTTTTGGGACAGTTCGACCTCCTCGGTAACATCTTTGATAATGGCGGTACTGCCCAGTGCCTTGCCTGTTTTCGCCCGGACCAGAGTCCGTGAAATATCGACCCAGATGCGACGGCCGTCTTTGGTCACGCGGGCCGTCCGGTGATTTTTGACAAAGCCATGCTTTTCGACCTCCGCGCGGATCTGGCCGAGTTCTTTTTCCGCATCGATATCGGCCGGTACCAGGCGATGAAACGACTGCCCCAGCATTTCGGCGGCGGTGTAGCCGAAAATCAGCTCGGCCCCATGATTCCAGACCTTAACGCGGTTATCGAGGTCAATAAAGATGATGGCGTCGATGGAATTTTGCAGGATGCTGGCCATAAATTCCTGTTGCTGACTGACCCGTTCTATGAGCGACCGTGAAATGCGATACTGGTAAAGCAACGCCAGCCAACCGAAGAAAAACAGACCGACAATCAACGCCACCTCGATGACAATATGCCCCGAATAAGATAAATTCTCGAAGACCCCGGTCCTTTCCAGCCAGAACGTGACCACCAAAATACCAAAGAGCAGGAACGCGGCGATGGCAAGCGTATGACGCCACTCCAGAACTATCTCATGGAAAACCAGACTCTTTTTACGCCCGGGTGTTCTTTCCGGCACTGTAATTACACTCCTGAACTCTTTTTCAGACCCAGCCGCCGGGCGATGTCGCGGATGTACCAATCGGTGATTTCGTCCGACGACAATGCCATATCGAGTTGCTTGGTCATCATGGTCAACCGCCCCAGCAGGCGGAGATTTTCTTCTATCGCGCCATGATCCTGATAAGAAATGATCGAGTTGAGATAATCCTCATGGCTGTGGTTTTCAAAGCCCATAATGGTCAGTATTTCCGTAATGACCCGGATACGCCGGATGCGCCTGTCCAGCGATGCTCCGCCTTCCTTGTACTGCATGCGAATGAAATTTTTGCTGACCTCTTCGGTGCAGACGGCCTCGAATGTCGTGTAATGGTAGCCCATACGCATCGACAGCATCATATACGTCTCCCCCAGCACGGCCAGGCTGTCGTCGGACCAGTCTTTCCGTCCGCGCTTACGGCCATACGTGACGGCATTGAACCCGACCATGTCTTTGATACGGGCATCGTCGGCATGGGCCGGCCAGCCCTCTTCGACAATGCCGCTCCAGAAAGCGCGCATCGGGACCGATTCGATGGCGCTTTCTTTAACATACCCGCGCCGGGCATAGGTATTGTATTCCTGGTCGAGGTATAAAATGCGGACATTGAGAGGCATCTTGCTTTTGAGCCGAACACCGATGCGCAGAGTATTTTCGGCTCCGGCCGAAATGGTGAACATTTCATCCATGGCTTTCTGATGCGCATAGCGGGTGATGTCATGCAGGGTAAGACATTTCTCGGGAATAAAATCGGGCGAGGTTGGATCAACCAGATTAAGCGGCGTGACGCCGGTCAGGACCCTGTCCAGAATGTCATATATGGCGGTATCGTTGAAAACTTCCTCGTCGATGCGGCGCACTTCGATCAATTCTCTCTGAAAACCCTCGAAGATCGTCGCGCGGCAGGCATCGACGGTGACTTCCTGCCCTGGCTTAAGGTCATCGGCCTGCGCCATGCCCATGATGGTCGGCAACCGGAACTCGCGGGCGATAGTGGCCATATGGCTGGCGACACCTCCGGATTTGGTCACAAGGGCGCTGATACGCCCCATGGCCGTTATCAGACCCGGGAACGGGCTGGGCGCAACCACCACGGCTTTGTCGGGAATGTTGGCCAAGTCAGCGGCAGAACGTGCAAGGCACACGGGTCCGCCTCCGACGCCGGGGCAAACGGTGAATCCTCCGCGGTTCAGAACTTTAAGCTGTCCTATATCCGGTTCAACCGCGATAATCCCGCATCGCAGTACCCGTAACGGCCGGGCCTGGAGAAAATACAACTGACCGGAATGGTCGATGGCAAATTCAATATCCTGGGGGCAGCCATAATGTTTTTCCAGCATCAAAGCATATTCGGCCAGTTGCCGGATCTGGCCGCCGTCAAGGCTGGCTTCGAGCTGGCGCGCGATGGGCACGGCAATTTCGGCAATTTGACCTTCTTTGTCACTGACCAGACAAACCGGTTTGGGCGTCAGATGGATTTCCTGATGGTTGATGTTTTTGCGTGAAACACGGAAACGATCCGGTTCGACTTTGCCATCAACCAGGTTTTTGCCCAATCCATACAAGCTGTTAATAATCATACAACCGCTGTCGGGGTTAACCGGGTCGCGCGAATAGATGACCCCGCTGACGGCGGCGTCAACCATGGCCACACACCCGACCGACATGGCCAGTTCCGATTCGGTCAGAGAATGACTCAAAAAATAATAAATGGCCTTGGGTGTGAATTTGCTGGCGATGACATCTCGATAACGGTCGAGCAAATTTTCGCGGGTGACATTAAGATAGGTGGCATACTGCCCGGCAAAACTGAACAGGGTATCCTCACCCAGCGCGCTCGAGCGCAGGGCCACCCGAACGCCGGGAGTACCTCCGGTCATATGGTCGAAGGCTTCCCGGATGACGGCGGCCAGATCATCCGGCACCGGTGAAGAGATAATCATATCGCTTATTTCCCGGCTGACCTCTTCGAGTTGCCCGAACTGCTTTATATCCAGCGTCTTGAGCCGCTCACTGATACGATGCTGAAGCCGGTTGGAGTCGATGAAATGTTTATAGGCCCAGGCACTGATGGCAAAGCCATCGGGAACCGGCAGGCCAAGTTTTGTCTTCATTTCACCCAAATGGGCGTTTTTACTGCCGACACTGAAAGCGCGTTTGCTGTTTATCTTTTCGAAGGGAATGATAAAATCATCCTGTGGAATCGGCTGATTGCCGGGCATGAGTTTTTCTACGCGGGCATCAATTATGTCGAACCGGTACTTGAGGGGGAAATAATCTTCACCGCCAAGTTCAACCAGAAGCCAGATCAGCTCCTCGACACTGAAGCGGACTTCGTCGAGCGTGTTGCGAATATAATTGGTATCGAAAACAAAGTCACCCTGGGCCTTTTCCTTGAGGTCACCCATGATTGACAGGATATGGTTGTTTTTTTCCAGCAGACGGGTGAAAATATCGAATTTCTTATTCAGTTGTTCGAGGACAACTTTGACTTCTTCATCTTCGGCACTATATCCTTTGTTCAACCACCCCATAAATATGTACTCCAGAAAAGCGACGCGGGCCAATATCCCGGCCATACGGCGCGGGCCAGGCCTTATCTCCCAATATAGATCGCGGCCGGCTAAAGGCAAGTCAATTCACCACTTATATATTTGCGGCAAGCATCTACGGTTGAATATTTAAATCCGACACTTGATAATCGCCATTATTTTGTTTAATTTCAGGTTTTAAAATATAACCGTAAACAAAGCGAGAGAAGGCCATGAAACCGATTGAAATAGCTCCCAATATATATTGTCTGGGCATTATCGACTGGAATCTGCGTGATTTCCACGGTTATCAAACCGAAAAGGGATCAACTTATAACGCCTTCCTGGTGAAAGCCGGAAAAACGGCATTATTCGATACCGCCAAAGCCGATTATACCGATGAATTTGCGGAAGGCCTGAAGAAGTTGGTTGATCCGTCGGCAATAGATTTTATTGTAGTTAACCATGCCGAGATGGATCACACCGGGGCGTTGCCGGAAATCATGAAAATGGTCCGTCCCAAAAAACTGTATTGCACGGCTAATGCCCAGAAAACCCTTACGGCGCATTACGGCGCCAATGACTGGCCGTTTGAAATAATAAAAGAAGGTGATACGCTCGATTTGGGTGGCAAAACGATTGAATTCATCGGTTCCCCGATGCTCCATTGGCCGGAAAGCATGGTTTCGCATGTCAAAGAGGATAATATCCTGATATCCAACGACATCTTTGGCCAGCACTGGGCAACCAACGAGCGCTTTGACGACCAGGTCGAGCCGGGCGAGCTTTACTTTCAGGCGGCCAAATATTATGCCAATATCTTTTATCCCGTGTCAGCGGGAATGCGCAAGTTTCTAACCAGGCTGGAAGGCAAGAATATCAGCCCCGCCGTTCTCGCCTGTGACCATGGATTGCTCTGGCGCAGGGACGTGGCCGGAATCATGCGGAAATATGTCGACTGGTCGGAACATAAAAATATTCCGAAAGCGGTTATCGTGTACGACACCATGTGGGAGAGCACGGCGCGCATGGCCCGGGCCATTGCCGACGGACTCGACGCCAACGGCGTTTCGGTTCGCGTTTTCGACATGCGCTACAATAATCGGAGCGACATCATCACCGAAATACTGGAGGCGCGGGCAGTGGTCATCGGTTCATCGGTACTCAATAAGAACATTCTGCCGAAAATGGCCGATTTTCTTACCTATATGAAAGGCCTGGCGCCGCAGAATAAATTGGCGGCCGCCTTTGGATCCTATGGCTGGCAGGATACCATCGTCAAACAATTGAACGGTATGCTCGAAGAAATGAAATTCCAGATTGTCGACGACGGCGTCAGCGTCAACTATGTGCCGGGAAACGACGCCCTGGGCCGCAGTTTCGACCTCGGAGAGAAGATTCGCAATAAAATCCTCGGTGCCTAAACGATGAACATTCTTATGGCCCTGGCGCAGATCGAGATGACCGGCGCCGAAACGTACGCCGTATCCATATCCGACGAATTGATCCGCCGCGGACATAAAGTGTATATAATGTCCGACAATCTTAGCCGCCGCACCAATGCCGAATATCACCCGGTCCCGTTTTGCCGTCGGCACTATCCCGATCGCTGGCGCATAATAAAAAAACTTGTCGGCTTTATTCGGGAGAAAAATATCGATCTTATTCACGCTCACGCCCGGGCGTCGAGCTGGGTTTCATACATAGCTACGCGCCTTACCAAAACGGCCATGCTCACGACTCTTCACAGCCGCCAGGCGATACACTTTTCGAAAAAAATATTTCCCGCTTTCGGTGATCTGTCGATTGCCATCTGCGAAAATGTGAAGACCCATACTGTCAATCGCCTGGGAATAGACCCGGAAAAAATAATCATTTTACGCAACGGTATCGATACCACAGCTTTTGCCCCGCCGGAGAATATGGTCAACAATCACAAACCGGTGGTCTCGATTATCGGACGTTTATCCGGACCAAAGGGTGAAATCGCCTATCATCTCATGGATGAGGTATTTGATTACGATAGGTACATCGTAAAATCCGTCGGCGGGAGCGACATCCCTATCAGGTTCGGGAAATTTGCCGACCGGGTCGAATTTGTCGGTTATGTCGACGACGTCACCGGATTCATGGCGGAATCGGATGTCGTCGTCGGCGCCGGACGGGTGGCCATGGAGGCCATCCTGATGGGACGGCCGGTCGTCGCCGTGGGCGAAGATACGTCGGTGGGACTTGTCACACGGGATAATATCGACGCAGCCCTGGCCAACAACTTTGGCGATTGGAATCCCGACGAACGCAAAACCCACAACCTCGGTCCCGTCAAAGGCGATATCCTTCGGGCCCTTGATATCAAAAGCGCCGACAGGGAAGTCATGGCCCGAGTTAGAAATGAATTCGACATCAAACTGATTGTCGACCGCCTGGAGTGCATTTATCGGGAGCAAATTGAGCTAAAAAACAGGAAATAGCTTTAATCGAAAATCAGAATAATGGCCACAATTGCGGGTACGTACATATTATGAACATCGTCATGGCCCTGCCGCCGACCGAATCGCCCGACGCCGAGAAACATGTCGTCAGTTTATCCGATGAACTGCTGCGACGCGGTCACCGTGTTTTTATTTTGTCCGACCTGATGAATCGGGAAAGCGAGGCTGAACATATCACGTTCAGCTTCAAATATTCCGGCATCCCGGGACTTATCCGCAATACTCTGACCCTGCACCGTCTGATCAAGGATGTCGGCGCCGACGTCATTCATGCCCACGGTCCCGACCGGGTCGTGTATCGAGCGGCACGGATGAAAGGTATTCCGCTGGTCACGACTCTCCATGATTGCGGCACGGCGTCTTCTCTTATGGATTCATTAAAAATTTGCGGACGGCGAATTCTTGCGGCCTGGGAACAACTCAAGACATGCGCGATTGAAAATGCCGGGATATCCCCGGAAAATATAGGCATAACTCATCTGGGAGTTGACCCCGATTATTTCACTCCGCGTGCATTTAAAAGGAAGACTCCCCGTCCGATTGTGTCGCTGGCGGGTGATCTGATCGGAACCGGAGGCGGCGTGGCCCTGAAAATGATGCAGGACATTTTCGAATTTGATAAGTACGACGTCCGAATTATCGGAATCGATCGGCTGCCGGCGGAATTCGCCAAATTCGAAAACAATATCGAACCAATCGGAACGGGTGAGGACACCCGGACATACCTGGCCGAATCCGACATCGTGGTGGCCTCGGGTTCGGCGGCCGTCGAAGCGCTCATGATGGGTCGTCCGTTAATAGCGGCGGGTGCCGGCGGAATTATAGGTCTTGTCGACGAGGACAATATCGACGGAGCCATCGCCTGTGGTTTCGGAGACATTGAGGATAAAAACCACGGCCGTCATGATTGTGAGACAATACGGAATGATATCGAGCGTGGTATCGCCTGGAGATATGTCAGCGATGAAGTGCATGAAACCATTCTAAGAGAATTCAACCTTAAAGACGCCGCTGACCGTATGGAAAAGATTTTTGAGGAGTTGACCGGCGGGCAAGCGGAATAATCGGAAAATCGGCCGGGTTGACCTCAATTTTTCATGAAAATTTCAAAGGCTTTGATGCCGGACACCGTCGCCAGCGAGACTATTATACCCGCAATTATCACTCCCCCCGCCAGAAACCAAAATGATTTTTTACGGTCGAGTTTCAATATCCAGGCGGCCAGAGTTCCGGTGTAGGCGCCGGTCACGGGCAACGGAATAGCCACGAACAGCATTACCCCCCAGTAACCGTATTTCGCGACATTCTTCTCGGCTTTACGGCGTGTTCGCTCAACCCATTTATCGAAGAGAGTCCGGTAAAAATTGCCTTTGTAAAACTGCTTGTGCAACGTTTCCAGAAACAGGTAGGTAATCGGTATGACCAGCATGTTGCCCACAACACACAGCGCGAAGGCAATCGGGAGGGAAATATCATGAGCGACGGCAAAGGGTATGCCGCCGCGAAGTTCCGAAATCGGCAAAAGCGACAGTATAAACGAATATAACAGCGGGTTTTTTGGCATTTTTATAATTTGTTCCGGCGGCTAAGATATCAATATTCTGGCTTATCCACAATAAATATAATTCTCGCGCATGGCTAATCGGTTTTTCCGGCCCGGTCAATAATTCGATACTCCCGCCGATAACTATGCGAAAGCGTCCGTATTTATGGAAGCGGCCCGCCGCCGGACAAATAACCGAGGAATTTATGCCAAAACCTCTCAACAATGAACTTAAAATCGGCGAACTGCCGATTCTGAAAATAGTCGCAATCAATTGTCTGCGTTTTCATGAAAATCCCGATGATTTCCGCCGGGAAAAGTTGGTGGCCCGGCTAAAACAGGAAAAAATCCTTAAAAACCCCCCCATTGTCGCCCGGTGTGACGGCCATAGCGAATATATTATCCTTGACGGCGCCAACCGGGTCACCGCCATAAAAGACTGCGGGCTGAAACATATCGTGGTGCAAGTGGTGGATATCGATGACAAGTTACTGATAATCGATACGTGGCATCATGCCATCGAAAAACTGGACCGCAAATTTTTCAAGACCAAAATTGCCGCGATGGACGGCATCCGGTGTTTCGACCACGCCGAAGACCGGGTCGAAAACGAAAGAAACGGAGCGATTCTGACCGATGAGCACAAGAGGCTGTGCACCCTTATATTTTCTGACGGTCGCCTGTGCACGGTCGGTTCCGACGGCGATCTAAAAGAACAGGTGTCACAGCTTTCACGCCTTACCGAATTGTATCTTCACGATGATATCTATGACCGGGTCAGCTATATTAATCTGGAGCATCTCAAGCGGCATTATCCTGACTTCAAGACGCTCATTTCTTTTCGTGGCTTCGACAAAAGCGAACTTTTGGAACTGGCCCTTCAGGGAATAAAAATCCCTTCGGGCATAACCCGCGTTTTTTTGCCCAAGCGGGCGCTGGGACTCAATATGGAACTGGAATTTCTTAAAGCCGACCATCCGCTTGACAAAAAAAACAAAGAACTGGACGCAATGATTCTGACCATGGTTCGGAACAAATCGATAAGGTTCTACCGCGAGCCCACTTTTGCTTTCGATGAATAATATAACGAGATAAAGGAGATTGACGATGGACAAAACCCGCTACCTTCTGGATGAAAGCGACCTGCCCAAGACCTGGTACAATATTATACCGGATCTGCCCCGGCCGCTGGACCCGGTGTTGCACCCGGGAACCAAACAACCGATCGGCCCGGCCGACCTGGCCCCGCTGTTCCCGATGGAACTGATCAAGCAGGAAGTCAGTCAGGATAGCTGGATTGAAATTCCCAAACCGGTTCGGGAAGTTTACAAGCTGTGGCGTCCGTCACCTTTGCATCGTGCCTTGCGGCTGGAAAAAATGCTCGATACCCCGGCACGCATCTATTACAAAAACGAATCGGTCAGTCCGACCGGATCGCACAAACCCAACACGGCGGTAGCCCAGGCTTTTTACAATATGAATGAAGGGGTCAAGCGCCTCGCCACCGAAACCGGGGCCGGACAATGGGGCAGCGCCCTGTCGTTCGCATGCAAAACTTTCAACCTGGGTTGTACCGTCTATATGGTCAAAGTCAGCTACGAACAGAAACCGTACCGGAAAACTTTAATGCAGACTTTCGGCGCGACGGTGCATCCGTCGCCGACCGGGCTGACCCGGGCCGGCCAGACCATTTTGGCCGAGCACCCCGATTGCACCGGGTCGCTGGGAATAGCCATCAGCGAGGCGGTCGAGGACGCCGCCACTCACGATGATACCAAGTACTCCCTGGGCAGTGTTCTCAACCATGTCTGCCTTCACCAAACGGTGACCGGGCTGGAAACCAAAACCCAGCTTGAAAAGCTGGATATTTATCCAGACATTTTAATCGGGTGTGTCGGCGGCGGCTCGAATTTTTCGGGGTTGATATTTCCCTTTGTAAAAGACAAGATGACCGCACATAAAAATCTGCGCCTGATCGCGGTGGAACCGACCGCCTGCCCAACTTTAACCAAGGGCATTTATCACTATGATTTCGGCGATACGGTCGGTCTGACGCCGCTTATGAAAATGTTCACGCTCGGTTCACAATTCGTCCCGGCGCCGATTCATGCCGGGGGCCTGCGCTATCACGGCGATGCGCCGATTCTGTGCCTGTTACACGATCAGAAGTTGATTGAGGCGGTGGCCTATCGCCAGAGCGACGTTTTCTCGGCGGCCATAACCTTCGCCCAGGCCGAGGGAATCATCCCCGCCCCGGAAAGTGCGCATGCCATTCGGGCGGCCATAGATGAAGCCCAAAAGTGCAAAAAATCCGGCGAGGCCAAAACCATCGTCTTTCTGTTGAGCGGGCATGGCTATTTTGATCTGGCCGCTTATGAAAATTACAATTCAGGCAAACTAATCGACGCTGATTTCCCGGAGGAGCTGCTGAAGGATTTAGCGTCAAAACTCCCGCAGGTCTAATCATTCTGGTTGAATCACAATTGGCGGATGATGGAAGAAATCCGATGGATACCCGGCGGTTCTGAAAACCCGCCGGGTTTATATGTACAGCATGATATTACTTAACTATCTTCGCAATTTGCCTGAATTTTTCGCCTTCGGCTCGGCCGAGCATTTCGAATAATGACATCTCGACCGTCGTCAAAATCGCTCCGGCCTCTTTCATCCTCTCGATTCCGACCCGACGATTGGATTCATGGCGCGATGAGACCGCATCAACCACCAGATGGATTTCGTAGTCGTTTTTAATCAGGTCCAGGGCGGTTTGATAGACGCAAATGTGCGTCTCGATGCCGACCAGAATTACCTGTTTTCGGCCAAAAGCCCTAAGCTTTTCCATAAAGGCGGGATTGCCACAGCAGGAAAAACTGACTTTGGCAAGCGGCGCGTTGTCGGTCAGGACTTCCTTTAATGGGGCAATTGTCTCGCCGAGCTTTTCGGGCACCTGCTCGTTCCATATAATCGGGATGCCAAGGACTTTCGCCCCCTGCGCCATTCGGACCAAATTCTCGAACAATATTTCTTTGTCTTTCATCAGGGCAGCCAGCTTGCCCTGGACATCAACAATGACCAAAACTGCTTTATCGGATGTAAGCATAATGTTTCCTTTCACCTGTTTCGGGATATAAACGCCCCGAAATTCCCGCGGTTCAATTAAAATAAAAAATAAACGAATTCAGGGATAAATGAACTTGTCAGACCGGGCCCGGTTTTATTTATTGAAAAATATGACCATAAAGCGGCGAAAGGAAAATAATGACCACACAAACCACGCATGCCATACCGCAAAGGCAGGATATTTCCGACCAATACAAATGGAACCTGGCCGATATATATCCATCAGAAAATGACTGGGAGGCCGACTATAAAAAGGTCCAGGAGCTTATAGGGAAGGCCGACGGTTTCAAGGGACGGCTCGGCGCATCCGCTCAAACTCTTTTCGAATGTCTGGAAATAAAGGCCCAAATATCCTTGATTTGCGCCAACTTGTACCAGTACGCCCGGCTCAACCAGGACCTCGATAACCGTCAATCGAAATACCAGGCGTTGACCGAGCGCGCCGCCATGCTTCATTCCCAAGCCGCCGCGGCCTGGTCATTTGTCGAACCGGAACTTCTCACCCTCGATGATAGAACGCTGCGTTCTCTGGCCGCGGATTTCCCGAAGACGGATATTTACGATTTTATGATCGAGGAGTTAATCCGTTCGCGCGCCCATATCCGTTCGGCTGAAGTCGAGCAGCTTCTGGCCCAGTCGGCCATGATCGCCCGTGGACCAGAAACCATTTTCAGCATGCTCGATGACGCCGATATGAAATATCCCGCTATCAAAGATGAAAAGGGACAGGAGGTCCCGCTCACACGCCAGCGTTTTGCCAGGTTCATGGAGTCGAGTGACCGTCGAGTCCGCCGCGACGCCAACGACGCCTTCATGGGGGCATACAAAGACCATATCAACTGCCTTGGTGCATCTCTGGCCAGTGCTGTTAACGGCGACATATTTTATTCGCGTGCCCGCAACTACAAGAGTTCTCTGGAGATGGCGCTTGATGCCCATAATATTCCGATGGCCGTGTATAAGTCGCTTATCGAGACAACCGAGAACCATCTCGAAGGCCTGCATCGGTGGATGGCCCTGCGGAAAAAAATACTCAAGCTGGACGAATTGTATCCCTATGATATTTACAATCCTCTTTTCCCGGAGCAGGATTACGAGATTCCCTATGACGATGCGGTTCGGCAGGTACTCGAGGCGGTCCGCCCGCTGGGTGAAAAATACGTCTCCGTTATGAAGCAGGGATTCGAAAACCGCTGGGTGGACGTTTTCGAAACCGAGGGCAAGGGCGGCGGTGCCTATAACAGCGGCAATTATTTGCATCATCCCTTTGTTTTGATGAACTACAACGATACCGTGGACAACATGTTCACCCTCGCCCATGAGATGGGTCATGCTCTGCACAGCTATCTATCATCGCGCCACCAGCACTATGTCAAGTCGCAATACTCGACATTCGTGGCCGAAGTGGCCTCTACTTTGAACGAAGGGTTCCTGTTGCAGTACCTTTTGAAAAAGACCGATGATCCCAAACAAAAGCTGTTTCTGCTGAATCGCCATATCGACAACACCAAGGGCACATTTTTCCATCAGGTGCAGTTTGCGCATTTCGAGCTCATGATTCATGCGCACGTCGAAAACGGTCAGGCGCTGTCGCCGGAAATCCTGGGACAAATGTGGACCGACCTGCTGGTTAAATACTACGGCCCGACACTAAAGGTCGATGAATTCGCGCAGTACAAATGGTCGCGCATTCCGCATTTCTATATGACGTACTACGTGTTTCAGTATGCGACGTCATACGCCGCCTCACAGGCGATTCTGGATAAATTTCTGTCCGGTGAAAAAGGAATTATCGACAAGTATCTGGAACTGATTTCATCGGGCGGCAACGACTATCCGATCAATCAACTGAAAAAATGCGGGGTCGATATGACAACTCCGGAACCGGTTCTGGCAACCATAAAGTTGTTTGGCGAACAGGTTGACGAAGTCGCCCGACTGGCGGGCGTTTGATGTATTGTCATAATTTGAAGATGCCACGAGACCTGGTAAGCGTCAGACGACAAGTTTGACGCTTATTTTATTTGGCCTGAAAAGTGGATGACAAATCAAAATGTCTTTGGAAGTCAGTTAGTTTCGAAATGGCAATGGCCCCGATATCCCTGATGACCTCGGTGTAATTGGCTGCGGCTCGCCCACCGACATATATAGCCACCTGGCCGCCGACATATTTGCGCAAACTGACAAGTTCTCGTTCGATATCGGGATCATCGGCCGGATAAATCAAACTTAACGCCACCGCCCGGGCGCCGTTGGATTTGACGGCACTGGCGATTTCATCGGCCGGGATATTCGGGCCCAGATATATGGCCCGCCAACCTATCCGAAGTGCCGCAATAACAGCCATTAAAGCCCCGAATTCATGCCATTGCCCCACCGGTGTCGTCACAACTATTGCCGGGGCATTCTGGGATGGACGATAAGTGCTGGCGAGATTGCCCAAAAAAGTGCGGACAACCGCTGAAGCCAGATGTTCATGAACCACTTTGAGTTGGCCATCGCGCCATAAATCGCCGATTTTATACATGAGCGGTCCCAATATTCTTTCCAGTAAAACCGGCTTGCTGACAGCAATAGCGGCGTCATTCAGGATACTTTCCAGCCCCGTGGCATCCAGGCTTCTGACGGCATCAAGACTTTTATCGAGATAATCTATGGCAATGCCGGCATCATCAGGCGCATTAAAAGTTGACGAGATTTTAACGCTGCTATCGCCGACCAGTTTTTTTAAGACCTCATCTGATAAACTTGAAATCTGGCCGATACTTTCCCCCATTTCGGTGGCTTTTTTCAAAAGAATCAGGCGCTCAATCTCACGGTCCGAAAAAAGGCGACGGCGGGTTTCTGTTCGGTCCGGCTCAATGGCCCGATACCGCTTCTCCCATACTCTTATCACATAAGTGGAGAGACCGGTTCGTTTGGCCACCGCTCCTATGGAATGTTTGGCATTTGTCATATTTTATCCATTTGTTTTCATCTGTCTATATAAACATATATTAGACAATAATGTTCTATTAATTTATACAAATACAATTAAATGTCAAGGAAAACGGCCATAAATCATTGGGTTATATGAATAATATAATATCGAAGAAAACAGGAAAAATAAAAAATATCGAAAATAATAGAATAATTATAGACATTTATGGAACAATTTTTAGACAGACTCTGTTAGGGCTTATGTAACATGAAAACTAAAACCAAAACAAGGAGAAGTAAAATGAAAAAACTGGACATCATCGTCGCAATCCTCCTCGTGGTTGGAGGACTAAACTGGGGTCTGGTCGGTCTGTTCAATGTCAATCTGGTGGCGGCTCTTTTTGGCACCAGTGTTGTGGCCACGATTGTTTATACCCTGGTGGGATTCTCGGCCTTGTATCAAGTATTGCAGGTGAAATCCATTCAGCGCCGCTGGGCCGAGCGCTAAGCAAGACACGACCGGAAAGTTAACCTTAACGCTCAAAATGAAAAAACAAATTCACGAAATGAAGGAGAAAGAAATGAGACTCAAAAAAACCGCTTCGACGATTTTGCTGGCCGGACTGACCATTTTCATGGCTATCGGTTGCAGCGATGACGACAAAAATCCCATGAACAGCGGCAATTCTCGGCCGACTATGGATATAGTTGAAACCGCGGCCGCGGCCGGTAATTTTAACACTCTTCTGGCTGCCGCCCAGGCTGCCAATCTTGTTGATGCCCTAAAAAGCGAAGGGCCTCTGACCGTTTTTGCCCCGACCGATGAAGCCTTTGCGGCTCTTCCGGCCGGAACGGTGGAAGCGTTACTGCAGGACATCGATGCCCTGACGGCTATATTGACTTATCATGTTACTGTCGGTGAAGTCACGGCCGAAGAAGTCGTGAAACAAACGACCATTCCGACTCTTAATGGCGCCGATTTGACCATTACCGTTACCGGAAACAGTGTCAAGATTGATAATGCCAATATTATTGTTACCGACATCCGGGCCAGCAACGGTATTATTCATGTTATCGATGCCGTCGTCATCCCCAACGCCAGCCAGGCGTCAAGTCGGGAGATGGCCATCAAGGCTGCGGGCAATTATTTCGGCGGCGGCCTTATTGCCTATCTGATTCAGAACGGCAAATTGCAGTGGCTTACCAAATACATAGATCTTTACACGGTTACGCGTCTGTCTGGACTCAAGACCCTGGCCGTGGCCATTGACGCCGCCGGTCTTAGAAATACGGTGCGGAGCGGTGGCCCCTTTACCGTCTTCGGCCCGACCGACGCCGCCTTCGGAGCTCTTCCGGCTGGAACTCTGGAAGCCCTGGTTCAGGATCCCGTCACTTTGTCCAATATCCTGCTGTATCATGTCGTTGCCGGTAAGGTGACATCAGCCGACGTGGTAAATCTGACCGAGGCCACCATGGTCAACGGTGGTACGGTTGATATCACCGTCAACGGCGGGGTAAAGGTGAATGACGCCAACGTCCTCGTGGTCGATATCATGGCCAAAAACGGCGTGATTCACATAATCGACAACGTCCTTATTCCGTAATGGCGGTAGTTTAAACAACAACGATTTGGCAATATAACAGAGATATAAAAATAGTAAAATGAGCAGGCAAATGGTTTCGAAGCAAGAGAAATGGTCAAGAGCACGGTTGTCCCCCAACGGAACCGTTTGTCCTGCTCGCGAGACATAGCTCCCGGGAGACGACATATAAATCCTGCCGTTTCGTGATTGCCAATAGCGGCCGACCAGAAGATTAATGGTCGGCCGCATTTTTTTGGCATTTACTTTTCGAGATAAATCAGAAACTCATCGTGAAGATGGCGATGCATTTCATATTCCGCCCTGGCCGTATCCGGAACAAGCAGATATTCAAAGGGCGTTTCGCAGTCATAAGCCAATATGGAGTGACACAGCGTGCAATCATTAGAAATATGCGATCCGTCATCGGCGACAAGATTTTGACTATGACACCGGAAGCAGCCGCCATCACCCCGGTGGCCCAGATGACTTGGATATGAACCCCATTCTATTTTCATTTGCGGATGGATATTGCGTTCGTACATGGCATACACGGCTTCGATGACACCGTCAATCGCGGTTGACCGGGTCATGGCGATTCGGGGATAATTGCGGTCGTAAAAACCGCGCACTTCGTTGGCGATACCATCGCGGGCCGATTTCATGTCCGGGTAACGTGTCATGGCCGCCCGCACGGATACCCTTTTCGCAAAAGGCAAGGTTCGTGGTATTTCGCCTCGTCGCAGCCGCTCGTCGATACCATCGCCGGGGTCTTCGTAAATATGGGTTGCCCGGTTATGGCAATCGATGCAATCCAGAATTCTGATATTATCACGTTTGTCGGTGGTTGTGCCGATTATGGCCCGGTTGATATAACGCTTGTATGAACCATCGGGGAGCAAGCGCTCCACCCAGAGCATCCGTTCGCGTTCGTCGTCAATCGAAGCATAGCGTACTTCGTTGTCTTTGGCCACATGCCAGTGTATACCGGCATAACCGGCGCCAATGCCGGCATCAACCTTGAGATTTAAAGTAGTATATCTGGGCGTGACAAGTGAATCATCCTGATAATGGACAATCCGGGTCAGGCGGCTGCCATAAAATTTTTCCGGCCAGTGACACTTTTCGCAGGTTTCGCGGGCGGGGCGAAGTTGATGCACCGGAGTCGGGATCGGACGCTCCAGCAAATCAAAGGTTAACGATATAATCTGCCAGGCTCCGTTGAGTTTGCTGTCAATTAATGCCCCGGCCCCTTCACCCACGTGACAATCGACACAGCGAACGCGTGCATGCGGCGATGTCTGGTATGTCACCCATTCCGGATTCATGACGCTGTGGCAGGCCGTGCCGCAGAAGCGCGGGGTATCCATGAACCCGAGCATACGGGTGCTCGCTGCCGCCAGGAACAGGATATTAATCAGAGTTAAAGAGCTGATGGTTAAAAACACTCTGGAGCCGAAAAATGAGGCTTTGGCATCGGCTCCGAACGAACGCTCGATAAGTTCACGTCCTGTCCGACCCGTTTTTCTTTTCAAATACCACCAGCCCACCGGTATCAAGAGCAGGCCGAACACAAAAACCGCCGGAAACACCAGGTACGTTATCAACCCGACATAGGCATTGGTCACCACGCCCAGAAGACGGGCGAGCTCCAGGACAATAAAAGCGACGAACGAAGAAGTCGTCAGGATGACACCCAGCAGACCGATGCGGCTTTGCGAAAGTGCCCGAATGAATCTCTTGTACCGTTCGAACAATTTCGGCCTCTACTTGGACTGATACATTTTTTCGTAAATCTGCTGCATTTTTCCCGACCTGATATCTTCTTTTAAATCAGACGCCGTCCGCGACAGCCAGGCGTGCATTTCGTCTTCGGTCAACAGTTTGTCGATGTAGGTGTCGACGTCGGGGTCGTTGAACTGCCTTGCCTCCGGCAGCAGTTTGAAATAGAAATGCTGGGCGACTTCATACAAACCGTGCCACCAGGTGTAATCGGGGCCCATCATGGAGGCGCCGTGGCGCGCCCGGCGGCCTTCATGGTGCCACAGTTCCCAATATGTCCATTCGATTTTATTTCCGAAACTGGCGGGATTTTCCAGAAGTTTCTTATTCGCGATTATCTTCATTATTTCCCCGGCCGGTTTGGCGAATTTTTCGTTGTACAGATTAACCAGCGCGTCATACTGGTAATAATGCCCGTCGGCGAAGGTACTGCCGTGGCAGTTGACACAGACCTGTTTCATATTCATGCGCCTGGTTTGCCAGTTCTCTTTCTTTTCGGAAATCGCCGGGCGAAGCGTCCAGCTGATTCTGGTCCCGACGTCGTGGGTCGCCTTCATGGCCGGCGTCGCCGACATGTGACAGGTGGCGCAAGTCGGGGCGTCGAAGTAATCAATCCCGACCACCCAGCTGTCGGAGTCGAGATTCATTTTGTCGATATTGGTATAGTAGGCATTCCCGTGTTTGGATTCTTCGTATACTTCTTTCTGCGGATGATCCGGTCCGAGGTGGCATTTGGAACAGGCTTCCGGCTGGCGCGCCTGTGCCTTGGAAAACAGGTGTCGGGTATGACAGGCGTTGCACGAACCTTTGGAATCATCGGGGTTGAGCCGCCCGATTCCGGAATTGGGCCAACTCTTGCGCGAGAGTTTGTTCGGTGAGTTGTGATCGATTTTGACTTTGGCTCCGTGGCAGTTTTCGCAACCCATGATGGCGACCGGTTCACCGCCCGCCACATGGGCCATGTAGGCATCCTGCGATTCAAGAATCAGCCCGGCGGTGGCGTGATATGAATTCTCGACTTCGCGCGCCTCTTTTTCGTGGCACCGGCTACAGTCTTTGGGCGTTACCAGCGTAGCGATAAGCGCGCCCTCGTGGTGAAAGGCATCCTTGTCGCCCTTTTCGGCCCGATGGCAGTCCAGGCAGGTGACTTTATGGACAGCGTGTTGTGACGAGTACCACTGCTTGTACAGTCCGGGCGATTTTTCCTTGTGACAGGTCATGCATTTGCCCGCCACCTGTTCATCGGCGGATACCGTCATGGTCGCCGACAGCAAAACGGCCAGCACAACCGGTCCCCATAATCTGACAGCTTTCATTTTATCCTTCCCACATTTATTGCTGTTATTCGTTTTCTAAAAATTCACTTCGGCCATAGTGTACAGCCAGTACCTGGCTCCGGGATCATCGTGACCGGCGAATGATTTCGACGGCAAAAAGACCGATGCTCCGCCGGTCAAAAGAAGGCCCGGGACGCTGGTTGTGACCACGGTTAAATCGAATTCGGAACCGATATCTTTGGTGTCGTCGCCCAAATAATTTTCATATTCGGCCGCGGCTTTGAAAAAGTGCATGTCGCCCCTGACGGTCCAGAGCGGATCGGGGTCAAAAGCCGCCCGAAAAAATAAATCGAGCAGTCCATAAGTCGGCGAACCGACGAAATAATCCATGTATCCCCGGAATTTGTGGCCGGTATAATAAAGATTGCTATAGGCATTATTAGTATGATTATTGGGTGTATCATCGCCCGAAGTATAGTCGAATCCGGCCGCCAGCCGCAGGTTGTTTTTGCGGGCGTCAAAAGTATGGCCGATTTCTCCGGCTATCATCAGGGCCGAGATATCGACGTCATCCGGGTCAACCGCGGTCGGATCGGATTGATCGCCGGTCTGATAAACCGCCGTCACATCGTAGTCGACATTATCGCGAACATCTTTATAGTACAACCCGACGTTAAACCTATTCAACTTGTTATGCCGCGTGGTTTCGCGAGCCTCATCGAGCTCATCGGCGTCATATTCATAAAACCCGAATAGCTCCAGATTTATATCCTTGAAATGGGCATGAAGGCCGGTGATGTCAAAATCGCGATTATCAAGGGTATCGTTCAATTCAAGCCGCTTGAGCCAATAGCCGCTCAATCTGAAATCGCGCTGGTCATACCACAGTACGGCCCCATCCCAGGCCCGCCCGACCCGGCTCCAATCGACCGCCCCAAAAACGCGTTGATTGCCGATATTGACCTCGAAACGACCGACTTTGCATCCGACCCCGTCGTGCCACAGCCGATTGATTTGAATATAGGCCTGGTGGAGGTCAACATTTTCTTTGTTGCTGGTTATCCCGGAAGTATCCTGGCCAAGCAGGCGGCTGTCCTGAAGTTGCACGAAGGCCGTCACATTTCTGTCCAGTTCGGCCTTGAGATGCACCCGGGTGCGAAGTTCGGAATACTTCAAAGCCACGTTGGAAGGATTCAAGTCGCGGTCATCATATTCGCCGCGAAACCGAATTTGCCCTCCGAAATTCAGTTTCGGCTCGGCAGAAATATCTCCGGCCATCAACAATATCAGACCGAAAATCACGAAAAATGCTGTCATATCCTTCATCACATCCTCCTGCCATAGCTTATTTCATGGCTTTAAATGATATAGAAATCATTATAATTTTCATAGCTCCCCGGAAATTTGACTTAAATCAAGGACGAGTCACCAATGCTAAAAGAGGCTTTGTAATTCGTCATAAGATAACAACTTAATTTGCTGTCGCCGGACCTCGTCTTATGTCAATAAGATATAACAGGATAGATTTGTCAATCTATATTATGACATGCCTTAAATCGCAAAATATTTTCCGGCCTGATCGATATCTTGATTATCTATACCAGAATAATTGAAACGAGATACTTTTTTCAATAAAAAACCCCGGCCCTGGGCGGGTCGGGGTCGGTATACTGTTGGGATTTACTTAGCTGACCCCAACATATAAATGGGGATTCTGCTAAGTAGCAGCCACCTCACGTTTGTCTGATTTCAAAATAGACCACCTCCTTTCTCGTGTACTATTAATAACGGCAGAAAGCGGCCAAAAATCAATAAAAAAGTCGAAAAAAGAATGATTTGCAGCCCTATCAACCAATCGGGAAATGGCCATTTTAGATGGGTTTTTAATAATTATGGGTGCCCACCACCAGTTCTTTGCCGAATTTGTCTTTGATGAACGCGGCGATTTTATCGAAATCCAGAGGACACTGACCGGTCGTTTTGGCTTTAACAATACATGTCCCCAGATGAATCACATCGTATTTGCGGCCGATCTGCTCGGCGATTTCGTTCATCAAAAGAAGTTTTGGGACAATTAATCCCGGGCAGTCGCCGCAGTTACCCAGCGCGACCAGTTCGATATCATCATCATAGCGGGCGAATTCCCCGTCTTTGAGACTTATCGCTTTGAGACATTTTTCGCAGGCAATGCAGAGTTGGTCCTGAATACGCTTGCACCCGACAATGGCGACTTTGGCCATAGATAACCTCCTTTTCCGGAAAAATAGTCTTATATTGCATAATAGGAACTCCTGCTTCCACGCGCAAGAAACTTATTGCCTGACAATATAATACGGGACACGATCGGTCCTGCTTTTTCGAGTCGTTCATATATTTGAAAAAAGCGCTTGTCATTTCGGGTCAGATTTTTTTTCTTGCCGCCTGCGCCATTAACTGAAAGATAGATTAATTTATCATATATCGGAGGAGTAATCATGAAGTTGTGCCGTCCTGTAATCATTATTGCCGTTGCGCTTTTGGCCATTGCCTGTGCCCAGAAACAAGCGGAGAAAGCCGCCCCGACAGCCGCCGAGCGTGAATTCGCGGAACTTGACGCCTTTATGGCCGTGCTGGAGGGTGCCGTTCACGCCGTTATCGATTCCAATTATACCGCCGTTCGCGAAAATGCCGCGCAGATGTCCGATGCCTGCCGGACTCTGGAAAAAGCGACATTGCCGAAATTTCACGAAGACGTCTCCGCGCAGTTCGCCGAAGCTATGCCGGCCTTGACCCTGGCGGTCGATAGTTTCGCCACCGTAGCCGATTCGGCGACCGATGTGGAACTTAAAGGGGCGGTGAATATGGTCCGCACGGCCTTTATCGATGTCTGGTCGGTTTTCGTGCCTAATATCAAGCCTATTGAGGATTTTCATAAAGCCTTGCAGCCGGCCTGGCACGATTATACCGTCAATGAAAAATGGGATGATTTAAAGTTATGTTTGCCCGATTTCGAGGAGGCTGTCATGGTCCTCGAAACCACTACTTTGCCTGCCAAGTACAATTATGCACAGGATGAATTCAAGGCAGGCGTCACCAATCTCCGGACTGCATTTGACTCGCTCGTATTCGCTTTCGCCGAAAATCGTCTTGGTGATTTGACCGACAAGATGACCGACCTGCACGATGCTTTTCATGAACTTCAGGATTTTTATAAATAGAATTTGTGTTCTCTTTTTTTTCGGCCGGACGATGCCGTCCGGCCTTTTTTATTGCAAAACGCCGCGGGCTATGCGATTTTACATATCATATAGTAAAAAGAGGTCAAATATATGAAACGAATAATGACATCCCTGGCAATCATGCTGTTTGTGTTTGTCGGCCAATTGTCGGCCGAAGGTTTCCCCGGCTATTATTATCGTTCCGGCTTTTTGTTTGCGCCGTCCTCGGTGTACAATGACGGTCTTCTCGGCCATGCCAACCCGGCTAATTTAGCCCTGCTGTCCGACGGTGAAATCCGCCTGACCTGGTCAACCGAGGGCACCGATTTTTCATCGTTCGACAGCTGGGGTCTGATGACCGCCCTGCCCAATGTCGGCTTCAATTATTTTCGTTATGATATGGGAGGGGCATCGATCAGCGATTATCGTTTCGGTTTTGGCTTTGGTTCGCAGGGACACGCCATGGGTTTGTCCTATGGCTGGTCATCGGGTAACGATAACGCCGCCGGGCATGAAAAAATATTTTCCATAGGCAGTATTTCACGACCCAACAAGTACATCTCCACGGGAATGGTCTATTATGAATCCCTCGAAAGCAAAGACAATGAGCTCGTGGGTGACATCGGATTCCGACCCACCGGCACCAGGGCTCTGACCGTTTTTGCCGACGCCGCTCTTAAGTACGGCATGAGTTTTTCGGATTTGCCATGGAGTCTGGGAGCGGTTTTCGAACCGGCCGATGGTATCAGTATTATCGGGAGATATTTCGAATCCGAGGCGTTCACGGTCGGCGTCAGCATCGGCTTGGGCTATCTCGGTTTTGGCTCGCAGGCACACTTCGACCGCGACCAAAATCATGCCATGTACAGCAATTATGTCCGTCTGGGCGGGCTCAAGCCCAGTTATATTTCCGAAATTTTCGAACATGACCGGCGGTTCGTCTCAATGCACCTGAAGGGTAATGTCCGGTATCATAAGTACCGTTATTTTGACGACGGTGGACCACGGTTGTATGATGTATTAAACGGCATCAAGGCCGCCGCGTCAGACCCGCGGGTCGGGGTGCTGGCGATAAATTTATCCGGTTTATCCATTGTCCCGGAACATGCCTGGGAAATAAGAAACGAGCTGGTCCAGTTCAAAAGCAGCGGCAAGCCGGTCATAATATTCATCGATGAAGTAAAAATAACGGAATATCATCTGGCCAGCGTTGCCGATATCATCGTCATGGACCCAATCGGGTATATTCTCCCGGTCGGTTATGCCGCAGGGCGGACATATTTCAAAGGGGCGCTGGAAAAACTCGGTCTCGGTTTCGAGGAATGGCGCTTTTTTAAGTACAAATCCGGGCCCGAACCGTATAGCCGCGACGACATGTCCCCCGCCGACCGTGAACAACGGCAGGCGTACATCGACGACCGCTATGAACTGGCCCGCGAAGAAATTTGCGCCGCGAGACATTTAACTTATAATGAATTCGATGATATTATCAATAACATAGGGATTCTCGATGCCTCGGACGCTCTCGACCGCAAACTGGTCGATACCCTGGCGCGATGGTCCGATGTCGGCAACATTGTCAAAAACCTAAGCGGGCGTTTCATGTGGGGCCTTGCCCCGGATCATATTAAAGATATTGCGATGCCGTCGCAAACCTGGGGCCTCAAACCGGAAATCGCGGTGGTTTATGGCCTTGGGGAATGCGCCATGGACAGCGGCATCAAGGGCCGCTGGCTGGAAACCGTTTTCAAGGCTTTGGCCGCGAGACCGAATGTAAAAGCCGTCGTCTTCCGCGTGGACAGCCCCGGCGGGATGGGTCTGCCCAGCGATATGGTGGCCCAGGCGGTACGCCGGTGCGCCGAGAAGAAACCGGTTATCGTTTCACAGGGACAACTGGCCGCTTCGGGCGGATACTGGATTTCGGCCTTTGGAACCGAAATAGTCGCCGGGCCGAATACTTTGACCGGTTCTATTGGCGTGTATGGCGGCTGGGTGTACGATATAGAATTATCCAAAAAACTGGGAATGTCTTATGATTTCGTCAAACGCGGCGACCATGCCGATCTGTTTTTGGGGGTTCGCCTGCCGCTTCTGGGAATCACTATCCCGGGCCGCAATCTTACCGACGATGAATTTGCCATAATGAAAAACGCCATATTGAAGCACTATGATCAGTTTGTCGGCGTGGTGGCAAAAGGGCGGAAAATGTCCGAAGAGCGCGTGCGCGAAATCGGTGAGGGTCATGTGTACTCCGGAACCGACGGCCTAGAACTGGGCCTGGTGGACAAAATTGGGTCCTTGACCACCGCCATCGCCGTTGCCCGAGAGCGGGCCGGTCTGGCGCCGGATCGGGAAGTGACCATTGTCGAGATTCCGAAGTACAAGGGCCTGTTCGATTTTGATTTCGGTTTGCCGAAGATGCCGGAGATTCCGAGTTTACTGGACGACCCATCGATAATGTACTTGAAAATGATCACCGACTCCCCCGGCCGGCCGTTGTTCATGCTTCCGCCGGATGACTGGCCGATGGCGGAATAAAAGACATATTTTCGAGTATCTCGCTACGCACTCCGGCGTTGCGACCGGTCGGTCCTCAGACCGACCGGTAAATATCAATTTTCCAAAATAAATGTTATGCCCGCGAAGGCCGAAGGTGCTGAAGAATGAAGTGCGGGAATCCAGTTCTTTGCTATGGCATTTGCCAAGAATTCCACAACCACGCTATTTTGTGATTGACTGGAATTCTTAATAAATATATACTTACATCATCGAATAATCGAATTTCACGCAAGGGTGAGGTATGCCAGAGTGTAGTTATCCTGGGTGCACACACGGGGATCCCAGTTTTTTTAATGAAAAGTCGGAAAGCGAAGGTCATTGCATATTTCACGCGACACCCGGATGCAAAGGGGTTACGCCAGACGAATTTAATAGCCTAATATATGATTTAATTAAACGTAATTATTTGAACCTAGAAGGAGCTATCTTTCCCACGGAATTAAATTTCCAAGGCTTTCCATTCAGAACAAGATTGAATCTAAAAAATGCTATTTTCTATGGCCATGTTGATTTCTCAAATCAAAATTTCACTCACGAGGCCGTATTTGAAAATTGCAGATTCAAGGCCGGAGTCGATTTCAGTGAAACACAGTTCCATTCGATGGCAAATTTTATCCGATGTGAATTTGCCGGTTCCATAAGTAATGAGGGCTTTGGCGATTGTTGTGCCTTGTTTATTGGTGCGAATTTCAGAAACAAAGCGGACTTTGGCCAGGCAAAATTCCTTGGTGGGAATACGTTATTTCCGCGAGCGAAATTTGCTGGGGGCTATGCAAACTTTACAAATGCCACATTCAAGCAAGGAATAGCTTCATTTGAGGGAGCGGTGTTTACGGGTGGTGATGCAATATTTAAAGAATCAATTTTTAGTTGTAAAATCGTGGATTTTTCAAATTCTATATTTCAAAATCACATCACGGATTTTAAAAATGCAAATTTTAATCAGTGTGATGTCAACTTTGTAAAAGCTAAAATTCATAGCTTAATCACCAAATTCAGCTCAGGTACTTTTAATGGAGACTCTATTAATTTTTCCGAAATTGAATCTAAAGGCCAATCGCTTGATTTTTTTAATGCCAAGTTTGGGGCGACTACAGTTAGTTTTGTTAAGGCTACTTTTAATGCGATAGAGACTTCCTTTGATAATACTGAATTTAAAGGCCTAGATCTGTGTTTCAGAGAAAGCACTTTTACCGGGAAAAAACTATCATTTTTCCAGACGAGAATATTTTCAAATATCGTATCATTTAAAGAATCAACATTTGATTGTATCGAACTTGCTTTCAATATGACAATCATTTTAGGACAAAAATTAGATTTTACGAAAAGCAACTTTAATGGGAAACAAATAGTTTTTGAAGAAGTCAATTGGGGTCCATCAGAAGTCAATTTTGATTCATGTAATTTTAATGGTGAAACATCTTTTAATAGCAACGGAATTCGAAATATCCTAAGTTTCAAAGATATCCGAATCAAAGATGGCGTCTTTTTCTTTTTCTCAAATCCTCTGTTTCAAACGGACGAGTACTGTTTCCCCCGGATAATTTTTAAAAATGCGAAATTTAATCCTTTCACAACCTTTTTTGAGCAAATTGGCTATCGTCACTGGTCAAAAGACATTAATGTAATAAACAAACCGGCAATAATTTTCAGACAATCATATTTAAAAGACGTATATTTTACCAAGTGCAATTTATCCTTATTTTCTTTTTACCAATGTGCCTTTTTTGAAGAGGCGATGTTTATTTCAAACCATTGGGATAATGAAATCGAGTCCTTTCAACGGTCATTTTTCCATGATAATAGGATTCGGATTTGGGAAGAGAAGATATTTGAAGAATTGAAAAGAACCGATTCATCTTCCAATGGAAATAATGCCCATATTGGTGCAGAAACAGTCCCCTCTAATTACAGTGAGCTGGCGGAACTATATATGCGATTTAAGGCTTCTGCGGATAAAGCAAAAGACTATCACAGCGCCAGTCAACATTATTACAACGAATTCGAAATGAAACGGAAATTTCTAAAAGAAACAAGAAAGAACAATAAAAGTCTATTAAAGAGATTACTGCTGATTATTTTCGGCGGCCGCTTAAGACTCTACAATTTATATAAGTACGTCGCAGGGTATGGCGAACAAACATGGTTATCTTCACTTTGGCTGTTCATGGCAACTATCATATTTTCTCTTATCTATTTATTCACCGGCATAAGGATAAATGGTCAGGAAGTCAATTATGATTTCGGTAGCAGTTTCCCGAATGTAATTATATTTGCAAAACATTTATTTAATGCCATGCTCTACTCCATTTCGAGATTAATACCAATTAGCCAAAAGATAGTTGATCCCGATACTCTTGACGTTTTATGCAAGAACAATATTCTTTCTATTTCCAATTGGTTTGTATTGGCTATCCTATTGATTTTTGTTGGGGTAAGTCTAAAGCGTCATTTCAGAAGATTTTAAAGCAACCAAGACCTGGATTCCCGTGCTTCATTTTTCAGCACCTTCGGCCTACGCGGGAATGACATTACGGGTGAACCAGTCAACCGCCAGACGAGGGCGTCTGGCGGTCACTTTATTGTGGCGTATGCGGTTGAAATAATCAGAACGAAACAAAACCCGGCGGGTTTTATATCGCCGGGTATTATAAATTAAGAACCGGATTCCCGTTTTCACAGGAATGACATTACGGGTGAACCAGTCAACCGCCAGACGAGGGCGTCTGGCGGTCACTTTAAGCAATATTTACAAATAAAATACTACATCGTCTGCCAGAAGTCGCGGGGGTACAGACGGTACACCGGGCGTTCACCCTCGACCGATTTGATGTACTCCTCAAAAGAAGCAAACTGCGTTTCCGGGCCGATGACAAATATCGTGCCATCGTCCATGTCTTTCAGGGACCGGCCATAGCCAACCAGCAGACGGCCGTACACTTTTTCCTGACGGGCCTTGATCTGTCTGAACAGGTCGGCGCGCCGGCGCAGTTCCAGCACCTTCTTGTTATAGGTCGCAATTCGCTCCGGGGTGATACCATCGGCGAGGTCCGCCGCCATCTGTGACCCGCGAGACTCATATTTCGAGGCGGCGCGGCTGGACTGAAACACCTGCGCAATACAGTAATCCCGCAGGGTTGAGTCGGCCGCGTTTTCCTTGATAACGCCGACCACAAAGCGCATCGTCTCGGAAATATCGGGACACCGCTCGGCATAATACGACATTCGGCCGTTGGCGCCAATCCCGAAGCCGTTGCTGTAAGCAAGGCCGGCGCCCCAGGTGCGCATGAACAGCGAATGTCCGGCACCGCCGGTGAAAAGCGCTCCGGCCAGACGGTCCAGGATGGCTTCATCGCTGGCATCATACAGTTCGGCGTATTTGGCCGAGGCCATCAAAACGCCGTTGTTGGTACCGTCGAACACCAGTCCGGCATAGCAGGGTTTTTCCGCTTCCGGCTGGCGGCTTTTGAGTCGGTCGACGATCCGTAATTTTCCGGCGTACGTCTGCCATGCCGAAGGCTGTTTGCTGAAGCCGGCCAGGAATTCATTAATGCCGTCGAGGGCGGCCTTGCGGTCGGTCGAATTGGACACTATGTACATGCGCGCGTTATCGGCATGTTTGATCAGGGCGACAATGCCTTTGATATCATCGAGCGCCTGTTGCGGCGGGACGAGCACGTCGTCCTTAATGGTTTTGCACAAAAACGCCCAGTCGGCGACAAGGTTGGCATCGGGAACGTCGGCCAGGCAGGTTCGAATCGTTTTGGCGGCATAGATGACGTTTTCTTTTGTTTTATCCGACAGTATGGCAAACAACGGCGCAAGGGCTGGATCGCCGGGTGCGGCGTTGCCGTCGACAAGGCCGTTCAAAGCGGCAATCATTGATTCGCGGTTACCGGCTTTGCCATACTCCGCCAGAGCCTCCATGAAATTGTTCCATTCGTGCTTCTGTTTATCGTCACCGGGGTCGATTAAAAGACAGCGAAGACGCTGAATATTGAAAGCCTTCGTCAAAAAGTTTCCGGTCGCCAGCATCACCGGGTGGGTCTGGTAGCCATAAGCCAGGGAAATTTCATCGACCCAGTATTCCTCGTAGGATTTGGTACGGTTGCGGTTACCGTTGATGCTCTGGTCCAAATAATCATATATACGGGGAAGATTTTCGACGCTCAAATAAGGGGATTCCAGAGTGGTTTGCATCCAGTGCAGGACATTTTTAATTTCGTCCGGACTGCTGCCCTTGCCGGTCATAGTCAGTTCATATCGTCCGGTCATGGCATTCTGGTCGAAACCCGCCCCGAAAGAAATCACCTCGTTGCGCAAGCGATCCTGCATCTCTTCGTACTTCACCGGTTTACCGTTTTCGATGACACCGACCGATGTCAGAAGACCGGGCAGGGCGCTCAAATAAAATACCTTGTTTTCGGGGACGACATCGAGTCGAAGCGCCAGTCCCAGGGTTGCCGAATTCATGTTTTCGAAAGTGGACGCCACCATCGGCACCTTGCCGGTCAGTTCGAGCACCTGATAGTCGAGATTATCATCCAGCGTCAGCGGCGGGTTGTCGGTGAATCCGGGCAGTTTCTGGTTGGCGGCGATTTTTTCGAGTTCCACCGTCATGGAATCGAATTCGGCCTTATAGGCCGCGATGGCGGCCTGGTCATCGGCGACACCGTATTTTTTCCTGAAATCGGCCAGATATCCGTCCAGCCGCTTTTGTTTTTCTTCGGCACTCGCGGCCAAAAGTGTACTGCTCGGCGAGGCCCCGACAGCATATGGTTTTACCGTCATGAATTTCCACTGGTCGATAAATCCGCGCCAGAAATTTTTTCCCGTCGCCAGCAGGCTGTCGGCGTAATCACAATGCTGTTTCCACACCAAAGACTTGCGGAAACCGCCTTCTTTTTCAAGCGCCTGCATGATTGCCATCCAGGATCCGGCCGGACCGCTGCGGAATCCGAACATGGGCGGCGAATTGAGATTGTCCTCGGCCTGTTTGCGCCACTGTACTACGTATGATTTGACTTCCTTGTTGAATTCGGCCAGTTCCGGCGAGTTGTCCGCAAAATCATGAATCCGCTTCATTTCGGCCAGAATCATGGTTCGAACGCTGTCCAGCATTTTCTCGGTGACGTGCACGTTGTCGATTCCCTCTATGCCGAGAAACAAGGGGCTCCCGGGGTATTCGGCCAGCCAACTCCATACGGAATTGGCCCCGATGTCGATTTTTCTGGTTTCGGAATTGACGAACAATTTGTACAAATTCGATGTCGTGCCGTCCCCGAAGACCGACAAAAACAGGTCGGCCATGTTTTTGTTCAGAGCATCGAGTTCCAGCCGCGCCGGCCAGGCGTAGTACAGGCGCCCCTTGTCCTCATTGCTCTCGGAAGGGTATTGCACCAGTTCCATCGTCCCTTCGGAGGCCGGGCGGATTTCCCCTGTCGGATATTTGCTAATACCAACATAATCGCTGTGAGTCGCCTCCGGCTGGCAGCGCTTCAGAATTCCGTTCAGGCGGTGCAGAAAGTCCTCGACCGGCATATTATCCGGGATGGAGATGATCGCCCCCATGTTGGCGAGGTGATAATGGTCGGCGATGAATTTCCACATATCGGCCGGGACCATTTTGCGGATGGCCGAGGGTTCGCCGCCGGAGCTGTTGTTTATTTCATGACCCTCACCGTACACCATCCGGGTCATAGGATCCCAATAATATTTCCACGGTTTCTCATAGTATGACACCATTTCGGTGTAAACGGTGCCTTTTTCGTCGAGCGATAATTTGCCCGTTGCGGGATCCTCATTGATACCGATATGGCAGACCTCGCGGCGGATTTCCTCATCGGTGAAATCCGGATGCAGAAACGCCATCAGCTTGGCCTCGAATATTTCATAAAACGATTCCGGCCCGGCCTTGGCGTTGAAGTGATAGCAGGTCTGAACCTGCGAGGTATAGGCGGTGCTGCTGCCCAGCGACATGTTTTCCAGAGTCGAAACAAATCGTCCGCGATTACCTTTGCCCAGAAGCAGGTGTTCGCACGTATGCGGCTCGCCCATGCTGGACGACGGCGGCGTCTTTACCCAGAAAAATGCCTGCGGAACGGACTGGATCCGGAGCAGGTCAATGATAAACCCGTATTCCTTCGATATGAACCTGGCGCCCATAGCTTTGTCGGCCCCGGTGACATACAGGTTCTTGACGATAAAGCCGTTAATTTCCTGTTCCGGCTGAAGGTTTTCCAGATAGTCCGTGGAGCCGATGACGGGAGCCGCCAGCAGTATCGCCAGCAGAAGCGACATTATCCTTGATTTTTTCATCGAGACAAGTCCTTTATATTTGTGAATTAATCAAATTTTATCTTTATATACGACTGCAATACAAGCCCCGTGCAAATTTAAATATACACCCGGAATTAATAGTAATACCAGATGGTTTCATATTCGGAAATATCCTCGCCGATTTTTTTTAGGCGCTGAAGGTATGACAATACCGGGACGTCGATCCCGACATAATTCTTGAACCCCGCCGCGCTCGGTTCCCAGGGGTGGAATTCGTAAACGCGGGAGCCATCGGGCAGTATGGATATGACGTCATGATGCTGGGATGAACGCAGGTAATTTTTGCCCAGGCCCGGGACGTTATAAACAGGCTCATCGGTGCGCGTCAAACCCGGCAGGAGACGGGCTTCTTCGTTGATTTCCTGCAATAATCTCGCGATGGGGACGATATAATCGGCCGTTTCGTGTTTACCCTTGCAGTTGAATGTATAGTAAGGGTCTATTCCGACCCGCCGGAGTATTTGTCTCAACAGGGTCGATTCGAAACGCCGTGAATTGTAAAAAGTGAAAACCTGTTGATTATAGACGGGAATCCCGGCATCCCGGCAGACCGTCACGGCACGGGCCGTATCGGGAGTTATTTCATAGGGATGTTCGACGTGTGTCACCAGCGAAATATCACGATACCCCGGTTTTATGAAATCCCTGAAAATGTCGATCAGCTCCGGGGTCAGGCGCATCGGGACCGTCACCGGCGTCCGCGAACCGATGCGAATATGCCGGATCGATTTTATTCTCGAAACCTTCTCCAGCAGGGAATGTATGGTTCGATCACTTAAGGCCAGCGGGTCGCCGCCGGTTATAAGCAGTTCGTGTATGGCCGGGTGGTCGGCGATCCATTCGAGGGCTTCATCAATTTTTTTCGACGTGGCCATGGCGTGCGGTGCCAGGGCGCTGTCGATTTCCCAGTTTCGCTGACAATACACGCAAATCTGGGGGCAGGTATTGTACGGTTTGAAAATGGCGATGCCGGGATAACGTCGCGTGACCAGATCCACCGGCGAAGTACGGTTTTCGAGCATGAAATCGAAAGCGCATTCTTTGTTATGACGGTGCGCCGCCATGATTTCAACGTAATTTGCCGGCGGGAAAACCTGTGCCCGGATGGCCGTGTCATCGGAGCGTTTCTTGTTATCCATGAGGGATAAATAGTACGGTGTCACGCCGAACGGCAGGCGGGCATTTTTCGCGTTGGCGATATTTTCCTTTTCCTCTCTGGTAAGGGGAACGAGTTTTTCGAGTGTTTTTTCGTCCTTGACGACTTTTTTGAATTGCCAGCGCCAGTCGTTCCATTCGGCTTCGGAGGCTCCAAGCACTTCCATGATACGTTGGCGGTTGCGACGGCGGCGCTCGATGATATCCGGCTGAAGACCATGGGTATAGCGGGCCATGCGCTTTTGGGCGTACGCCCATATTTTATCCAGTTCGCGGGAACGCATCCGGGCTTCTTCGCGAGGGATGTCGGTTTCGGTCGTGGAATAATCGGCCGGTGAAGCACCGGGCCCACGGCCCTGCATACCCATAATAAGATAAATCATTTCCGCGAAAAATCCGGGTTGAAGGTCGGTGCGATCGCGTCCCCGGGCCAGATCGAACAAGGCGCGGGTTACGCTGAATCCTGCCAGACGGTCGGATTTGGGCGTCATGATGGTGCGGAAAACCCGCGCACAATCGCGGACGCGGACGATATTACGCACGGTCGGCTCGATGTCTCCCGAATAAAAGTCGAACTGATAGCGTGTCGCCCGCAGAAAGAGTCTCTCGCGGGCCACCTCGAAGCTGTGGGTGGACCCGGCGATACGGAAAATCGAGCCGGCTTCCGCTTCCAATCTTTCGCGCGTATATTCCATCGGTATCCTTTCCGGGCACAAAATGATACCCCAGTCTTTTTAAACACTCATGGCAGGCTCGCGGCAGTGTTTATAATATAATAAATTACGATGGATTTTTCAAGGAATTGCGCGGTGGAAGAAGGACAAAATCCGTCGAAACCGGTCGGTCATATATCACGCGCGTCAGGTTTTAAGTCCACTATCGTCGCGCCCCAGGAACCGCCGGATGATTCATGACGGTACGAAAGTACGTCTGGGTGCTTATCCAGAATCGATTGCACGATGGTTTTCAGGACTCCCGTTCCTTTGCCATGGACGATTCTCAAATGATAAATCCCGCGTCGGAGACATTCCTCGATATAGTCCGGCACGAGTTGTTTGACTTCTTTTGGTGAAAACGTATGCAAATCGAGTGTACCATCGATCGGCAACGGCACGGCGTTATCATCATCATTATCATAATGCATGGCTTATAATAAGCACGGGAAATATAAATGACAACGGAGAAATCGCTTGATAATTAAAGCAGTTCGCCCAAAAGCTTTTCGATATCGGACATCATGAACGGTTTGTTTAAAAAGCCATCGGCCTTTTCACGAACGATATCGGAATCGACGTCATCGACCGAATACCCCGAGATCAGCACGACCGGCAGGTCCGGCCGTTTTTCTTTGACCGCCTGCAGAAGCTCCAGCCCGGTCATACGCGGCATACGCATATCGGTGATGACCATAGCCACATCGCCGTTATTTATTTTTTTAAGAGCGTCGAGACCATCATCGGCGCGGACCGCCTGATAATCGAACACTTCCAGCATCTCCACGAGGAGACTGGACATATTGGGGTTATCGTCTACAATCAAAATCGTTTTGGCCATAATCGTCTTTTGTGCTCTCCTGTAATCTTAATCGGCAAAATATCAGGAGACTTTATATTTGCATGCGCCAAAACGCTTTAATCTTAAGGTCAATTCTTCTTTGAGCGATTCCAAGCCCGTTTCCTTGAGGGCGGAAACATAAAAAATCCGATTTATATCAACAGGTTTTCCAAAATCCCTGTCGGTTTTATCTATTTTATTGTATATCAACAACTTTTCGACATTTCCGGCTCCTATGTCGTCGAGAATAATCTGGGTCTGGCGCATTTTTTCTTCACAATTCCTATCGGAAAAGTCGATCACGTGGAGCAGGAGGTCGGCGTAAGTGACTTCTTCCAGCGTCGATTTGAATGACTCCACCAGTTGGGTCGGCAGCTTTTTGATAAACCCGACGGTATCGGTAAAGATTATCTTATCGGGATAACCCTGGGACATGACCCTTGAAGTCGAGTCGAGGGTTGTAAATAACTTGTCGGCGGTAGTAACGCTGGACCGGGTCAGCCGGTTGAACAGGGTCGATTTACCCGCGTTCGTATAGCCGATCAGGGAGACTTTGAAAAGGTTCTGACGGCTCCGGCGCTGAATATCGCGCTGGGTAGACAACTTTTCGATTTTTTTCTTGAGCGAGGCGATTTTGGCGCGAACCTGACGGCGGTCGGTTTCCAGTTGGGTTTCGCCCGGTCCGCGGGTGCCGATACCGCCATACTGACGACTGAAATGGCTCCAGAAACCGGTCAGCCGGGGAAGCATATATTCCAGCTGGGCCAGTTCCACCTGGAGTTTTGCGGCTGCTGTCCGGGCATTCTGCGCGAAAATATTCAAAATAAGCATGGAACGGTCGATGACCTTGATTTCGAAAACGTTTTCCAGATTCCTCTGCTGGGCCGGAGACAGAGGGTCATCGAAGATTACCAGGTTGGCGCCGTTGGCGGTAATATTCTGACGTATTTGTTCCACCAGCCCTTTGCCGATGTAAAACTTGGGGTCGACCGTTCTGGTCTGGATAAAGGTATAATCGACCTGCGCCCCGGCCGAGAGGCTCAATTCGGTCAGTTCGGCGATGGATTCCTCGACACCCGGACGTTCCAAGGAATTCCGGGCCAGTCCGACCAGGACGGCCCTTTCTTTGGAACTTTTAATAATTTCTGCCATCGATAATAATATATACGAATAATCGTCTTAATGAATGAATTTTTAAATGGCGGGCTACGGCGAGACGAAATTTGCAGGATTATAATGAAGGCGCTAATATTGGCCGTCAACACAACCGATTAACTAATTAAAGGTCATTATATGAAGCCTAAAGCATCCACCAAACCCATATTTGCACTCTCAATAGTCGCAATAATTTTAATAATGGTTTCAATCGAAACGGCACCGGCCGGATCGCTCAAATGTGACTTATGCGGAAAAGACATTGCCGGTCAGTATATTCAGTCAAACGGCAGAAACTATCACCCCGAATGTTATGAAAAACACGCCGCTCTCCGTTGCGACTATTGCGGGCAGATTATCAAAGGCCAGTACCTGGTCGATCATTGGGGCAATAAATATCACAAGGAGCACGAGCGCTCGGTCCCGGCCTGTCAGTACTGCGGGCGGTTGATATCGGACAGGACCAGCCGGGGCGGAACAATCTACGGTGACGGTCGTCATGTCTGCGGCTATTGTCTGGCCGACGCGGTCAATGATATCACGACCGCTCGTCGCCTCATGAATTCGGTCAAAGATAAACTCAAGGCGGCCGGCATCAATGTGGAAAACGATGCCGTCAAACTGACCCTGACCGACCGCAACGGTCTGCGGCATATCTCATGGTCCGGTCACGCCGATGAAAGCGGTTTAACCAAGTATGTGGAACAGACTATCGATGGTGTATGTATCGTGCGCGATTTTGAAATCTTCATCTTGCAGGGTATGCCGCGAATCGTGTTTACGGAAGTAATCGCCCATGAGCTGATGCATGTCTGGCTCTATACCAATGCTCCAAAAGGCCTGTCGTTGGCCTTGTCCGAGGGCAGTTGCAACTACGCTTCGTTTATCATACTCAATCAGAGTTACGGTGCCATGGCCGAGTTTGAATTGAATAACCTGCTGACCAACCCCGACCCGGTCTATGGCGAAGGATTCCGGCGGGTCAAACGCCTGGTCAGTGACAAGGGCGTTGCCTACTGGCTGGATTATCTTAAAGTTCATGCCGATTTCGCACAGGGATACTGAAATATCACCGGTTTTTACGGCGGTGATTCATGAAATCATAGAAGATGTAGCTGCCCAGATTGCTCGCCGAGGAAAAGTATGCCCGGCCGCGATTGAGTTCGGTCAGTTTACGGACGAATTCCTGCAAATAGGGATCGTCGGTGATCATAAAGGTCGTGATCGGGATTTTCTTTTTACGGCAGATAATGGCTTCGTCGAGCGTCCGGTTGACTATCACCGGGTCGAGGCCGACCGGATTTTTATAAACCCGGCCATTATCGCGGACAATCATCGAAGGTTTGCCGTCGGTAATCATGAATATCTGTTTGTTGGCGTTCTTTCGTCGCAAAAGGATATTGCGGGCCATCTGGAGTCCGGCTTTGGTGTTGGTCATATACGGCCCGACCGCGACATACGGCAGATCTTTGACCTGCACCTCCCGGGCGTCGTCGCCGAACAGGACGATATTGAGGCAGTCGTGCGGATATCTGGTCATGATCATCTCCGCGAAAGCCATGGCCACCTGCTTGGCCGGTGTGATGCGGTCTTCACCGTAAAGAATCATCGAATGGGAAATATCCAGAAGCACCACCGTCGCGGTGCTCGTGTTCATGGCGCTGTCGCGCACTTCGAGATCGTCTTCCGATAAATTGAGCCCCAGTGACCCGGAGCGAATAATGGCATTGTGCAGGGAGCCGCTCAAATCCAGTGAGGCCAGGTCATCGCCGTACACGTAAGGTCTTTTCTCTTCGAGTTGTTCGGCCGAGTCGCCGCCCCCGAAGGCGGTTTTATGGTCCCCCGGGCCGGAGCGCTTGAGATGCTCGAAAATCTGCTCGAAAGCATTGCGCCGAAGTGTTCGCTCGCCTTTACGGGTCAGACTCGGGCCGGAGTGATTCCATCTGACGACCCCTTCCTTTTCCAGTTCCTTTTCAAACCGGTCAATATCGTACTCCGCCGGAACAATCCCCATTTTCTGCAACTGGCGCAAGAGTTTCAGTGCCAGCTTGACGTTGCCATTGACCTGCAGTAAAAGGTAATTGAATATGGCCATAAGGCTTTTCATATCCTTCAACTGCCGCATCAGGGCATCGTCCCACTGCGAATACAGAAAGCGCACGATTAGCTCCTCAATATATTCTGAATCATGTCGGTATAGATGAACTTGTTATCGGGCGATTCTTTGGCGATGACATTGTACCGGTGCAAGCCCTCGAGGATAAATTCCATCATGAGATAAGTTTCTCGCTCGTCTTTTATGCGGCCCAGGTTCTGGGCCAGTTTTTTAAGCCCGGCGATTTCATCGAGTTTTCTTTTATACTCATCATAAGGCGTTTCATCCGATAATTCCAGAGTGCGGCCCGAAGAAAAGAAATCGGTCACGGCTTCATAAATATTCTCCGGCGGCGCGATATCCGCATTTTTGGTGCGTTCCCTGACCGGCACCGGCAGGTGACGCGAGAACACGGTTTTGATGGCTTCGCCGATCAAATTGACGGCCAGAATGGTCGGCCCCTCCAGTTCTCCTTCGTAAACGAGCTCGACTTTGCCGACAATCGAGGCGATGACCGAGTACAAATCGCAGATGCGGGGGAAATAATCATCTTCACCATTGAGGGCGGCTCGCCGTTCGATATTGGAAATGAGGTTTTCATAGGCCGAAATCGGCAGTCGGGCCGAAACTCCGGACGATTGATCGACATACTCGCTTTTGCGGGCTTCGAAGGCGATTTGCTCGATAATGTCGCGGATGATGTCGGGCATTGGAATATCACGACCGCGGTCGGCCCAGGCCTCCTGCTTGGTAATATTTTTCGCCTCGGTAATCGTATTCGGGTAATGGGTATTTATCTGCGAAGCGATGCGGTCCTTGAGCGGTGTGATGATATTCCCGCGATTAGTGTAATCTTCGGGGTTGGCGGTGAAAACCAGCATGATATCCAGCGGGACACGAATCGGAAAACCACGAATCTGCAAATCGTTTTCTTCGAGTATATTCAAGAGCGAAACCTGTATGCGCGGCTGCAGATCGGGCAGTTCATTGATGGCGAAAATCCCCCGGTTGGTACGCGGGATAATGCCCCAGTGGATGACTTCTTCGTCGGATAAATCCAGCTTCTCCCGGACGGCCTTGATCGGGTCGATATCGCCAATCAAATCGCCAACCGACACGTCGGGTGTAGCCAGTTTTTCGTGGTAACGATCATCACGGTGCAGCCAGTCGATTTCAAGATTATCACCAAGCTGGAGGGCCAGCTTCTTGTAATGTGCCGATATCGGCGCCAGCGGATTTTCGTTCAGTTTGCTGCCCTTGATGATCGGAATGTATTCATCGAGGAAAGACACCAGTTGACGGCAGAGACGGGTTTTGGCCTGCCCGCGCAGACCGAGCAAAATAATGTCATGCCGCGACAGAATGGCGTTTTCAAGTTGAGGCAGGACGGTCCGGTCATAACCGATGATACCGGGAAAACGCCGAGTTCCGTTTTTGATCTGCTCGATAAGATTTTTGCGCAGTTCATCTTTAACCGACAGCGGTTTATACCCCGTCTTTTTCAATTCGCCCAGAGTTGTGATTGATTTCATATTATAAACCCCTTAATGTTTTCCACGTTTTTGCTTATTTTAATAACAATGCCGGACTGCCGGCAGTTCGTCCTGGCGATATTGATTTTCCGGAAATGCGTGTTATTCGATGTTCTTTGAGAGTGTTTACGTCAAATACAAAATAAAAGGCGGGTGCCTGAGGGGACCTGACACCCGCCTTACAGGTGAGCCGCCCGGGCGGGCGGCTCGGTGGTGGAATCCCGTAAGGGATGGATATTAGTTTAATGTTTCCGACATGCCATGACGTTTCATTTTCGCCCGGAATGTCGATTCATGGATGTTCAGCAACCGTGCCGCTTGTGATTTATTGCCTCCGGCCGCAACCAGGGCCTCAATCAGCAAACGTTTTTCAAACTGTTCGACGCGTTCGAACAGCGAGCGCGTTTCTTCTTCGCGGCTTTCTTCAAAGAATGACCGGGCCAGTTCCAGGTATGACCCATCCTGGGCCATCGAAGACAGGGCCGCCAGCTGTTTGACGCGGTTTTCCAATTGTCGGATATTGCCGGGCCAGTCGAAGGCGACAAAGCGCTGGACCAGTTCCGGTTCCGGTCCGCTGCCATTGAGCATATTATGGTTTCGCATAAACAGCTCGAGCAGATACGGAATGTCCTCTTTGCGTTCCCGCAAAGGCGGTAATTCGAAGGTTACCCCGGCCAGACGATAGTACAGATCCCGCCGAAATGTTCCGGCTTCGACCATCTCGACCAGATTGCGATTGGTCGCCGCGATAATTATGATATCCAGTTTGATCTCGTCGGTCGAACCCAACGGGCGCAACCGTCGCGATTCGAGGACATTAAGAAGTTTGGCCTGTAACAATAAAGGCAGTTCGCCCACTTCATCCAGAAGCAGAACCCCGCCGTTGGCTTCCACGAACAGACCCGGGCGCGATGAATCGGCCCCGGTGAACGCTCCGCGGTGGCATCCGAAAAGCTCGGATTCGATGAGCGTGTCGGGCAGGGCCGCACAGTTGACGGCCACATACGGTTTGTCCGGCCGGGTAATGGAATGGAAATATCGCGCCAGATAATCTTTGCCGGTCCCAGTTTCACCGGTTAACAGAATCGGGATATCGGTATGACGCAGAAGGTTCATCTGGCGGATAATCTGTTTCATGCGCTCGTTTTTGGTCGGGAATTCGGCCTTTTTGTCGGCCGCGCGGCGATCTGTCGCCGTTGGCGCAGGCAATTCGCAATCTCCGATAAGTTTCTGAATTTCAAGAGCCGGCGCTTCCAAACCGCATTTGCGAAAACGATCTTCGGCCCGGCAGAGATACATCATATTCTGTCCGGCCGTGAAGACGCCCGCGGTCCCGGCCGCGGCCAGCGCTTTAGCCAGCTCAAACCCGGCCTGGCAGTCTTCGAGAATATTGATGGCCTGCCTAAATGATGAGTGAGCGATTTCGGTGTTACCGAGGTTCAGCTGACATTCGGCGACGATTCGGGTCAAAGCCCCGATTTCGACTGCATCGCGGAGTTCTTTAAATAATGCCAGGGCCTTGTTAGCCATGGCCAGAGCCTTGCGATAATTACCCCGGGCCATTGACACTTCGGCCAGATGTCGAAGCGGACGGGCGCACAAAAATGTTTTCGGTGCAATTCGCGAACCTTGCGCGAAGGCTCCGATCAACGTCTTTTCGGCCTCGTCGAGCCGACCTTCCTTGAGGGCCAGTTCTCCGGCGTATGTCAGATACATCACCTCTTCCCGATCCATCTTGAGAGACCGGATGAATTCATAACCGCGATCCAGTGACATGGAGGCGCGATCATATTTGCCTTGCTGAACCTGGATATAGCCAAGCGACAGGTATGCCCGGGCCAGGTCGGCCCCATTGTCGAATTCATGTGACAGCTCAATATTCATGCGAATATTGTCTTCGGCCTGAACGAGTTTGCCCAATAGAGTGTATACACGGCCGATATTACCGAAGAGATACGCCAGTCGTTTCTTGTCATCGGCGCGCTTGGCCGATTCAACCGCGTTTAGAAGATATTCGAGGGAGCGATTGAGGTCACCTCTGAAGAAATGGACTCCGGCCAGTCGGTTGAGCGCGCGACAGGTTCCGGAGATGCTGCCGTTACGCCTGAATATGGATTCTGCGTCGCGGAACGACCTAACAGCTTCATCATAGTTGCCCATATCCCGGAGAAGATTTCCGAGAATCATATAACATTCAGCCAATTGGTCAGCTTCTTTTGCCGCACGGGATATGGCTGCAATGGCGCTTCTTATAAGCTGCAGTGCCCTTGGGAACTTGTGTGATGAGCCATAGGCGGTCGCCGCAAGACGCAAAATCATTCCACTGTCCATGTCGTCTCCAGACAGGACAGACACCGCCAGGGATTCGAAATACCTGATGGCTTCGGTAAAATTCCGGTTGGCCACCAGGTTTTCCAAATACTTCAGGCAGCTGGCGCGGTATGATTGTTCTGCGCTTACTGCACGGCTCATATTAGTTCCCTTTCCCCGAAACGGCACCTCCGGCCGTGACATTGCCGGCATCGGACGGGAGCTTTGATTCCATCAGTTTGTTATCATTCGGACTCACATCGATATCACCGCTTAAAATGATGATATAATCAAAGGCCAGAGCAAGGCTGACATAGAAAAACGGTGTCGGGGTGAAAATGTATGTCCCGCCGTTATTGCCGCCGTTGTTAATATTGAGTCCATCACCGCCCCAGGGATGTTCTTCGATTTCGGGCTCGATATACTGCCGGTTGAGCAGGGGGTCGTAACGCCCAAAGGTCGAGGTCGCCAGAACAAAAACGATCAGGACGACCATGCTTAGCACGGGAAGATACCTCTTCATCTTTTCCACTCCTTGTTCATTGTTTATCTTGAAAATTATATATTTTTATCCTGTCAAAATAACGTGGGCGGAAGGTTAGCTTGTCTGAAGCGGGATTCCATCCATAAATAAGATAAGCCGGTTTTGTGTTTGTGTCAAGTGATTTTATTCTTTTCCTTATGATATGCAAGGGGTTACGGTTATGGCCACGGTTGGCGATGGTGCTAATATCATTGACATTGTCCGGTTATATATATATTCTATCGGGGGCAACTGAAGACCGGAGTTGAAAGCATTGCACGTACCCGCGATTTAACTCGTCCGAAAAACGGGTAAATTATTATCAATGTAATGGATTAAGCGGCTCCTTGTTCAAAGTATTTTTGACGGAGGATGTTAATGAGTTTTAAAAGGTTGGGAATCATATTGGTTGCCTCGAGTTTAATCATTCTGATTTTATCTTCCACCAACGCCATCAGCCGCGCCGAATTTGATATCGGTGACATGCGCCTGTCGAATCCCGTAAAGGCGTCGGTCACAAATGTCCCCTGTGCCAGATATGCCATGCATGATATTAACAAAATGGGATTGGCCATTTCCAATCAGGGGATTTTCGGATCCGGTTTCGCCAACCTCGGCAGCGATGACCTTGGAGTCCCCCTGCGGTCGGCGACGTATCCGTATCCGGGAAATACCGAATATCTTTTTGCCGGCTCATTCTGGATTGGCTCGATTGTCGGTCGGGATACGCTGGTATCGGTCGGCGTTGATGGATGGGGGTACACGCAGGAAATGTGGCCGCCCGCGTGCGGCTATCCGCAAAACGGGGAAATCAGAAGATTGTCCATTTCCAATGCCGAGGATATTATTGCCGGGGCTTTATCTGAGCAGGATTTTATCGCCATTTACGCCGACACTCTGACGGACCCCAGTTATGTCATCAACGATCCCCACGACGGTCTGCCGCATCAACCGCTGAATATCGCGGTAACGCAACGGAGTATGGGCTGGTCATACAGCTACGCCGAGGATTTCATCCTGTTCGATTATGCCATAAAGAATATCGGACGACAGGAACTCGAGAAAGTGTATATGGGTATTTACGTTGACGGAGACGTGGGAGTGGTAAGTGCCCCCAATTCGGAGGCCCAGGATGATATCTGCGGCTTTAAGCGATGGATACCGAGTCCCATGGCGAATGTTGACCCGGCCTGCGGATTTATCGACACCATCAACATTGCCTGGATTTCCGACAACGACGGCCGTCCCAACACTGGCAATCTGCCCTCCTGCCCGGCGTCCTTTGATTTTACGAGTGTTACCGGAACGCGCGTGGTCAGAACGCCGTCGGACTCGCTGAAATATTCATTTAACTGGTGGATATCAAATACTACCGCATCCAAAGATTTCGGGCCGAGAAAAGCGCATGCTTCGAACGACCCCTTCCGTGATTTTGGCGGTTTTTTGGGGACACCCATGGGGGATAAGAACAAATATTACATAATGCGGCATGAAGAATTTGACTACGATCAGCTGTTCAGCGCCGTGGATCAGACCTCCGACGGCTGGCTGCCGCCTTCGAGCGATGGCGACGATTTTGCCAACGGCTACGATACTCGCTATCTTCTGTCGTTCGGGCCATTCGACATATCACCCGGAGAGGTGCTGCGATTGAGTCTCGCCTATATCGGCGGGCAGAATTTTTTGACCGACTGCGAAGCCTTCGGCAGGCTCTGGAACAGTCAGAATCCGCAGCAGTACTACGATTATTTGAATTTCCACGATCTCGGCCTTAATTCGGTGTGGGCGTCATGGATTTATGACAACCCCAACCGCGACACCAATGGCAACAAGTATTTCGGTAAATTCCGTGTTTGCTGTAAGGATACATCCGAAGTGATTACGGTCATATCCGAAGACCCGTTCGTGACGGAAACAACGCTGGTATGCATAAAAGCCGATACGATGTGGTATGAAGGTGACGGCGTGCCCGATTTCGAGGGCGCCCGGCCGCCGATTGCCCCCAAAATGTGGGTTTATCCCCGCGTTAACGCCTTCAACGAGGGCGAACTGGTGGTGCGCTTCAACGGTTTTGAATCGGAAACGGTGCCCGACAATTTCAGCGGGGAGCTTGATTTCGAAGGCTATCGGGTTTGGTGCGCCCTGTCTTTCGATCCGGACGCCTTCAGCCGACAGGCTTCCTATGATATCGAAGACTACAACCGGATGGAGTATGACAGCAATAACGAAATCTGGACGATTCGCCGTATTCCATATACGCTGGAAGAACTGCATGATCTGTACGGGACGGATTTCAACCCGAAAATTCATACCCGCGACAATCTGTATTACGACCAAAGCGAGGGGCAGTATTTCTGGTTCGCCCCGCAGGACTGGAATCAGTGCGAATTGAACGATACCAATCTGATTCATAAACGATTCCCCGATGAGCCTCCCCCGACCATAATGGATCTCGATTCGGCCGAAATATATTATCCGGAGGAGTTGACCGATGACGGCTATTTCAGGTATTACGAGTACGAGTACACGCTGCGCAAGTTGTTGCCGTCGCAGATGTATTATGTGGCGGTAACGGCGTTCGATTACGGCTCTCCGGTCAGCGGCCTGCCTTCGCTGGAAACGGCCATTTCCAGAAATTACCTGACGGCGTACGCTCAAAACAGCAACTCCGAGGTCCAGCGGCGCGGACTCGACGTGGTCGTCTATCCCAACCCTTATCGTGTCGACGGCAATTATCAGGGTATCGAGGGCGGTGGTTTCGAGGGACGCGACGCCGACCCATCGCTTCCGACCGACAGAAAAAGGACGATACATTTTTCCAATTTACCGCACAAATGCACGATCCGCATTTTCACTATAGACGGCGATCTGGTGCGTCAGATCGAGCACGATATGCCCATGGATTCCCCGACCAGCATGCACGACAGCTGGGATTTGATTACTCGCAACACGCAGGCGGTCGTATCGGGGATATATTATTACTCGGTGGAGTCGGAATACGGCAATCAAATCGGGAAGCTGGTCATTATCATGTAGTTCGGAAAAATCTAACAAGAACAGGTCGCGGGGCGGCGGGCAACCGCCCCTCCGGGTCAAATTCAATCTCCGGCCTTGAGAAGATCGTAGGGGTTAAAGACCTTTTTCATGACGGCCTCAATTTCCTCTTTGTTGTAAGCGCGGAAGGTCTGGGTACGGACGTTACCCAGACTGGACAGGCTGTAGGAATGGGCCATAGCGTCGTCTTCACTTTCCACTTCGAAGATATGCACGACGTCGAATACCCCGGCGGTCCAGTAGGTACTAATTATTTTGATGCCTCTTTGCTCGGCCACTTTACGGAAGGCCTCGGCCCGGGCGGTCGTTTTGCCGAGGTTGCGAGCGCCCTCCTCGGTAAAGGTCATAAGGGTGATATAGGTTTGCATAACGCCTCCTTGTGCAAAAACGGATTTAATTTTCCGGCAAGTCAGGGAATCAGATCATATGCTGTGTCAATAAGATAATCGATCTTCATTCTTGCCCCAAATAAAAACGACGGAAACCCGGAGAAAATCCTAATCGGAAATTAGGCCCGGAGTCGTCGATTTCCATTCAGTTTTCGAGAACATTTTTGCCAAAAATTTGTAAATTCATTTTGATTGAAGGTAATAAACATGAGGGACAGAAATGGATACCAATAAATTAACGCAGCGTTCGGCCGATGCGCTCAACTATGCGCAACAAAAGGCCCAATCGGAATCACATCCGCAAGTTTTGCCATTACACCTGCTTTCGTCCCTGTTAAGGCAGGAAGACGGGCTAATCATTCAGGTCATAAAGAAAATAGGGTCCGACCCGGACGATATAATTGCCGCCATCGATGATCAGCTCAAGCTATTGCCCCGTCAGGAAGGCGGACAATTGTTCGCCTCGCCGGAGCTGTCGGCGGTATTCAACGCGGCTGAAAAGGAAGCGACCAAGCTAAAGGATGAATATATTTCGGTAGAGCATCTCATGCTCGGCCTGATCGAAACCAAGAGTCGGGCGCAGGAGATATTACTGCGGGCGGGTATTAACCGGGACAGTTTTTTAAGGGCGCTATCGACCATAAGAGGGTCTTCGCGGGTAACGGACGACAATCCCGAATCCAAATACCGGGTGCTGGAGCGGTATTCGCGTGATTTGACGGCCATGGCTCGTCAGGGCAAACTCGACCCGGTGATCGGGCGCGAGGAGGAAATCCGGCGGGTCATAAAAATTCTTTCGCGGCGGACCAAGAACAACCCGGTCCTGATTGGCGAACCGGGGGTGGGTAAGACGGCCATTGTCGAGGGACTGGCGCAGAAAATTGTCAACGGCGATATTCCGGAGACGCTCAAAGACCGCAAGGTGGTCGCTCTGGATCTTGGGGCGCTCATTGCCGGGTCGAAATTCCGGGGTGAGTTCGAGGAACGGCTCAAGGCGATTTTGAAGGAGATTGAGAAATCCGAGGGCAATATTATCCTGTTCATAGATGAGCTTCATACCATTGTCGGGGCCGGGGCGGTGCAGGGGGCGATGGACGCCTCCAATATGCTCAAGCCGGCGCTGGCGCGCGGCGAACTGCGCTGTGTCGGGGCGACGACGCTCGATGAGTATCGCAAGAATATCGAGAAGGATGCGGCGCTGGAACGACGGTTTGCGGTGGTGCTGGTGGAACCGCCGACGGTCGAAGACACCGTTTCGATTCTTCGCGGTTTGCGCGAGCGTTATGAACTGCATCACGGTCTCAAGATAAAGGACGAGGCGCTGATCGCGGCGGCGCGGCTTTCGGACCGGTATATCTCCGACCGCTTTTTGCCTGACAAGGCGATTGACCTGATCGATGAATCATCGGCGGAGATAAGAATATCGATCGATTCGATGCCGCCGGAGCTGGATTCGATAGAAAAACGCATCAGGCAACTCGAAGTCGAAAAACAGGGTATCAAGCAGGAGAAGGAATCGAAGGAGAGTCTCAAGAAGATCGAAGAAGAGCTGGCCGAGCTTTATGCCCGTCGGGACGATTTGAAATCGCAGTGGACCAAAGAAAAAGAGACGGTCGAGGCCATCAACCGGATAAAATCGGAAATCGAGGAGCTCAAGCTCAAGGCGCAGGAGGCGGAACGTCGGGCCGACTACGAAGAGGCGGCCAGAATCAAATATGGTTCGCTGGTCGAGGCCGAGAAGAAAAGACAGTTTTTGACTCATTCGCTGGCCGCCATACAGAAAGACCGCAAACTGCTCAAGGAAGAGGTCGATGCCGACGACGTCGCGGCGGTAGTGGCGCGGTGGACGGGTATTCCGGTGACACGGCTGACCGAATCGGAAAGCGCCAAGCTGTTGCACCTCGAAGACAAATTGCACGAGCGGGTGATCGGTCAGCATGAAGCGGTGACGGCGGTCTCGAATGCGGTGCGGCAGTCGCGGGCGGGGCTATCCGACCCCAACCGGCCGCTCGGGTCATTTTTATTTCTGGGGCCGACCGGGGTCGGCAAGACCGAGCTGGCCAAGGCGCTGGCCGAGTTTTTGTACGGCACCGAGGAGGCGCTGGTGCGACTGGACATGTCGGAGTACATGGAGAAATTCTCGGTGTCGCGGCTGATCGGGGCGCCGCCCGGGTATGTCGGCTACGAAGAGGGCGGGCAGTTGACCGAGGCGGTCAGACGAAGGCCCTACGCCGTGATCCTGCTCGACGAAATCGAGAAGGCGCACCCGGAGGTGTTCAACGTTTTGCTCCAGGTGCTCGACGACGGCCGCCTGACCGACAATCAGGGGCGCACCGTGAATTTCAAAAACGCCATCATGATCATGACCTCGAACATCGGGGCCGAGTACATCCAGAGCGAATCATCGCTCATCACCGAGAGCAACCGCGACGAGGTTTACGAGCGGATGCGCTCGGAAGTGCTCAAGATGTTACAAACGTACTTACGGCCGGAGTTTTTGAACCGAATCGACGAGACGATCGTGTTCGCGGCGCTGGGCCGCGAGGAAATCAAGGAGATTGTCCGGCTCCAGTTAAAACGTCTGACGGCGCTGTTGAAGGACAAGGATATCGAACTGGAAGTGACCGACGGGGCGCTCGATTATATTGCCGATATCGGGTACAGTCCGACGTTCGGGGCGCGGCCGATCAAGCGGTTGATCAACAAGGAGCTAACCCAGCAGATCGCGCGCAAGATTTTATCCGGGGCTATCAAAGCGGAGACAGTGGTCACGGTCGATTTTTCCGACGGCGAGATTGTCATCCGGTAAGGGCGTGAATTCCGGGCGGCGGCGCGTTTATATATTGGATTGCATTAGTCCATAAATCGCTATAATTCCTTTCGTATATTCGGGTTATGGCAAATTGGGTTTGAATTTTAATTTTTTTAATTTTGCTTCTTCTATCTTCATGGTTAACAAGACAATGTCTGAAGCTCGCTCGCTTTGTCGGTGAGATTCGGCAGGGCTTTTGACCTTCGAAGTTCCTGTCTCCGTGTCGGTTACGGGAGAATGGGTTCGTTTGTGAAAATTTTTATTTTTTTTCGGGGCGTCTGCCGCGGGCGTATTTTGGGCATGTTGCATTATCGAATCTTGCCACCCGTTAGTTACTATGGTAAAAAAGTCATATAATACTGGAGTGTCAAATAGAAAGAGG
>CAYWLR010000015.1:0-82136 GCA_964459465.1 uncultured Ignavibacteriaceae bacterium | reverse complement strand
AAAAGGAGAATCCTGGAAACCAAATCTCGCTTGACTTTTAAGACAGTCGCTACTTATTGCACCATACATACACTTGTTCGACAGACCCTGAAGCGGTGGCCACCCAAATTCAAGATTCCAACACCCGTCGTAGAAAGCCCCCGGCGGCGTGGAGGCGTTTTTCGGCGGCTTCTTTCGATATACCAAGTTTGTGCATGACTATCGCCGTTTTGACCGACCCGCCGGATTTCTCCAATAAAGAGTCGGCCGTTGTCAATTTTATATCCAGTAGTTCCATCAATATTTTGCGCGAACGGGCGGCCAGTTTCTCCGAGGTGGCTTTCAAATCGACCATGAGATTGCCATAGGTTTTGCCGCACAGCACCGCCGCCGTGGTGGTGATCATATTGAGCGTCATCTTCTGGGCCGTGCCCGATTTCATGCGGGTCGAACCGGTAATAACCTCCGGCCCGACCGGCAGACGGATGAGAACATCCGGCTTAATATCGAGCATATCGGCGCGGTTGCAGACCACGAAGGCCGTGCGGCAGCCGACTTTGATGGCGTAGGATACTCCCGCCACGGTGTACGGCGTCCGTACTGAAGCCGCGATGCCGACCACGAAATCGTTTTTATTCAGGCCGATATTTTTGAGGTCTTCGATGGCCGCCTCGGAGCGATCTTCGACCCCTTCCTGCGATAAAATCAGGGTCCCATACCCGCCGGAAATAATTCCCAGTGTACGGCTGGGGTCAACGCCGAAGGTCGGCGGACATTCGGCGGCGTCGAGCACGCCGAGCCGTCCCGATGTCCCGGCGCCGATATATATAATTCTTCCGTTGTTGCTCCAGGCGTGGGCGGCATATTTCGCGGCAATGGCGATATCGCCAATCGCCTGTTCCACAACGAGCGCGACTTTTTTGTCTTCGTTGTTGATTTTGCGGCAAATCTCAAGCGGGGAGAGAGTATCGATATCGATTGTATCGGGATTGACTTTTTCGGTATCGAGCAGGGAAAGTTTTTCTATCAAATCTTCGCGGGAAATATTTTTCATGGGAGCAATTTATAATGAGGAACAACGCGAAAAAAGAAAAAACTATTTTCCGGAGGTAACATTGATCGAATCGCGCGGGCTGATGACGACCACGCCGTAAGACCCGACCATGTCCTTTCTTATCAGATTATTGGTCAATCCTGCCGGGAATTTGGTCGGCAAATAAAAGTCATCTGCGGGCACCCCGGTGCAAGCGTAAGCATACACGTAATACCAGCCCAGGACCGGGTCGAGAATATCGCCGGGGCGGAAAGCGTCGAGGGGAATGGTCGCCTGTGTACCGTTGCTGGGTGAGAAATCGGCATAGCCGTCGGTTTCATAAAGCGAATCGATATGGTTGACGGCAAAAACGTAGTTGTTGGAATTCAAAGACTGGCTCCACTGGAACTGGACAGCGCTGCCCCCGGCGTTCACCCGGTTTTCCGGCAGGGCGATGCTGGTTATACTCAAGTTTTGCGGGACGGTTAATGTCACGGAGTCGCGAAACAGGGTCCCGTCGGTTATAACGCAGCGGGATGTTCCGGTCGGGACGGCATCGAGGCCGACGAAAGTTCTTTTATAGGCGCTGTCATCGGGGGAGTAGTTGATTGCAAAACCCCTGAAGGTGACCGATGCCGTTGTCAAAAGCGAATCGTTGCGCGTCAAATATACAGAGACGGCGGCGCGATTGACATCAAGGTCCTTAACCACAGTAATTTCGGCATAATAAGTGGCATCCGGATTCTGGGTTGTGACGGGGGCGTCGCAACCAACCAGATATACCAAACCAGCCATCGCCAGAAGCGAATATAGAAGGATCGACTTCATGTTATTAATATTGTCGGACGATGGGAGCAGTTTCTGTATATCAAAAAAATATTTTGACGTTTCATTTTTGAAAACAGGGGGTGCGATTAACTTGTTATCCGATAGCATGTTACGATATACGCTTGAATGGTCAAAAGTAACAATTTTAGACTAAAATAATCCTTTTTTGTGATTTCGAGGTCGTCTTTATAGTTGCGAAAATGTATATTATAATGTATAATTTAAGACGGGGTCCCGAAACAGATTTCATGAAGAATAATGATCAATTCGGCACCCCGTAAAAAAAACGGGCGAAGGTTAATAGCCAACAGGTTCGATCGTCCTTAAACTGGAACAAGACCGGGGCCAAAAATGTTGTATAAGACGAGCGTTAAGGTTGCCCGGTTAAAACCAAAAGCGGCACGAGCCGAAACCGCGGTCGAAGATCGGGTAACATGAAGAAAACCAAGAAGGAAATTTTCGAAAAGGAGGCGATGGTTCATGTAGAGTCCCTGCATCGCACGGCATTGAGAATGACCAAGAATGAAAACGATGCCGATGATTTGGTGCAGGAGACGCTACTGAAAGCCTATCGTTTCTGGGAGAAATTCGAGCAGGGCTCCAATTGCAGGGCGTGGTTGTTCAAGATAATGACCAATATCTTCATCAACAACTACCGCGCCAGGACGCGTTCGCCGCAGGTTGTGGACCTGGAGGATGTCGACGACGACTTCCTGTTCGGTCAGCTTTCGGCGCTGGGCCCGTCGGATGATCCCGAACGCCACTTTTTCGCCAAAGTCTTCGATGACGACGTCAAGAAGGCTATCGAGGAACTGCCGGAGGATTTCCGGCTGGTGGTGGTGTTGTCTTTCCTGGAAGGTTTCAGTTATCAGGAGATAGCGGATATTGTCGGACTGCAGATCGGGACGGTCAAATCGAGGCTTCACAGGGGGCGGAAGCTTCTTCAAAAGGCATTATGGGAGTACGCAGTCAGGAACGGTTTCATCAAGGAAGCAGCTAAATGACCTGCGAAGAAGCGTTAAAGCGTTTATTTGAAGTAGTTGACAAAGAAGCCAGCCAATACGATGTAGAAGAGGTGCAGAAGCATCTGGAGCAATGCGAAAGTTGCATGGCCCGATATGAATTCGAGTACATGTTCAAGACTTTCGTCAAGGATAAGGCGGCTTCACCCGAAAAAATAGACCGGCTGAAAGGCCGCATTCTGAACCGCATCGATGAGGAATCCGAGGGACAGTCAATCCGAAAGATGGGCCCCTTCCGCTTTGCCGCGGTAGCCGTGGCGGCGGCTTTCGCTCTGGTTCTGTGTATCGGCGCGGCTTTCTGGGCGGCCGGTTATTATCGTTATTCGGTTTTCATCTATCCTTTCGAAGAAAATTATTTCCGGGGTGAATTACCGGTAGTGGCGGCCAATGTCAGCGATGGCGATTTTAATCCGTGTTCGCCGGAGATTATGCAGTTTATCAGTAATGATCTGTCCATGACATTCGGCGACGTGCAAACGGCGGGATTTAATCTGATAGGCTCTGCTTTCGACACCATTCGTAACCATAGATTTGTGCATTTCCGGTTTGTGCGCGGTGGAATGCCGGTTTCGCTTTATGTCGGGGACAAAAACGGGGTGGAATTGCCCGGTTTCGACGAAATCAAGGTCGGTTCACGTTCGGTATATACCTATGATTCCGACGGTTGTCAGATGATTTACTGGTATTGCGGGAAATCGATATTGATAGCCGTTTCCGAAGACAAGAGCCTGCCGTTGCCGGAGATTATTCCAGCCGTTTATTCCATATAATTTCTTCTTGCCAAAACCCGTTCAAAACTAAAATCTTTGGGCCATGAATAAACATTTAATTGTGTTTAAGACGCCCGTATTTATTTTTTTAATTCTTCTGGCACCGGTTTTAACCACCGGCGCCGGCCGGTCGTATACTCCTGTGCGGGATAGCTCAATTCTGGCCGTATCGCATGCTATCTGGTTGAATGAATTCGACAGTGCCATAGCCGCCGCCGATAGTCTCATGGCTCGTGAACCGGACAATCCTCTGGGATATTTTCTCAAAGGGACAATTTTGCAGACCATCTCCGAAGAATATCGTAACGATATATATAATAAGGAAATCGACAGCCTGTTGAGTCGAGCCATTGATATGGCCGAGCATCGATTTGACATTGATAAATCGAATCCGGATTGGATGTTTATTGCCGGTGCATCCTATGGTTATCGGGCGTTGCATCGGTCATTTCATGGCCGTTGGTTTCAGGCCTTTCGGGACGGTCTCAAATGCAGTTCGAGGCTTAATAAGGCGCTTGAAATGGATAAAACTTTTTATGACGCCTATCTTGGTCTGGGAGCCTATGATTATTACAAGACCGTGATGGCCGATGATTTTTTATGGTTGCCGTTTATCTCCGACCGGCGCGATGAGGGCATGGCGCAAATCCGTCTGGCCGCCGACAGCGGCTATCTGGCTTCGTTCAATGCCCGTGAATCGTTTTTGAGGATTTACCTTGAAGAGAAACGCTATGACGATCTGGTCTTGCTGGCTGATTCTCTCAATGCCTATAGCCACGATGATACCTATTGTCTGCTTTATCAGGTTTATGGACTGGCGCGGGTCGGTCAGATAGACCGCGCCCGGGAAAGGCTGTCCGTTTTAAAATCCAAATTGAAGGAATCGCCCTGGTACAACGAATACGGGTTTTATGAAGCGGAACTGGCCGGGGCGGCCATATTTATCGCCGAAGGCGACTTCGAATCGGCGGAAATCATTTTGAATCAAATATTGTCTCATAAGGAATATTGCAGAATTAATCCTTACTTTGAAGAAACATACAATCGCGCCCGGGCTTTGAAAGATGAGATGAGATGAAATTTTTTTGTCTTTTGCTTTTGGCCCTGGCTCCGCTCTCGGGCGCAGGAAATCTGCTCACTCCGGGAAAAATCCAGATTATCAATTCCGGCATGGAATTTCTCATGGATGGCCAATGGGAGCGGGCGAATACTGTTTTTGATGAATTCATAGAGCATGACCCGGCCGACCCCGGCCGTTTCCTGTTTCGTGCCCTGACGCTACTTTCCGTTATGACTGACAGTGAGGAAAATTTATACGGCCCGGAATTTGAAGAACTTCTGGATTCGACGGCCATTATTTGTAGCGGACGTTTGCGGAATTGCAGCCGGGCCGATTCGGCGGCCTGTTATCTTTATCTGGGTCATATCCATGCCTACCGGTCATTGTATCAGGCGCGCTTCGGATCATCCATGGTCGCCTTGAATGAAGGCCTTAAGGCTCGAGGCGAGTACCGGCGAGGCATCGAGGTGGACTCAACCCTTTATGATTTGTATCTTGGGCTGGGGTCATATCACTACTGGAAGACAGTTAAAGCCGGTTTGTTGCGAGCAGTCGGCCTTTTTGCCAACGAACGGCAACAAGGTATTGAAGAAATCAAACTTGCTCTGGATTCCTCGCTTTTTTCTCGTGAGCCGGCCAAATCCGCCCTGATCTGGATCATGCTCAATGAGAAGGATTATGATTCGACGCTGGTTCTGGCGCGGGCGATGTATAAACGCTACCCTAATTCCAATACTTTCATCTGGCCGATGGCCGGAGCTTATTACGAAAGCGGGCGATATTCCGAAGCGGCCGAGTATTATGATAAAATCTTTGAAAGTCAAAAAAAGAATCCGGGCAATTATTACAATTTAATCGAGGCCGGTTATTGGCTGTTTCAATCGTATGCCAAAATGAACGACAATGGCCGGGCCTATCGGACAAGGCAGTATATCGATTCGGTCAAGGCAGGTTTTCCTGATAAAACCAAGCGCAAACAGCGCAAGAAATTATATGAAATAAAAAACCATCGCTGGTAATGCTCAATACTTGCTTTTAATTTACAGGGGTGATATAATCGGGATTATGAACCATAGCAAAGACGAAATAAAAATCAAATTGACGGCTGAAGTGTCGTGTGCCGGTTGAGCTTCCAAACTTGGTCCAAAGGTTTTGGACGCGGTGCTCAAGGGTCTTAGTTTTAAAAATGACCCTAATTTGCTGGTCGGTTTCAACAAAGCCGATGACGCCGGCATATATAAAATCAGCGAAACACAGGCGTTGGTGCAAACGGTGGACTTTTTCCCGCCGATTGTTGATGACCCGTATGCCTTCGGGCAAATTGCGGCGGCCAACGCTTTGTCCGATATTTTTGCTATGGGCGGGCGGCCATTGACAGCGCTCAATATTGTCGGTTTTCCACCCAGTATGCCGCCCGATATTCTGGTCAAAATATTGCAGGGCGGAGCGGATAAGGTTCAAGAAGCGGGGGCGGTTGTAGTCGGTGGTCATTCCATTAAGGATAAAGAACTTAAGTATGGTTTGGCGTGCACGGGGCTGATTGATATAGAAAAAATTATCACCAACGATCGGGCCCGGGCCGGGGATCGATTGATTTTGACCAAGCCGCTTGGGACCGGGATCGTTTCGACAGCGGTCAAACAGGGCAAGGCAAGCGCCGATGACGCCGCCGCCGTTGTGGTTCAAATGGCCGCTCTGAATAAAATCGCGGCGGAACTTATGGTCAAACACGGTGCTCATGCCGGCACCGATGTTACCGGTTTCGGTATTCTGGGCCATGGATCCGAGATGGCGGACGGTTCCGGAGTGACTTTGAAATTAATATTTAATCATTTGCCGCTTTTGCCTAATGTCATCAAATATGCCGAGATGGGTTGTCTAACGGGCGGGGCGGCGGCCAACAAGGATTTTCTTGAAGGGCGGATACGTCTATCAGCGAAATTGAGCAAGGCGCAGATCGATGTTTTGTATGATGCCCAGACATCGGGGGGGCTGTTGATATCGCTTTATCCGGAAAAGGCCGAAAAATTCATGTCCGAGGCGGCGTCGTCCGGGCTGGCCGCTTTTGAGGTCGGGTTTGTGATGGAACGCGGCGATTTTTCCATAGTTGTCGAATAAATCGGTCAAAAAAGTTTTTTTATTGCAACCAACGCGCGATTCTGGTTGTTTAAATATATAAATGGGTGTCGAAGGTGATCGATTGCCCGCCAGAACAAACGGACTTCATGATTCCGTGTTTTTGTTGACACCCGGCCAATAGTATTAAATAATTGAGGTGACGGAGGGGAGAAGATGGAAATTAATATCCTGTTTTCGAGGGATAACGCCGATCATCTCAGAACCGCTGATTATGTTCGGCAGGCAGTGCGGAATCTGGGAATCTCCGCGACCATAGTTGAACGCGATACATGGCGTTCTCATAATCCCCAGGTGGTCGTGAACGGATTCAACCTGATAGGCGAGGATAATCGCAAATCATCGCCGATATCATACGAGATTATCCGCAATGCTCTGGAGCAAACCGCCTGGGTGCATATTTAGGCGATTGTGCTTACCTATTCTTGTCACCTGAAAAAGCCTATTGTGTTAGGTGAATTTTGTCCCTTTTGGGGCAATTGATGTTCTTTTGTACCTTGGGGTACATCCGAATTCTTATGATTTTCCGACTCTGTTTCCGGCCGTATTGAATATCAACGACTTACAGGGCCAAACTTTTTGGCATGACATTTGATTTTCTTTTATAAATAATGGAATCCATAGGTTTAAATAACGGGAGACTTAATATGAAAAAAACGCTTTTTCTTGTGATGCTGGCTTTGGCGGGGCCGGGCCTGTTTTGGGGTTGCGGGGGCGATAACGCCACCCAGCCGGGAAGTCAGGAAAACATCGCCGATGAATTCGGCGGGTTTACCCCCGCCGACGAACCGCCCGCTTTTGGTGACGCCGATCTGGCCGGGCAATTTGAGGGCGAAATTGAATTTGACGACCCGATGTTAGTCGATCCGGTGGTAGAAGACGAAATCAGGTCGGCCACTGCGATTTATGCGATGCGGATTATCTGGGGACGCATGGAATATGATTCGACGGTGACGGCCGTCACCGACTGGACCGGTTCTCTGTCGGTATCGTGGGGAGCTATAGCGGTACGCCGAACAATTCGCTTTGAACCGGCCACCGACTGGATTCTTCCCCGAACCGACCGGCGAGTGGTGGAATTCGTGTCCAAGACTACGGTTCATAACGACGGATTGCATATCAATATTTATCAACCGCCCTCGGTGACCGACGATATCAAGACGATCACGTTCGAAACCGCACCTTATAGCGTGACTTTTGATGTCAATACTCTGGTAAAGATGGATACGCTCATTGAGCTGGGTGATGGTAATGCCGTCTCGATTCAGGCGCATAAAATTACACCGCAGGCTTGTCCGCGGGGATTTCTGGCCGGGCTCTGGGGGCGCGATGAAGACGGAAATCGCATTTTCATGGGCCACTGGATGTCGATTGAAGGTACGCTGATGGGATATTTACGCGGCACTTGGGGTGAAGAAATCGATGGTGTCAAATACAATGTATTTTACGGCAAATATATCGATATCAACGGTCAGTTCGAGGGATTGATAAGGGGAACCTATGGTCCGGTTTCGCCGGCCAACGCCCTGGCCATTGTAGGACGTGTCGGTTATTTCAGGGGATATTATTATGACGCCAATGGCAATATCCTGGGCGTGCTGGGCGGTCATTATCGGCCGGTCAAAAACCTGGGATATGGCGTATTTTTCGGACGGTGGAAACAATTTTGCGTTGCGGTTACATCCAATTCCGAATTTGACGGACTTGAATAGAATAACCCTGTGCCTTAGGGCATGCCTCTTGTTAAAAAGACCGGAAGTGGATGCTTCCGGTCTTTTTGTTACAGAGAAGGTTACCCATAAGGGTATGGTGAACTCACGTCTCCAAAGGAATGCTTTTCTTATTTTTTCGGTAAATCAGGGATTTTCCTGATACCCCATTGTCGCATTTGGGCATCGGCGGCGCATTTTTATAGTCGTTCAATTTCGCGGTGACAAACGATCGGAAAGTATCCCGGAATTTTTCGACAGAGAATTGCAGGGTGTTGGCGCGAATCATCGAAGCGTTGAAATCGTCGCGATGCCTTTCAAACCGCATCACCGCCTCCTGCAGGCTTTGCGAAGTTTGTTCTTCGAAGAACAACCCGGTTATGCCCGGAATGACGGTTTCGAGCGCTCCGCCGCGGCCATAGGCGATGACCGGCGTCCCGCACGCCTGCGCTTCGACCGGAACAATCCCGAAATCCTCTTCGGCGGCAAAGACGAAAGCTTTCGCCTTTTGGATATATGCGACGATTACTTCGGTCGGTTGAAAACCGATAAATTCCACGTTGGGTCCGGCCAGAGCCTTTATTTTTTTAAAATCGGGTCCGTCGCCGGCGACAATCAAACGTTTGTCGGGCATGGCAGAAAAGGCTTCGACAATGACATTGATTTTTTTGTATGGCACCATGCGCGAGACGGTGAAAAAGAAGTCTTCCTTTTTCTCCATCAGCGTGAATTTGTCAATTTCGACCGGTGGATAGATGACATCGGATTCGCGCCCATAGACTTTTTTAATGCGGCGGGCGATAAAGTTCGAATTGGCGATGAAATAGTCGACACCGTTGGCGGTCCGGTTGTCCCAAATGCGGATGCGATGCAGGAAGTAGCGGACCAGCCAGCTTTTAAATCCTTTGGTCAGGCCGGATTCCCGCAGGTACTGGTGGGTCAAATCCCAGGCGTAACGAATCGGCGAATGGCAGTAGCAAATATGCAATTGATTGGCGCCGGTGATGACGCCTTTCGAAACGGCGTGATTGCTGGACAAAATCAAATCGTAGCCGGACAGGTCGAACTGCTCGATTGCCAGAGGCATCAGCGGCAGATAATTGCGATATCTGGTCCGGGCGCCGGGAAGTTTTTGAATAAATGACGTGGTCACCGGCTTGCTTTTTATAAACCAGCGCAGGTTGTCGGGTAAAAAGTCGACCAGAGCATACAGGTCCGCCTGTGGAAACAGCTCCAGCATTTGTTCCACCACCCGTTCCGAGCCGGAATAATCGACCAGCCATTCATGGACGACGGCCACTTTGAGGTTTGAAAAATCGGGGGCGTTTCCCCTTTTATTATTCATCAGACAATTTCCTCTTCAAGCTCGACCACGGCGGCGCGGGTTTTAATCGATGAATTCGTCCGAACACCGGAGGCGATTCTCTCGCCGTGTTTTTTGAGAGTGATTCTGACCATCGGCGGGGTTTTCTTATGGGGCGGCATCATGTCAAAATCCTCCGGGGCGATCGCCAGCCAATGCCAGAGTGATTTTTCGAAATCATATTGAAACTCGAACCCGGCGTCTATCAGGGCCTGCGGAATGATATGGGTCGGCGTTGCGGCTTTCATGACGCGCACCGGATGAATCGGGTTTCGAAAACCGATCAATGCCTGTACCACATGGGATAAGGGTTTTAGAATCCAGATGGGAACAGGAAGAACCAATGCCCTGGCACCGATAAAACGTTTGATATTTTTTACCAGCTCCATGAGCGGTTCGGTCGGAGTTTCCACATAATTATAAATGAAATGTTTTTCGCGGCTATCCATGACGAACTCGATGCTGTCGATAAAGCCGTAGATATAACCATATGATTTATATATTCGCGGTGATCCGGGGAAGGCGAAATAGCCCTTGGCGATGGCTTTGATCATACGCATGATATTGCCCGGATCTCCGGGGCCATAGAGCACCCCCGGACGGGATATCAGCAAGCGGCGGCCGGGCCTGGCCCGGTACCACATTTCATGCAATAATTCGGCCGGGTATTTGGAGCCGCCATAAGGGGTCGAAGGCTGAATCGGGTGGTTTTCGTCGGTCGGCCCGTCGGTCGGCCCATAGACCGAGATACTGCTGGTGAAGTATATATTATCGCAACCAACCACATCGGCCCAGGCGCAGACATTTTTCGCCCCGGCCAGATTGGTTTCAAAGTACTCCTGACGAATATGGCCCGGCTCGCGATGAACCGCGGCGAGGTTGAATATCCACTCCGGTTTTTCTGAAATCAGATTAGCGGGTATGGGTTGACGGACATCGGTTCGGGAATAACTTATATTTGAGCGGCCGTCAAGCGGACTGGGACGGATATCGGCCAGATGAATGTGGTCGAAGCGTTCGGTTTTCAGAAAATGCTCGGCCAGATGAGTCCCGACGAAGCCGGAACCACCGAATATGACACAACTACTCATGGTAAACCCCTGAAGAGACAAAGTTCGATTCATGAAATAAAAGATATATTTTTATCATCATTCAATTCCGAATTCGACGGCACCCAGCCAGCTGATCATGAGACTGACCCAGGCGCGATTGATGTTATTATCGACGACGTTGTATTTATTGTCGATCCAACCGTAGCCGGCGTTGACCGACAGAAACAGGTGTTTTTTGAAATAGTCCGATAGCGGCAGGTAGCCGTTGAAATGCACGGCCGCGTGTAAACCCTTTTCGATAACGCCGGTGGGGAAAGGCTCGCTGTAATCACCTTCGTTTAGTGCCCAGGGTTCATCCCAGGCGGTGTAAACGGAACCCTGACCATGCCGGCAATAGGCCACTTCGAATTCGACCGCCTGCCACCGGGTCGGCCAGAAGCGGGTCACCAGTGACAGCGAATCGGCGTCCGGTCCCAGGGGATGACCGATTAACAGATTGCGATTGAGATAGCGATTACGCGGCAAACTCTGATGGTATGTGCGGTTGGTGATACGAACGTACTCCAGCCTGATGTCCGGCGAAAACGATGAGGTCTTTCCGGATTTAAACAGCCCGGCCATGTAACCAAATTCGTTGGGTTCCTGATCGCCCCGGCTACGGTCGTCGATCTGGAAATCATCGACCAGCAACTGGCCGTAGAGGAGCAATTGGTCGACCGGAATATAAGAAAAGTCAAAGCCCAGCATGGTATTGTCGTCTTCATCTTCGTTCAACTGGGCGGTATGGAAAAATTGAAGCGGGTTCAGATAGTACAACTCCGGTGGACGGCCTTCGCCGCCGTAAAGAGTGGTCTCGAACAGACCCAGACGAAATCGGTGGTGGAAATAAATATCGAGGCGATGCCCCACCAGATAACGATTATCGTTGAAGGTTTCATCGGCCAGACGAAGGATGTCGGTTGAGTCGGGGCGGCTTTGGTCGAGACGGGCGAAAAGGAAATTGAATTGCAGGCGGCCCTTCCCATAGCCTGCCGCAAACAGGTCGAGCGGCTCGGCCGTTTCGGAAATCAACAAGTTGACCGGTTGTGGACCCCAGAAGACCCGCTGTCGTCCGAGGGTAAGCGACAACCCGCCTTTTTTAAAGTACAGCCCGGCCGTTTCGATATCTCCGGCCAGGCCGCGCCAGACTTTGCCGGTATAGTCCGGGTCGATGGCTTTAGCCCGGTCAAGGTTAAAAAGTACGGCCGCGCCGAAATATTCGGACGGTTGATAACGCAGACCTCCGGAGAATAAAAAGAGGTCTTGTCCCCGGGTGTATTTTTCGGCGAGGAATCTTTCGGAGGCGATAGTAAACAGACGCATCCGGGAATGATCGAGGTTATCCATCAGGGTGAAAGCGGGCGAGGGGCCATATTCGGTCACGATGTCGAATTGATCATAAAAGTACGGCCCGACCGCCGGTATGGCCGCGACATTGTTCGCAAGGATGGCCGCCTGATAATGGCGGTTATAGTCCAGCGCGAAGGGCATGCGGCCGGTCGGATAGGTGACGTCGGCGGCTACATGGGCGGCGCCGGACAGCACCAGTATGATGGCCAGAAGTTTTGCCGGAGGCATGAGTTATTTCTTCCCTGAAATGAGTTCATATCCATCTATTTATTTACTTCCACGTTTTCAACCGGCACATGGTCGTGTCGGGTAAAGCGGTTGCGAATACGATTGATTGTCGTGCCGGTTCGGGGGAAAGCTTCGGTTACGCTTTGGCGCAGGTATTCCAGCGAATTGTTATTGGTCTTAAGGCAGCGCAGCTTGATGTTCTCAATAATCATAAGGACCGATGTCATCGCCAGCATGGTCAGGATCCCCGCCAGCAAAACCGTCATAAGTCGCCGGGGGGCCGATTTCATCGAGGGAAGAGTCGGGGCGTCGAGAATTCTCACGATGGGCGTGTCTTTCTGTTGTTCGAGCCGAGCCAGTTCAAATTGCTCCATCAGCAAAGTATACATTTTCGTTTTCATCTCGATTTCACGCCACAGGCGGGCCAGAGTCATTTTCGTTTCCGGGTCGGAGGTGGCGTCCCAGTCACGGTTAGCCATCTGGAATGCTTCGAGTTCGTTTTCGGCGGCGGTCAGTTGTTCTTTGACCTTTGTCAACTCGGTTTTAAGGTACTGGACGTTTTCCTTGGCGGCCGAAAGCCGTCGGTACCGATTAAAATGCTCCAGTTCGGAAAGGTATTTATTCAACACCGCCCGGGAAAAGCCGGGGTAGCGGCTTTCCAGGAACAGGTATATGACACCGGTTTTATTGTCGGTCGCGATACGGGTCATGGAGGCCAGTTTGCGGCGCAGGATATCCATATTTTCGGAATCGCAATAATCCGAGAAAGATTTCTCGATCCGTTTACCCTGATGTTCAAATGAGTAGGTGGCCATGACAACGTTGTCCTGAATTGTCTGCGACTGCAATATCACCGGGTACAACTCGGATGAGTTTTTATCAATCGAAGAAAATCCGCCCATGCCGGCCAGTTGGCGCAGTTCCGCGAATTTATCGGTGTTGCCGGTCGGAAGGATGCTGCATTGCGACGTGTACAGATTGGGCATTAATAAAACGATAAGCGCGGATAAGACCATGACCGACAAGGCGGCGATGAAAATTACCCGTTTCTTCCGAAGAATGCGTCCGATAAGCTCGAAAAATTCAGGTTCGGGATTATCCGAATATGGATTTCCATCGGAATAGGCGGACTCATGGCGACCCTGCTGGCCGCCATTTTTTAATATAATTCTTTTTCGATCAGCGTTCATATTCAATGGATTTTTCTATGCAACGGGCGTGCCGGGAACAGCACCGATTTGGGCGATCTAAGTTGTTGATTTACAACTTGTTGCGTTAAGAGTTGGTCGTGCCGGCAAAGCAACGTCTTTATTGGGGAAATTGTTTCACCGGCGGTTTGAAAATTTTTCCGGACAAAGGGTTAAAGAGAGAAGGCAATAGCAAAAAGCCGGTGTTGATTTCTATCCGGGTTTTGAAAACTGATGGATCATGGTTTCGACGTTTTTATTCGAGGAAGCATCATTAATCAGGCCGGTAACGGCATTGAACACCTCATCGACGGAAACCTGACGGAGGCAGACGTTTTTTTGGCAAGCGGCGTAGTTTTTGCCGTCATAACAGGGTCGGCAGGCCAGTTTTTCTCCGCCCCAGAGTACCCGGACTTTACTGCTTCGAGGGGCCTTTTCAAAAGGATTGGTTGGACCGAAAAGGGCGACCAGCGGTACTCCGGCCAACCCCGCGAGGTGCATCGGTCCGCTGTCGTGCGTTACGACCACCCGGCATTTTCCGTATAGCGCCACCAGTTCAACAAGATTCGTTTTGCCCACCAGATCGATGACGTTCAATGCGGCAAATGAAGGAATAATCCAGTCATCATCGGGCGCCCCGGTCAGAATGACCCTGCAACCGTTTTCGATCAGCTTTTCAGCCAGCGAAACATAGTGGTGCAAAGGCCAGCGACGCAGGGCGTCATCGTGCAAAACATTTTTGGCTCCGCCGGGGGCAAACGCCACGAGGGCGGTCGTTTTATCGACTGGAATTTGTTCCTGCAGTTTGCTGGTCAATTCCCAGTCAACCGCCGGCAACGATGCCTGCGGAAAAACAGGTTTGTCGTCTTCACCGATAAACCGGACATATTCATCGCTGTGATGCCGTCCGGGCAGGGGAAGAAGATGTCTTCGGGATCGTTTGAAACGCACTCTTTTCTTTGCCAACGCCGTCAGGCTCAACAGGGCATATCTGCCATCGGCATGACCGGTGGCGATAAGGTCGAAACGTCGGCCAAAGAGTTTAAGCCATACTTTAAATAATTCCATCAGGCGTCCGGCCAGACTCCCTGTCAGAAGTCTTTTTTCATCAAGAGTGATTATCTTATCGACCATATTTAATTGTTCAAGCAACGGGGCCGCCGTTTTGCCGCACAGCCAGGTTATTTTTATGCCGGGATTCTGGTCGCGAAGTGTTTTGATCATCGGCAGGGCCATGACAATGTCACCGATGGCCGCCAGTTTAACTATCAGGGCCGAATGCTTCATGCCGAATCCGTCTCTTTTATCGGCGATGGAAACTTGATGATTCCGGCCAGCGCTCTGACGGCTCGCGATGCCGCCGGGGCCAATATGGCGATAACCAGCAAAGTGATAATTATCCCGGCATTGAAAATATACACCCGCCAGATTTCAGCAAAGCAGTACAGCAAAACGAAATAGATCAAGATTATGAAATTGTCTTTCTGTCGGTACAGCATCCCCATGAGAAAGGAAGCAAGCATGACCGACACGGTCATTATGGGAATGAACTTATTGCCGCTGATACGAATCAGCCCCAGCAGGGCCGAGTTGGTCGTCAGCGACGGATTGATGCCGGTATAAAGATGGCTGTGTTGCGGGTCGATCAGGATTTGTTCGAAATGATTACCGGCGGCCAGCGCTCCCTGGAACGGAGCCGCCAGGTATTTCACTATTTCCGATATTCCCGCCGCGAAGAATCCGGCATTGCCCTGATTGATATAGAAGTTGATATTGCGCGAATAATTATAGAACGAAAATATAATAAAGACGACAAACGATATCGCCAGCCAGCGCCCCGGTTTTATTTTAATGTCGGGCCGGTTTAAAATCCACAGGCCGAAACCGATCGTAAGGGCAAAGACGACCGACAATCGGCTGGCGATAACGGCTATCAGCAAAAGCATGATAATATTGGCATAATCCAGAAGGGAATGAGATATTCTCGACAGAATCCGGTAAATCGCCAGGCCGGCGCCAAGAATCAAAACATAACGTAATGAAAAAAGGCCGATGGAATATTCCTCGTACAATTTTTTATGGAAAACATTGGCTTCGCCACCCATGATGGTAAAAAGCACCTCGTTCAGGCTGAAACTTTGAATGATATACAGGACAACGCAGACAAAGCCGACAAAACCGACGGCGCTTATGAAGCCATAGGCGGCAAAATCATCAAGCCGGACTTTGTTTTGGGGACGCCCGATCATATTCTCGGATAGCCGCCCCAGGCGGAAACAAATCCAGCCGATCAGGATAATGGCGCCGTACCAGACGGCCACCACCAGACCGCCGAAAGAAAACAATTTTTGCGGCGGGTAATAACCTTTCCAGATAATACCGAAATCCGGCGACAACCAGGCGGCAAAGCTCAACAGGGTCGTCACGATCACCATGCCGTATGGTTTAACGATGAAGCGGAGTATATTGGTCGGTGTGTATTGCATAATACATCGGTATTACTAAAGTTTGGTCATCAAATATATGATCTGCTTTCCACATTTTCCATTCGCACAATATTTAATTTTGCCAGCCAGCTTTGTACCAGATCATCCCACGAAGGTATTCTGCCATTATCAATCAGCGCGTGGTTGAATCTTTGGGCCGTTTCAAGGGCACGGGCGATGCTCACCGAATCGCCGGGGCAATAGTATATGAAATTGGAGCGATCGCATTCAAGGAAGTCCGGGGCGATTATCGGCAGGCGGCAATACGTGTACTGAATGACTTTGAGGCTATCGGTAAACGATCCGGCCCCCGGCCGAAAAACCAGGGTGTGCAGGCCGATGTCGGCATACTTTATAAACGGGATGGTTTCTTCGAACGGTTTTTCACCGTAATAAATAACATTTTCGCTCGTGTATTCCGACGAGAGCGGTCCGATGACGTGGAATTTCCAGTGCGGGCATATTTGCGAAGCCCGCCGCAGAAAATCGTAATCGAGATGCGCCTGTCCGATAAAAACAACATTGGTGCATGATGCGTCATAGGGTTTTTCATAGTCTTTATCATACAGGTCTTTGCGCAGACCGTGATGATCCAGAGTAGCGTGCCCGAGGTGTTCAAAATGCCGGTGCAGATAGGCACTGGGAGAGCTGACGAGGTCAAACCGGGGGACGAATTTATTTTCGGCTTCGAGTACCACCGTGGGGGCGCTTAGAAGTTTCAAATCGTCGGACACGCGGTAAATCATTTTGGCCTTCGGGTTGATTTTTCGGATTTTATCGAAAAATAAAAGAGCGGCGCAGCTTTCGAATATGAACAGGTCGGCTTGACGCATATATTCCAAAGCCTCGCCCGTCAAAAAACGATCGTACTTTCTGAATAACCGCGTAAAAATGCCGTTTAGAAATTGATTTTTCAGATTGACCGGATGCCAGGGCGTTTTGAGGACATAGCTATAATCATTTTCGCCGTGACGGTGCAGGCGGTTCGTTTCCTGGGGGATGATGCACCGGGAGCGATAGTTATTCCGTATTCGGGAAAGGAGGCTGTAGGGAGCCGTCAGAAAAAGGGTTTCCCAGCCTTCGTTGCGAAGGGCATGGGCCAGCTGGTGAAACCCGGCCTGGCGATGGGAGTTGCGGCAGTGATAAGTCAGAAGAACCGCCTTTTTGCGTGCCGGCGACGCCAGCGCACGACCGCGTTCATGCCCGGAGTCACCGGTTCTTTCGGCGGCATAATCCAGTATGTATTCATATACTTTTCTATATTTGGACCAGGGGTATAAATTGAAACTGGAGTTATGCCAGAGCAGGACGAAGGTCCCGTCATAACGGTACACCCGGTCGATCAGTTTTTGCAGTTTGCCTTGAGCGCGGCCGGGAGGCATCCGGCGATATTGCACGAGGGTCGCATCCATGGCGATAAGCGGCTTTTCGCGGAGGTTCAGTCGTTTGCGGGCCATAATATCGAAGACCGGGAAATCATAGCAGGCACCGCAGCGAAAACCCTCCCGCTCGGGATAACCCAGGGTGCTGTCGAATTTCATGTCGTGATTATCCCAGACGCGCCAGGTGTCGGGGAGGCGAAAGCGGAGATAATGCTGTCGGCCCTCGGTGATATTACTGTCGGTCAGGGCGACCAGTTTTTTGTACTCTTTGGTCCATCGGGCATAATCATCCGGGGAGTCATAACCGGGATGAAAACCGATGGTATGTCCCCGACGTTTAATGTCTTTTATGATTTTTATTAATTTTGGGTCGTCGGAATGATAATGGTTGCCGTCCTTACCGCTGCCATCGGTCATAAAGAAAAAATGGGAGTGCAGGCCGCGTTTTTCGGATTGCGTCATCAGGTAATCGAAAGTATCGTACGGCTGTTTTGCCGCGCCGAAGGCCGTTTTCAAAAAATACGCGGCGTCGGACAATGCTTGAAGCAGGGATTTTCTTTTGATGATATCGCCGCCCAAAGATTTAAGAAATTGGCCGGAATTATTCCAGGATGAGATATGGTCGATGTCGTGGGTCAGATACAAATCGAAATGCCTTTTTATTCTTTTTTGGCCGTTCCCCAGTTCGGCCAGCATATTCCAGAGCATCTCGGTGTATTCATTGACGACCGGGCGGTCGATGAAGTCGAATTTGACCGCCAGGGATTCGTTTGCCGGGAAACGGTCGTGCCGGTCGCGGGTTTTGACGGCGTATTCTTCCCAGCGCGAGAGCATAAAAAATGCTCCGGCGAAGATATCGATGGTGCAGACCAGCGTTTTTTCCGACGGCGTATGGCCGGTCATGGTCAGCAGGCGCACCGATGGTTCCGCGCCGCCGTAAATAACGGGGATATTCGGCTCGCTTGTAAAACGACTGCAGACGTATTTCACGTGGCCCGGGATATATTTTTGCGAATAGTACTTGTCGGCCGGTTTGACATGATTGAAAAAATGGTCCTCGATTATCAGGCGGTGGCCGTTTTCAATCTCCATTACCCAATCGGCGATTGTACTGTCGGTTCGGATATCGTATTCCAGGCCGAGAAATTCGCCGAGGATGACATCGAGAATATACGTTCTCTCAAAAATGAAATTATCCGGTATAGTTACTTTCAGCATTGTATCAGCTCGCGGGCAAAGTCTATGGCTTTTAGAATGGCGGAATTTGTCTTAGTTATCCGGTGATAGGCGACCGGCTCCGCTCCGAAAGATCTGAAATATTGTTCAATCGGTTCCAGCATAGAGCCTTCGAAGTCAAATTGCTTTGATCGGGTGGAAGCATACTTTATTGATTCCCACAAGAGAAGGCTCCCGCCATCGGTTGCCTTGAAATCAGTGTTGGTGCATCCGACCAAGTAGTAGGTTGACCTTGAGTCCCATACCAAAAAAACCGCGGCGTGGACCTTTTCACTGGCATCGACGGCAAACAACAGCTTGCCAGCCCCGTGTTTTTTAGCCGCAGTAACCAGTCTTCTAAGAGTGGCTTCTGAATATGGGTAGCGGGCATTTTGTCTGCGGTATGTCATTTTATCAAGATTAATCAGGACATCGACATCCAGATCATCTCTGACCGCAAGAATTTTCTGCGCTTTCCTGATATGACCCCTTAATTTTGATGAAAAACCGTCAAAAATATTCCCGACATCGGACAGGTCTTTAAGGATATATGTATAGCGCGTTGTCTGGCGGAATCCTTTCCAGTAAAAGGGAAGCCAGTTGGTGATCGAATAATCGAAACTCTGACAGAAATAATCGAATTTCGGAAGTTTATCGATTAGTTCGGTCATTATCTTCTTTTCGTAGCCCAGTCTATTCGTTATTTTCGTCTCAGAATTCTTTATCCATGGTCCCAAAGTTTGAACGAGGGGGGGCATTTGAATCATGCGAAAGCCTGGATATCGATTGATAAACGAGTACGGCATCCAGCCCAGTAGTTCATTTCCAGTCCGAACCTCGACTCTGAACCATTTACTCGGGGCGACGGCATCGAGGTACCAATCATTCTGAAAGACGTTATTGACTGGATACCCGGTTTCTATGGTGGCTGATTCACTCATAAATAATCAATTGTATGCAATTACTTTCAAAATGGACCTAAGGCTGTAATTCACGGCCAGGCGGATTTTTCCGTCGCAGTGTGCAACATACCAGCCGTCCTTATCTCTGCACACCGCACCTGGGGGATCGTCATTTTTGATTATTACATATTCACCGATTTTCCATCCGAGTCCGGCTTTCCAGCCCCGCGGGGGCTCGATTTCGGAAGTCCAGCTCGTGGTCCCGCGAAGAACGTGCCAGCATCTTTCAATAGACCATTCATTCCATTTGATATAGTCAACATCGGTTTTGACAAAGTCCGCGATATGAGGGCAGGGAAGATTTACCTGGCGAATTCTGACGACATTACCAGCCAGGATATCCTTAAGAGTATCCACGAACATTTCGTGAGCAAGTTTGGTCGCTTTGGCATAAACCGATGAGAATGATTCCCCCGGCTCTATGGAATATTTTTTTCTGGCGATAATATCGCCGGTATCCGCATGTTCATCTATGTAGTGTATGGTTACGCCGCCTTCCTTTTCGAAATTATAGTATTGCCAAAACCAGGGATTGGGACCTCTATAATCGGGCAGGTAAGATGGGTGGACGTTTATTGTGCCGAGGGGAGGAAACGTGAAAGCTTCGGGTTTCAAGATCTGTGACATCGACACGACGCACATCAAGTCCGGTTTGACCCGTTTTAAAAGCGAAAGCAAATCGTCGTGTTTTCGTCCGTTCAAATACAGATATGGAATATTGCGCTCGCGGGCGATTTGCAGGAATGTTTTCCGGCCGGGCCGTATTATCCGCGTGAGAAGCTTTGCCAATTTACGGGGTTGGGCTTTCCTTGCCTGTTTTCTCAGGGCCGATGTCACTATCCCCACAACGGAATGATAATCAAGGGCATGTTGCAGGAGCCGGTGCGACATTTCATGTTCTTGTCCAATGAAAACGATTTTCAGTTCAGACATTGAGATACCTTTTCCGAAAGCGCTCGAATTTATTAACGGGAATATAACCGATGAATTTGTTATCATTTTCGAAATTGACGATTTCTTCCCGATTCAGTGTCTTTATAATTCGGGCAGGTGACCCGGCGATAATGCAATAGCCGTCGGGGTAAGATTTCGTCACGACGCTATTGGCCGCCACGACGGTGTGATCCCCAAGAGTCACATCTGGTAGTATAATCGCGTTCATTCCCAACCAGCAGTAATTCCCGATTTCGACTTTTCCCTTGATGTGCTGTCGATGATCTTTTACGGAATGATTGGCGCTGATTATTCCGACATTAGGAGCGATTATAGTATAATTGCCTATAATAATTATTCCGAGGCCCTGGATGTAACAGCCGGGCGAAAGGCCTGGTGCGGTGCCGACACCTATCAGTATGTTTCGCGGATTGGAAATGACGCTTGTAAAATGAGTCGGCCAATAGGCTTCCGCGTTTATCCCCACTATTTTCTGAAAGAAAAGTGTCCGCAAAGAAATCGGCGCGGCCGTGTTACGCACTTTTCTGGATCTGGCCAGATAAAGCGGGACTTTGAACCATTCCTTCAAAGTTTCCTTCATTTTTTGTATATCCTGTTTTTGCCAATTTGTGTGTAATGGCCAAATTCAATAAATATCCCAGCGACATTCCGCCGGAATAGCAATAGACATAGTAAATTCCACCGCCGATTTGTCCGCCAAACCAAAGCGAGGTAATGGATAAAGTGATGAATATGATTTGAAAATACAGGTCGAGGTCAGTGCGGCGCGTGACCATAAATACGGCACTTAGCGGGTTTACGACGAATCGTATCATGAATAAAGGAATCAAGGCTCTGATAATGGAGGCAAAGCCGATCCATTCTTTGCCCAGCAACAAAACATAAATGTTGTCATTAAGAAGAAATAGAGGGATAAATATTGCAAGAGACAACAGAGTCAATCGCTTTAAGGTTTTCCTGTAAATAACCGGGCAGGCCCCGTTTTGGTTGAGTTCTCTGGCGGCTTCGGAGTAAAACACTTGTGAAAAAGAGGACGAAATGAGCAATAGTGGCATGGCCATAAGCCGATTGGCAAGGCCGAATAAACCCAGCAAAACGGTTGACGAACCTGCGATAAAAAAGACGGGCAATTGCGGCGCGATGGCATTCATCGAATGCGATAACATGAGGAATTTGGGGAATCTGGAATATGTTCGGGCGAGCCTGCGTATATTGGCGAATTTTACATTTCGAATAAATGTTCTAAAATCGTCCCTGATAAATTGCTTTAAAATTACAAATGTTGCCGCGAATTGTCCCGCGACGCGACCCCAGATAAGTCCGGCGGGGCTCCCGGAGATTATTATGCCGGCACCGATTTGGGTCGCCTGCGTCAAAACCGATTGACTGACCAGCGCAGCGGCGATATGGCCAAAATTCTTTTTACGTGTCGACCAGTAATTGAGGGTTTGATAGCTTCCGACGGTGACCACCGAGAGTGGTATATACCAGAGGTAGGGTGAAATTTCACTAATATTTAAAAACGTAACTATTTTATTTCCTGCAAAGAATACCACTGGCAGGGCAATCAAAGTGGAAATCAACGTTATCAGAAGCGAGAGCCCGACCAGATTTTGTGCGTCTTCTTCTTTATCAGGCAAAACAATTGCGATTTCATAACGGCCACAGATAATCATCGTCAAAATTGCGACGATAGACACATATATTGAAACTATTCCGAATTCAACCGGGGTAAATAACCTTGTTAAGATTGGAGTTGCGACAATCCCTATGGCTTGTGCCAGGCCGGTGCCCGACACGAGGGTAATAATATTATGCCCAAAACTGCCTCTTGGGAACCACTTATGCAGATAATTGTTTAACATATTCCTTTTAAGAAACCTCAAATCGGCCTACTCGCATAAAAAAGAAATCATAACGAACATTCCCAAATACCGGCGATTAAATAAAATAATCCATATCATCAAACAATTTTTTTATCAAAGATCATGCCATATAGTATCATGAGAAGAAAATAGAAATCATAAGACATTGTTTTTCAATGCGTTAGCGTTATTTTAGGTATACTTATGAATATGGAATAATGGATTAAGAAGAAATAAAATGAAGGTAATCTGGAAAATTATTCCTTAATTGGTTGGTAATTTTCGGCTGATTCAAAAATATATTGGTTTTACCGGACCCCAATGAATCGATTTCATATCAGTCAATTATTAGACACCAAAAGCCGCCGGTTACAGGCGGCTGATATGCGGGTGCGAGTGTTCTTTGGTTCCGGTGGCGGCGGCGTTGCGGATGCCGTGGACCAGCTCAATCGACGGTCGGGCGTCTTCAAGTCCGAAACCGTTTCCGGCCAGCGTCTCCTTATAGACGACCGTATGCAAATCGGTGAAGCCGCCGGAAAATTCGATTTCTTCGCCGTCCATGGTTATCGAACGATATGTCGCCTGGCCTTTTTCTTTCACGTCCGGGGGAAGGTCATCGGCATCAATGGATAAGTACCACTGGACACGGGCGTTGTTGAGTTCGATAAACCCGCCGGTTTTAGTGGGCGAGGCATAGTGCACTTCGCTGTGTTTAACGTCGCCGAACAACCACATCAAAATATCGAAAAAGTGAATGCCGATATTGGTGGCCAGCCCTCCGGAACGTTCCACCTGGCCTTTCCAGGAGACCAGGTACCAGAGTCCGCGTGACGTGATATATGTCAGTCGCACGTCTTTACGGGTGTTGCTTAGCTGCTCGCGTAATTTGCGGCGGAGTTCAATCATCGACGGGTGGACGCGAAGCTGTAAAATAGTAAAAATGCGATGACCGCTTTCCTCTTCGAGTTCCCTTAAGGCGTCGATATTCCAGGGGTTTAAAACCAGTGGTTTTTCGCAAATGGCATCGGCCCCGACGCGCAGGGCGAAACGGCAATGGGCGTCATGCAAATAATTGGGTGAACAGATGCTGACATAATGTACCCTCCGGTCGTTATTCTGGCGGCGGAGTTTTTCGACATGGCGGTCGAACCGTTCGAATTCCGTGAAGAAGCGCACCTCGCGGAAGTAGCTGTCCAGTATGCCCACCGAATCGTGGGGGTCAACCGCCGCCACCAGCGTATTACCGGAATCGCGAATGGCTTTTAAATGTCTCGGGGCGACATATCCCGAAGCGCCGGTCAGGGCAAAATTTTTCGACATATTTATTCCTCAATAATCTTTCTATCGATATCGGCAGTAATTTATAACTTTTCCTGCCGGCGACAATATAAATCCCTGAATGCCATCCGGCACGCCCTTTCTGTTAAATCTCGTTAATTATATTTGTTATGAAGATAACCTGTTCCCGGGTCATTTTGGGGTGGAGAGGCAAAGTCAATGAATTAGCGATTAATTTGTCCCTCGGCGAAAAAGACGCCCCGCCAAAATCCTTGAAATCCGGGATAAGGGTATAATGCTGGCTGGTCTGAATACCGTTGTCGGTCAACCTTTGCCTGATTATATCCGGGCCGTTTTTGGCTATGATGACCATCAGGTGGCAGGCCGAAAGGTTCAAGTCCCGGTCGACGAAAGGGATAATTATGTTTTCATTGCCGGCGAGCATTTCGCGGTACCAGGCCGTAATCTGCCGTCTTTTCTGTGTATTAATAACGAGTTTTTTCAGCTGGTTTATTCCCAACGCCGCCCGGATGTCATCCATGCGATAATTATAACCGGTGGCGACGACATCATAAGATGACTTTTGGCCGTGATGTCGGTCATAGGTGGTGCTGGTCATGCCGTGCGAGCGAAGGAGCTTCACTCGTTCGGCGAGCTCTTCGGAATGGGTGGTTACCATGCCGCCTTCGCCGGTGGTCAAGTTTTTATTGCCATAGAAGCTGAAAGCCCCGCAGTCACCGATGGCTCCGGCCATTTTTGCCCTGCCGGTTTTGTCATTCCAGACGGCCAAAGGCGCGTGCGCGGCATCCTCAATGACGAATATATTTCGGGTGCGGGCCAATTCCATAATGCGGTCCATGTGGCACATAAAGCCGCCGAAGTGCATAACTATAATTGCCCGGGTTTTCGGCGTAATTTTAATTTTTATATCATCGGGGTCAACCGTCAGGTCACGGGCCGAGACGGCATCGGCGAAGATGACTCTGGCGCCGACATAGCGAGCGGCGTTGGCAGTGGCCACATAGGATAGCGCCGGGCAGATGACTTCATCGCCGGGGCCCAGTCCCAGCGCCAGAAAAGCCAGATGAAGAGCCGCTGTTCCACTGGAAACCGCACGGGCGTAAGAGGCTTTCGTCAAATCACACCAGAGTCGTTCGAATTCGGCCACGCGGGGCCCCATGGTCAGCCAGCCGCTTCGTACGACATCGGCGACGGCCTGGGTATCACTTTCGTCGAGGTCGGGTTCGGCCAGAGTAATTTTCCAGTCCATTCACCGGCCTTTCAGATAGCGATGTCGGTTGCGGTCGAATTCCTCAATGGCGGCCTGATAATCTTCGAAGCGCCCGATGTCGAGCCATTGGCCATGATGTGCCGTGATGCCGGGGGGGCGACGTTCTTCGATGAGCGTTAAAACCAGCTGATCGAAACCGAAGGGTTGATTTTCCGGGATATAATTCAAAATTTCTTTCGAAGCCATATAGATGCCCATGCTGACGATGTGTTCAACGGCCGGCTTTTCGGCAAAACCAGTTAATAAACCGTCGCCTGAAATCTGAAGGACTCCGAAATCGGTAATCTGGCGTCTTTTATATGAAGCGATGGTAAACAGATTTTTCGAATCAACATGAAGTTTAAAAAATTTATCGAAGTCGAGGTCGGTCAAAACATCACCGTTCATAATCAGGAAATTGTCCGGCAGGTCGGAGATAAGTTTAAGCGGGCCCATCGTCCCCAGCGGGCTTTTCTCTTCGGAATAATCGATTTTGACGTTCCATTTCTGGCCGTCGTTGCAAAAAGCCCGGATGATCCCGGCCTGATGTCCCACCGCCATAGTTATTCGTTCGAATGCGAAAGATGATAGTTGTCGGATGACAATTTCCAGGATGGGCAGGTCCCCGACCGGCATGAGCGGTTTGGGCAGGGTTACGGTATAAGGCCGCAGGCGGCTGCCGGCGCCTCCTGCCAGAATTACCGCCCGTTTAGACATTATAAATGTCCCCTTTATAACGGGCGAGGTTTTCCTTTTTGGAAAACCATTCCACGGTCAGCGACAGGCCCCGGTCGATATCAATTTCAGGGGCAAAACCGGTCAGTTTTTTCATTTTGGAGCTGTCGCACAGCAGTCGATAGACCTCCGATTTTTCCGGACGGATTCTTGCTATATCGGTCATGCTCTCGGCGGAACTGCGCATGATGCTCTTTATTTTTTCAAACAGTTTGCCGATGGAAATCTCCGCGCCGGAGCCGATGTTGACCGTTTCCCCGACCGCGCGTTCGCATCCGGCTAACGCCGCCAGACCCCGGCATACGTCGGCAACAAAAGTAAAATCGCGGGCGGGGGCGAGATTGCCCAGTCTGACCTGTTTTTGTCCCGCGGTCAGTTGCGTGATAATGGTCGGAATAATGGCCCGGGCCGACTGCCGGGGACCGTAGGTATTAAACGGTCGGGCGATGACAACGGGCAGGTTAAAGGCATGATAAAAACTTTTGGCGACGGCATCGCCGCCGATTTTGGAGGCGCTGTACGGTGATTGCGGCTGGAGAGGATGATTCTCATCGATGGGAACGTGGATGGCTGTGCCATAGACCTCGCTTGTCGATAAATGAATGAATCTTTTAACACCGTTATCCAGCGCCGCCTGACATAGATTCAGAGTTCCTTTAACATTGGTGTCAATGTAACTGGTTGGGGCGGTGTAGGAATAGGGGACAGCGATAAGGGCCGCCAGATGGAAGACGATATCAATGTCTTTTAAAAGTGCCCGACAAAAGGCGGCATCGCGGATATCCCCGGCGACGATTTCTATTCTGTCTTTAATCTCGATATCCTCAAGCCAGCCCCGGAAGTTGAAAGAGTTATAATATGACAGTGCTTTGACTGCGGCCCCCGATGAATATAGAAACTCGGTCAGATGCGAGCCGATAAACCCATCGGCGCCCGTCACCAGGACTTTTCTATCGGTTAATCCGTTGTTCATCATATAAATGTCGCGCGGATTCGACAAATCATTGAAGGCTATTCCACACCCAGTTCGCTCTGGAGCGCTGTAATAATCGAATCCAGTTTGTAAAAGGCCGGAGTCTGGTCCTTGTATGTTTTATAAATTTCCAGCGCTTCCAGCTTTTTTTTGCGATCATCCATAGTCGTCAGCACGTTGGCCAGGTTTACCCAGGTGGGAACATTATCGCTACTCAATTCCAGACTCAGGCGAAAATACTTTTCCGCTTCTTTGAACATGGCCATATTGGTGTAATTCACCGCGATATTGGTATAAAATTCCGGTCGCGGTCCGAATTTCTCGACCGCGGCAAACAATACCTTATTGGATTCGGCCGGTGTTTGTCCCAGGGAGAGGACGCCCGCCAATGACAGATAGTAATAGGCATTACTTGAATCGTCTTCGATCAGCAATTTATAATAAGAAGCCGCCTTATAGTATTGCTTGTCCATGTAGTACAGCTCGGCCAGCTGCGGCCAGTACAACTTTTCGTTGTCACCGGTGTTGATCAGGGCGGCGATGGCTTTAAAGGCAATGTCATAATCCTTGTAAGCCGGGGCCATTCGTAGTAATTCCCGGTTGACCTCGCGATCATTATTATAAAGCAATTTGGCCCTTTTATAATAGGAATAGGCCGAATCCGTAATCAGGGCCTTCTTATAAGCGGAAGCCAGCCCGACGATAACATCGCGGTCCGAGGGCATTTCTTTGTATGCTTGCCGGAAAATATTGATGGCCAGCTCGCTTTTACCCTGGGCCAGGGCGGCCTGGCCTTCCTGTTTTAAGGCTACAATATCTTTGTTTTTGCCACAGCCCAATGACAGCAGGGCTGACAACATAAGTATTATAAATGTGATATTCCTCAACATTACGTTCAATTATAGCCGGTCGGCTCTTGATTTTCAAGCACTTTTGCCCAATTATGCCGTATAAAGAACATGTTTGGCTTTAAATTTACCTGTTTTGCGGTCGTCTTGACGGCCGTAAATTTAACAGCGACCGCTTTTGCGGCGCCTTCGGCAGATCTGGCGCCCGAACGAATGGCCGTGACACTTAATCTGTCAATAACCGGTGATAATGACCGCTTTTTGGTCTCTGGTTTGCGGCAATGTCTGATATCTCACCTCGAATACTATTTTTGGAAAAAGGGTTGGGAGGCGGAGATTGTTAATTCCGATACCCTGTCGACTTTGCCGGAAAGGGACCGGGCTTTGAATAACGCGGGATTCAAATATAGCGCCGAAATAGGTGGCAAAATCACCTGCCGCCGCTTCGATGCCCCCCTTTTGGACGATTGTCTTCAATGGCCGTTTCCGGATTTCGAAATATCCTCCCATTTGCGGCTGACAATTCGAGATTTATGCGGTGGCGGTGTGATTTATTCCGGAAAGCCGGTCACTATGTCCGGTCTCAAGAGGTGGTTATATTTCGATGGTGTCAATATCGAGCGGCAGCCGAGGGAGTTGCCTAATTTTGTTTTCATGCGCCAGATTGAGCAAATGATGTCCGAGTTGCCCTCGCGTCATTATCGGCATGAACCGGTCGCCAAGGCGCTTGAGGTCGAAATTTACGCCGAAGAATTCGATTCCGATCTGGAGCTGGCCTTTGATTATGCCTCGCGGATTTTCCATCGGGACTTCGGCTTAGGGCTTAAAATCCTCAACAAAAGCAAAATCGGATTAGCGCCGGGGCCATTGGATAGGCTTGAAGATGTTTTCCGGGAGGGCCGAAATATTTTATCGTCGAAAAACGGGCCGATGCGGGTAATTATTTATCGCATAACCGATCCGGACAAGGTGTTTGTCAGCCGCGACCGGATTCAGGTCGGGCTGGCCGATGTCGGTTATCGTCTGGCCGTCGTCACGGCTCTGGAAATGCCGGGTGAGGATTATGATTCTTTCCGAGCGATGCAAATCGGACAACTTTTGGTTCATGAAATCAGCCATTTATGCGGCGCGGTCGATGTCGCCGATGATAATTCGATCATGTGTGGCTATTCGAGCTGGGTTTCATCGGGGCACTTTGACCCTTTGAATCGTCGAATTGTATCGGAAGTTGGCTTGCATGGTGGACGACCCGGTCCGATCGCCGATTATCTGGCGTTTATCGCCGAGGGTCTTGAGCGTGGAGACTATACTCTGGTCGATTTTCCGCATATGTATTTTGAGTTCCAGAATTTGAACGATCCGGGAATAATCTCCGAGGCATGCCGTGTCGGGCAATTTGGTCGGGCATTGCCATACGCCGTCAAAGGTTTTCAGGATTATCTTTTGAAGAATTATGAATCATCGCGGGACAATTTTTATAAATGTCTGGCTTTGTTGGAAAATAACGGAGTGGTTCATTATTATTTGTCGTTGGTGACAACGGGTGCCCTGGCCGATTTTCACGCCAGAAAATCGGCCGAAGCCGGATTTTATCCGGCTCGCGTTGGATACAATGCGGCCATTCGGCAGGCTTTTCGATAAATCGCCGATTTCATTGACCAAAATAAATATTTCATTCGTCCTAAACATCGGTGGACAGGGGAATCGATGTTTCCACGTATAATTGGCGATTTTTCGCCACAGGACTTGACAAATGGGCGACCTTGTTGTAGTTTTTCAGCTTTATATGACAAACCTTTGCATGGGTTTGCGGGATTGAGACGAAGGGTTAATTCGCCCGTATCTCGACATGATTGGGCGAGGGATAAAAGGGTAAATTTTTAGTCTTAAGAATAAATGGAGAAGAGAATGGGTCATAAGAGGTACGCGGCCGCATCATTTTTAATTCTGTTGTTGGCCTTGTCGAGCGCCCATAGCGGCGGCTTTACATTTGATGGAATCGGTGTTAAAGCCCAGGGTATGGGCGGTGCTTTTCGGGCCGTGGCGGACGACTGGTCGGCGGCTTATTATAATCCGGCGGGCTATGGCTGGATTCAGGATAACATGCTGTCGGGCAATCTCGCGCTATTTCATAATCGTTATTATGTGACGCCCGAATTCAAATGGGGCGGCCAGATCGCTTCGGGATATTATAACGATATCCGTCTGCCCAATAGCCATGCCATTCATAACGTTCCTCAAGTGGCCGCATTGATCCGACTGCCGGTCGCGAACGACGAAATGGTTTTCGGTTTCTCGATAATTCAATCATTCGACCAGAACCTCGACTGGACGACCGTATTCGGTTTCCAAGATATCGAGATGTACGGCATGCGGGATATCGGACCAAGACAGTTTTACAACAACTTCGACGTCGTCGATGCGCAACTAACCGCGGCCCGAACCTTTTTGGAGGACGATAGACTTTCGGTCGGACTGGGAATAGGTTTGCGAAGGGTCGATTTGAAATTTTCCAATCTCGTCCTGCGGCGCAACCCGCTTCTGGATAATCCCGAGTTCGGGTCCTACGTGGAGCGCCCCTATGAAAGGGTGCCGCAATGGTATGAAAATGACGGGAACGGTTATGGTTTCTGCTATCGACTGGGACTGATGTATGCCATAAATGAAAAGACCAAGGTCGGCCTGACCTACAGCGGCAAAAGCACTATCACGGTTGATGGCAGCGGGACCTCGGTCTTTTTCATGGGTGACAATGCCTCGCTTTTGTCCAATAATACGCTCTGGACGGAAGTCACGGAGCAATACCATTTCTTCGCGGGCGAGAATTTCACCAATATGTATGATTTCGAGGCCGACGTTGATGTCCCGGCCGTGTTCGGCGGCGGGATATCTTACCAGTTCAATGAAAAGCTTCTTCTGGCGGCGGATTTCGAATACGTGCTCTGGTCCCAGTTCAAGGGTTTTGAATTCAAGAGCTCGAATTATTCCGGAGTTTACGACGATTTCCGATATGCCAGTTTCACCTATTTGAATGATTCTTTGATGCGCCGTGATATTTCTTATCCGGTGAAATGGGATGACGCCATGAAATTCATGGCCGGAGCCAATTATCAGGTTAACGGTTATACTCAGGCGCGTGTCGGTTTCGCCTATGATCAGTCGCCGATTTCTGAAATGACGCTGACACCTCACTTCGTCGACCTGGGTAACAAGATTACGTTCAGCGCCGGTTTGTCATTCGATATTGAAGTCTGGCGTGTCGAAATCGCCGGGACGTATACTCATCACCCGGATCTCACGGTCGGAGAACTGGATGAAGTCAACGGCGATGATTTAATCGACAACTTCCCGGGCTTGTATGAAGCCAATACATTCCAAACCGTTTTAGGCTTTACTTACCGGTTTTAGGAGGACCTGATGAAAAAAATCATATTCGCGATATTGATCACAGGATTGATTGCCGCCGCGGCTTTATTAAGTTGTTCCGACAGGGGAAACCCCGTGGAATCTCTGCCTTATTATCCGGGCGGAGTTGTCTTCAATGCGGTCAATCAGCACTTTGTTCGCCATCTGGACTATCAGATGTTCGGTCAAAATTCCATTTATTTCCAGATATATGTTCCCTATGGCTATAACGACACTGAATCTCCGCAGAAGTTTTACCCCATGCTTCTGATGCTGACACCGTTCCGGGGTGATGAATACTTCTATTTCAATCATGGGCTCAAAGACGTTGCCGACAAGATGATCGCCACCGGCGAGATTAAACCGATGATAATCGTTTGCATCAGCGGTAACACCGATTTTGGCGGGTGTTTCTATGGCGATAACTGGGCGGGCGGCAAATATGCCGAAACCATCGGGAATATCAACAATCCCAAGAGATGGACCGATTCGGCCGGCACCATGCTGGACTATTTTATCGGCATACTCGGGGATTATGAAGAAGAGGGCAACATTCATGGCTATCGAAGCACGCGGGCTATTTCGGGCATCGGCATGGGCGGCTACGGGGCCATGAGAGTCGCGTTGCGCTACAGCGAGAATTTCAGTTCGGTCTCGGCCGTATCGGCCCCGCTGGATTTCGATGGTGCGGCCGGCACGGGAGGTTTCATTCCGTTATTCCGTGATCTCATGACCGAAGTCGGCGCGGCCAATTATGCCGCCATGGATATTGATAATGCCAAGCCTTTGCAGTCGCTGTTCTTTGCGGCGGCATCGGCGTTTTCGCCTCATGATACCGGGTATATCGAAACGGTAATTGCCGACGGTGTCATAAATGACCCAGCGACCTGGTTTAATAGTTTTGCCTTATCGGCCAATGCCTCGGTCCACCTGCCGTTTGGCCCGGACGGTGAAGTCAGCGCGGTGCCATGGGGCCTGTGGCAGGAAAACAATATTCCGACTATCCTGGCCGATTACAGCGGGGCGCTGGACAGCCTGAATATCTTTTTGATGCATTCCAACGGTTGGGACGGGTACAGTTTCAACGAGCAGACGGAGGATTTCCGCGACCTGCTAAGAAATACCTACGGCAAAATCCCCGGGACGCCGTCGTTTGATACACTGTCATACACCGGTTTGCCCGGTTATGATTCTGATGCCAACATTTATGTCTGGGATATTTTGCCGCATATTCTTAAATACCATAGTGATAAATTCGTGATTCCGCAATAGGAATAAGAACAGGGAACAAATTCGGGCCGGAGAGGTTAAAGACTACTCCGGCTCTTTTATTTGTGAGGAATAATGGCGAACCCGAAATATGACTTGATTTCAATCGGAGCGCATCCCGACGATGTCGAAGTCGGGACCGGCGGGGTTTTGATTGATTTGAATCGTCGGGGCTATAAAACCGGGATCGTTTACCTTACAAAAGGTGAAATGGGTACCGGGGGGACGGTTGAAATTCGCGCCGCGGAAGCCGCCCGGGCGGCCCGGGTTATGGGTTCTGACCTGATTGAAACGTTTGACTGGGGTGATTGCGGGCTGTTTGACACGAACGACCGCCGTATCGAACTGGCGACGCTTATTCGCAAGTACCGTCCCGAAATAATCCTGACGCCATATCCTCATATCGGTCATGGCAAACGCCAGTCGCATCCCGACCATGTAGCGGCAGGGCAGATTACGATAAACGCCGCCAATTTTGCGACACTCAAAAAAATGCCGATTGAAGGGGAGCCGCATCGGGTCAAACAGATTTTTCATTATTTTTTGCCGCCCGGCCTGGCCCCTAATTTTGTCGTCGATATAACGGAGCACTTTGAGCAATGGCTTGAGGCGCTAAAATGCCATGAATCGCAGTTTCTGAATCCGGAAAAATCGCGCGATTATATCTGGTCTCTGGAGACTATGGCCCGTGCTTTCGGTCAGCAGGCCGGGTGCAAGTACGGGCAAGGTTTTTATAATGTCGAACCGATTCGTATTGTCGATATATTCGATCTGGTCAAATAGCCAATCCCGGCATCGATAGAAGTATATTTGGCGTCAAGCGGGAGTTCGTCGAATTCGCGATTGTTTGTAACTGACCGATAGGCATAGGGATAAGCTGGCGTAAATGATTTCAATATTGTCTTGACAAAAGACTCTGCTTCGAATAGATTGATACACCATTTTGTTGAGGAGCCATAAAAGGAATTTTAGGCCGGGTGGTCGGTTGCCCGGATATAAAATAAATAAAACAGTCAAACAAGAGTTTGGTTGTAAATACGGTCGGGACGACGCCGTTCCGACAACAATGAACAAGGCGTACGCGTGTCAGGCCGATCATGCGTGTGTCTTTTTTTTATACGTAATCCCGAAAGGATGTCGGCCAGAAGGAAAAAAACATGTGTAAGCGTTTACTGTCGGGTGTGGCGGTATTCGCCGTAGTAGTGCTCATAGTCGGGTGCAGCGAGGCTCCGGTTACCGAGTTTGACGCAGGCAAAAAGGCCCTGGAGACCGCTCAACAGGCGGAAGCCGAGTTGTATGCTCCGGCCGCCTATAAAGAGGCAATGGATTCCTTGAACGCCGCTTCGGTCGAAATCCAGAAGCAGGATGGGCGTTTTTCCATGTTGCGCGATTATGATCAGGCCAAGGCGACGATTACCGCGGCCCAGCAACTGGCGGCGAAGGCGGCCAGCGAAGCGGCCGTCGAGAAAGAAAACATGCGTCTTTTGGACAGCACCCTGATTGTGGAAATCGATGCTCTTATGGTCGAGGCCAAAACCGCCCTGGCCAAGGCGCCCAAGGGCAAAGGGACGCGTCTGGACATCAAAGTTATGCAAACCGATCTTGACGCCGCCGCAACCGCGTTGACCGCCGCCACGGCTGATTATCAGGCCGGCAACTACCTGGTTGCCCGGGACAAACTGCAGGCCGTCAAATCGCAGATAACGAGAGTTAAAAACGATATCGGCGCCGCCGTTACCAAGGTTACCCCATAACGCGATGGCCTGGGGATGAAAATAAAAAGGGACCGTCAGGCACGGCCCCTTTTCTTTTTGCCCGACACTCGATGATATATTACAGGTTAATATGAAAAACCGCCGCCGCTGGGTTTGGTTGTTGCTTTTGCCGGTTGTCGTCGCAGGAGTCGCCGCTTTTTTCATTGGCTATCGTGAGTACCGTCAACTGCCCTTCGATAGCCTCAAAAAAGCCATGATGGCGGTGTCTGCGGCCGAATCCTCCGGCGCCGCCAAACTTGCCGGGACGCAGTATAAAGAAGCGGTGGCCCATCTCGACCGCGGGCGTCGCGCCCTGGACTCGGTCAGCCGGGACTGGTGGCCGTTCGGTTCATTTAATGAGGCCGATTCCCTTTTGAAAGAGGCCACCCGTCTGGCCGAAAAGGCTTTGGAAAAAACCGGGAATCAGCGCCTTTCTCTGGCGGCCCGCACCCGGACCGAGGTAAGACGATATGAGGATAGTCTGACGGTATGGCGCAAAATTCTCGACGAATCGCTGTCCCGTACCGACGATGAGATATTGTACCGTTCGGCGGCTTTTAAAATCGAGAATGCCCGTGAGCTGGTTGACCGGGGGTTATATAGTGAAGCCGCACGGAGTATCGAGGTAGCCGGTTCGGTTTTTACACGACTGGAACAAAGGCGCAAGGAAATGGTCTCCACACGACAGAGCAATCAGGATACCTGGCAAAGCTGGGTTGATCAGACCATAGCCGATTCCCAAAAAAGCGGCGGCGTGGCCATCATTGTTGACAAAAGCGCGCACCGGCTGTACATTTTCAAGGCCGGCAAAAAGATCGAATCATATGTCTGCGAACTGGGATATAATTCCGGTCAGCAGAAACGTATGGCCGGCGACGGGGCCACTCCCGAAGGTAAATACCGGGTCGTGAAGGTCAACAATGGCAGTAAATTTTATCGGGCCCTGTTGCTCAATTATCCCAACGATGAGGATAAAAAGCGTTTTTCGGAGAATCTTAAATCCGGAGCCATTCCGGCGGGAGCCAAAATCGGAGGCTTGATCGAAATCCACGGGCACGGCGGGACCGGGAAGGATTGGACCGACGGGTGTGTCGCCGTCACCGATAAAGAGATGGATAAAATAATGCGCCTGGCGGGTATGGGAACGCCGGTCACGATTGTTCGTCATTTGAAGGAGCCGCTTTGAGAATTGTATATTTTATAAGCGTCGTGATAATTATCGCGGCCCTGTCTCTTCTGGGCAGCGGGCGCCGTTTTAGTGTCTGGCTGGCCGGCATAAACGAAAGTTGGGGTGCGTTTTACGAAGGCGGGACGATGCAGGTGCAACCGGCGCCGGGAGCTCCGGCGGAACGACAAAAATATCGCCCGCCAGTCGGGCGTCCCTATGGACCGTATATCGTGATCGACCGCTACTGCAACCGGTTGTATCTGCGCACGGCCGATACGGTGCTGCTCGAAGCGGTCTGTTCGGTCGGGTCGGGGGGAGAGCTGGTTGACACCGCGACCGGGCGGCGCTGGCGGTTCGATACGCCGACCGGGGTTTTTGCCGTCCACAGCATGCTCGAAAATCCCTGGTGGAGAAAACCGGACTGGGCTTTTGTCGAAGAAGGCGAGCCGATTCCCCGTTCGGAGTCGGACCGGCTCGACAACAATATGATGGGCGATTATGCCATCGGCTTCGGCGACGGGTATTATATCCACGGGACGATTTATTACCGGATGCTGGGGCGGTCGGTGACCCACGGTTGTGTCCGGCTGGGCGACGACGATTTGAAGAAGCTGTACTATCGGACCCGAATCGGGATGTTCATCTATGTGTACTGATATGGCCATATATAAACGATTCGTGCTGGTTGTTGCCATGGTCGTTATCGCCGTGATATCGTGGGCGGCCAAGTCGCAGTCCAACGCCGATAAAATCGAAGGCGTCCTGAAAAAAGAGGGCAAGATTTATCTGGTGGTTGACTTTTCCGAACGGGTGATGACGCTCAAGCAGAGCGGGACGGTTCTCCGGGAATATGCCTTCGCAATGGACGCTGACAGCGCCGTCACAACCCGATTGGCGGATGATCTAAACGAACGCGACACGACCGGCGCGACTATTGAAATTGTCAGTCTTCTGTCCGGGGCGGCCACTGTGCCCGAAGCCGAGCTGGAGATAATTTGTGAGGAAACCCATCTGGGCGAAGAGCAAATCCAGAGATATCTTCCGACACGTTTCGTGATCGTGATAAACGATGGTCCCTGCCTGCATTTCGAGACCGAAATTGTGCCCAATAAAAAATTTCATTTGCAGATAGTCAACGATTACTATCGTCGTCTGATGATGTTCGTATCGGGGCGGAAGACACTTCATATTCGACTGGCGCCGGACGATGCCATGTCGCTATACGGTGCCGCCCGCGATTATCCGAAAGTCGTGTTCCGAGAGTAGTGACGTCTCCAAACCGCGACGCGAATTCAATTTACCCTAGGCATTCCGCGCAGCACCTAATATTTGAAGCACGTTGGCGGTGGCGGTCCGGGCGGCGAATCGTACAAATATGAAATCAGGTAAGTTATATCCAATAGATTAATTGTCCCACTGCAATTAACATCACCAAGTCTCAGATTTGGAAATGGTTCAGGCCCATCCTCATAAATATATGATATCAGAAAACTAATATCGAGCAGATTTATATTTACATCGTTATTAACATCTCCGCGGCTAATCGCCAGCATGGCCCGGGCAGCGTTTATCCGGCCGTATCCGATTTCGTTGGAAGCAACAATCGTATCTTCATAATACGGCGGATTATACCAGCCGTTGCCGGTGGAATTCTTAATGATGCATTCGACGGTATCAGGATTGCCGATGAATTCCGGCCGCCGAGCCATGATTCGGGCGGCCAGTCCGGAAACAAGGGGGGCAGCCAAAGAGGTGCCGTCGAGAAAGCAGGCAATATTATAATCATCAGCGCAGGGGATTGACGAATTGGATTTCCAATAACCGACCCCAGGACCCATCTGGTCTAATGTAATTATGTGCTGCCCGGGTGCCACGACATCCACTTTGGAGTCGTCGGCATCATAATGTGAATACTCCCATCGTGTCACGACATGATGGCTGTCCGATGCCCCGACCGCGAAAACATTATCTTTACCTGATGGCCAGAGGACGCAGGTGTCACAGGGTAATTCGTCAAAACAATTGCCGGTGGCGAAGACGACCAGGCAATTCATTGTATCACGGGCGTAATTTATGGCATTATTTACATAATACCCGATATAATTGCCTGGACCCGAACAGGATGTATAGGCCCAGCTGTTGGAAATTATCGCCGCGCCGTTGTCGGCGGCATCCCGAATTGCGCGCATAATGCCCATGCCGTCAGCACTGCCACCTTCTTCACAATCGAAAATTTTGTGCATGGTGATCGATAAATTATTCGTCGCGCCGGCAATGTATTGTGTGTCATTAATGGTTGCGGCCAGCAGTCCTGCCACGGAAATACCGTGATAATGGGCGTTATCATGGGCTTGATTGGGATAACATATATCCGGAAGGTCATACTCGTAAAATCTGTAATCATTTTCCTCATAATGATAATTAAAACCGCCAGCAATTCTCGAGGCAGGAAGATCGTCGTGTGGTTCAAGCCCGGAATCCAGCAATGTGACATTGATAATTGTATCGGTCAACTGGTAGTCAAATGCCGATTCGAAATCGGTCTGGTCGGGACAAAGATAATACTGCTCGTCTTCGTAATACGTATCATTCGGCACCAGACTTAATGTCATTGGCGAAATGTAGTCCACGCCACAATGATACGCGAGTCCATTTTCGTAAATACCGTTAGATATCGCCATCATTTGTCTGACGCCGGAGTTTTCGGACCCGTATATATAAGTATTTCGAGCACTCCCGGGGTTGTATAGAACGATCAGGTTATTCGCCGCCTCAATGGAATCAATGATTGCATCACTTACATCGGTTTTGTAGGCAACTAAAATTTTGGGGTACAAGTAATAAACCTGACCGTCATCATTCAGGAATGCGTTATTTACATCGGTGATTCCGGGGTAGTCCCTTAAGTTCTCGATTACGTAATCAACATTGCTTCCGGCACGGATCCGGGCGACATATAAATCCCTGAAAATATGAGCCAGACCGTATTCCCGATCCAGTTCCGGAAATTCATTTAACATCTGCAGGTCGCCCGGGAAATCGTTTTCAGCGATACTAATGGCAATATATTCACTGCTTGCAATCAGGATATATTTTTCGTTGTTAAAAAACGCATAATAATCATTATCATCGATTTATGCGGATATATTTGCAGCTATAAGTACAACCATAGCTATGCCCGCCCACAAAGTCCCATTTAACATGTCCATCTCCTTATTTTGAGATATCAACCGGTCTCACTGCTATACATTCGGCTCCGGCAGGAGGTGAATCAAGTTGAATGATTATTGCTTTTGACAGAGCGTCCGTGATTATAAGTGTCGATGTTGATGACATCGGATAAAAAGATAAGATTACGGCATTCCGGCCATCGGGAGTAAAAGCGATTTGTGTCGGATAAAACTGATGGGGGGAGTCAATGTCATCCTGCGTGATGAAGCCGGAAATCGTATTCGCGTCGATTGAATAAACGTCAATGAGGCTGATATACTGGGCGGATGGCGCCGCCTAATGCAGGAATATTCTGTTGCCGTCGGGATGAATCGTCATACCGCCGTAAAATCTGTCCGGGATTTCAAGCTCTTCCTCAAGCGCGAAATCGTTCGTGTTATATACTTTGATGTTTGATTTTGGATCACCATAAAATGTCTGCAGGATTACAAGTTTCGCCCCATCGTGTGTCACTTCTGCGGCCATAACCGATCCGCCGATGTAATGTTGCGATGTAAGAACGTTGTCCGGGTCGGTAAAGTTCAGGACATATAAGGAATCCTTGCCATTTTTGATATAGAAGGCGTGTCTGTCCTGCGGCAAAAAGCCGCCGTAGCTGACCGTGATGTCCTCCACCAATATGGGTGTGAGATCGGGATATGAAAAGACGACGAAAGGATACCCGTCGGAAACGAGCAGAAGATCCCCGGCGGCATTCAATCGGGCGCAGTGCGTCGCATATTGATTATTCTCCGCAATCACTTCTTTTGATTCATAATCGATGATTTTCAGCCACGATCTGGACATGATGATATTGGAGCCATCATTGGAAAATATTACCTTTCTGTACGACGGCATTTCAAAGACGAAAGTATCGATTGGTTCTCCGGTTTTTGTACTTATGCCATAGGTATAATAACCGGTGGGCGGAGCCGCCTCGGCGCCGCCGTAAAAAACGGTATATTCGGCATCAGAATCGCCGCCGTCCGGAGACAACAGGCGGTCTTCAACGCAGGCGTCAATCAGCAGCATCGCCATGATCGACAACGCAATGCCGACATAAACGCCCAGTGCCTGTCTGGACATATGAATCCCCCAATTAAAATTATGATAAACCGACACTTTAATATAAAGTGTTTTTATAGAAAGTCAAGAATATTCACCCCCCATCATGCACAAAGAACCTCGTATTGCCATTCAGAATTATCGCCATTTTGGTTCGGGAGTTGAGCAATTCGGGGGCAAATCGAGGGTGGGATCGACCCACTTGATGAATTACTGCCGCGATTCCTGGCAATTACCCTCTCGAAAAGTGATTGTCGTCTCGGGTTGGGCTGCGTATAATGTCGGAAGAAAGCAAATCTAAATCATTTTAAGTCGAGGAATGCCGAAATGTTTGGAAATTTGATGTTCACATCGGTTGATTCGTTTGTTAAAACCTGGGAGGCCCATTCCGGGCGGACGGCAAAGGTTCTGGAGGCTTTGACCGACGCCAGTCTGAAGCAGGAAATCACGCCCGGGCATCGAAATCTGGGACGGATCGCCTGGCATGTGGTGACGACCGTAGCCGAAATGCCCTCGCATCTGGGCTTGAAACTCGAGGGCCCGTCGCATACCGAGCCGGTTCCGGCCAAAGCGGCGGATATTGTTAAGGCGTATAAAACCCTGGCGGCTTCGCTAACCAAACAGGTCAAAGGCTGGAAAGACAGCGACATGGAAATCGAAGACAATCTATATGGTGAGATGTGGAAACGGGGGATGACCCTTAAGATATTGATTGACCACGAGATACACCATGTCGGGCAGATGACGGTTTTAATGCGGCAGGCAGGGTTGAAGATTCCGGGGATTTATGGGCCATCGAAAGAAGAGTGGTCCCAATATGGCGGCCAACCGCCGGAGGTTTAAACACCGTTTTAACATGGCAAAAGGGGGCTTTTGGACCGGGTAAAAACGACCAAAAATATTTTTAAAAAACATCAAAAAAATCTTGAAAAAAAATAATCCGGAATGCTTTATTTGTCGTCATATATGACGAAAGATTAATTCAAAGCGTATTGGCAGGTCTTTGAAACTTATGTCCACCCGACCGGGACGAAGAGGTTGATTCCCGGAAGACATCGCTGGAATCAGGCTTAGGAGGATAAAGATGCGCTGTGAATTTTGCGGCGAGCACATCGACGGCAACCCCATCAAACAAAACGGTGAATTTTTCTGTTCGGTGGAATGCGCGAATATGGCGTCGGAGATAGAAGAAGACGACGACGCCTATTTCGAGGATGCTGACGAAGGTGAGTACGACGAAGACGATTTAGATCTTGAGGTGTACGATTACGAAGAATAGGCCCGGACTTCACAAGTGATATCATATCCCCCCGGACACATGGGGGGATTTTTTTTATTCGTCACGAGATATTTTTAGAATTTCGTATTCGAGAATTCCTGCCGGGACTTTTATTTCGACCTTGTCGCCGACCCCTTTGCCCAGCAAGGCCGCGCCGACCGGGGACTTGGTGGAAATCATGTCATTGTCAACGTCGGCTTCGTCGGGCGGAACCAGTTTATATTCAATCTCAAAGCCACGCTTGATATCTTTGATGGTGACCTTGGCGAAAACATAGGCCTTATCCGACGGGATATTATCGGTATCGAGCGTTCTGGCCCGGCTTAATTTATCTTCCAGTTCGGCGATTTTTCTCTCGATATGGGTTTGCGCCTCTTTGGCGGCGTGGTATTCGGCATTCTCACTCAAATCGCCCAGTTCGCGGGCACGTTTGATTTCGGCGATTATTTGCGGGCGGTCCTGGGTTTTGAGTTTTTTCAAATCCTGCTGGAGTTTGCGAAGACCGTCTTTTGACAAGTATATAGGTTTGTTATCCATAGGGTTAATAATAACAAAATTGAACGAATTTAAAAGCCCAAACTGATTGAACGACTGCGAAAAATTTTCCGTCATCAAATGCCAATTTATTCCGCTTTTCCTTTGGGGCGGGCCAGCGACTGCATGTAACCTGTTGTCAGACCGGCAGATTAGTCTTCGCACAAGACGGCACGGGGTTTGAAATACATCTCAATCGAGAATGGAAACGTGTTAAGATACAAGGAAGGTTGAGATGAAGAAAATAATATTGCTGATTCTTCTGGTTTTAATTCTGGTGTCTATTAGCTGGTTTAGGCCAGCTTTCTGCAATAATAATGTGGACGACAGCCTGATCAACGCCTATCTGAAAAGTGCGGCGTCAAGTAACATAAAGGATAGGCCGACGGCAACTTATAGCAGTCCGCAATATTTCACTTCCGAAGAATTCCGAGGCGCGGCCTCAGATTCCGCGTCCATGACTTTTCAATCACCGACATCGGGGCCGATGCCGGATTCAAGTTCTCGAAAGATATCGACGGGACTTCGCCCCTTCGGATACGACCTGTTCAATTCGCCCAATGAACTGTCGCGGCCGATTGACGTGGCGGCGGCTTCGGATTACGTCCTCGGGCCCGGCGATAATGTTATTATCAATATATGGGGACGCGTCGAGAAGGAATACAATCTGACGATTGACCGTCAGGGTAACGTTTTCATTCCAAAGGTCGGGGCGACGACCGCCTGGGGGATGACCATCGCTGATTTTTCTTCCCAGATTGAAAAGAAATTATCCCAGGTTTATACCGATTTCAAGATATCCGTGTCGCTCGGCGCCATACGCTCGATTCGCGTGTATTTGACCGGGGAAGTTAAGAAACCCGGAGCGTACACGGTCAGTTCGCTGACGACGCTGTTCAATGCTTTATATCTGGCCGGAGGTCCGAATGAACGCGGGTCATTGCGCAATATCCGTCTGATTCGCAATAACCGTCTGGAGAAGACGGTCGATATATATGATTTTTTATTGAAGGGCAATACCGAGGGTGATATCCGCCTGACTTCGGGTGATGCCATTTTCGTGCCGGTGTCCGGTCCGCGGGTGACGATATCCGGCGAGGTAAAACGCCCGGCCATTTATGAATTATCCGACGTGGAGACGGTCGAGCAGTTAATCGAACTGGCCGGGGGAACGACGGCCGAGGCCTACCTGGACCGGATCATGCTGAACCGTATTTCTGAAGACAACAAGAAAATCGTACTCGACGTCAACCTCAATCCATTGCAGGCGGGCAGTCCGCCGGATATATTTCTGGCCGACGGTGATCGGGTGACCGTGTTTTCGGTGTTCGACGTGCATCGCAATATCGTCAAAATCGGCGGCATGGTGCAACACCCGGGCACATACGAAAGAACCGATTCGACCACCGTGGCGACTCTTATCGCACGGGGGGAACTGCGGCCGGAAAACGTTTATCTGGAGCGGGCCAATATATTCCGCAAGTACCCGGACCGCCGAATTGAAATTATTCCGATCAACCTTAAAGAGGTTATGGCGGGGCAGGCGGACTATTCATTAAAAGATCTCGATTCTCTTCACATTTACAGCATCGATGAAATCGAGTGGAAAAAGTACGTTTATATCGACGGGGAGATCAAAAACCCGGGGCAGTATGAGCTGTATGACAGCATGACGGTATATGATCTGATTTTTCTGGCCGGGAACCTCAAACGCAACGCCTATAAATACCGGGTGGAACTGGCCCGGACGGATACGGCGGGGAGCATTACGACGCAGGTTATCGACATCACCGATGACAACATGCGTCAAATCGCGCTGGAGGAGGACGACCGGGTCTTTATCCGTGAATACCCCGACTGGTTTTTGCACCGCCTGGTGAATATCGAGGGTGAAGTTCGCTTCCCCGGGCGTTACTCGCTTTTGTCCGGCGAAGAAACGCTTTACCAACTACTGAATCGTGCCGGCGGATTTACCGAGCGGGCTTTTCCGCGGGGACTGGTATTGCAGCGCAAATCCATAGGAAATGACCTGATTCGGCAGAACATTCCGGAAATAATTATCAACTCGCAACCGCTGATCGAAGATTCGACCGGCAATGTCCGCCGTCTGGAAACCGGGTCGTTCGATCCGCATAAGATGAACCGCATTATTGTCGATGTGGAAAAAATTCTGGCCACCGGGGGTCGCGAAGGGGATATCCGCCTCCAAAAGGATGATTATATTTACGTGCCGGATATGCCCAGCGGCGTTTCGGTTATCGGGGCCGTAGCGTCCAACGGGACGATCAAATTTGAACCGGGCCGGTCGGTCGATTATTATGTCCGGCAGGCCGGGAATTTCACCGGTCAAGCCGAGAAATCGGGAACCAAGCTTATCAAGGCCAACGGGCAGGTTTTTGCCCATAACGGCACATTACGTAAAAAGGTGGACGTCGGCGATGTTATTTTCGTTCCGACCGAAATTAAAAAGCAACGTGACTGGTTGAAGTCGGCTTCGACCGTAGCGACAATTCTGGGCGGGGTATTGACGTCCGTCCTGATAATAGACCGACTATAACGATAAACCCATTCTCACCTTCCAATGGAGCCGCCCGGTAACAAACTCCCGCCGGGCGGCTCTTAATTTTGGAATTAGCTTCCATCATCGACGGAAAAATTTTCGGTTTTTATTCAATGATTTAAAACCTGTTTCCAACAGCAGGTCTTTTCGTAGGGTAAGTTGTTATGAGGCAATGTTTTAAAAATTGTTTCGAAGCGAAACAAAAAGACCGTTTCGGGCATCCGTCTTGCCATGGAATGAATCAAAAAGGCTATGGATGGCAATTTAATGAAACTGGATCTTCATATTCACACCGGTCATTCGTTCGACAGCCAAAGCGACGTGACTGAAATCATCAGGGCCGCCGAAACGGCCGCTCTGGATGCGATCGCCATAACCGACCATGACACCATGTCGGCCTGCGGCTTGGCCCGTAATACAGCATCGAAAATCACCATTATTCCCGGCATGGAAATCACATCCGAGCAGGGAACGCATGTTATCGGGTTATTTTTGCACCGTGAAATAGTCAGCCGGGACGTATTCGACATTATCGACGAAATTCACGGCCAGGGCGGGCTGGTCATGATGCCACACCCGTTTCATCGCGGCACCGGATTTCTAAGCCATCGCTTTCATGAAAAAATATATGACGGTCAGGAATTGGAAAAAATGCTCTCCGGCATCGACCTGGTCGAAGCGTTCACGTATGGGGCCGAGGCGGATGACATTCTCGACACCGGCCGGTTTCTGGCGGTGCATCCTGAAATAGCCGTCACGTCCGGAAGCGATGCGCATCGCATAGAAGATATCGGTAAAGCTTATATCGAACTGGAAGAATTCAGTTCGATCGATCCTGATGATATTAAAAAGGCACTTTTGAAATCCCCGCGACTGCTTCGTTATGAAGCTTACAGCGCCGAACAAGATATGACCGTGATACGCACGGCACGCCAAAAAGGTAAAGAAAGCCTGTTGAAGAAAATCGCCGGCGCGACTTTTGGTCCGATGGTGGAGTCGATTCGAAATCGGTATCAGCGGTCGAACAAAGGAGACGAGGAGCAATCATGACGGTCCCGACCGAATCCGGACGAAACGGCGTCCAGGGCGCGGCCCAAACACCCGCTCGGACAGGGGTTTTATCATCCAATGATCCGGCAAGGACGGCGCTGGTTTTCCGTCCGACCTGGCCGCCGACTCAAAAGGTTCTCGAAGCATTGAAAAACCTGGAGCGGGACGACTTTCAGTCTTTCGTGTACGATGAAAATGAATTGTACCGATCCATATCGGAATTCTGCGGTTTGCCGGAAAATTACATACAAACGTACGCCGGAGCCGACGTGGCGCTGGAGGCCGTTTGCCGGGCGTATCTCGAGCCGGGCGTGGAAATACTGATAGCCTCGCCGACCATGAGTCGAATTCGCCATCATGCCGATTCATTCGGCGTGCGCATCCGGCTCATCAAAAGCCCGACCCCGTTCGATATCAACGTGGATAGTCTGATTACGCATATTAGTGATTTCACGCGATTGTTGTATATCGGGCAGCCGTCGCTTCCCGGCGGTGTATTATTGAGCGAATCCGAAGCGCGGTATCTACTGGACAACGCCGGACGGGCCATGGTAATAATCGACGAGAGCGCGCTGATGATGCGGCAGTACTCATTGACGTCCTTGGTACGCAAGTATCACAACCTGTTCATAGTGCGTGCTTTCGACGGCGTGTATGGGCTGGACGCCCAGCCGTTCGGATTTATCCTGTCGCACCCGGATAATCTGAAATTTCTGGAAAGATATCATCTGGGTCACAGCCCGCATATCCTGGCCGATATCGCCGCCGCGGCGGTGCTGGCGGACATGGATCGCATCGACGAACGCATCACCAATATTCATGAGAACATGCTCTATTTGACGGTCCGGTTGCGGTCTAAAAACATGACCTGTCGCATGACGCCGTCGGGACATATTCTGATAAAAATCGAAAATCCCCACGAAATCATGAAACGCCTTTACCGGCATGGCATTTTTTCGCTATCGCTTGCGGCCTTCCAGCATTTTGAAGACTATATCATGGTTCCGGTCGAAGCCGATGATTTCAGCGGTCGTTTGATGGCGGCTTTCGAAGATATAACGCCGCCTGACGAACATAGCGGGATAACGGCAAGGGCAAGAATCACTTTAAAGGCCAAGAGCCATCGGGTGCGGCCGGGAAATGCGTTATGAGCGGTTTAAAGAATTCCATGAAGGTGTCGAAGTACGACATTAAGCGGGTACCGCTACCGAGGCAGGCCTGGTTTTTATTATACAAAACCGTTTCGGGATCGGACCGCAAGTCATGCCAGAAACGGACAGGACTTTGGGAAAGGGGCCTTTGAAAATCACGCGCTTACATATAGAGAATGCCCTATACAGGATTATAAAACTATCCCTGATTTATTTGGCCGTGCTAACGGCGGGTTTCGGCGGTTATAAAGCCAACTACGATTTGACATGGGTCGAGCTGGGGGCATTGTTTGCCGCCCTTCGTCTGGCCCTGGCGTTGAGACTACCGTCGTCGGAATTGAAGCCGCTTTCATATCAGCGCATCGACATTCCGGCGTTCCTTAAAAAGGAGATAATCTTTATTTTACTGGTCAGCGCTGTTTTATTTTTATTCGATATCTATGCTGACCGCGGCATAGTCGCGAAGTTCCTTGTTGCCAATTTCATGTTACAAAGTACGCTATATGCCCTCTGGGTGGTGTACAACAAGTTTTTCATCCGGCCGCAGAATCTTCGTCGGGCCAGTGCTTCGGAACGGACAACGATAATAGTGGGGGCCGGAAAACGGGGAATGAATGCGGCCGACATTATACTAAAGCACCCGGATTTGAATACGCGCATAATAGGCTTTGTCGACTTTCATAAAACGGGCCTATGGCGCTACCGGGATATCCCTTTGATCGGCGGCGACGATGAAATCGAGCAAATTATACTTAAAGATCACGTCGATTATGTCATTATGGCTACAGAGCCGGAGGACCATGTCAGAAGTCAGGGGATTTTTCGGCGTATCGAAGCCACCGGGACGCGCCTGATAATTCTTCCGTGTATTTACAACCAAGCCATTTCACGCTGTTATACGTCGTCGCTCAACGGCACCCCGGTGCTGTTGTACCAAAGCAGTCCGGCCTGCCGCGGTCGCCTTTTTGCCAAAGAGGTCATGGATCGGGTGGGCGGTCTGGTGGGAATGATTATTTCGGCGCCGGTCATGGCGTTGGCGGCGTTATTGATCAGATTGGAATCGAGAGGACCGATATTTTTCAAGCAGGTTCGCTCCGGCATAAACGGCCGGCCGTTTATGATGTACAAGCTACGGACGATGGTGGCCGACGCCGACCGGTTGAAAAGCACGCTCAAGCATTTAAATGAAATGTCCGGTCCCGTCTTCAAGATAAAAGAAGATCCCCGTGTCACCAGAATCGGCAGGATACTGCGCAAATTGTCGCTGGACGAACTGCCCCAGTTTTACAATGTTTTCAGGGGCGATATGTCGCTGGTCGGGCCGCGCCCGCCGCTCCCTTCGGAAGTGGAAAAATATCAGCCATGGCAAAGACGCAAATTGTCGGTCAAACCGGGGCTGACCTGTATCTGGCAGGTTAACGGCCGTAATAATGTCGATTTTGACGACTGGATGCGCCAGGATTTGGAATATATTGACAACTGGTCACTGGCCAAGGACGCCGAACTTATCATCAAAACCATACCGGCGGTACTCAAGGCCAAAGGGGCCTGTTGAATCTTTTGGTCCTCTATTTTCAATAATCTATTAAATATATAACAAGGCGCCGTGACAATCCAGGCGCCATATTCGATGCGGAACCCGTCCCGCTCTTTGGCCATTATAGGTGTAAAGCAAAATAGGCTGAACCGCAGTCAGCGATATAAAAGGACTATGAAGAGATGACTGACCATACCGATGAAACCGTGAAATATACCAATGCCCTGATTGACGAAAGTTCGCCGTATTTGCTCCAGCACGCGCACAACCCGGTCAACTGGCACCCCTGGGGTGAGGTAGCTCTGGAAAAAGCCCGGCGGGAGGACAAGCCGATATTTTTGTCGATCGGTTATGCCGCCTGTCACTGGTGTCATGTGATGGAGCATGAATCATTTGAGGATGAAGCGACGGCGGCCATTTTAAACGAGCATTTCATTTCGATAAAAGTTGACCGGGAACAGCGGCCCGACCTGGACCGGATCTATATGACCGCCACGCAGGCCCTGACCGGTTCCGGAGGTTGGCCGATGTCGGTCTTTTTGACACCGGACTTAAAACCGTTTTTTGCCGGGACTTATTTCCCGCCTGAGGACGGTTATGGTCGGCCGGGATTTAAAAACGTCCTTTTGCAACTGATTCAGGTTTATAAAACGGAACGTGAACGAGTCGAGCAGATGGCCGACCGGGTCAGTGATGCTCTGCACCAGTATGGACAAACGGCAGGCAATGGTGACAGACTGCATGAGGGGCTGATTGCTGAAGTCGCAAAAAGCCTGCAAAACGGTTTTGACCCGGTTAACGGCGGTTTCGGCAATCAGCCGAAATTCCCGCATGGGGCGGAGCTCGGGTTTTTGGTCAAATATTATGCGGCGACCCGAAATCAAGATATTCTTACGATAATTAATCGCTCGCTGACTAAAATGGCTCATGGCGGCATCTATGATCAGATCGGCGGCGGATTTCACCGGTATTCGGTTGATGCCCGGTGGCTGGTGCCGCATTTCGAGAAAATGCTCTATGACAATACCATTCTGGCGGCGACTTATGCCGAGGCGTTTCAAGTTACCAATAATGATTTATATCGACGCGTTGCCAAAGAAGCGCTCGATTTTATACTGCGGGAGATGACTGATACAGAGGGTGGTTTTTATTCCTCGCTTGACGCCGACAGCGAGGGGCAGGAGGGCAAATACTATGTCTGGACAAAAAAAGAAATAGAGGCGGCGTTGAATGACAAGGCCGCGTCGTTCTGCAAATATTTCAATATCACCGACGTCGGCAATTTCGAACACGGGGCCAATATCCCCAATATAGACCATTTCTCGCTGGAAGCTCGCCAAAACCACGAAGGCGGGCAAGAGCAATATGATAGAATAATCGCCGAGGGCCGTGATATTTTGTTTCATTTGCGCAACGAACGTATCCGGCCCGGAACCGATGATAAAATCCTGGTTTCGTGGAACGGTCTGTCCATAACCGGTTTTTGCCGGGGGTTTCAAATCACGGGTGAGGAGAAATATCGCAAGGCGGCTGTCGGGGCGGCCCGGTTTATCAGGAAAGAATTGTATGATGACGGGCGTCTGCGTCATTCATATCGCAAGGGCAAAATATCCGAGGGTGAATTTCTCGAAGACTATGCCTATTTCATTCCCGCCTTGATTGATCTTTATGAAATTACCCATGATTTTAATTGGATTGAATTTGCCGACGGCCTGGCCCGGCGGGCAGTGACGGAATTTGCCGACGATACCGGGTGGTTCTACCTCGCTCCGAGCGGTCAAAAGGATCATTTCATACCGCCGTCGGATGTCCATGACGGGGCCATCCCGGCTCCGGGGTCGATATTAATTCAGGGTTTGATCCGGCTGGCGGGTATCACGGGTGATAAAACATTTCAAAAACATGCGGAAAAATCACTCTCCGCACTGGTACCGCAAATTGGGCAAATTCCTAACGCCATGGTTTCGGCGGCACAGGCGTTGTTTATGATATTTGCGGAAAAGCTGGAAATTGTGATGGTTGGAAAAGAAAACCGTGAGGCTCTGGCGCGCGAAATCAATCGATTTTATCATCCCAATCGGGTCGTGATTATATCCGACGACGGCTCGGAAAATATACCTTTACTGGAGGGGCGAGCATTATCGGGGCCAACGGTGGCTTATGTTTGCCGCAATAATGCCTGCGGCGAACCGGCCCGGACGGTGGCAGAACTGCGTACCCGGCTTGAAGGCAAATAGCTATTTTATTCTCCATATAAAGCACCGGAAAATCTTATATTGGTTTGAGATTTTATGAATCGATTTGATAAAAATCGTATCTAAACGGAAATGGAGAATAATGCCGATGGTTGAAGCTAAAGTCAAATGGACGGGGGGTTTGAGATTCGAGGGGAAATCGGCCTTCGGACATGCCATCGCCACCGATGGTGCCAAAGCCGCGGGCGGAAATGAAAATGGTTACAAGCCGACCGAGCTGGTGATGTATGCCGTCGCGGGTTGCACGGGGATAGATATAATCCGCATACTTGAAAAAATGCGCCAGGAGGTAACCGCCTTCGAGATAGAGGTCAAAGGCTTTCACCCCGATGAGTATCCCAAGCCATTCAACCGGATCGAAATCAAATACGTTTTTCACGGGAAAAACCTCGATTCCAAAAAGATCGAAAAGGCCATAAGCCTGTCCAAAGACAAATATTGCATGGTCAGCCAATCACTTAAATCGGCAGAAATAGTTTCGGCGTATGAAATAAAGGGAGTGTGATCTTATGTTCGATATTGGCTATAGGGTTGAGTCGAAGCGGCCGTTCGAAGAAGTAACATCGCGGCTGGAAGCGGCGATTCCCCAAAACGGATTCCGGGTGCTGGCGGTGCATGACGTTCAGAAGACGCTCGAAGATAAAGGGTTCGATTCGAAACCGCTGAAAATAATCGAGCTGTGCAACGCCAAATTTGCCCATGAAGCATTGAGCCGGGAAATAGACGTGGCCATGTTGATGCCCTGTAAAATAGTCGTTCGATCCGAGGGAACCGGGTCGGTCATGACGATGGTTCGTCCGAGTATGATTTCGCAATTTTTCCCTACCGCCGGGCTGGACAAACTGGCCGCCGAGGTCGAGGATGTCATGAAGAGAATTATGGATGAAGCCGGATAAAAAACTGTTTACGAAAATCTCGGCCGGGCTTATATTCGGAGGACTGGCCGGGTGGGGCTTAAGCTGGATTTACGGTCAACTGGGGGCGACGTGACCGCTTATATGCCGGCCCGGTCGGGCGATAGTGCTGGGAATGGCGGTTGGTGTGCTTCTGGTGCTGGCCGAGGTGAAGAAATGATGCCGTTATATGAGTTTACATGTGCCCAATGCGGGCGGGATTTCGAGGAGCTGGTGAGTTCAGCGAGTGGGCCGGTTAAATGTCCCGACTGCAAATCGGACAAAGTGGAAAGGAAATTCTCCGTTTTTGCGTCGTCGGCTTTTTCCGGCAAATCGAAATGCAGCTCCTGCAAGCCCAAAAGCGGCTTCAGTTGAGCCTCATGTTAAGCGGTGCGGGCCGGTCGGTCCGCCGGGAAAGAGAATATGATAAGAGCGGTTGTCGTCATTTTTATAATAGCCTTTTTAATCTGGGCGATTCCGGGATGCGGTGATAAACAGAAAACCCCGGAGGATATAAAAACGACGGTGGCGTTTCTGGACGCCCGTCAGGCTCTTCCCAATTTTCCATTCGGGACCAAACCGATATACATGTTTTTCAACGCCGACTGGTGCAGCTATTGCCGCAGGATGAAATATGATATTTTCGAACGCCCGGAAATAATCAAGTACATGAACCGGAACTTTACCTGCATTTCGGTCGTGCCGGACAGCCTGGATCGAATTTTCTTTTTGGGCGATACCGTGACGGTGGCCGAGTTCAAAAAGGCGTTCGAGCTGGAAGCCTACCCCTCGCATTATTTCTTCGATAAGACCGGGCAGATTCAGGGTGTTCGCACGGGATACATTCCGCTTCTGCAATTCAAGCAGTTATTGAAATATGTCGCCAGTGGCGAAATCAAGAAATACGACTTCGAAACGTACTTGAGCAAACCCGAATCCAAAATGGACACGGTCTGGGGCAAGTTTTAGCTCTTTTTTCCGATCAATAAATAACTCAAAGGAATAATTTTCTTTTCGGCCAGATCATCCAGGGCTTCGGTAAGGTCGTGAGGGTACTCATACAATTCTTTTATGACAATTCCCTTTTGAGCGACGGTCGTGATGATGTCCGCGAATTTGTGGGTGAAACTGTAATTGACTTTGGCTTTATATTTGGTTTTGCCGACATAATCAATGCCCGAAGTTGACGACCATGGTTCGGTTTTAAAGTATGAATATACCGGTTTGTCCGGGTGGGCCGGGTCATAGCCGTCTTCATCGTCGAGCGCCAGCATGAAATAGAACGGGTGCTGGTCATAGATGACCAGATGTCCGCCGGGTTTGAGAAGTCCGATGATTTTGCCGAAAGCCGCGTCAAGGTCCTGTACCCAGGTGAGTCCGCCGATAGAAATATAGACCAATTCGAATTTATTAAAATAAATTTTGTCGATGTCAAAGATATCGGTGCGGACAAATTCTGCCTTGAGACCCGATATGTTTTTCAATTCGTCCGCTTCCTTGATGGCTTCATCGGAGATATCGAACCCGACTCCCGAAGCGGCGCCGAGGTTGATTATGGATAATAATTCACGGCCGTTGTTGCAGAAGACCTGCGCGACGTGTTTATCTTTCAGGCCGATATCTTTCAACATGGCGGTGATTGTCTCATCGAGGGTGGAAAAACCCTTTTCGCGGAATTTTTCCTTTAAACTGCCGCCGCGGTGTTTCTGGTGGACGTGCGTGGCTTCATTCCATGCATCGCGATTGGCCTCGGTGTATTTTTTGGGGTCCATAATATTTTGCCTTTTAAAGCATAATTTTAATATGGATGGTCGGAATTCAATATTGAATACATGATCAGATCATAATATTGGCCGTCTTTGCAGACGTGCTGGCGGAGATACCCCTCGTATTTCATGCCGATTTTTTCCATAACCTTCCCCGAAGCGGGATTGTTGGAATAATAATGAGCGAAAATTTTGTGGAGTTTAAGGTCTTCGAAGCCGTGTTTTATCATCGCCCGCGCCGCTTCGGTGCAATAACCCTTATTCCAGTACGGCACGCCAACCCAGTAACCCAGTTCGGCCCGATTGAAGCGTTTATTTATATGCAGTCCGACTGCCCCGATCAATTGACCCGTATTTTTAAGCGTGAGGGCGAAATTGCTAAGTTTGCCGTCTTCGATTTCCTTGGGATGAGTCGATATCCACTCTTCGGCCATGCCGTCTTCATAGGGGTGTGGAATATTGAGGGTGGTGGCGGCCACCAGTTTGTCTCCGGCCAGACGTTGAACCTCGGGTGCATCGGCCAGCGTGAAACGGCGCAAGATTAAGCGGTCGGTAATGATGTTTGCGTTTTTATCGGTCATGGCATCAAAAAGTTTTTTCGTGTTCCTGCAATTAATAAGATAGCAAATGGCAAAAGGCAAATCATTTGATGTAATGGCTTAATAAGACTTCTTTGGGTCGTACCAAGCCGTACGAAATCACGCATATTTGTACGCGATGGTACGACCGGGAAGGAATGCGGATAAAATATGTCGCTCGAAGTTGCGGCCGGTCAATGACTTGGGGCTTTCGCCAAATATTGGCACGGATATTGATATAAAACAGGGACAAGGACAATAAGTCCCCTGCGAGATGAAAACAATTTTAGCAAGGAGTAAGCAATGCGCAAGTCAACCATGTTCGCACTCATTTTCGGGCTGGCTCTTCTGATAGGGGCAAGCCAGGTTTCCGCCGGGAACGGTTCCATGTTCGGGGGCGGTTTTAATTTCTTCCAGTGGTTGCGGGACGCCGATGACGACGGTATTCCCAATGGACAGGACGAGGACTGGACCTCTCCCCGAGACGGGAGCGGATTCAAATCCCGGTTCGGTTTTGGTGATGGTAACGGCGATACGAATGGTGATGGCAGTGGCGCCCGCCATGAAATAAATAATCGTTTCAACTTTCGGTACAATGAAACCGAGGGCGATATGCTTCGGGATCGCGATCAAGCGCGCGATAAAATCCGCAGTCGCCTGCGTGACGGCAGTTGTGAAGAGTAGGATCTTTTCCCCCTAAGGTCCGATTTCATATAGAAAAGGCCCGCCAAAAGCGGGCCTTATTTTTTTCAAACGACTATTCTTTAGTGTTTTTAATCTTCTTGAAAATATATCCGCCGGTTACGGCGCCCCAGACCTGCAGAGAATCGGCACCCCAACTTCGATCCCAGCTAAACAGGTAATCTTTGGCGATACGCACTTCCGACGTGGCCCAGGAGGCATCGTTATGATCGCTGGTGCATTGGGCATCGACGGTGCTCCCGACAAAGACGGAATCGCCTTCCGGATGTAAAATGATAGCGCAACCGGGTCGGGCAATAAGCGAGTCGGCAGTAAGTTCGGCCAGCGGCATATCCTCGCGCCATCGGTTCGAAAAGCGTTCCGGTTCAGGTATTTCATAAACTTCGGAAATAAACGTGGTGTCATCGGTCTGGAAAACTCTATAAACGCGCTGACGGTAGGGGCGGCTTAGATGTGAAGCGGCGGCCTGTTCGACATACAGCCAGTGGGCGTCGGAGCGGTGCAGCCAGATCGGCCACATTTCCAGACGGATATCAAAAAATTCGGAATCTGATACCGCCTGTTCGGCCGATGAAAACGAGCCGGTCATAAAGCCGGTCAGGTCGGCCAGCGTGAGACTGGATGGAGCCGGCGGCAAAGTTTGGGCATCGTCCTTTTTCTGCCCACAGCCCGAAGTCATTATAAATATCAAAATGAAAGAAATCGTTACCAGCGGTCGCATAAAATTCTCCTGCGGGGTTTTTACGTTTTTATCAGGGTAGGAAAAATCGGTGATAATGCCAACAAAAAACGGGGTCCTGCGACAGGGCCCCGTTCGGTAGTCTTGGATAGTGGTTTAGTATCTGCGACGTCCGCCGCCGCCGCCACCGCGGTTACCGCCGCCCGGACCACGGCCGCCGCCACCGCCACCGCGATTATCGGTGCGAGGACGAGCCTCATTGATAGTCAGGGAACGACCGCCCAGTTCGGCGCCATTGAGCTCGGCGATGGCTTTCATAGCTTCATCTTTGCCGGGCATTTCGACAAACCCGAACCCGCGCGGTTCATTGGTGTAGCGATCTTTTAGAATGTTCACCGAGCTGACTTCGCCGTATTCGGCGAATAAATTGCGAAGATCGTCTTCTGTCGTCGTGCGTGACAGGTTACCTACGTAGATATTCATTCTACACTCCAGATTTGTTTATACCGATTCATCAATCAAAAGTCTTTTAGAATCGGATAAACGTCATTTGCGCACCATTGCGCCGAATCTCCCATTAGGTTTTCGGTTAGTTTCCAAAAGATCCCTACCATTAAACTATTAATATGGAGATCGTGTCATTTGCCAATAAAGATACGAATTCCTCAAAAAAAGTTCAAGAGGAATATATAGAATCTTTCGCCTGACGGGCGAGTTTAACCAGCTCCCAATAGGGGGGCAGGCAGGCATTTTTTTCCCTAAATTGGCCGGCCAGAACCTCCAGCCTTTCTTTGATTTGCCGGTGGCGGGCGGAAAACCACTCATTTTTAAGGGCGGCGGTGGCGTTCATGCTTTCCGGAAGGGGCCCGGCCTGACCGAATCGGTTCAAAATCGAGCTGTATAGTTTCAAGACGCGGGCGAGCGGGAGCATCAGACGATTATATTTTAATCCCATCCCGCGCTCGGCATCCTCGAGCATGACATCGACCACGGCGTTGTCCATTCGATCCTGCCAGAGGGTTTCGAAATCACGCCATTCGGCCACAACCTGCAGTTGCGGGTCATATTCCAAATCCGAGGGTTCCTGCGTCGTGAAATTTCTCACCCCGAAAGCAGCCAGCCAGTTTCTCACACCGGGGCTGGAAATATGCGACAGCCCCGCCCAGAGGTTCACGCTTTGGGCGCCATAGGCGTCGGAGACAACTTCGGAGCAAAACAGCTTTGAGGGTTCGGATATGTCCATCGCGAAATCATAGGGGATATGCCCGGTTTTGGCTCGCGCCAAAGCATATTCGGCGGCCTTATGCGGCAGTTCCGGGTCGGTTTCAAGCGATGGATGATCGGCTCGCAGGCGAAGAACCATAATGCGAAGCTTGGTGTCTTTCAAATATTGTTCCACATCGGCAACGGCGACTCCGATTTCAATATGCGACTCGATAATGGATATAACGCCGGTATTGTCATCGACATGAACAAGGGCCGCATGGGAAAAATTGCCGGGGTAGTTATTGCCGCGGGCAATGAGAGCCGAAGTGGGTGCACCGCCGCGGGAGATAAGAATATCGCCACTGTGGATGTTGATGCCCAAGAACTGCGCCGAGGATGTGGCCGATGGTTCATCGGTTCCGAATGTCAGTTCCGGGCTTTTGTCCGGCCCGGCCTGAAGCATGATTTCTTCGAGGGCGGTTCGTCCGCCATATATGAGGCGATACACCCGATCGCGGGCGGCAGGGGTATTCATATCCCAGCGCCGGGCCTGATTCATCAAAAGATATCTCATATCGGTGTAAAGATTGATAAACCTCGACAGGCTGTCCGGGCAGGCGGCCAGAATACAGGTTAGGTCAAACAGATGCGTTTCGATCAAGGTAAAGAGGCTGTCATCAGGCTGAAGAGTATCGCCGGCCAGTTTTGATATCGGCACGCCGGTGGAATCAAGCCCCCTGGGGATTTGGTCTTTTAATGAGTCACAGCCAAGCCGACGAGCTTCATTAAAGCGGGTTTGGAGAAACGACCAGTACTGGTCCTGATTCCAGGCAAAGGGTTGTTTGGCTCCGTCGTCGGCGGGAATAACCGGTTCGGAGTCGGGAATAAGAAGTACCAGATAGAAAGCGCAAAGGACGGCAAGGGTTATCCAGATTATGCGGGTGTTACGGTTCTTGCTCGCCAATTATCAAATCTCCTTTTGAACCCAGACGACGTCGAAATCGCGGCTGTTTTTGCAGCCCACTTTAGGGAAACGGCCGACTTCGCGAAAGCCATGTTTTTTATGGAAATTGAGGCTTTGTTCGTTGAGCGAGGAAATCTGGCCGAGGAATATTTTTATGCCGCGTTCGCGGGCCTGTTCGGTGAGATAGTCCAGCATGAGTTTGCCCAGGCCGCGGCCGGTGTGTTCGGGCAGGATGAAATAGGTCAGTTCGGCGGTGTGGCGCATGCTGTCGGCGGGGTGATAGGCGTGCATGAAAGCGAAGCCGACGGTGCTGTCGTTGTCATCGCGAATAGTGACGGCCGGATAGTCGCCGATAACCATCAGGAAACGGTTGAAATATTCATAGGGGATTTTCTTTTCAAAGTACGCGGCGAAGCTGTTTTCGATGAAATAGTTGAATATATCGATGACGGCCACACGGTCATCGGGCGTAATCGGTTTGAAAGTGTATGACATTCTTTTCTCCGAAAGCTCGTCTATATATAATGATAATAATATATTTATGTCGGTTGAAAGGCAAATGTAATTGGGGGCAGAATTGTCTCTCATAATTGTTCAAGACTATTTCCGACCGGATTTCCACCTGAGATGTCATCACCCAACGGAACCTTGGACCGATAATGGCAGGCGACAGACGGGGGCGTCTGTCGCCCACAATCAATCATCAAAGGTGAAGTGTTGTGCCCCGATTATTCCATCACAACGACAGCTTGACGGTTTCTTTTAAAGATGTCGAATCTCTAAGGAGATTCGACCTACAAAAGAACCTTCAAGAATTTCCCTCTACAACGACAGCCGCAACCCCACCTGGTTTATGTCGCTGGCTTCGAACGAGGAAAAAATTCTTTGGTAATTAAATGATAACTTGCCGGCCAACGGTTTGACAAATGACAATTCGATATAATAATCCCGGTCCAGATACGACATCTCCCAGTTGAAATCGCCGGTGAATTCGATCGTGAAATTGGTCAGTAGTTTAAAGCCGTTAATCGAAATCACCTGCAAAGTCCAGCCGCGCGTATCGAAATCATCCTCGGCGTTTTTATAAAATGACACCTCGTTGACCGCCGGGTAAATGCTGAAGACGCGGCCCTCGACCGGTGGCAAGGCCGACGCGGCGACGGTTGTTATTAAAACGGCGGTAACGGCCAATAATGACACTTTTCTGAATGTTCTCATGGCGATTCCTTCCTGTTTAATGCCCGACCGGCGGGCTTTCGTTTTCACTGGACACTTGATAGAATCTATTTTGCGCCGTAAATTATGACAAATGAAATCTTTTATAAATAAAATCTGGTCGGCCTGGAAAAAATTCGCCCGGGCTTTCGCGCGAGTGCAATTGGAAATCATTCTGTTTGTTTTTTATTTTCTGATTTTCACACCGTTCGGCATCGTTATGGAGTTGTTCGGATTCGATCCCCTGCGCAAAAGATTGGAAGCCGACACCAACTGGCAGGATGCCGAAATCGGGGCCTTTGACCGCGAACGTGCGAAACATCAGAGTTAATGCGATGAATATACTCGGCATATCCTGTTTCTATCATGACGCCGCCGCGGCGCTGGCAATTGACGGAGTCCCGGTGGCCGGGGCGCAGGAGGAGCGATTCACCGGGTGCAAGCACGACGCCGATTTCCCGATCCATGCCATTAATTTCTGTCTGGAAAAGGGCGGGCTTAAAATCGAGGATATCGATGCCGTCTTTTTCTATGATAAACCGTTTCTGAAATTCGACCGGATTTTAAACGGCTATTTGCAGACCGTGCCGCTTTCGTATCCCGCCTTTCGCCTGGCCATCCCGGTCTGGCTTCGTGAAAAACTCTGGACGCCGCATGTAATCAAATCGAAATTGCACTATCACGGCGATATATATTTTATCGAGCATCACCTGTCGCACGCCGCCGGGTCGTATTATACTTCGCCGTTCGACCGGGCCGCCATACTGACTGTCGACGGAGTCGGGGAATGGGCGACGGCCTCGATCGGCAAAGCCTCCGGCACCGATATAAAAATAATCAAGACAATGAATTATCCGCACTCGGTCGGCCTGCTTTATTCGGCGTTCACGTACTTTCTGGGCTTCACGGTTAATTCATCGGAGTATAAAGTGATGGGATTGTCACCGTACGGACAGCCGTTGTACGCCGATTTAATCGAAAGGGAAATCGTGAAGGTTTTCGCGGACGGTTCCATTCATTTAGACCTCAAATATCTCAAGTTCCACCATGGGCTGACCATGACCTCGAAACGATTGGAAAGGCTTTTGGGCCGTCCCCGGCGCGAATCGGGGCAGGAACTCACGCAGTCGGATAAAGATATCGCCGCCTCGATTCAGGCCGTCACGGAGAAAATCATATTCTCCATGGCCTGCCATACGAGAGAAATCACCGGCGAAAATAATTTATGCATGGCGGGCGGCGTGGCGCTGAATTGCGCCGCAACCGGAAAGCTTTTGAAAAGCGGTCTTTTCGAGCAAATCCACGTTCAACCGGCATCATCGGACAGCGGCGGAGCGGTCGGGGCGGCGCTGTATGGTCATTATGCCCTCACGGGGCAAAATAAAAAAATAAAGATACCCGCCTCGCCGCCGGGGCCGCTGTATAAATCGGCTGATATTTCCAATTTTCTGGGTGAGAATAAAATCCCCCATACAAAACATCCTCTCCCGGAATTAGCCGGGTTGGTCGCCCAAAGACTGGCCGAGGGGAAAATTGTCGGTTTATTTCAGGGGCCGATGGAATTCGGGCCGCGGGCGCTGGGTTTTCGGTCGATTCTGGCCGACCCGCGCGATTCCGACATGAAAGCCCGTCTCAATGAAGCGGTAAAATTCCGCGAACCGTTCCGACCTTTTGCGCCAGTCGTTACCCAGGATCGTGCCGGGGAATATTTCGATTGCGACGGGCCATCACCGTACATGCTTTTCAATTTTATTGTCCGGGAAGACAAACGGTCGCGAATTCCGGCCGTGACGCATATCGATGGCACTGCCCGGATTCAAACGGTCAACGAGCGCGAAAATCCCTTTTTGTATGATATTCTGAACGAATTCGACCGGCTGACGGGTGTGCCGGTGTTGTTAAACACGTCCTTAAATCTTCGCGGCTGGCCGATTGTGCGCACGCCGCGGGCGGCCTTTGCCACGTTTATTTCATCGGGACTGGATATTCTGATCATGGAAGACTGCCTACTGGACAAATCTGTCATAATCCCGGCCGATTTTCCGTCGTATAAAATCATGAGCCGGACGGACTAATAAAGCAGTTGTTATTGAATTATTTCTCGCTATATTTGATTAACTATTATGAGTAACTGGCAGGCCATAAAAGACCGGTTGCGGATAATCGGCGAGTTCTGGTATTTTTTAAAAACCTCCAAACGGTGGTGGTTGAGCCCGATAATACTGTTTTTGTTATTTTTGTCGTTGCTGGTGGTACTGACGGAGTCCAGCGCGCTGGCGCCGTTTATTTATTCGTTGTTCTGATTGGATGAAACAGAAGCACGAACAAACGGGATTCCTTAAAGTCGGGCATAAGATCGCCTTACTGATCCTGGCGGTGCCGGTTTTTTTGATAGTCAGCGAACTGATTCTGACAGTGATTCCGATAAATACTTATTTTGAGAACCGCTTTTTTCTGGTCAATCGGTCGCTGGACTACCCCGACGTTTTCAAAAAAGATCGGCGTTTGCTGTGGCGGTTGCGCCCCTCGCAGGAAATAACTTCGCGGTTTTTCGAAGGGAAAACTTATCGCATCAATTCCCACGGTTTACGCGGGGATGAAATCGGTCCCAAAAGCGACCGGCTCCGCATCCTGCTTCTGGGCAATTCCTGTACGTTCGGGTGGGGTATGAGCGACAACAATACCTATGCCTATCATCTGGAGCGAATGATTAACGCCGATTCGACTATGCCGCCGGTTGAGGTTATCAATGGCGGTGTGCCGGGATACAGTTCCTTTCAGGGTCGGAGATTTTATACCGAGGAGTTGTATAGACTGGAACCCGATATTATCATGATCATGTTCGGCTGGAACGATCAGTGGGCGGCGGCCGACAATATTCAGGACAAAGACATAAAATTCCCTCCGGACTGGATTCTGGTCGTGCAGGATACGTTTGCACGATTGAAATTGTATTCACTGTTGCGCCGGCTGATTCTGGGAGGGACCGAGGAGCCTCTCGAAAACAAGCTCTCGCCGGGAGAGCAGCCGCAGTACAGGGTATCCTTCGATGATTTCCTGGCCAATCTGAAAACGATGGCCCAATTCGCGCGGCGGCATGGCACCGGTTCGGTCATATTGACCTCGCCGATTCCGTCGCTTGCGCAGTACTATCCGCCGGGGAGCCAATCTATGATGCACCGGTACCATGAATATTATAACATGATGGCCCGGCAGGCGGCCCGTAACACCGGCTCGGCTCTGATCGACGTGGATGTGGCCTTCTTATCGCGTGACAGCCTGTATGATGACGCCCCTCGCGACCCGATTCATTTCAATGAGCGCGGCCATCGGGCGATCGCCGAAATCATTTATAACTACTTTAAAGAAAATCCACAATACCTGGTTCCCCCGGAGCCGACGGTACCGTTTCAGGCGCCCTGGGATGCGAGGAACCGCCAGAAGTACAAGTTTTATTGATCGGACGGCGTTTCCGGTGCCGTTTGCGAGGCGGCCAACGGCACGGCCGGAGACGGATAAAGAAGCCTTTCACGGTTAATCCCCCTTTTCTTAATGTCCATGGTAAAACGGGCGAGCCGTTTTAAAAATTATGCGGCCTTAAATGATGACGGGCAATTGAAATCCGGAGAGAATTTCGATTAGCCGGTCGATGTCGGCCTCGTTGTTGAACAAGTGCACCGCAATCCGTATCGCCCCCTCACGAAACGACGTGAATATCCGGGCGCGCGTCAGAGCGACATACAATTCATGTGCGTCCCGGCAGGTGAAGGCCAGTATCGATGAGCGGTGATGCTTCTGCAGGTTTGATGTAATCCGGAATTTATCACTACCATTAAGGTATGATATCAGTTTATCCAGCAGGGCATGATTGTGTTTTTGAATATTACCGATACCGATACCGGTCAGTATCTCCAGCGCCCTCGACATGGCAAAAACGTGGGCGTAGGGATATGTCCCCAGTTCGAAACGCCGGATGTTATCGAAGAAAGGCAGGTCAAAATGAAACAAATTGGTGAAATTAAGTTTCCAGTCCACCGACAGCCAGCTTCCGAGGGGCTGCCGCAATTGCGGTTGAAGGTTTTTCCGTACATAGAACAGGGCAGTACCCAGCGGCGAAAGCATCCATTTCTGTGCTCCCGATGATAAAATGTCGATATGGCATTTTTCGACATCGATCGGTTCCACTCCGCAACCCTGAATACCATCCACCACGAAAAATACGCCGCGGTCTTTACAGATTTCACCGATCGTTTTCAGGTCATTTTTAAAACCGTTGAAAAACTGCACGAATGATAACGACAGGACTTTGGTTTTCGGTGTTATGGTTTTGGCGAATTTATCGAGGTCGAAGCACATGTCGGTCGCCTCGATAAATTTAACTTTCACGCCTCTGTCGCGAAGTGCCAGCCAGGGGTAGACGTTGGCCGGAAACTCCACCTCGGATAATAAAACTTCATCGCCCTTTTCGAGCGGCAATCCCTGGGCGGCGATATTCAGGCCGTAACCGGTATTGAATCCGAAGCCGACTTCATCCTGACGGGCCCGGAGGATTTTTGCTCCGAGCCTGCGAATATTATCGAGATGCCCGAAGGCGATGCGGTCGATGTCCGGGCGGCCGGTAGAACCGTCACTGTACTGTGACATCTCGTAATATTCATCCAGGGCCTTTTTTACGGGGCGGCACAGCGGCCCGGTCGAAGCGCTGTTGAAATAAGTGATCCCGCGTTCGGGGTCGGCCAGCGGGAATTGTTGGCGGATGTCGTCAAAAACCGATGGCATGTTTTTGGTCATGGCGGGTCCTTACGTTGTTTTTACATTATGTATAAATACCCGATGATGGCCATGCAACCGATGAGTTTTATCAGCAGGCCGAGCATTAAATACATTATATACAGGGAGGGGATTTTTATCCGGAACATGGTCAGAACGGCCAGCGGAACCATGCCGAAGATATATACATACAATCCTACCGCGATACCGCCGCGGATGCCGTAAAACGGAATCACCGTATAGAACCAGCTGTACACCACGGCCGGGACGAAGGCGAAGAAAATAAACTCGATGACAAAGCATGAAATAAACCAGGAAACGCCGCGTTTTTCGACGAGGTTATCCGGAAATCCCCGCAGGGCCGGGATGACGTTTTCCAGTTTGTACCATAAGAATCCGACGAGCAGCAACCAGGCCGCCCCGGCCAGAAGACAGGCCGTCAACAGCGAAAAACTGACCATCATAACCACGCCTCCATGCGATACCAGCGCAGTGTTTCCAGCGCCCCCTCGGCGAAATTGATCTGCGCCGTGAATCCCAGTTCCTTCTCGGCCCGGTCCGTGCTGATTTCCCAGGCGGCCAGAATTTCCGCGGCCTTTTCCATCGTGAATATCGGCGTTTTGCCGAAGGCGCGCATAAACGTTTCCGACAGGCGGGCTATCAGTTTTACCGCAAAGCCGGGGATGTAAATCGGCAGACCGTACCGGCGCGATGCCCTGGCCAAGATTTTTATCATCTCGCTAAAAGTATAACTGCGGTTTTCGGCGATGAAATATATCGACCCGGATGCCGTGTTTGATTGCACCGCGCGCACTGCCGCCCGGGCCAGGTCATCGACATGAACGAGTTTCAAACGGCGGTTCAATTTGCCGATGTACGGCCGGATGCGGCAATCGACAATCTGAAAAAAGGCCAGCATCTCTTTATCGCCGGGACCGTACACGCCGGAGGGACGTAATATGACGGTGTTGATTTTATCGCTGTTTTCGCGGATGGCTTGTTCCCCGGCCAGTTTGGAACGGCCATACTCGGTCACCGGATGCGGCTGGTCGTCTTCGGTCAGTACCCGGCCCGGATGCGACGGCCCCGCGGCCGCACCCGAAGAGATATAGATTAGCTTTTTCAGCCCCGATGCATTGGCGCAGGCGGCCATAACGTTGGCCGTCCCCTGCTTATTGACAGTATAAAACGCCTTCGGATCGCGCGCCTTGACCAGCCCGGCGTTGTGAATGATATAATCGACGCCGGACAGCATTGAGGGCAGGGTTTCAGGTTTTGTCACATCTCCGAAACGATATTCGATATCGAGCTTTTCAATGAGTCCGATATCGCACCCTTCGCGAACCCCGGCGATGACATGATAGCCCGCATCCAGAAAAGCCCGGCATAAATGGCTTCCGACAAATCCGTTCGCCCCGGTAATCAATACTTTTTCTTTGGTCGGTTCCGTCACGGCCACAATGTAAACGCCCGCCGAAATAAAGACAAGCCCCAACAGGAATTAAAATTACGGAAAAATCAGTGAAATTAATGACGTGGGTTTTACAATTAAATTATAAAGACAGGTGCATATTCGGCCGGCTAAAAGACATCCGCCGTAAACCTATAAATCTCGGCCCGTTTGTCTTTATAGCTGTTTTTGGGCAGGCCCACTTTAAGGCAGGTTTGTTCGAGGAAGGTGGTGCTGTCCCAGCCATACTCGGTTGCCACCTGCGGCAGGAGCAGGCCGGAATGCATATCGAGGCGAATCAGCAGGCCGTCGCGGCCGACTTTTATTTCGCTTAGATCATCGACCTTCATCAATGGCGACAGAACCGATATCTCGATATCGATATCATAAAACTCATCCTCGGTCAGGCTCATAAAACGGGGGTCCTCGAACGCCGCCGCCTGCGCCATTTCAGCCACGGTTTTATAGAGCGGCTGGGCCGCCCGAATCTGACCGATGCACCCGCGCAGGTTGCCGTTAATCTTGATCGTCACGAATGCCCCGCGGTTTTCCTTCAGTATCCGCGAGGGCGGTTCCTCATCGCGCAGTTTTTCACCCTTCATCCCCATGACAATGGAGCGTTTAGCCAGATCGCGAAGATACTGCTTGTCTTCTTCGGTCAAGCCGTCATTCTGCTTTTTGGGCAGGGATCCCATAGTATGATTAACCGTTTTGACCCGTTTGGGCGTGACGATTACCGCCGACAGGTAGCCGACCACTTCGCTGAAATCGCCCGATGATTCACCCGACGTGGTATAATGGGTGATGATGATTTCCTCGCCTCCCAGCCGTTTGGTGGCGATCATGGTGGCGATCACCGGCCCACCGCCGCAGGCCTCACCTTTTCCGGAGCTGATAATGCCGTGCAACTGACCGGGATTATAATTTTCTATGGCTTTCTGAACCTGGCCGTCGAGACGGCGGGCATCTTTTTCAGCATAGAAATGCGACAGATCGGTCGAGGCCACGATCAGAGCATTTTTATCGGCTATGGCCGACGCCAGCGTCTCGCCCAGAGCCTGTGACGTCGATAATTCCTGGTCACCCATGATAATCGCGACCAGCTTGAACTTTCCCAGCACCAACTGCAGGAAGGGAAGATGCACCTCCAGGGCGTGCTCCCCGCGCACCGATCCGCCAGTGTGACCCTTATTGGAAAGGAAGACCGACGGATTTATCTGGGAAATCCGATTGGAGAGGGCCATATCGATCGGCACCACGCCAATTGGAGTCTGATAGGCTCCGCCGTTATATACCGAGGCGCCCTGGAAGAAGACCGTATGCGATGGTGCAATCACGACGACCGTGTCGTATTCCATGCCTTCGAGATGTTTATAGGCCGCGGCCGCCGTGCGCCCGGAATACATATAGCCCGCGTGCGGGGCGATAATGCCGATGGGCCGTCCGGGCAGGGCTTTCTTCTCGACCGTGGAATACATTTCGGCCAGCGTTTTGGATAACGCGGCCGGGTCCGACGGGTAAAATGACCCCGCCACGGCCGGACGCCGGACTTCCGTATTTTTATTCGATGAATTCATGTATTTTCACCCATAGCAATCTAACCAAATGGCCCGGTCATGTCAAATACGATTGTAAGATAAAAAAACGGAGGCGTTACCTCCGTTTTGTATGGTATTTTCGATGTCGTCCGGTAAGGTTATGATTTCCCCGTCGTTTCCGTCATACGCTTTTTATCCGGTTCGCCGCTTTTGACGCCTTCGACCATGGCCGACAGGGCGGCAATAATTCCGCTGGCTTCATAGGGCAAAAAGATCTTGTTGGCGCTGCCCTTGGCCAGTTCCGGGAGCATTTCCAGATATTTAAGCGTGATCAGTTCTTCGTCCGGTTTGCCTTCGTGGATGGCGCCGAAGACGTCGGCAATGGCTTTGGCCTGACCTTCGGCCACGGCGATCTGGCGGTACTTTTCGGCGTCGGCCGTTTTACGCACCGCCTCGGCCCGGCCCTCGGCTTCCAGAATCGCCGACTGTCGCTGGCCCTCGGCCACGGTAATGGCCGCCTGTTTCTGGCCCTCGGCCTCAAGGATGGCGGCACGCTTGTCGCGCTCGGCTTTCATCTGACGGCTCATCGCTTCGGTAATGTCGGCGGGCGGGTCAATCCTCTGAATTTCCACCCGGTTGACCTTGACACCCCATTTGTCGGTGGCGGTATCGAGCACGTCGCGCAGTTGATTGTTGATAATGTCGCGCGAAGACAGCGACTGGTCCAGCTCCATCTCACCGATGACGTTGCGCAGATTGGTCTGGGCCAGTTTGGTCGAGGCCAGGATATAATTGGCGATTTCATACTTGGCCCGCACCGGGTCGGTCACCTGGCAATAGACAATGCAGTCCACCTCGACTTTGACGTTATCCTTGGTGATGACCTGTTGCGGCGGGACGTCGAGCACGATTTCGCGCATGTCCACTTTCTGCACGATGTCGAAAAACGGCAGAATCAGGTTCAGACCCGGGGGAAGCGTCCGCTGGTATTTGCCGAGTCGTTCCACCAGGCCTTTTTCGTAGGGACGGATGATCCGTATCGACATCGCCCCCAGCACGAAGGCCAGGAAAACGATCATTATGACGAAAATATAGGCTTCCATGATTTATTGTCCTTTCCCGACTAAAGTTATCGTCGTCCGTATTATTCCTCGATTTTTTTCACCATCAGGCGCGCCCCGGTGATGCCGGTTACTTTAATTTTGGCGCCTTCTTCGATTTTGCCTGCGGCCTGGGCCTGCCATACCTGTCCGTCGACGCGCACCTGTCCCGTGTCCTTGTCGGGGTCGATGGTTTTAACGACCAGCCCGGGACGGTCCACCATAGCATCGACATTGCTTTTCTGCGGCGACTCGACCGTAATTTTTCGGGCCAGGGGACGGGTCAGCGGAATAAGAATCATCGAGATGACCGCGAACACGCCGATTTGCCAGAGGTATGCCTCGGGGTAGAGATAGGCGATGACCGCCGAGGCGACCGACCCGACCACGAAACAGGCGAAGACCAGCGATGGGGTGGCGATCTCGATGATTAGAAAGATCGCGGCGGCGGCGAGCCATATCCAGAACAACGTCGGCATTTTATTCTCCTTTCGTCTTTATTGTCATATATTGCGTTGTGGCCGGTCGGTTCTCAAACCGACCGGTTATATGTAATTGTCATTCCCGCGAAGGCCGTAGGTGCTGAAGAATGAAGCACGGGAATCCAGTTCTTATTTGTTCTATATACCTTCCCCCAAAATTCCCTATTCAAAAAAACGGATGTGGTATAACGAAAACCGTTTAAGTGGTTGATTGTCAAGAGGAAAGTGGGACTTGGTAATCACCTTGAGTTATCCGATTATTGTGGGCGGCAGACGCCCTCGTCTGCCGCCTGGTTGCCCATAGCAATTCTACTGATTATATTTCAATCATGCCTATACGCAAAAAACTGCAATTATCCGGACCGGCCCTGGCCTTTATTACAACAACAGCAAAGGACTGGTTGCCGGTTTTCAATAATAAGAAAGTAGCCCAAATAGTACTGCTCAAGTTGGCAGAATTAACAAAGCGATATAATATCAGTGTCGTGGGGTATGCACTAATGCCATCTCACCTGCATATGCTTCTCGGCTTTAAGGCCTTCGAGAGAATGTCGGAATTTATGAAATCATTTAAAAGCCTATCAAGCAGAGAAATTAAAAATATTTATGATGGCCGTTTTATAGATATGCTCTATTCAGGGGATAAATTCAATTTATGGAAACCTCGTTACGACGATTTGATCATAGTTTCTCAAGAGCAATTTAAAATTAAGCTGGATTATATTCATAATAATCCTGTCAAAGGCGATTTGGTTGCGAATCCCAAAGATTGGCCATATTCGAGCGCTATTGATTGGGTCGGTGGCAAGAATGAATTTTTGGAAATTGACAAAAATTTCGGGTGGCTGAAGTAGCCAAGCGGCAGACCATTCGAAGTTCAGGGCAGGTGGGGCGTCTGCCGCTCACTTAATACCTCGCTTGATAATCCAAGACCATTTTCGATCGGATGTTCATCCGAACTCTCATCATCCATTGGAACTTTTTTCAATAATCGCAACCGCCAGACGAGGGCGTCTGGCGGTCACTTGAAATTCCGCTTAAGAATTTAGAACCTGCGGGGGTGGCGGCACCCGGCCCTGCCATTGGTGCATACAAATGCAAAACCGGCGCTCTTGAAAGAGCGCCGGTTTTGATTTTACCCGGTTTCGTGAAAACAATAAAATTGTCCGTCGAAAATCGGGAAGATGTCAATAAATCACCGTCTTAGTTGCGCGGACGGGCTTCGTTCACGCTAAGATTGCGGCCGTCGAGTTCATGGTTGGACAGCTCGCTGATAGCTTTCTGTCCGTCCTCTTTCGAGGCCATCTCGACAAAACCGAAACCGCGCGAACGGCCGGTCATTTTGTCCTGCACGATGTTGACACTGACAACCTCGCCGTAGCCTTCAAAAAGCTCGCGGAGGCCTTCTTCTCTCGTATCGTAGGAGAGATTTCCGACGTAGATATTCATTTTCCACTCCGAACTGGTTTATCCCGACTTGTCGGGATAAACGTGTTAGTGCGCCCTATTGCGCCTTGGAACCGGATTAACTTGCAAGGGAATCTATTACGAATAAAGGACTCGACTTGACCACATTAATACGGAACAACAATTTACATGTTTCAATATATCGGTGTCTTCGGGAATGTCAACACATATTACGGATACTTATTCGCTTTTTTTATGAAACCTACTATGCATATATGCATATATTGAACATAAAGTCCGGAGTATTGATTAATGACTGCATTCAAAAAGATCTTCGCTTTAATCATCGGCCTTGCCATGTCGGCGGTGGTCTTCGTTTCCTGCTCGGATAAATCTGCCGGCCCCACACCGGACAAATCGCTCGCCGGACAACTGGAATACCTCAATCAGAAGTATGATATCCCCGGAGCGGCCGGGATTGTATTTAGCCATGACGGTATCAGCGACCTTAAGGTTTCCGGCGTCCGCCGGGCGGGTTATCCCGACAGTCTCCAATCCGCCGACCTGATGCATATCGGGTCTTTAACCAAGTGGATGACCTCGACCATGATCGCCACCCTTGTCGATGAGCATCTTCTTGAATGGACAACCAAGCCCGCCGATGTTATCCCTGATCTGGTCGATTCGGTTGACCCCGGTTATGCCGATATTACCCTGCTTGACTTACTGCGCCACCGGGCCGGTATCCCCGCCGATGATGATTTTGATTCGATACCTACGTTAACCGGGACCCTCCGCCAGCAACGTCTGCAGGCCGCGCAAATAGTTCTCAAATCACCCCCGGCAGTAACGCCCGGCGACTACCGCTATTCCAACGTCGGTTATGTCATCGCCGCCTGCATGGCCGAATGTGTCACCGACCAGGACTGGCGCACCCTCATGGATACTCGTCTGTTTGAACCGCTGGATATCGATGCTTTCTATGGCTGGCCGACCGAGCACGATCCCGATCAACCCTGGGGTCATGTTTTAAGCGGCGGGCAATTTATCCCGGTCGAGCCGTCGATTGAACCGCCGGAAATCGATTTTCTGGAGCCGGCCGGATTTGTCAGCATGAGCCTCGAAGATTACAGCAAGTTTATTCGCCTGCACCTTCAGGCCATGCGGGGTGATCCGCAATTGCTGGACGCCTCCACTTTTAGCGTTCTGAACACACCGATTGATGATTATGCCTGTGGTGTGGGCGTGTATCCGTCCGAGTATGGAACTCTCTTTTGGCACAACGGAAGTAATACGTATTTTTATATGGTTACCTATGTGATTCCCGATAAAGATTTCTCGATCGTTATCGGTGTCAATGTCGGAGAGGATTCGATTATGACGCCGGTGGGTCGGGCGGCTGAAACCGTCCTGACGACATTATTGGAATAATCGCCAAACATGATTTATTTATCACAATAAAAAGGCGGCGGGGCCTGCGACCCGCCGCCTGTGGATCCGTCCATTTTTACGCTTCATCCTTGAGGCTTGGCAGCCGTGCTCCCCGATTTATTGAATGACGGGTGTTCCATCCAAAGTTCCAGGCGATGAAGATTATCTTCGGAAAGGGCGCGGATGATGAATCCGACGTCGAATAGATTGGTTTCCTGATTTTTCCGACACCAGACACTTTTGGTCTCGAGGGCAATCATTCTGGAACCGGCTATCGGAGCCGGTATTTCCAGCCGCACCGAATACAGGCGGTCGATCGAAAGCGGTTTGGTGCTCAATAACCTGAATCCGGCGGTTGTGATGTCGACCAGGCATCCCAGGCTGGTATTGGTTCTTGTATCAAACACGGCCACATAGGCCCCGGTCCGTTTTCGTTCAAGCTTGCGCCTGTTGTCCATTTGGCTACCTCGTTTCAGGGGTTGGGACGATTCATAACTACGGCTGAAAACGACAATGTTTCAATTAATTTGTTGACCGGGCGAGTGCTCAACACCCAGATAATCAATTTATCGTCAATAATGATTACGATTAAAGATATAAAAAGCAAAATGTTTTTCAGGGAAGGATAAAATACATGAAAAACTAACGAATTGCCGGGCATAATTTTAAACAGACCCCCGAATAACCTGTAATCCCCAGTCCTCCCAACAGGACGTCATGCCAAAAGCTGCAGTGGGGTCGTGCTCATAACCCTTCGGATCAAACCAAAAAATAACTGTCTTGATCCATGACTGGATCGGCTCTCTTGATGGTTATAAGATAAAGGTTTTGGGCAGTTTGTCAAGGGCAGATAAGTCCGAAAGACCGCAATCCCGCGTATTTTTGGCATTTTATGGCCGTCGGCTCGTTTTTTTTGACCGAATTGTCGATTTCATGAGTATATACTATGTACACGCAAGGAAAAACTATGCCCCGGATTAGACTGCTTTCGGCGATATTTTTAATAATCCTGATTTCATCCGCAGTGGCCCAGGATAATCTCGAAGATATTCTGGCGCGGACGGGTCTGGCTCTGCCCCGAACCGAGGCTCCCCGCATCGACCCTTCGGCGGTGACCATCGCCCGATTGCATTACGGTGGTGGGGGCGACTGGTACTGGGGTTCATCGGCTATTCCGAACATGCTGAAGTTTATTAAAGACAACAGCAATTTTCCGGTCCATCCAGAGGAAAAAATTGTCCAGATTATGGACGACAACCTGTTTCTATATCCTTTTCTGTTTGCGACCGGTCACGGGGTAATTAAATTCACCGACGAGGAACGCGAACGGTTACGCTCGTATCTCAATCATGGCGGCTTTTTGTTTATCAATGATTCCTATGGTATGGACAAGTCGGTGCGCCAGGAAGTCGCCCGGTTGTTTCCGGAACGCGAGTTTGTGGAATTACCCTTCGATCACGACCTGTATCACTGTTATTATGATTTTCCATCCGGCCCGCCAAAAATTCATGAACACGACAATCAGCCGCCACAGGGGCGGGCTGTAATTATCGATGGTCGGGTAGTGCTGTATTATCTGTATGAGGCCGATATCGGTGATGGCTGGGAGGACCCGCAGGTGCACGAAGATCCCCCGGAGAAACGCCAGCAGGCGCTCCGGATGGGAATGAATCTTTTAGTGTATGCCATGACACATTAAAATAACGGGTCAGGTGCAAAGATGGATAGCCAAAGTAAAATAGACATACTTAAAAGTAAAATCGGTACCGCGCTTTTCAGGGAACGCCTGATTTTATTTACGGCCGGGTTGGCCGGGACGGTTGCGGTGGTGCTTCTTTCGGGGATAATATTATCGCTGGTGGCCGGAATGGTCATTTTGCCGGTCTGGGTCAAGGCGGTCTTGCTGGTTTTGTCGGCGGGGGCCGGGTTGTGGGCGTTCTGGAAGCTGGCATTTCAAAAAATTATGACGGGTTCTCTGGAAGCCACGGCTTTGAAGCTGGAAAAGAAATTCCCCGACCTAAAAGGGCGGCTGATCGCCGCTTTGCAATTTTCCCGGCCGGACAGCCATGCCTATGCAGGGTATTCCAATGAATTAATGGAGGAAACTCTGGTTCAGGCGTATGAGCGCGCCTCGGGTCATAATTTTAATGAAATTCTCTCGGCTTATCCGATCTGGAAAAACGCTCGGACGCTGGGAATCACGGTAGCTCTGGCGTTGGCGTTGCTGTTTGTATTCCCCGGTCTTTTCAGCTATTCATACGAAGTCTATTCGCATCCGGGCGAGGTCATCGCTCCTCCGCTGGGCTATACTCTGTTCGAATACCCCGGGTCGAAAGTTGCCATCAAGTACCGCGATGTTGATCTGGGCGGTATTCTGACCGGCGGTAGTTTCCCCGAAGAAGCTGTCGTTTACTATCGGTTCGCGGGAGGTACCTGGCAAAAGACGCCGCTCGAATTAAAGAGCTTTCCCCGTCATAAAATCGATACCGGCGATTCGCTGTTGTTTTACACGACCGTCAGGCAGGTCCGCCGCTCGCTGGATTATTATATCAAAGCCGGGCGCTTAACCACCGAAATGGCGCACATCGACGTGGTCGATCGTCCGCGTGTGACGGGCATCAGGCTGTCTCTTTTTTATCCCCAATACACCGGTCTGCCGCCGCAGGTGATTGACGAAAACGACGGCAATATCACGGCCGTATTTGGCAGTCGCGCCACGATGCAGGTGGAAACCAACGGGCCGCTTCAAAAAGCCGATATGGTTTTCAGTGATTCGTCGAGGTCGTCTTTTAAAATTTCCGGCCAGACGGCCGAGCAATCTCTCAAGATAGAAGAATCGAAAAGCTATTATATCCATCTGGTGGATATGCAAAACGAAGTTAACCCCGACCCGATCGAATACTATATAACGGCCGTTCCCGACGAATATCCGGTCATCGATGTCTTGAGTCCCGGCATGGACATGAATCTCGACGAGGAAATGGAAGTGCCGATTCTTCTGCGGATATCCGACGATTATGGTTTTAAGTCGCTGCTTTTGAAGTATAAAATTGTTGCCCGCGGCGAAATGGGCGGGGAAAACATCGCCGTCCTGCATTTCTCGGATAATATCAAAACCGAGGGAGAGGTGAAATTTTCCTGGGATGTCGAACCGCTGGGATTGATGCCGTCGGATTACATCATCTATCAATTCGAACTGGCCGACAACGACGCTATCTCGGGCCCGAAAGTGACCGGAACGCGCACATATATTGCCCGTCTGCCGTCGCTGGAAGAAATAATAGCGCAGACCGAGGCGGAGCAGAGTGAAGTCATCAACGATGCCGAAAGTTATTTAAAAGCGCATCGGGACCTGTCGGAGCGATTGCAGAAGGTTGCCCGCAACCTCGAGCAGCAAAGTGACCGGGGCAGTCAGAAAATGGATTGGCAACAGCAGAAGGAATTGGAAGAAATCGCCCGGTCCAACGAAAAAATCGCCGAACAGATGAAGGAGACGGCCCGGAAGCTTGATGACGCCATCAAGGAAATGGAAAAAAACCGTATGGCTTCGACCGATATTCTCGAAAAGCTCAATGAAATCAAGAAGCTGTTCGATGAAGTCGCCACGCCGGAGATGCGTCAGGCCCAGCTGGAACTCATGGAAGCGCTGAAAAATATGGACCAGCAGCAACTCGACCAGGCCATGAAGGATTTCGAGATGTCTCAGCAGGAGTTGATGCAGAGGCTGGACAGAACTATTGCACTTTTAAAGAAAATGCAGATCGAGCAGAAGGTCAACGCCATGACGCAGATGGCCCGGGAGCTTCTTGAAAAGCAGGAAAAAATGAACGCCGGGACGGAATCATCGAAAAGCGAAGATTTGCCGTCTCTGGCCTCCGAAGAAAAGAAGCTGTCGCGGGAACTCGAAGGGCTCAAGGAACAGGCCCGTGAAATGCGCCAGATGCTGGACCAGTTCGCCTATGTCAAAGCCGATGACGCCGACAAATTCTGCTCGGCCGTGGAAAAGACCGACGCCGGTCAGAATATGAATAACATGGCCGAAAATCTTAACCAGCAGAAGAAGGGCGACGCCCTTAATGAAGGCCGGCAGGCCGCCTCGAAACTTTTGTCCCTTCTCGATCAGATGCAGCAGGGGCAGTCCAGCATGTGTCAGGGGGGTGGACAGGAAGCGGCCGAAGACATGCGCAAGGCTATCGATGATATCAATTATCTGGCGGAAAAGCAGGAGGGGTTGATTAACGGTGTCGATAAGGTCATGAATAACAGCGAAGTCCTTCGGGATTATGCCGCCCAGCAGCAGATTATCAAGGAGTCTGTTACCGGTCTGCAAAAGAGGCTGGAAGAACTGGGGAAACAGTCGCCGTTTGTCGCCGCCGAAATGGGTAACGTGGTTAATGCGGTAATCGGCAACATGAATCTGGCGATAGAGAATTTCTCCGAGCGGCGCCGCCCGCAGGGTATGAACGCCCAGAAAGAGGCCTTGACCAATCTCAACCGGGCGGCGGTACGAATGCTCGATGCCCTGCAGAATCAAAAGGACTGCAATAAGGGCGGCTCCTCGTGCAATAAGCCGTCGCTGTCGATGAATTCCCTGTGTGACAAACAGCAACAGCTCAATCAGCAGACGCAGTCGATGTGCAACAAGCCGGGGCAGATGGGAGCCAATGACCCCGATGCTCTGCGCCGCCTGGCGGGTGAGCAGAACAGTATCCGCAAAACTCTGGGTGAACTGGCCGATGAATTCGGTGACAGCAAGGAAGTTCTGGGAAGACTCGATGCTATCGCCGACGAGATGAAAGAAGTGGCCGATGCCTTGTCCAGCGGGGAGGTCGGGCCGGAAACGCAGGAAAAGCAGTTGCGGATATTATCGCGCATGCTCGACGCCACCAAAACGCTTCAACGTAAAGACTACACCGACAAACGCCGGGCCACAGCGGCGCAGGATGTTTTCCGCCTGCCGCCGGCGGCCTTGAGCGGTTCGCAGATAGAAGGCGGCCTCGACATCGAGGACAAGTTGCGGCGCTTTATGAACGAATTTTATCCGGCCGAATATGAGCAGCATATCAAGGCCTATTTCCGGGCCCTGATGGAGAAATCCAATCTCAACATGGTGCAACCATCCGATGATAAGAAATAAGCTGATATATTTATTTATCTTTGTTTTTATAACTGGCGCGGCCGGAATCAAGGCCGACGACCGGGGCAATCTGGGGAGCGTTAAAATAGTCTCGCCGCAAAGGGAGGCGACCCCGGCCGACCAGGATATGGCCACGGCGCGGCAGTTGATGGCTCGCGGGGCCTTTTTGTCGGCCGTCGATTTTATCGAAGATCTGGTCGCGAAATACCCCGATGACCCCCGTGCCGCCGACCTATTGATGTCATGCTATCTGGAGTTGAAGGCATACGACAGGGCGGAATCGTATATCAAGGGGCGGATCGAGAATAATCCGACCAATCTCAAGTATTATGTTACCCTGATGAGTCTGTATATTAAGACGGGCAATGATTCCTCTTTGACACAGACGGTTGAAGATGCTATCGGGCTGTTCCCCGGCGAGCAGGGGATATATGGCACTTTAATACGAATCCTGCTGGACTATAACCGGCCGGATATAGCTATGGGCCTGATTCAGAAAGCCCGAAGTCAATTCGCCCTGAATGACCTGTTCGGCTTTGAAGCCGGGGAGATATATGAAGTCCGCATGGATTATGGTAGGGCAGTGTATGAATACCTGCGTGCCGCCGAAAAGGATTCTGTGTCGGCGGAAACGGCCGATCGCAAACTGGCTTTGCTGGTACGATATCCCGGGGCGGCCCCGAAAGCGATTGCGGCCTTGAATCAATATCTCGATAGTTTGCCCGATAATACTATTGCTTTGAGGACACTGCTGGAGGCATATAGTCTGAACGGACAATATTCTGATGCCTTTCATGTTTGTATCCGGCTGGATTCGCTCGGCGATGGTGAGGGGCGGGAGTTGTTTGCCTATATTCGCCAGTGCCGCGAACGGAAACTCTATGCCGAGGTTATCGCCACCGGCGACTATATGGTGGCCAAGAAGATTCGCAATTCTTCCTTTTCGCAGGCCCAGTTTTACTATGCCGAAGCATTGACGGCGCTGGGGCAGATTAACCGGGCTTTGGAGCAGTACCGGGAATTGGCCTCCCACGTGGAGGTTCGCCGGGACCGGGCCGAAGCCCTTTTGAGAATCGGTGACATATATCGTGAAATCCTCAATAATTTTGATTCGGCGCGGGTTTATTATATGCTGGTCAACCAGGAGTACCAGATAAGCCAGTACAATAATCCGGCGGGTCTGGCTCTGGCACAGATGCTATTGATTGAGGGGCATCTCGACCGGGCCGAGGAATCTTATCGAAAAATGAAACAGCGCAACCTTTTGCCGGCGGAGGCCGAAGAGGTCTCGTATATACTGGCACAGATAAAGTTTTTCCGTAAAGATTACGCCGACGCGGAATTTGCCATGCGCAAGCATATTGAAGAATTTCCGCAGGGATTCCGTGTCAACGACGCCCTGATTCACACCCTGATAATCGGCGAAAACGCCATTGCGTCACCGGGGGCGCTGGATAAATACGCCGAGGCCGAGTTTTACCAGATGCGTCGCCTGCCGGATTCCATGTCTGCCTGTTTGACCGAAATCAGGAATATGTCGTATTCGGCTCTTTATGGCCTGTCCGGCCTTAAACTGGCCGAAAATATGGTCGCCCGGGGTGACACGGCCGCGGCCTTTGGTATCGTCGAGGAAATGGCCGGCAAATATGACTATGATTATTTTTATCCCTACTGCTTGAAACTCAAGGCCGATTTGCTGGCTGTCTCCGAAATTAACAAAGAGGCCGCCATTCGGATATATCATACGCTTCTGTCCGAATATGCGGCCTACCCGTTTGTCGGCGAGGTTCGTCGCTCGCTGCAACTTCTGGAGGGGTATCTTCGCCCCGAAGAGAGGACTTAATAATCAGCGGGCGATTTCTCACGGCTTTTCTCGGCCGTGAAAGATCTCAATTGCATTTCGAGGTTTTTGATACGATCCTCGTAGTTTTCCTTGACGCCTTCCTTGATTTTGACGGTTGTTCGAACCATCAAGCCCAGCGAAATGAGCATGAAGAGGGCCGAATTGATCTGCCGGAAGATATTTCCATAGTTGAAAATGGTGTCCAGAAAGGCGGCAATCCCCAGAAGGAACAGGATTATGCACCATGTAAACATTTGTGACCTCCTGATTATCCGCAACCGGTTTGTTATCCCGTTGTATAAAATTTGGTTGTGGAATCGTGGTTTATGTTTATATTTGACCCATTATTTTCGAGTTGTTTGCTATATGGTTTATCGGTTAATGAAATTTGAACTTTAGGAGGTTTCCGGTGCTGGATAATAATAGAATTTCTCCGCCATTTGACAGGATAAATGCCTTAATCGCGGCTTTTGTCTTTTTATTCACTTTTATCATTTACCGGCTGACCCTGGCGCCGACCTTCTCTTTCTGGGATTGTGGTGAATTCATCGCCTGCTCGTATATTTTGGGCATTCCGCATCCTCCGGGATCACCTTTGTTCATTCTGCTGGGCCGGATCTTTTCGGTTCTGCCGATTGCCTCGGATATTTGCGTCCGTGTAAATTTGATTTCACCCCTGTCCCAGGCGGCCGCCACCTTGTTTGCCTATCTGACCATTGTGCGCATGATATCTTTCTGGTATCGCGACGGCGAAATGACGGCCTGGAAAAAGGCCATATCGTATATCGGCGGAGTAGTCGGGGCTCTCTTTATGGCTTTTGGCACCACCAACTGGTCCAATGCCGTCGAAGCCGAGGTTTACGGGCTGTCGATGCTCATCATGACCGCCATCATGTGGCTGACTCTTAAATATTTCGATATCCGCGAAACCCCCAGGGCCATGAAATTAATCATCCTGGTAAGTTACCTGGCCATGCTCGGAGTCGGGGTTCACCTGACGACTTTTCTGGTGATTCCGGTGGCGGCCGTGTTTTTTATTCTTAAGAAGGACGCTCCCGTCAAAGCCTGGATTGCAATCTGTTCCTTTTTTGTTATTGAATTGTTGTTGATCATCTTCCTGTCCGACGGGCGTGGGGGGTACTCGGCCTTCATCGCCATCACGGTTCTTCTGGTGGCAGTTTTAGGCGTGTTTGTTTTCAGGCATATCAACTGGGCGGTCTTGCTGGCAATCGGCGCCTATTCCATGATCATGATCGCTTTTTATCCCTTCGCGATCGCGCTTGGCGCCGGGGCTCTGGTCATGGTTATTCTGGGGCTTCTGCGGGTTAACACCGACTGGAAAGCCGGTCTGATAATTTTATTTATTGCCGCCATCGGTTTTTCCGTTCACGCCTTCATTCCGATCCGCTCTTCTTTCAATCCGCGTATCGATGAAAATATGACCTCCCGCGATTTTAACACCTTCGTCAATTTCCTCGACCGCAAGCAGTATGGCCAGATGTCGATGGTGGAGCGCATGTTCTCCCGCCGGGCGGAATGGTCAAGCCAGTTCGGCCGCCACGCCCACATGGGTTTCTGGAGCTATTTCGAAAATCAGTACGGTTTGAATAAAATTTTCGGGGCATTGTTCATTCTGGGATTGTTCGGCATCTGGTTCATGATCGTCAAGAAACTCGAAATCGGCCTGCCGTTTCTGGTATTGCTGTTGCTCGCATCGGTGGGTCTGATCTTGTATATGAATTTCGCCGACGGGATAAAGTATAACGCCCGCACCGGCGATGCCTATCAGGAAGTCCGCGACCGGGATTATTTTTTCATACCGGCCTTTATTCTGTTCGGGATGGCTATCGGGCTGGGCACGGCGGCCGTGATGGAGTCGGCGCGAACGGCCAACGTCTCGGCCGGATTAAAAAAGCCAATGTTGTACGCCTCGACTCTTTTGATATTACTGCCGGCTTTCCCGCTGGCCCGCAACTATTTCACCAACGACCGATCCCGCCACTGGTACCCGTATATCTATTCCTATAATGTCCTGTCCAGTTGTCCGCCCAACGCGATTTTGTTCACGGCCGGGGACAACGATACTTTCCCGCTCTGGTGTATGCAGGAAGTGTATGAATTCCGCAAGGACGTGCGCGTGGTGAACCTGTCGCTGTTCAACACCGACTGGTATATTTACCAGATGAAACATTTTTACGACGTTCCCATCGAACTGACCGACGAGCAAATTTTATGGTATGACATGGAATTCCAGGGACGAACCGTCCAGCGGCCCAAAGAGTGGTTCTATGACCGGGCCCGCAAACGCCGCACCTACCTGATTCCGACACCACACGACGGGCGCATTGTCAAGCTACAGGATATGATGGTCGATGAAGTGGTTTTGAGCAATAATTTCAAAGTGCCCATTTGCTTTACGTCGGAACCCTACGAGGAATCGCCCCTCAAGCTGGTCGACCGGCAGGAGGCGAAAGGACTGATTTACGAGCTGAAAAGAGAACCGAAGACACGAAATATAGACGCCGATGAAGGCTATCGGTTGTTCACCGAAGTCTATCGCTGGGACGGCATGGATGATCCGACAATTTATCGTGATGAAAACGCCACCGGCGTTCTGTTCTCGCATGGGTTCAATGCGGTGCGTATCGCCCAGGAATTCAAAGTGCAGGGGCAGAATGAACGGGCCGAGGAGTTCATTAAATTCATTATCGATAAGTACCCCGAATTTTTCCAATCGTATCTACTGCTGGCCAACATGTATGAATCGCGGGGCGAAAGAGAAAAAGCCGACAGTCTGTTCGCCGGTTATGAAGTTTTCATGGAGGATTTGCACCGGCGCAATCCCGAAAATATCTTCTATCTCCAGGATTTGGGTTATACCCGGCATATCATGGGCAAAAGCGATCAGGGACTGGCTGACCTGTGGGAAGCGTTTCGCATGAATCCCAACAACGGCCACGGCTATCGCAAACTGATGCAGGTACTGCTGGAACTCCAGCGCCCGACCGAGATGTATGAAGCGACGACAATGTTCGCCAATTACAAAATCAACCGCGATGACCCGGTGGTGCGTAATATTCTCGGCGCCGCCGGACCCGCGACCGACATGCCCCGCCAGCCGATACCGTAGAATTTATTATTATTAGTGTTGTGCCCGGTCGATCCTCAGATCGACCGGGTTCGCCGTAGATTTGAGCATCCCCAAACAATATTGAATTGTTTAGTAACCCGTAAGGCCCGAACCGGAATTATTTCAGTTTCAGCGGCCGGTCGGAAAAGACATAACTGTCGTTGCGGCGGTATTTGCCCTCGGCGCGGGTCATCATCTTGTTCATTATAAATTCCCGCCGGATAAAGCAGAAATCCTCGTGGAAGCGCCGGATTATCTCGTTGACCTCTTTTTCCTGATAGACCCGGTTGGACTCGAAATGCTCCAGGATATATTCCAATATGAAACGGCGCTTCTTGCGCTGGACGGGAATTTCGATAACACGGCCATCGCGCATGAAATTGGACAGCGTTTTTTCCTTGTCCGATAGTTTCCGGTTGGAATGTTTTTTCAGCCAGGCCCAGAAATCGGCTTCCGCCACCCGCCAGTCTTTGCCGATTTTATAGGCGGAGATTTCGCCGCGCTGGATTTTGCGGGCGATCACCTGCGGATTCATTTTAAGCATCTTGGCGATTTCGGCGGTAGTGAAGAAGACGGGGTAGCTATTATCACTTTTGGCCTTCGGAAACTCTATGGCCGTAATGTCAATTTCCTCATTTTTCATATCATATTCCTTGTTATTATATAGCATTCGACCATATTATACGCTATTTTAGCGGATTGTAAAGGATTATTTGGGGTAGTAGTGGGGAGTGGTGCTTTTTGAATGATAATATTGGCAAAATAGACTAAAGAATGCCACTTGGTTTTGACATAAGTATTGGCAATTCCCTTGACATTAATTATGCCATAATTATGTTAATAATTGCGTATGTTATAATAATATTGTAAGTTATGACGACATTTATAGTGTCAGGTTATGGGATAATAATTACAGTCAGGATGTAAAAATGCGAAAGTATGAAGAAAGTCATCCATGGCTTACGTTTAATCTGGATTTGAATCGAATAAGCCATAATACATGGATAAATCTAGGCGAGATCAAATCCAAGTGCGAACATATTGCCAGGACACCACTTGATCCGGGAAATGCTCGGAAAATGCATATTTTATTTTTGGCGAAAGGAGTAAAAGGCACTACTGCCATAGAGGGAAATACTCTTTCAGAACAGGAGGTGATGGATAAAATAGAAGGGAAACTCGAATTGCCTCCCTCAAAAGAATATCTTGGCCGAGAAATAGACAATATAGTAAGCGCCTGTAATTCAATTAGCGAGACTTTATTGCAGGGATCCCCGCCTGATATCAGTTGCGATACGCTTTTGGAGTTCAATAGACTTGTTCTCAATGGACTTGAAGTGGAGGAAGGAATAATTCCGGGTCAAATTAGAGGATATTCTGTCGGAGTTGCTGGAGCCAGGTATCGGGGAGCGCCTGCTGAAGATTGTGAATACCTCATGGAGAGATTATGCAGTTGGTTAAATCAGGATTTTAATATTGCCATTGAAGATGACACGATTATTTATGGTGTCTTAAAAGCTATAATTTCGCACTTATATATAGCCTGGATACATCCATTTGGAGATGGAAACGGTAGAACGGCAAGGCTTTTAGAATTCCAAATATTATTGGCCTCTGGTATGCCAACGCCCGCGGCTCACCTATTGAGTAATTATTATAACGAAACGCGGCAGGAATATTATAGACAGCTTGAAAAAACGAGCCGCACCGGCGGCAATATCATCCCATTTATAGAGTACGCAATCACCGGGCTATTAGAAGGCTTGAAAAAGCAACTTGAGTTGATTACAAGACATGTATTTGATGTCTCTTGGGAAAACTATATACATTGACTTTCCCCCATTCTTTGGTCCAGTCATAACCTCACAGTTTCATGGTTTTCAG
>CAYWLR010000014.1:0-84960 GCA_964459465.1 uncultured Ignavibacteriaceae bacterium | reverse complement strand
CGAAAGGCTACGCTACTTTTTTTTCAATTTCCACACCTTTTGAAATTAACTCAACCGAGGTTAGAAATTGTACCTGATTGTTACGAAATGCTCAGCATTTTTTCCTATCTATTGCCCAATGAGCCTGCATTTGTAAATGATGCATTTAAAGATGATTCTTGGGATATTCAGGCTTGTATCAGGACATTGGAAGCAGATGAGATGGATGGCAAAATCATAGCCAGATCTTGTCTACCAAGTCGTAATATAGAGCCAATTATTTCTCATGATGAAGGCCTTGGAAAACACGAAACAATATGGCGTATATGGTACCCTCTAATTGATTTCTTCAGGCTATCCCTAAATGGAAAGGGTGATGGCTATATTGATCCATATTCTGAATTTTCTGTGATTCGAATAAAGAATCCGGCATCTAACGGAAGAGTAGAAATTAGAACAGATTATTTGCAGGAATATTTGGCTGCCAGGTCAATGATTTTAATTAGACAGCACGATCATCGAAGATTTTGGCATGCAAAAATAGAGGCATTGGAAAGTCATTACGATTCAAAATTGGTCAAAGAGAAGTGGGGAATCTATAGAATTAATTATAACACGGAAGGCATCTTTGGGGACAAGTGTTTCTCTAGAATTTGCGCCAAAGATTTTATACCCCCCGCTAATGCGACGGGATTGATTGGATATTATACGAGGGATAATATTGTTCGAGATAATTTGCCTGAATTTATAATCGCTCGAAGGCCGACTGGTGAATTGATAAAGAATAAACCAAATGAAGATGATATTCTGCACCCCGTTTATTTCAAGCCGGAGGTATTAATGAAGTTTTATGGTGAACCTTCCATTTATGAAGTCAGGTTTATTTCTGATGGACTAGGCACTATTTCTAGGAGCGGCCTATGGTCATTAACTTTCGGGCGGAATGAAGAAAACCTTATAATCATCTGGCTTGGGGATTTGGTAAAGCAAGGCTTGGCCATTGATGAAATTAGGCATTGGCATAGTCACAATGTCGTACCGATGGGAGAAGTTGCTACCGATTTTTGGGAATCTCAAATGGAGTGCAACCCCCCGAGCGTGCCTAGTATGGAAGAGCGCTTGTTTTATATACGTTCCGTTTTATCGAGTTTATTTTCATTTGAAGAAACCGAATATTTCGTCGAATTTAATGGTCCGGATAGGTACTTGTTAAAACTCCTTAGGTCACCATTAATTGATGATTTCAATGAATTCAAATCTTGCGTTGAAGTGTTATCCAAAGTCTTTATTGAATATATAAATTCAACTGGATGTAAAGCCAAGATCTCTGAACGGAATAGGAACTATAATAGCAAAGATAATAGGCCTTTGGAAGTTGTGGGGGATTATCTGCAAAATGTGATACATGTTGATCCAGAAATGACAAATAGATTCATCGCAAGCTTAAAAGATATTCAATTAGTACGATCAAAGTTGGGTGTCGCTCATAGATCTACTGATTCGGGTTCAAAAGAAGTATTAAGGAAATTGAACTTAGAATGCGATCCTGGCTATATAAAATTATTCCGAATTATCGCTGGCCAACTTGCAGAGTGTTCGGAATCTATCATTAAATCATTTGGAAAGGAAAAGGAACTCTGGTGGTTTCGAACTAAAGATGAATAGTTTTCGTCAGGCCGAATTGCCGTAGGCCCTGAGCTTTGCGACATGACCTGCAATAAAATTCAATATGAGTATAATGCACTCCCCGGCCGTCTAAAGGGTTCTGCTCTACTTCTTGATCGGAGTAAACCAAGCCGGGGTGGCCCGCCGGGGTGGCCCGACATTCTCCCTTCATAAAATTCACTTCGCTGACTCAGTGCTTGCAGGGTCTACGAATGTCGGGGTTCCTAAACCTTAATTTCCCCGCCCATACGTAACACTTCCTCCCCCCAATTTCACCACCACTTCTGTGTTGATTCCCGCCGCCTCTTTATATAAACAGGAGGCCCCAATTATGCCCTGCTCCAAAAAACAACTGCCGGTATCGCCACACCCCCAAATTCGGCATCTCTTTCGTTATGACCGCGAAATCGCCCGCCTTATAATCCATGTTCATCCGATACCGCGCCGCCGGAGGCCCGAAAAATTTAAAAATTTTTCAGAAACGAACCCATTTGGCCCTAACCATATCAGGCGTAACCGGCTATATTTATTAATGGACAATACAATCCACATTGCCGTCCGGGTGGCGACCTTTGTAACTGCTTTCATGCCAACGGATAGCCTGTATGAAAACTCAAAATATCCCAAAATCAAACCCATTTTGTCCTAACGATAAATAAACCAATTACTTGGGAGGTATTATAGACTCAACATATCTACATTAAATGGGGCTTGGCCCGGGATGACAGTATTTCAAACGCTTTCAAGAAATCCCATCGCTGAACCGTCATAAGAATTCATGACCTTTTCTTCGTGGGAATTCAGAACCTTCGGGCGGCGGGGCACCGTAGCTTGGTTGTCGGGTTTCTCGTTACGCTTCGCTCCACTCGGAACCCGACCTACTTCTTGCACCATGCATGCACTTATTCAACACTCCCCTGTGTGGGAATGACATTGATGGGATAATCATGCAAAACTGGTGACAATTTAATAAAGCCAGTAGATTCTATGGAGCATTCAATCAATCATTCCTTGACGATTATGTCCTGTTCGCCGCGTTTGATGTCAAAGCGGTTCGGTTCCGGGTCCACGTTCAGTTTTATGCCCAACCGGCGGCTTATCCGGTTTCCGATGCTGTGCGCCACTTTTTGCAGGGTGGGATGCACGAACCGTGAATCGCGGATTTCCACCATGTATATGGTGGCGGGCAAATCTCCGGTAAATCTATTCGAGGTGTTATAGCCGATAGGTATAAAGTATTGCCGCAGTTCGCGGGAAACATTCAGTTGATCGATTGTATTTGTTATCATTTCCAGATGCTTCGGCAACTTGGTTTTTACTTCTTCCGGGAAATTGTCAATGTACCACTGATTGAATCCCAGGTCGGTAGTCAGCAGAGGCATTCTTTGAGTTATGGCCCGATGTCTTTGAATGTCTCTAAAAGAACCGAAGTCCAGGCGGTATTTTATGGCAAGGGTGCCGATTTGCCCGACGAATTTTGGCAGGCCGGTTTTGGGCGGCCTTCTATCGAAGAGTTCTCTGAATTTATTCAGTTCCGTTTGATTGATGCCGCTGAAATCTATGGTCGGTTCATCGGGGCATTGCGGGTCATGGTAATAGTAATGTTCAGCTATCAGATCCTGATAATTTTCGGTGTCAGTCGGTATTTCATGGCCAAAGGAATGAGGGTGATGAATTTTAAGGGCTTCCTTTATGGCCTCAGCCATGTTTCTGACTTCTTCCAGAGGGTGATGCGATAAAAAGAGCAGCCGGTCGGATGCCTGCCGGAGGTCGGTATGCCATGCGAAATTGGTCGAGGCCCCGGCGGGAAGGAGGCTTCTGGTGATATCAAAAGTCCGAGCATCGATGGCTTTATTATAGATGGATTTTTTTTCGCCTTCGTTTATGGGATGCAGTTTTTTTAAATACTCTCTGGTCGGTTCCTGGGCATCGATATAGAATTGCCGCTGCTTTTCCAGCAGGGCGGTTCCTTCTTTTGTCCGGGTCGGGTTGAGAAAGGGTTGTTTCGAAAAATCGAGATATCTGGTCGAGGATTCCTGACCCCGGAAGAGGGGATTATCCTGGACGGCTTTTACCGCCGGCATGGAGACGCCTTCGATGAAGATGGTCGTGTCACCGCAGTCACCGATGGAATGGTGGCCGTAGCCGACATAAAATTTTTCCATGAAGTTGTCGGCGCCTTTTTCGGCCAGGGTTTTAAGATGGCTGCGCAGTCCGCCGGTTGAGCGCGAATGCAGGGCCTGAAGCATGGCTTCGGCTTCGGCATCGATAATGGCCCCGGTGTCGAGGATTATCACTTCACCGCCGTTTTTGATATTCACGATGGTATGTTTCAAACTACCGAGGTCTTTGGTCATTGTTTTATTCCCCAAAGTCGTTTTCTACAAAGGGATTTATGTAATTAATTCATGAACAAATATATTACGCAGAAATTTAAATGGCTATGATAAAAAAGTATAAAGAAAAGTGAAGCTCGGGATGTGGCGAGGAGGCTGGCAAAAGAATTCGCCGGAGACGGCCCGGGGAGACAGGCATGAGAAACCGCCGGGACGACGGCAACATATGTACAAGAGCATGATTGATTTGGCTGATGTCCGTAATACGGTTCGGGGCCGGAAGGAAGTTTCTTTTTAAACTGATTTTCCGGTCATTCGTCATGTAAATTATATAAAACCTAACCGGAGGGAATTATGATATTAAAATCAGCCACTATCACCATCATAATCGCATTATCTGTTTTTGCGGGATGTATCGAGGAGGGTCAATTGGACAAAGAGAAAGAACTGGCCGAAGTCAGAAGGGTGATCGAGACCTCGATCGGCTGGGCCAAAACCAAAGATACGACGGCGCTTTATGACTGTTTTATGCAGGATTCGACGCTGTTTTTCTTCAATCCCAACAACGCCGGAAACATGCATGGATTCGATAATTTCGTCAAGCAAACCAATGAGGTATTCTTAAACGATGCGTTCAAGGCGGTTAGCTATGAAATCAAGGACATGAAACTCGGCATATCGCAATCGGGGCAGTCGGCGTGGTGGTCGTGTTATCTGGATGATATCAATGAGTGGAATGGCAAGCCGGCCAACTGGATAAACGTCCGCTGGTCGGGAGTGCTGGACAAGCGCGATGGCCAGTGGAAAATTATGCAGATGCATTTTTCGCACGCCGCGGAGGATTTTAAGAAAAGCGAAAAGGAAAAGAATTAATACGTATATTGGGTCTTGCGCCAAGCAGTAGTAATATCGTATATTACTCAAAGAGCTTTCTTCGGCAACGATGCCAGGCCGATTGATTTCGATTATTGAATCGGGTTGAGACATCCCGCCCTGTTTTATCGTAGAAATGCCCGACAGTAGATGAATCACCTTTCCCCGGGGAGAATGCCGTGAAAAAAAGTGGTTGGTGCGAATTCAAGAAAATTAACGTCGAATACGAGTTGATTATTATCTGGCCCGGCGACAAAGGTACCAAAACCCGCATCCCGATCAAGAAATATCAGAACTGCACCGGGCTCAATGAGCGGTGCGGGCATTACAGCTGCATGCTCGATCCCAATATCGGGCTGGGGGCGCAGAATCCGTTTGTGAAATCGTAAAAGGTGTAAGACCCGGCGGACACATCGCCAAGACCACCCCAAACAAGTTCGGGGTGGCTACGCAAAAGAGAAAAGAGAAGAACTGGACCCCGGGTCAAGGCCCGGGATGACATTTAAAACGATTGGGATGACAATTCTTTTAAATTGTTGCCCTCGGGTAAATGTGAACATTTGCCGCGCACAATTACGACATTTTGGGATCGGGGATGACAGGGTCAAATATTCCCGGTTGGTCTGAGGACTGACCGGGCACAACACAATCAGATTCCCCATTTCAAATTCCCTTCCGCCCTTGACAATTCCACGCAAAATCATATAGTTAGCCGGCTGTTAAAAAACGGAGGATAGGACGGTATGAAATACAACAGAAAAGAATATAAGCCATATTCCAAGGCCTTTGTGGATACGGAATTTTCGGGGCGGATGGTGGGGCGACCGATGGCGCCTAAAATTCCACACCGGAAAAATAAAGTGGTCGCGCTCGATGCGGTCATGGAGGTTATTTGCGACGGGGATACTATTTCCTATCCGCATTATTATCGAACGGGTGATAAAGGGCTTGAAATGGTGGTCGCGAAACTTCGCGAACATGGCAAAAAAGATATCAAAATATATGGCAACGCCTTTTTTGATCATGTCGATCCCTGGCTGATGGCGGCAATCGACGACGGCACGATTACCGGTTTATATGGCAACCCGTATCGCAAGCTGGGCGAATATATGCTCAAAGGTAAACTTTTGCCCTGGGTGGGGGTCGGGTTTTCGCACGGCAATCGGGTGCGCAAGCTCCAGACCGGAGAGGTGACGGTCAAAGTCGCGTTCGGGCCGGTGCCGATATCGGATGTTTATGGTAACGCCAACGGGCTGGGCGGCAAGGACGAGCATTTTTGCGGGCCGATCGGGCTATTCACAGCCGACAGCGAATGCGCCGAATATGTGTGTCTTCTGGCCGGGACGGTCAGCGAGACGGTGGTCATGCCGACGCCGCTTTCGATGGAGCGGGTCGATTTCGTGGTGAAAGTGGATGATCCGGGGCTGGCGTCGGGAATAGGGTCGGGGACACTGGATATGAACAAGGCGCGTTCTAATCCGTTCAATGCCCAGGTGGCGGAGAATATAAGTAACGTCATAAAGGCCTCCGGTGTGGTTAAAGACGATTTCGCGTTTCAGGTCGGTTCGGGGGCGGGGCTGTTGGTACTGGAAAATATCCGGACTATGCTCAAGGAGATGAAAATCAGGGCTAATTTTTCGATCGGCGGAGTGACGTCACTCCATGTCGACATGCTCGAAGAAGGGACGCTGTATCAGCTCATGCACGGGCAGTTGTTCGAACCGAGTCTGCGCATGAAGGAGTCGATGATCAACAATCCGCATCACCATGAGATCACGACGGCGTACTATGCCTCGGTGGCCAACAAAGAGGCGGCGGTGAATATGCTCGACCTGGCGGTGCTTTCGGCTCTGGAAGTCGATTTGGGGTTCAATCTCAATACCGTCTGTGCCAACGGGCGGATAATCGGCGGGATCGGCGGGGGACAGGATGTCGCCGCCGGGGCGAACCTGACCATTATTTTCATGCCGCTGGCAACGGGCAAAGACGGTAAGGGGTATCCGAAGGTGGTGGAGAAGGTTTATACAAAGACGACACCGGGTGAAGTGGTGGATGTAATCGTGACAGAGGAATACGCGGCGGTCAATCCGGCCAGCCGGAGTTCGTACAAAGATGCGATATTATCCAACGCCAAGGAATTCGGAGTGAAATTATTAACGATTGAGGAATTGCATCAGAAATCGATTGACAAGGCGCATGAGTTCGGGGCTATACCGCCGGATACGGAGACGACGGATGAAGTCGTGCATGTGATAGAGTGGCGGGACGGGACGTTGTTGGATGTGATCAAGAGACCGGTGTGAGGGGTGAGATATTTGTATCCCGGCGGGTCTGAGGACCCGCCGGGCACAACGCGGGGGTTCTGTCAGGTCACACTCCCGACTGCGTCGGGAGCAAGACCTGACAGAACCTGAATAGAGAGAATTATGAAATTGGGCTTTTTATTTGGCGCCGGAATTTCTTTGCCCGCAGGATATCCCAGAACCTGCGAAATTACAAAACGAGTTCTATCTGGCAAAAATGTGATGCACTTTACGGATGATGTCTTTTACTTTGGCAAACCGTTATATGAACATATGGGCATACCCGATGAAGTTGTACCTCGAGTAATTGATTTTATTGGTCTAATAGACGAGAAACTGCGAAATTATTACGGTAAAGAATATATGTCAAATTATGAAGATATATATTTCGTTGCATCACAAATATGGAATGATCAGTCAGGAAATTATGATAATGTAGTAGTCAATTCTTTTGTAAAAGAAATCTCGGATAAAGTTAGGGAAATCGTTGCAGCAAGACCCGCTGATATTCATGAAAATTGGGGGGTTTTTGATCTTACCCGCTATTCGGTAAATTATATTAACGATATAGTCTGGAATTCTCTTCAGAGGAGGCCTAAGTCCACGGGCTATTTGTCCTTTTTGGGCGAGTTGAGGGATTCCTCGGATACCAAAACAATAAGTATCTTTACATTAAACCATGATCTGCTGCTTGAAGAGGCATTTGCCGAAATTGGCTTAGATATAAATACAGGATTTAATAAACTTTCTAATGAATTGGAAATATGGGATCCAAATACATTTGGAAATGACAATATTCCTATACAACTATTCAAACTGCACGGATCAATTAATTGGTTCCATTATACTTGTTATAATTGCGGTGCATTAAGCAATAGCTTGTGCATTTCTGCCACAAGAGATTCAGATCATATCAAATGCCCCAAATGCGGTGATTACTTGAATAGTGATGGCCGACCCAATATATTAACCGGGACGCATAATAAGATGCTTGAATATTCGTCATCAATATACTTTATTATGCAATATCATTTTTATCGACAACTCAATAATATAAATAGACTCATAATTAGCGGTTATAGTTTTGGAGATAGAGGTATTAATAATCGAATTATCGAATGGGTTAATAAGGATCCAGACAATAAGATTATTTGTATTCATAAAGACCCTAAAAAATTGCAATCAAGCGCAAGGCAAGCCATAAGGAATCAATGGGATATTCTGGTATCCAAAGGACAACTTGTTTTTATTGAAAGCAACATTGAAAATCTTGAATGGAATAAGATTTTGACATTTCTTTAATTAAAGAAAAGAGTGTCGGATTTATTATCCCTCGGGGCGGGATCAGAACCCGACCTACGAACGAAACAAAGACGTCATGCCCCGAGTGGGCGTGACCTACAAGAAGAAAAAAGAGCAGAAAAATGACGGAAGCAGTTGCCAAGGTATATCGGGGGAAGAGGGAAGAGTCGGTGCATTATGGGTCGATCGGGGTGGTCGATAAAAACGGCCGGCTGACCCATTATGTCGGCGACCCGGAGTTTTTCACGTTCGTGCGGTCATCGTGCAAGCCGTTTCAACTGATACCGCTTATCGAAACCGGGGCGGCGGATAAGTACGGTTTCACGCCCAAGCAGTTAGCGATCATGTGCGGGTCGCATATCGGCACCGACCATCACCGCGAAGTGGTGATGAAAAATCTCGAAGCGGCAGGAAATAAACCGGAGCATCTCAAATGCGGGACGCATGTGCCCATTTATATGACGATGGCAGGGTCGTTCCCGCAGAATCATGAAAACGAAGACCCGGTGCGGCATAATTGTTCCGGCAAACATTCCGGGTTTCTGGCGCTGGCGCGGTTTCTGGGTGAGGACGTGGCCGAATATCTTAATCCGAATTCAAGAACGCAGCAGATGGTATTGGAGGCGGTGGCGGATATGTTCGGCTATCCAAAAGAGAAAATATTGATATCCATCGACGGTTGTTCGGCGCCCAATTTCGGACTGCCGACGATATACACGGCCATTGCATTCATGAAACTGGCCAATGCCGTCGGGCAGACACCCCGGAGGGTGGAGACGCTCAAACGCATTAAGGCCGCGATGACGGAATTTCCGGTGATGTTTTCTGGTGAAGGTCGATTCGACCTGGCGCTGATGCGGACATTTCCGGGAAACGTGGTGTGCAAAGTGGGGGCGGAGGCGATACAGGGGATCGGGTTTGATGATCCGCCGGTCGGGATCGTGGTCAAGATTCATGACGGCAACCAGCGAGCGTTGTACCCGGTCTGTCTGGAGGTTCTCAAGCAACTGGGGATCAAAGGGGTGGATGAATCCGAACATTTGCGGACATTTGTAAACCCGGAAATCCGCAACAATATGAATATTCTTACAGGTCATATAAAGGCCGAATTCCGCTTGAAAAAGGTTTGAGGATTTGTTACTATAAGAAAAAATAAAATATAAGTAACCGGGAGGAAACGTGTCAAAGAAGCGACACCCCGCCGAGCCATTCAGAATAAAGTCGGTTGAGCCGATCAGTCTTCTATCCCGCGAGAAGCGGGAAGCGATATTAAAAAAATCTCATTACAATATTTTCAAAATTAAGGCCGAAGACGTATTCGTCGATCTGTTGACCGATTCCGGGACGGGGGCGATGTCCAGCGAGCAGTGGGCGGCCATAATGCGCGGTGATGAGTCTTATGCCGGGGCCAAGTCGTTTTACCGGCTGGAGGAAGCCGTCAAGGATGTGACCGGCAAGAAGCATGTCATCCCGGTGCATCAGGGACGGGTTGCGGAGAACGCCTATTTCAGCACGATCCTTGAAAAGGGCGATTATGTTTTAAGCAATACGCATTTTGACACGACGCGCGCCAATGTTCAGCACAAAGGCGGGCTTCCCCTTGATTTTCCGTGCCCGGAATCGCTTCAGGATGATGAGGTGCCGTTCAAGGGCAATATGGATACGGAGCGGTTGAGTAGTTTTATCGAAGAAAAAGGAACCGACAAGATCAAGGCCGTCTTCATGACCATCACCAACAATTCGATGGGTGGTCAACCGGTTTCGATGAGCAATATTCGGGAGACTTCGCAGATATGCCATCAGTACAATATTCCCTTCATGTTCGACTGCGCCCGTTTTGCCGAGAATGCCTGGTTTATCAAGACGCAGGAGCCGGGATATCAGGAAAAGCCGATCAAGTCGATCGCGCAGGAAATGTTTTCGTACGTTGACGGGGCTCTCATGTCGGCCAAGAAAGACGGGCTGGCCAATATGGGCGGGTTCATTGTCATAAATGATGACGAGCTGGCGCGACGGATTGCCGAGCTATTAATCGTTATCGAAGGCTTTACAACGTACGGCGGGATGTCGGGCAGGGATATCGAGGCGATGGCGGTGGGATTGCAGGAAGTGCTGAACGAGGATTACCTGGCGTACCGGATAGGGCAGATAGAGTATTTCGGGAAAATAATCGAAGAGGCCGGAGCGCCGATTATCAGACCGACCGGGGGCCATGCCGTGTTTGTCGATGCCGGACGGCTTCTGCCACATATTCCGGCGGAACAGTTTCCGGGGCAGGCGCTCACGGTGGAATTATACCGCGAGGGAGGTGTCCGCGGGGTGGAAATCGGTTCGCTTATGTTCGGCGGGTATGACCCCAATACCGGGGAGAAGCTGACCGCGAAGAAAGAACTGGTTCGTCTGGCGGTGCCGCGCCGGGTATATACCTCGAGTCACCTTGAATATGTGGCGGATACAATACAGGGAATAGTTGCTCAAAAGGAAAAGTTGGCGGGGTATAAAATAAAACGTCAGGCGGCCTATTTGAGGCATTTCACGGTAGAGCTTGAGGAGCTGGCGACTTCGGGAGTAAAGACAGCCCGATAGGCATAAATGTGAATAAATTTGCGGACTAACGGCTGGCATAATTGAACGTATCTTATAATAGGGCGAAATTTAACTCTTTACCGCAACGCAAGATAGGGCTGGACTTGTTTTTCTTCCTCCATTTTTGGCGAATTAATTGCATTAAGAATTATGCGGGTGATTAATTGAATTGACAAAATAAGCGGAACTTTTTATATTTGAGCGACTTATAAGATTATAGCAGGAGGACCAGGTATCGAATAGTCAGTTAAAGGTGAATTACTTTAGGACGCAGATAATAGTATAAGGATTTTTGTACGGCCCTTTAACTGTAAATTCGGCTTGGTTTCTTCGGCCGGGTTTATGCGGGCCGGGTGAGATTACCCGGTTTTATTATGCCCAAACTTATAGTCACAGTCGCCGTTTTTTTTATCTTCGGCCTCCCCATTAATCTTGTGGCATCGTCGCTGTATCGCGATGTTACCATAGAATTTTCCGATAATACCGGGTTGGCATTCACGGTTTTATTCGATGAAATCGGCGAATATATCACTTTTATCGATCGGGATTCATCGACGGTTATCGTCAAAAAAATCATGATAGGTTATCCATCGGGGTCGACGCCGGTTTTGGCTTCGGTAACCGGTTCGCAGTCGCGGTATATGGCAGGAACGATGAATACGATGAATTTTAAATCATCAAATGATCTGGCCCGTATTGAAAAGACCGAAAAAATCCGGGGAAAGAATATCGCGACGATTGTCATTTATCCGGGTGATGGGATGTCGTACTATTCAAGAGTCAGGGTTGAAATAAAATTCGTCTCATCGGAAGGACAGAATACGGATATTACCATATCGGTGCCCGACCCGGTTTTTGATAAAGTGCTGGGGTATATGGTCCTTAATTATGACCGGTCGCGTGACTGGGGCGAGCGGGACTCCGATGATGTGATTCGTCGGGTGGAGCAATCACCTTTTGCTCCGGCCGGGTCGTGGTTCAAAATGCAGACGGCCAATCAGGGTTTGATAAAGGTCACGGCTGGGCAGTTACGCGCGGCCGGGACGCTCCCGGCCACCCTGTACAGCGATTCGTTGCACCTGTATTACGGTGGCGGGATGCCGCTGGCGGTTTCAAACAGTGTCCCGCGTCCGGAATTCAAGGAAATTCCGATAATGGTTTTCGACGGTGATGACGGGATTTTTGGCGGAACCGATTATTTCCTGTTTTATGGTGAGGCGGCGCAACGCTGGCGGTATCCGTCGGATTCGGCGCCGTACTATCTGAATAACGCATATACCGACTATAATTATTACTGGCTGGCCGTTTCGGGGGATTTTCTGTCGGGCGGCATCAGAATGTCGTCCGTCGATGGCACCCCCGATGATCCATCGGCCAACGTCGTGGACCGTACCACGCGCTACACGCATGAAGAAAGCGACCGGATATTATTCAAGGCCGCCGATAATCATGAATATGACTGGTACAACTGGTTCTGGTCCAACAGCGTCAATGTCAATATAAGCGCTTTTGCTCCGGGCGCCATTGCCGGCACAAACGCCGAGATTTTGGTCCGGGCGGTTTCGAGGAGTGTGACGTCGCTTCGCATCAATAACGTCGCGGCGACACCGGTGGAAGCGGGTTACAATCGTTTCAGATTCAGCACCGGTAATATTACGGGCAGTTATCCGTTGATATCGATTACGATGGATAGCGCCTTTTCGCCGGCCAAAGCGGCGCCGCATCTGGATTATTGCGAGATCAAGTACACCGGGTATCTGGTGCCGGTGAACAACGAACTGGATTTCATGGTCAACGAGTTTGCCGGAAGCGGCGAATTTTGGGTGACCGACAACTTTTCGCAGTCACCCTATATCTTCGACATAACCGACCCGTCGCACCCGCGGCTGGTTATCGGGGCGCAGTCATCGGGAGGGATTTTGAAATTTCAGTCGATGGTCTCGACGTCGGGGACGCGGTTTTATCTGGCGGCGCCTTCGAAGACATACGGTCCGGTGGTGATCGGGCAAATTAATCCGGTTAATTTGCGGGAAAACTATTCACAGACGGATTTAATGGTCATCAGCCCGCGGGCCTTTCTGGATGCGCTCGATGAATACGCGACATATCGTGCAGATAAATCCGGTCTGGCGGTGCGTTCCTTTGCTCTGGAAGATATCATGAATGAGTTTTCGTACGGCCAGTATGATCCGACGGCGATACGCGATTTTCTCAAATTCGCCTATGAAAACTATCCCGACCCGAAGCCATCGGCGGTTTTGCTGGTGGGCGACGGTTCCTATGATTTTAAAAATCGATTGGGAACGGCGGTGCGGAATTATGTGCCGCCGTATGTCATGGCCGATTATGACAGCACCTCCTCGGATGATAATTATGTCTATTTCGGTGATTACGGGATTCTTGACAGCGATACGACGTACAATCCGGATACGCCGGGAGCGGATCGGGGCTATGATATGATAGTCGCGCGCTGGCCGGTTCGAAGCGTCTCGGAAATTCAGACAATCGTGGATAAAATCAAAACCTACGAATCGGCGGCCAATTTCGGAAAATGGCGGACGGTGGTGACACTGGTGGCAGATGATGAGTATGGATCGTCGTCGGTCGAGTCGATCCATGTGCGACAGACGGAGACGCTGTCGAATTATCATGTGCCGGCGCAATTTTATCGCAACAAGATTTACCTGTGGGAGTATCCGTTCGATTTCAAGGGTGACAAACCGGGTGTGAATCAGAAGATAATTGAAAGTATCAATAATGGGACGCTGTTGGTAAACTTTGTCGGCCATGGCAATCCGGATACCTGGGCGCATGAGCACGTTTTTAACCGGACATCGGATCTGGCTCAACTTCGCAACGCCGACCGATTGACGCTGGTTTTCACGGCTTCGTGTTCGATCGGTTTTTTCGACGATCCGCAGCGCGAGGGAATGGCCGAAGATTTAATTCGACTGCCGGGTGGCGGGGCAGTGGCTACGGTGGCCGCGACGCGGCTGGTATATGCCTCACAGAATGCGGAATTCAACCGGGCCGTATTCAACGTCCTGTTCGGCGGTGAATCTCTATCCATTTGCCAGGCCGTTTATATCGGCAAGATGTTGCGCCAGTACGGCAGCGGCTATATTCCCTATAAACGAGATAATGACCGGGCCTATGTCTTTTTTGGTGATCCCTTCCTGCAACTGGGTATTCCCGAGCATGAAGTAACGCTTCACGATTACCCGGATACGCTGGCGGCGCTTAATAAGTATGACATTTCCGGGGCGGTGACACTCAAAGGCAGCGGGACAGCGGTTGATTTCGACGGATCCCTGGAAATTACGGTTTATGATTCAGAGCTGAAGAAAAAATATATCGTTTATAACAGCCAGGGCGGCATAAATGATTCGGTCAGTTATGCCATCACCGGGCCGAGGATTTACAGCGGACGGACCGATGTCGTTGGCGGCGAATTTGCTTTTTCGTTTATAACTCCGCTGGATATAGGCTATGGGGGGCAGGGAGCGAAGATTTCGACTTACGCCGCCTCCGGTCTGGTCGATGCGCTGGGGCTGGCAGATTCGCTGGTTGTGGATGAGACCATTACCGGGACATCCGACAATGAGGGGCCGGACATTGCCTATACTTTTTCCGAGCGAGAAAATTTCATATCCGGAGACAATGTCGGTGCGGGAGAGGCCCTTATTTTGACCATTTCGGATGAATCGGGGGTAAATTTGACTTCGGGGGCGGGCCATGAAATCAGCCTGATTATAGATAACCGGCTGGAGAATATTATCAATTTGACCGATTTATTTACATATATGACAGACAGTTACACGACGGGGCGGGTTGTCTATCAAATGGACGAACTGGCTATTGGCCGACACTCATTCAAGGTTAAGGCGTGGGACAACGCTAATAATTCCTCGATGGTGGATTTTGATGCCAATGTGGTCGAAGCGGGTCAGATGATAATGACTGATTTGTTGAATTATCCCAACCCGATGCATGAATCGACCGTTTTTTCCTTCAGCCTGTCATCACCGGCGCAGTATGTCAGGCTGGAGATATTTACGCTTTCCGGAAAAAAGATACTGGGTTATAACAGACATTCCGTCCCGGCCGGTTTTCAGGAGTTTTTCACCTGGGACGGACGTGACGCCGATTGCGACCGGGTGGCTACAGGTACTTATATATACAAAGCCACTGCCGTCTCCGAAAGCAGCGGGGACAGGGTTGAATCATTCGGCAAGGTAGTCGTGATTAATTAATCCTTTGGAGGTTATGATTGTGCGAAAAACATTGTTGACTCTGATGCTCACCGCCATTACGGTTATCTCGGCAGTCCCCACGGCCGATGCCGACGTATCAAGTGCGGCCGTCCTGTTTTTGCGAATCGCCGCCGGTGCCCGTGCGGCCGGTATGGGCGAGGCGTTCGTGGCCGTCGCTGACGACGCCACAGCGACCCACTGGAATCCGGCCGGTCTGGGCACGTACCCGCTGTCCTACAAATGGTTGACGGTTGACATACCCGAGCAGTATCGACCGGTTAGAAAGATCGCCAGTTTCAGAAACAGCAGTTCGGGGCAGAGCTATGAGAAATATGACATCTGGGTGTTAAGCGATGAGGGTCTGATTCGCCATCAGCGCAATGACTGGAAAAGGGGCGAAGTGGTGGAAACCGATCCGCGGGAGACAGCCGCTTTCAAGCTGGCTCGCTACACGGGATTGGTCGGGGAGACCGCCGAACGGGAAATTCCGGGTTTGCTGGAAAAGTTAGGTCGGGCCAATAATCCCTACCACATTGAAAAAATCGATACAATTGCCGCTGATATTCGGGCCGCCTTGAACGACAACATGGATGTTGCCGATGATATCGATTCGGCTTTGACGGCAATAAGAGACGGATATAACGGCATTCTGGTTGACTGGGATGCCTTACGTCAGGCACGGGGTTATTTTGACGAAGCCATGAAAGATTCCGTTCTTAGCCAGTCAGAAGCCGACAAGCTTTATTTCGCCCTTAAGAAAGCCAATCGCAAATATATGCCGGAAGAAATCATCATCCCGTTCGACATCAACTTCAAGGGGGCGATAGTCGATATCGCTGCGAGCGGCCAGTATCTATGGGCCGCGACCGAAACAGAATTATATCGTTATGACGGCGATAAATGGCAGAGATTCGGTGAGATGGAGGGCCTCCCGGCGGTAAAGATTAGAAACTTGAAGGTGTTTGATTTCGGCGTCTTCATTTTGTCGAACGAAGGTCTGGTCAGATACGCGGGCGGCGGATTCACCTATTTTGGCCCGACCGAAGGATTGCCGGTTGGCAACGTCGGCGGTGTGGCCGCCCAGAACAAAGACGACGTCTGGGCCATGGTTGACGGTGATTTGTACCATTATGATGGTAAATCATGGAAAAACTATTTCGAATATAATGATGTCCTGCGCGGTGATTATGAATCGATCTACAACGGCATGAAGCTGTTCGGGACGGCTCGTGAACACAAGTTATATCTGGGAAAAATAGCGGCCTTGAATGAAGCAATGGTTTCCGATACGATGAGCCAGGTGTCTCCGGCGGCATCGCCGGCCGATTCCGCCGGTGCTTTGGTGGCCGAGGGGCAGTCCTCCTTTCCGACCGATTCGGCCAGGACCGTAGCCGCGGTTGCCGATACGGCCGTTGCTATTGGCCGATTGGTCAAAATTCCCTATATGGTCGGGCTTTCTTATGAAGTTACGGATATGGAAGTGGACAAGGCTGGCCGTCTATGGATAGGGACGGAATTCGGATTGCTCCGCTATGATTCGCGGCAATGGAATCGTTACGGATATACTGTCGAGACGATTAAGGAAGACATGACGGTTTATGAATTCGCGCTGTCAAAAGTGAGCGATGATCCGGCCCGTGCCGAGAGACTGGCTCATATCATTCGCTCGGTCAATGAGCTTGAATCCGACAGTCTGGTGGCGGGGCAGAATATTTTGCGTTATGCCAATCCGGCCGGGGCCCGTATTCACGATATCCGCCCGGCCAATAAAAAGATTTATTTCGCGACGGAAAGCGGAACCATCGTCTATGAATATCGCTGGTCACGTTATAATGAAGGCGACCTTTCGCGGCGCAACACCATTGCGGTGGAAGAACACGACGGCAATCTCTGGTTCGCTACGACGAACCGGGTGATGGTGCGGGCGGCGGCCAAAGGTGAAATCACCATGATGCATGTCAACTGGCTACCGGAGCTGGCTGATGATATTTATTACGAATTCTTTTCATACGTCCGGAATATTCCCGAATGGGGGACGCTGGGAGGGAATATCACCTTCCTGTCGTACGGGAATATCAGCCAGACCGACCCGACGGGTCAATCGCTGGGAGATTTCTCCGCATTCGACGTGGCTTTGACGTTGTCATACGGCACACCCCTGACGACGAATTTGAGCGGCGGTGTTTCGGCCAAGATAATTTATTCGCATCTATCCGATCAGGGTGCCGGAGCCGAACAGGGCAGTGGCACCTCGACCGGTCTGGCCCTCGACCTGGGGCTTTTGTATCGCATGAGCAACCGCTGGACGCTGGGTGTGGCCATGACCAACCTCGGGCCGGATATCTCCTATATCGACGTGGCGCAGGCCGACCCGTTGCCGCGCAACCTGGCGATTGGGGTGGCGACGTATTTGGTGAAGTCGGACTTCAATAACGTCCTGCTGACCGCCGAGATGAACAAGTCTCTGGTCGGGTTGGATGATTCTTTTTCCGATGAAATCAGGGAAATAATTTATAACGCCGGGGCCGAGTACCGATATGGTTCCTTTATCGCTTTCCGCGGCGGTTACATTTATGACCAGGAAGGCGAGGTCAAGACGCCGACCCTCGGTTTCGGTCTGGCCTATAAATTGTTTAATTTTGACTTTGCCTATATACCGTCAAACGACAACGTTCCGCTGGCGAATACAATGCGATTGTCGTTGTCGATTGGTATTTAGCAGGCATTATTGGGATGATGAGAAATAGGATTTTTCATATTGTCTTGTGCGCCGTAATGCTGTTGGCCGGAACGGCGATGTCGGGCGACTTCAAGATTCTGAAGTCCGCCGGAAAAGACAAGGCGGAAATAACGGAGCGTGTGGCCAGCCCTTTTTCCCACGGTGGGACCCTGGCCCGTATCGGCGGGCCGTCGAAGCGTAACATTCTGGGAATAGAACGGGAAAACGCCTGGCGGCTACCGTCGAAAAGCCTGGGTTGGTCCGGCCCGCAGACGCTTCGCGTTCTGGTCTTAAGATTCGATTTCGTGGCGGATACCGACCCGCTCACGACCGGCAACGGCAAATTCGATATTCGCGATACGCTTCAGTTTTTCGCGCAGGAGCGTCATCTGATCGATCCGGCGCCGCATTACCGCGAGTATTTCGAAAAACACATGGACGCCCTCAACAACTACTATCAGGCGGTATCCGACAGCCTTCTGACAATCGAGTACGACGTCTTCCCCCGGCAGTTCGATTCCGTGTATCATTTGCCCCGGACCATGAGTTATTACGGTTCTCAACCGCCCAATGACGGCCTGGGATATTTTTTAATCGATTGTATCGAGCTGGTGGATATGTATGATGATGAAGTCGTATTCGGCGATTATGATTCGTATTTTCTGATACACGCCGGGCCGGACCGCCAAAACGACGTCCTTTCGAATACGCCCAATGATCTCTATACGGCCAACGTCTTTTTGAATCCGGATTATTATATCGAGGTTGACGGCGGGGCACATGAGGTCCGCGATGCCATCGTTTTTCCCGAGGCGACCAGTCAGGACGGCCGGGTGGTGGCCATGAATGCGGTCGTGGCCCATGAATTCGGCCATCAGCTGGGTTTGGTCGATTTGTACAATACCGGGACCAATCCGCCGCTGACGCGTGTCGGCGACTTCGCTTTGATGGACAACATGGGCCGGGGGACGGTGGTTCGTCTGCCGTTTGCCATCGGTGACGACTATACCGAGCGGTTGGTTTCGGACGTTTTCCCGGTGGCACCGATGGCCTGGTCACGGGCTTACCTGGGTTTCGTGGAGCCGGTTGTCTATCGTGAGAACACGTCGATTGAGCTGGCGGCGGCGCTGATGCATAGCGACGGCGTCAAAGTCGCCAAGATACCTATCAACGAGCACGAGTATTTCCTGCTGGAGAATCGTCAGGAGGAAATCGACGGCGAATCGACCAATCCGATCGCGGACAGGGCGACCACAGTCATACTGGGGCCGGGCAAAGCCGTGTTCGATACCGTTCAGCTTGACCCGCTGGTTGTCGATACCAGCCTGGTTCTGACCGGCGAATACGATATACTCCTGCCGGGTTCGGGGATGTTGATCTGGCACGTCAACGAGGCCATTGCCGCCCGGGATACGCTGATAGGGGGACAGTCGATTAATTTCTTCGACGCCAATATCCTGCAGATACTGCCCAATGAACCGTTTATCGAACTGGTCGAGGCCGACGGTATTCAGCATTTCGGGCGCGGCTATTATGCCATCGGTTACGTGGGGATTCAGCGGGATATGTACTACGCGGGTAACAATACTTCGCTGACCCCGACCAGCGTTCCGCCCTCGGAGACATTCGCGGGGGCCAATTCCGACGTTTATATAGAATATATATCTTCCTCCGGTCTGACCATGAGTTGTGATTTCAGTCATGACTTCATGGCGGCCGGTTTTCCCCGTCGCGGGGGGTATCCCCGAATCGGGTTTTCGCCGATTGTCGATGATATCGACGGTGACGACGATGACGAGATTATATTCGTGTCCGGCAATTATATAAATATAATAAACGCTGATGGGTCTGACTACTGGTCGGGGGGGACTCCGCGGTATGACTCGGTCTTTTCGTCCGTCGGTTCGTATGAGGCGCGATTGCCGCTTTTCAGGCAGGAAAATCATCTCATAACGACCGGGCCGGTGACGGGTGATTTCGGTTTGGGGGGTGATAAGTACATTGCCGTCGCCACCTACAATCCCTTCGGCGGCAGCGCCAGCGTGCGCGTTTATTATGCGGCAAAAGACGATGCCCCGGCCGACGGCCAGCCCGACCTGCTTTATTCGGACGCGCTTTCGGGCGTGGTAGTATGGTGCGCTTTTAGGGATTCCATTTTGAGCTGTTATTATTATGACGGCGGCAAGCAGCAATTGGTGACATACAACAACGGCGGCGAGCGGCCGGTGACATTCCCCGAAATCAACGAACCGGAGCCGTTCGGGGTCAGCCTAATCGGCGAAAATTACGCCGTGCTGGCCGGGGCCAGTGACTCGGTGAGATTGTATTATGTCCGGAAAAACACCGTTGCCACCATGTATGAATTGGATGGTCCGTTTTATTACGGCCCGGTGACAGTTGACCTCGAGCGTGACGGCCAGCCGGAAATAATCGTAGCGACGCCGCGAGGACGGGTTAAAGCCGTAACGGTGGATACGACCACTAATACGCCGTCGTTTTCATACAAAGAAATCGATCTTAATGACGTTATAACCGTCAATCCGGTTATCGCGGATATAAGTAACAACGGTTACCCGGATATAGTTCTGACCGGGTCTAACCGGGTGTATGCCCTCGACCGGAATCTGGTATTGCTGACCGATTTTCCCGCGACAATCGACCGCAGTTATCCGAAGGCGACGGTGGTTTCCAGCCCGATCGTGGCAGATATCGACCGGGATGGCCGTCAGGATATCATGGTTGTAATGAGCAACGGAAATTTGTACGCACTGGGGCCGCACCGGTTGTATAATTTCCCGATCAATGCGGGGAATGTTGGGGTTGATTCGATACTGACTTTCAACGGCGACTGGGGGCGAAGGTTTGTGCCGGTATCGGCGGGTGATGTCGGTTCACCGGTGGTGTTTTCCAAATCCGACCGGGGCGGGCTGGGTTTTCTGGGGGCCGACGGCTGGTTTTATGCTTACGATGTCTGGTATGACGGCAATCTGGCCGACTGGGCGATGTATGGCGGCGGGCCGGATGGCTCGCTGGAATTTTCGGAAAGCCAGTTGATCGAGCCGCTCGCGGCGACAAGTGATTTTCCGGCCGACAGCCTATATTGCTACCCGAATCCGACGCTTGATGGTCAAACCCGGTTGCGGTATTTTGTCGGGGGCAACGCCGAGGTCGGGATAAGGCTCTTTGATTTGACCGGCGTGCTGGTATACGAAGATAAGTTCTATGGTGAAGGCGGGACAAGCAATGAAAGACAATTAAATCTTTCATTTCTGCCGACGGGTATATATCGTTGTAAGGTGAAGGTGAATATCAGTGGCGCGGAAAGCTCCAATTACACTGATATAGCAATCGTTAAGTAGAAAGGGCAAGGTTGATGATGAAAGCGTTACTAACAGCGGGAATAATTATTATTTTCGGAGCCGGCCTGGCGCTGGCCGTGGAAATGCCCCAGAGTGTATTGGAGCGGGAAATACAGACGATAAAAACCGCCAGTTTGTCCCAGGGCGGGCCGGCGGTGCAGGGGGGAGATTTCGATGAATTCGCGACCGAGGCCGATGATGATCTTTACAAGTACGAATTCAAGTCGCCCAAGAAGGCTTTTTTGATGTCGCTGGCCGTGCCCGGTTGGGGGCAATACTATGCGCGGTCGAATTTTATCAAGCCGGTGCTGATGGTGGCGGTGGAGATCGGTTCCTGGGTCGGGTATTTCAAGTATCATAACGATGGCAACAAATTGACCGATGAATTCCAGGCCTTTGCCGATGCGCACTGGATCGAGGGTGACCGGGAAGGCGTAAGTATAGACGGTCAGAATTACTGGGATTGGTACAGGTATTTTGAGCAGAAGGTGCCGGCCGATGCAATCCCCGGGAATGAACATCTGCCGGAAACCCGGACGCAGCAGTACTATGAGATGATCGGCAAATATGACCAGTTCGCGGGCGGCTGGGAGGATTACTGGGATCCCAATGTAAATCCGGATCCACACGCTTTATACGATGATCTTACGCTTATGACCCCGATGCGGTTACAGTATGAATCGATGCGGGACAAGGCCAATAACAAGCTCGACCAGGCCAACAAGTTCATTATCGTGGCGATGGCCAACCATTTGTTATCGGCATTCGACGCGGCGCTGGCGGCCAGTCGTTTCAACAAGAACAAGACGGGCGACAACTGGCTGTCGGTTCAGGCCGAGATGAAAAAGTTTTCCGAAATCGAAGAGGTGCCGATCGTCAGGTTTACGTATCATTTTTAGGCGATGGATAAAACAATGAAAGATGGCTTTGTATCATACTTGTTTCCGGCCCTTTTGTTAATTCTATTGGGTTTTTCGCCGTCATGGGCGGGAATCGAAATGCCGCAGTCAAAGATAAATTTGCAGCTGGCACTGGCGGCGGGCGGGACTCTAAATCAAAGCGCAATGATAAATCTGTTGCCAGTATCAACGGGGCAGGCTCATTCGACGGGGAGGAATATCTCGCAAACCAAGGCGATCGGGCTGTCGCTGTTGCTTCCGGGGGCCGGTCATTTTTATATCGGTGAGAAGGGCCGGGGTGAAGTATTCATGGGAGCCGAGGCGGTCTCCTGGATCGGGGCGGCGGCCTTTTATATTTACGGGAAATGGCGTGAGGATGATTATCGGAATTATGCTTCGGTTCATGCCGGCGTCAGCCCCGACGGCAAGGACGATGATTTTTATCGGACGATTACATTTTATGACAGCCGCGAGGAATTCAACGGACGGGGCCTGGCCGATTTCCCGGAGCGGGAGTACTACCCCAATATCCCGGAGTATGACTGGCAATGGGACAGCCCGACCAACCGCGAGAGTTACCGCGGCATTCGGAATTCCTCGAAGGCGGCCATGCGCAACGCGACGTTCATGATCGGGGTGGCAGTAGCCAACCGTATTCTGGCGTCAATCGATACATTCCGGCTGCTGCGAAAGTTCGATAAGAAGAAGACGGACAAAGACGAAGACGTGAGCGATGATTACCTGGGATTTTTAGGCGACGTCGATTTCAGGTTTTCGGGTAATCCGTTCGGGAGCAATCCTAAAGTTAACATAAAGTTAGTCAAGAATTTTTGATGAATTCGAAGCTTGGAATTTTCTGGGCTGCACTTATCGCGTTGTTCCTTTTCGGTTGTACTCCCCCCAAAGACAAAGGTGAAACCACGGCCGGATGGAAGCCAACGGGGCTGCTCATGGTGGGAACCATCGAGGGCGCGGTGTACGGCAAAAAAATGAGCGCGCCGAAGGGAATTGTCGCTGACAGAAACGGCTCGCTGTATGTAATCGATTCGCAGAATAACCGGGTCATTAAATTCCACAACGATTTAACGCCGTCACGAGATGCCGGGGGATTCGGATTCGGGGCGGGACAGCTGAATCAACCGGTCTATGTGGCAATCGACAATGACCTTAACCTGTATGTTACGGAAGCCGGGGGGCGCGCGGTGTCGGTATTCGATACCCGGCTGAATTTTGTCGAACGCCTCGAGCTGTCGACGGCGGCGGGTATCGAGGATTTCGGCGGCCTGGGCGGAGTGGCGGTCAATCAATACGGTGAAATTATCGTCGCCGACGTGGTCAAGGGACGGCTGACGGTGCTCAATAACGTCGGCAATTTCGACCGGCATATCGGCGGCGTGGAGAATTCGACGGGGTATCTTCTTCAGCCCGGCGGGATTGTCATCGATAAATCGCGAAATATACTGGTCAGCGATGCCGTGAACAAGCACGTCGAGATATTCGACGCCATCGGGCTTTATGACGGCAAGGTCGGGGACGGCTTTTTGAAAAGCCCGGAAGGGTTAGCAGTCGATCAGTACGGGTACGTCTGGGTGGCGGATAAAAATCTCAATGGGGTGTACTGTTTCGATTATAAAGGCAACTTTATTTATGAAATCAGCAGCCGGACATCCCCGCAGGGGTATGATTTATCGCAACCATTCGACGTAGCCGCGTTGCCCGACGGTCGGCTGGCCATCAGTGACACCGGAAACAACCGGATTCTGGTTTTTAAAATCATATATTCGCAATAGCGGCCGGGGTCAGCCATGACCGTGCCGCGCCATATAATAAACGCAATCATCATCGTCTTATTTTTCGCTTTTTCCTGTTATAGTGCCAAGAAAGTTTATACGGGCGTGGAGCTCAAGGCAACCCTGAAACTTCATGACGGCATGATTATCCCGGGTTCGGACAGTCTTTGGGTTGAAGACACGGCGCTTATTCGAGATATCGATTATCATATCGATTATACCCGGTCGGTGGTGCGGCTTAATATCGGCGTGCGGTCGGGAGATACGCTTCATGTCAAGTACACGCCGTTGCCGTCGTGGTTTCAAAACCGGTATGGGGCAAAGGTGGCGACGCAACCGTCAACAGCGATAAAGCCCCCGGCGGTTTCGGTGGGGACCGATGCTGCACCGAGGCCGTCCGAAAGAGCCGCGGTCGATATTTCCGGGGCCAAGAAATTTTCACTTCTTTCGCAGACCGGCGGCGGTTCGCAGTTCAGCCAAACGCTCGATATGCGTCTTAACGGGATGCTTCGACCGGGGCTGAAAATCAGCGCGTCGTTAAGCGACCGTGGTTATGACCCGTCGTACGGGACTCTTGACAGCCGCATCAGCGAGCTGGACAAATTGTATTTATCGGTGGAATCAAAGGCATTTCGCGCCGACGTCGGCAATCTGGAAATTGCGGTGGCATCGGATTACGGCCGTCCCCAGTTGAAGCAGGTTTCGGGGATGACGGCCCGATTCAATACCTATCATGCATCGGCGGCGGGGGCAGTGGCCCGGCCGCGGGGGGTATTCCGGTCGGCCAAGTTTAACGGTACTGACCGCAATCAGGGGCCGTACCGTATTTTTGCGGGCACCGAAATAAAACCCATTGTTTCCGGGTCCGAGCGGGTCTGGCTCGATGGGGAACCGCTGGAGCACGGCGCCGACAAGGATTACATAATGGACTATCCGGGATCGTCGATCACGTTTACGGCCCGGCGGCCGATCGACTCACGCTCACGCGTGGAAATAGACTATGAGCCGGTTACGGATGATTTCGAAAGGATGTATTACAATCTGGGCGGCGGCGCGGCGTTCGGAGACTCGCTGATTCATCTTGCCGTCAATTTCATTCATGAAGGCGACGACAAGAACCGCATGGAATCCGGGGATTTAGGTGCTGAGGATATGGCGCGGCTGGAGGCTATCGGCGATTCTGTCTCGCGAAATTTTCGAAGCGGCGTTGTTTTCGACCCGGAGGGTGATTATATCGAGGTGACCGACGATTCGGCGAGAGTGTACTATTATTATACGGGTAAGGGAAACGGAGACTATCGGGTAAGTTTCTCGGCGGTGGAATCGGGACGGGGCGATTATGTTTATATCGGTGACGGGGTATATCGTTTTATCGGCTTTGGGCGGGGCGATTATCTGCCGATTGTGATAATTCCGGTGCCATCGTCGGAAAATTATGTCGAGACGGCGCTGGCTTTTCGCCCCACCGAACAGGCGATGGTGAAATTTATGGTTCGGCAATCCGACCGGGATTTGAATCTCTATTCATCGTTGGACGACGGCGATAATGTCGGACGCCATTATACGGGCGAGGTGATGTATGGGGCCCGGGCGCAACCGGGGGCGGTTCAGAACGGGTTTCGGGCCGGGGCGGAATTAATCGAGAAAGATTTCCGGGCGCGTCAACGTCGGGATGGGGCGGATCTGGCGCGGAAATACCTGATGCCGGCAGGTCTTGAAGCCGCCGGTGACGACTATCGGGCTTTCGCAGGAGGAATGACCGAAATACGGACCGGCTATGGGGTCTATGCCGATGCCGGTTTTTTAAGATATGAAAATCAATTTCAATCGCAGTACGGGACATTAGCCCTGGTTAAGGCGGAGCGTATGGGGGCGGCGTCATATGTCGCCTATACTCGTCTCGATGCCCGGCTGGATACGTCCGGAATGGCCCGTGACGGTTCCGGGGACGTCGTCGAATCCAAGCTGAATGTTCGGCCGTTTGATAATGCCGTTGTAACTACCATGTTCCGATATGACCGCCGTCGAAACGATTACGCCGGTGAGAGGCGCGGGACGACGGAATATAACTATGAAACGCGATTGTCATGGCTGGATCATAGCCTGAACCTTTCGGTGTATGATGAAGATACCCTGACCGGATCCTGGCGAAGCCATCGGCAACGGATGCGGGGGGCGATAAACTCGGCGTTCAATTACCGAAGTTTTCATTCGGATGTTTATGTAACGGCCCAGTGGTATTCGGAAGGCGAGCTCGAAGAGGACCAGCTTCTCGCCCGGGTGGGGACAACGTACAGTTCCGCCCGCCGAAATGTATCGGTAAGTGCATCATACACGATATCGGAAGAAAACCGCTTTGAGCGGGGGATTACGTATCTCGAAGTGGATCCGGGGCAGGGGCAGTATATCCTCGAAAACGGTCAGTATATTCCTGACGAGGAGGGTAATTTCATCAGGGTTGAAGAAGTCCGCTCGGGGCAGGCCGCGGTCAAAGCCGGTGAGAAAGCCATCCGGCTGGTTTATAATCCTGATAATTTTTATTTGCGCCTTAACGCCAACAGTACGGAGGATCTGCTGGCCGAGCAATCCCGCGACTGGCTTTGGTTGTTGCCGTTCTATTCCAACGGTGACAGGGAATACCTGTACCGACGGCTGGACTACTCCGGGGAATTGAAGTCGGTACAGTATCCCGGCTATTATTTGTTCAACCTTTCGGCTTCATACAATTATGAAAGCCGGTTGTTGTCGGGCGGCGATCGAGACCGGCATGAGGGCATCGTCCAGGCGCAAATTCGTCGCGGCTTCGGACCCTGGCTTTTCACGCAGGAGGTTAATTATTTCGAATATATAGGAGATGTCTATTATGGGTTCTCGGATAACGTCGACGGCTATTCTGTCGGCGCCAGCGCCATATATAAGGCCGGTTTCGGGCAGCTATCGGGAGGGGTATCGTACCGCCGGGCCGAAGGCGGCGGGCAATCCAGGCAGTTGATTGCTGAAATGGGGCCGACTTTGCGATTATTCCGAAACGGCGAAACGGGTGTCAAGATATCGGCCTATCATCAATCGTTGAGCGCCCACGGCACGGTGTCATATCGGTTGACCGACAATAAAAGCGGTGAGTATGGAGCGATCTGGTCGGTGCGCTCCGATTACAAGATGACCGACGATTTCCGTTTCACGCTGACCTTCACGGGACGTCACAGCGATGACCGCAAGCCGCGCATTGTCGGTCGGGGAGAGTTCATTGCGTATTTTTAAAAATATACTTGTCGGCATTGCGCTTGTGGCGGGGCTTTCGGCATACAGCAGGGAAGTTATGTTTACCGACGGGACCGTCGAGTGGCGAGCGACAGCGTCGCGATTTCTGGAGAAACACGCCGACGGAAACGGCACTGACTCGCTGGCGGCGCATTTGACAGACTGCGGCTTTCTGGATGCGGCGGTCACGGACCGGGGCGATAGTTCGGGGGCGATTTCGGTCACTTTCGGGCCGCGCTATGAAATCGGAGTTGTCAGGGTCGAAACCGGCGACAGTGTCGAAGTCCGGCGAATAGATAAAGTTCTTGAACGGGGTTTATTGTATGGCATTATCGATTCGATATTGGACGACCACCGGAACCGCGGTTACTATTTTGCCGAAGTTGTTATCGACAGTGTGATACGAAAGGGAAACACGCTGGATATCGAAATGAAGATTCATCCGGGCGCGGCGGCGGTCGTGACCGATATCCAATTTGTGGGATTACACAAGACCGACCCCCGACATCTGGAAAAGTACTTATATATAAATCGAGGAGATACGATTAAGCCGAGCGGCGTTGACCGGGCGGTAAAAAACCTCGGGCGTCTGGATTATCTGGAAATGGCGGCGCAGCCGGAGATCGTCCCGGAACCGGGTTTTTGGGGAAGCCGTCTGGTGTTTTCGATTCGGGAGAAAAAGCAGTTTTATTTTAACGGCGCGGTCGGATATGTCCCAAATAACGGCGGGACGTTGGTCGGGTATATGAATTTTATCGCGCGCAATTTCTTCGGGCGGGGTCGCAAGGCCGAATTTCTGTTTGACCGGCGGGATACTAATAATTCAACATTCATGGTGTCTTTTCGCCAGCCGGTGTTCATTTCCGGCCCGGGTTTGTTTAATACCCGGCTGAAAACTCGTGATTACCGCGACTATTTTTATGAGTTCGGGCTGGATGCGGATTACTATCAACCATTGTCACAATCGTTCGATATGACTGCGGCGCTGGGCTGGAAAAATGTGGAACCGGCCGATTCGGCGGCGTTTTCATACGAGGTGTGGCGGGCGTCGCTGGGAATAAACTGGGGCCGGATAGTCGCCGAGCGGAGCATCGGATTTCAGTCCGAACTGGATTGGACCATATCATATTCACGGAGAATTTACAGGGCGAATAATGGCAATGGCATCCCTTCGAGAAAAGTATTCAACGATACCCGTTCAGAAATTCGGCTGGGGACGCAAATGAAGATATTCACCGGATTTTCCGGCCACGTTTTGCTGGATTTTAAGGATATCGAAAGCTCTGAAGGCTTTTTGCCGTTGTCGGAATTGTATTTGATCGGCGGATTGGGCAGTTTGCGGGGATATCGCCCGGATCAATTTGCGGCGGACCGTTTGGTGAGTCTGGCTCATGAGTGGCGGTTCTTTTTTTCGGAAAGGGATTATTTCTACCCGTTTGCGGACGGGGTCTATTTTGAGCGCAACGAGGCGGATTTAACAGGAGAGAAGCATCGCCGTTCATGGATTAAATGGGGTTATGGTTTGGGGGTTTCGCTGTCATCCAATGCCGGTCGATTGGAACTGTCTTTGGCCTGGGGCGAAGAGGCGGCAATTGACCAGCCGCGTCTGGCTGTGCAACTTTCCGGGCAATTTTAAATTGTTGACATATAGCCGGTTATATCACTATTCTGGGTTGTGATCAAGATATGGTATTTAACCCGATTATTGCGGTTGCATAACTGCCTGATGGCCGCGGCCGGGGTCTGGCTGGGCGGATATCTGTCATATGGAAATCATGACAATATCCGTCTGGTGCTGGCTTCGTTTTGTGCCGCGTTAGTTTGTGCCGCCGGCAATGCCCTGAATGACTTCCTTGATATGGAGGTTGATCGTAAGAACCATCCGGGGCGGGTGTTGCCATCGGGCGTTCTGCCGTCATATGTGGCGGTACTGGCGTTCTGGATTCTGAACGGACTGGGGATAATACTGGCTCTATTTATAGGTCTGGCGTTTGCGGGTATTGTCGTATTTGCGGCCCTGGTATTAGTCATTTACAATTTCCGGCTAAAAAAGACTTCCTTATGGGGCAACTTGGCCGTGTCGCTTCTGGGGGCTTTGACTTTTGTCGCCGGGGGGATGGCGGTGCGAGTACCAAACGCTTATATGGCAGCCGGGACATTCGCGCCGGCGGTTTTTGCCTTTCTTTTTCATCTGGGCCGCGAAATGCTCAAGGATTTGGCTGATTTTGACGGTGATCTTGGGGCCCAGTATAAGACGCTGCCGACGGTTTTCCCCGCCTTGGCCATAGAATACATGATTATGGTCATATATGTCGTGGTCATATTGTTAACCATCATGGCCATGACTATGGAACTTTACCGCCCGGTGTTTATCTGGATTGTGCTGGTTGGGGTGGATGTGCCACTTATGATATTGTTGGTCGGGCTAAAGGTTTCGAAGTATAAGGGGAAATACGCCCTGATCGGTCAGGCTTTGAAAGCACTGATGGTGGTTGGACTAATCGCTTTTTTGGCGGGGCGGCCCTGAAAAATTTTTGCAACCTTGAACGCGCTTTGCTGTATAAAAACATTCGGCCTTATATTGACCGAACAGCAAGAAAGAGAAAGTGTTAGGCGACCAGTAACAAAGATAATGTATATCCTCACGACATGAAAAGTATTCTTAAGGCAACGCGATTTATTATCGTTCTGGTTATTATGGCTTTTCCGGTCCTCTTATGGGGATCGGATATGCAATTGTCGGCGCGACTGGACAGGGCCGATATAAAATTCGAGGAAACGGTTGATTTGACCATTGAGGTCAAATGGACAGGCGACATTCTCGATTATAATTTTAAAATATTTGCTTTGCCGCAGGCCGAGCGCATGAGGGTTCTCGGAACGACCTCTAAAATTTCCAGCGATTTGGAAAATGGTGTTGAAATTACTACTCGAACATATCAGTACACTTTTCAGCCGACGGAGGCCGGAAAGGGTGTAATCTACCCGATAACGCTAAATTACATTGCAATGCCCGATTCGGTTCCGGGGGAGTTATCGACGCCGGAATTGTCAGTGATTATCGCCGAACCGGTAGCGGTTAAGAAGACAGAAATGGGCGGGAGGCTCTGGGTTTTTATAATCGGACTGGTTTTTTTGGTCGGGGGGCTGGCCGTGTTTATGATTGTGCTTCGTCGCCGGGCAAAACCCAGGGAGCCGATAATCACTCCGTCGGAACATCTGCTGGGTGAACTGGATAAAATAAAGAAGGAATCGGCGGGTGACCGGCAGGCGTTTTTCACACGGCTACACAAAGCGCTATTGCATTATATAGAAAAGCAGTATCAGCTCGACCTTTTGGGTTTGACATTGGAAGCCATCGTCTCACGGATAAACGCTTTTGAAATAGCGGAAGACGACAAGTCGCGGCTGGCCAAATGGCTTAAAATGGCGGAAAAGGAAAAATTCGCACCGGGGACCGGGTCGCCCGGCGAAGCGTTAAGGCTTGCAACCGAGATAGAAAATTTCGTAAAAAATAAATCGTTCCGGGAGTCCTAAGATAAATACCGGACGGAGGTAGCATGGATAAAGATATACAACAGATTCAGGAGATAGTGGAAAAGGAGTCGGCCTTCGTTCAGAAGCTGACGTCCCAGATCAGCACCGTCATTGTCGGGCAGAAATACATGATCGAACGGCTATTGATCGGGATTCTGGCCGACGGGCATATCCTGCTGGAAGGGGTGCCGGGGCTGGCCAAGACGCTTACGGTTAAGACGCTGTCCGATGCCATCGACACCAAATTCCAGAGATTGCAGTTCACGCCGGATTTGCTTCCGGCGGATTTGATCGGGACGATGATTTACAATCCGCAAAAAGCGGAATTCACGGCCAAAAAGGGGCCGATTTTCGCTAATATCATACTGGCCGACGAAATCAACCGTGCTCCGGCCAAGGTACAGTCGGCCCTTCTGGAGGCGATGCAGGAGCGGCAGGTGACGATCAGCGACAATACCTTCAAACTCGACGAGCCGTTTTTGGTGCTGGCCACACAGAACCCGATCGAGCAGGAAGGCACCTATCCGCTACCGGAAGCGCAGGTGGACCGGTTCATGCTCAAACTGAAGGTGACGTATCCAACGCCGGACGAAGAGCGGCTGATCATGGATCGCATGACGACGGGGCAGAAATTCAATATCGAGAAAGTCATCACGCCGGCGGACATAGTGCGGGTTCGCAAGATCGTCACCGATATTTATGTCGACGACAAGGTCAAGGAGTATATTCTTAATATCGTGTTTGCCACGCGCGATCCGGAGAAGTATGGCCTCGGCAGTATCAAAGACATGATCTCTTATGGCGCCTCGCCGCGGGCGACGATATACCTCAATCTGGCGGCCAAGGCTCACGCTTTCCTCAAGGGGCGCGGGTATATCACGCCGGAGGATATCAAGGCGATCGGCCCGGACGTGCTCCGGCACCGCATTATCGTGACTTATGAGGCCGAAGCCGAAGAAAAGAGCGCCGATGACCTGGTCAGACAGATTTTCGACACGATTGAAGTACCATGATGTGATAGCGGGCCATGGACCAGAAAGAGATATTCAGAAATATACGGCGTATCGAGATACGTACCAAGCGGCTGGTTAACGACTTGTTTTCCGGCGAATACCATTCGACTTTCAAAGGTCAGGGAATGGAATTCGAGGAAGTCCGGCAGTACCAGCCCGGGGATGATATCCGTTTGATTGACTGGAATGTGACGGCGCGCACCGGGTATCCGCACATTAAAAAATTCCGGGAGGAGCGCGAGCTGTCGGTCATGTTTCTGGTGGACATGTCATCGTCGGGGCATTTCGGCACACGCGAACGCTATAAAGAGGAAACGGCCGCGGAGTTGTGTGCCCTGCTGTCGTTTTCGGCCGTCAAAAACAACGACAAGGTGGGCATGATTATTTTTACCGACGGTATCGAGAAATATATACCGCCCAAAAAAGGGCGCGCCCACGTGTTGCGGCTGGTGCGGGAAATTTTGTATTTCAAGCCGAGCGGCCGGGGGACCGACATTGCCGGGGCGCTGGAATATTTCAGCCGGGTCATAAAGAAAAAATCGGTGGTATTCTTAATTTCCGATTTCATGTCCGAAGATTATCTCAAGCCGCTGCAGATAGCCAACAACAAGCACGATATTATCGCGATGAAAATATCGGACCCACGCGAAATCACGTTCGAAAACGTCGGGCTGATTGAGCTGGAAGACGCCGAAACCGGCGAGACGGTTATGATCGATACGTCGTCAAGAGAATTCCGTCGCGATTTCACGTTGAAGGCACAGGAGGATAATCTGGGGCTGAAACGGTCGTTGCGGCTGATCGACGTCGATTTTATACAGATTATTACCAACCAGACGTATATCGTACCGTTGATAAACTTTTTCAAGATGAGGGAGAAGAGGCGATAGTCATGGCTGACAGAAGAAATTTGCTGGCCTGGATAAACCTGGCGATCCTGATAATATTGCTGGGGGCGGTGCTTTATCTTATTTCTGCGGAATGGGATTCGAATACGGCCGATGTCAGTGCCGCAGCTCGTAAGCTGGCCGGGGAACTGGCCGACAACAATCTGCCCAAAGCGGCCATCGAGGAGTACAAAAGGATGCTGGCCGGCGAAGACCTTGACGGCGTCACCCGGGGCAATCTGTATTACATGATCGGGAAGTTGTACTACGAAGATTTATTCGATTATGAAAACGGGGCGGCGTATTTTATCCGGGCGCGGTCGATAAATCCGGAGGCGTCATATTACACCGAGGCGGGGAAAAAGCTCATCGAATGTCTGGAGAAAATGGGGCGCATCATGGATGCCAAGCGGGAACTGGATAAAGCGGTCAATATCGATTCGGTGACAGCCGCACATGCGGGAGAAAAGATGGTCGCCAAAATAGGCGATATTCCGGTATTTTCGGGTCAAATCGACAAGGAAATCCAGAAACTTCCGGCCGAGATGCAAAAAGAGTACACTTCCAAATCCAAAAAGCTCGAAATGCTCAATCAATATATACAGATGGAATTGATATACAAAGATGGATTGCGGCAGGGCCTGGATCGCGACGGCGAAGTGCGCCAGACGGCCGAGGAAGTGATCCGTCAGGCGGTCATCGGAAAATATATCCGCCAGAATATCCTTCCGCCCGACCAGGTGGATAGCCTGGACGTATATAATTATTATCTGGCCAATAAGAACGATAAGTACGGCGGCAAGGACTATGGCGACGTGCAAAATGAAGTGCTTCAGGACTACGGCCGGGAAAAATTCCAGAAGGCCTTTTCGGATTATATCAACAAACTGGCGGCGGTGGAAAAAGTGCAGGTGTTCGAGGAGAATGTGCGATAGGACGGCGACCGAATCTGATGGTCAGGGGTTGCCAATAACACGGTAATGCAGAACATGAAAAGAACGGTAATATATACTTTTGCCTTTTGGATAGTCACTTTGTCTTTAGCGGCCGGCGAGCAGATCATGGATACGGTCAAATCGGCACCGGGGATATCGGTGGAGACGTCGGTGGACCGATCGGAGATTTATATCGGTGATTTGATTACTTACCGTTTGACGATCATTCATGATTCCGATATCGTTCTGACGCCGCCGCCGATCGGAGCCAATTTGGGGGCGTTCGACGTCAAGGATTATAAAAGCGACGACGTGACGCGTCTCGAAAAGGGGCGGGTCAAGAACGAAAGCCGTTTTGTGCTGACGACTTTCACGACGGGCGATTATATAATACCGCCGATCCCGATCGAATTCATGAGGCCGGACAGCACCATTAAATATTTGATTTCAGAGCCGATTGCGATCAAGGTGAAATCTTTGATCGCCGAGGGGGCCGATACGGCGGATATCCGCGACGTCAAGGCGCCATTGTCGTTTGAAACGGGCTGGCCGTGGTGGGTTTATGCATTCATCGCGGGGGTCATAATACTTTTAGGCGGCGGATTTGTTTATCGAAAATATTTCCGTGCAAAAATGGAACGGGAGGAATTTGTCGATCGTCGGGATCCATGGGAAATCGCCTATGAAAAACTGGCGCATCTCAAGGAGAAGAATTATCCTTCCGAGGGTCTGTTCAAAATGTACTACGTGGTTTTGACCGAGATCGTACGAGAGTATATGGGACGAATCTATCGTAAGCCGGTCCTGGACATGACGACGGCGGAATTTCTGGATGTCATGTCCGAGGAGGATATCGATCCGGAAATACTCGGGTTTGTCAAAGAGTTTCTGGGTCATGCCGATCTGGTCAAATTCGCCAAACTAGTGCCGAGCGATGAGCGAATGGAAGGCGATTTTGAAATGGCCAATGAATTGGTCGACAAAATCCGCATTCTGCACCTGTCCCGTCTGACGCCGGTTGCGGTGACAACGGCTGAAAGCGGAGGAGCCGTCAATGTTTAGATTCGCCGGTTATCATGTCAATATATTCGAGCGGGAGATAGTGGTTGAGCCGTGGATTATCCTGGCGGCGGGACTGGCGATTATAATCGGGCTATTGATATTCGCGTTCAGATTTCGGCGGGCCGCGACGGCGAGCATAAAGTACAGCGATCTTAAAATAGTCCGGCGTTCGGCGAAAAGCGGCCGGGCGCGTTTCCGGTTTGTAGTGCCGCTGCTGCGGGTTTTGGCGCTGGCGCTGTTTTTTATCGCATTGGCGCGGCCGCAGGCCGGGACCGAAAACCGTGAGGTATCTTCGGAAGGCATCGACATCATGCTGGCGCTGGATGTATCCGGTTCGATGAAGGCCGAGGATTTCAAACCGCAGAACCGGCTGTATGTGGCCAAGGAGGAAATAAAAAAATTCGTGGCCAAGCGTTACAGCGACCGAATTGGATTGGTGGTTTTCTCCAAATCATCATTCACGCAATGTCCGCTGACGCTCGATTACGGAGTTCTGTTGAATTTTCTCGATCAGGTCAAGTTTGGCATGATCGAGGATGGCACGGCAATCGGCATGGCTCTGGCCAATTCAGTTAACCGGTTGCGCGAGTCGCCGGCCAAATCGAAGGTAATAATTCTTTTGACCGACGGTATCAATAACGCCGGGGAAATCGACCCGTTGACGGCGGCCGGTGTCGCCAAAACGATGGGGGTGAAAATATACGCAATCGGGGTCGGCAAACCGGGCAACGCCATGTATCCGGTGGACGACCCGATATTCGGTAAAAGGTATGTTTATTTGCCCAATGAGATTGATGAAGAAACGCTTCGCAAAATAGCCGAAAAAACCGGGGGTAAGTATTTCCGGGCCCGCTCCGAACAGGAACTTGAGGATATTTATTCGGAAATCGACAAAATGGAGAAAACCGAGATAAAAGTCAGCGAGTATGTGCAGTACAAAGAATTGTTCGTGGTTTTCGTTTATTTCGGTCTGGGCTTTCTGGTTCTGGAAATGGTTTTAAGCCAGACCGTATTTCGGAAGATACCGTAGGGAGTAGTTAAAAATGCGTTTTGCGATGCCCGAAAATTTGATATTGCTGGGGTTGGTTCTGTTCCTGATGTTATTTTATATCTGGTCGATCAACCGCAAGAAAAAAATCCTGGCGCGGTTCGGGGATGTCTGGCTGTTGATGAAAAATTCGCCCCATATAAGCTTCGCCCGTCAGGGCGGCAAGGCGGCGATGCTGATTTTCGGAGTATTGTTTTTGGTTTTAACCCTGTCGCAATTGCAGTGTGGGACGCATATGGAAATGATGAAGCGGCAGGGGGTGGATATTATCGTGGCTATCGATGTATCGGCGTCGATGCTGGCCGAAGACATGAAACCGAACCGCATCACCAAAGCCCGCCAGGAAGTGCGCGGTATACTCGACCGCCTGCAGGGCGACCGGATCGGACTGGTGGCTTTTGCCGGGGAGGCTTTTATCCAGTGCCCGCTGACGCTTGACTATTCGGCGGCGGAGTTGTTTCTGGACGTGATCGATGTCGGATTGATTCCCCGTCAGGGGACGGCAATCGGCGACGCCATCCGCAAGGCGACGGAAGCGTTCGAAAGTAAAGAGCGGAAGCATAAAGTGTTGATTCTTTTGACCGACGGTGAGGACCACAACACCAATCCGATTGAGGCCGCAGATGAAGCACGCAAGGCCGGGGTAAAAATATACGCGATCGGTATTGGCTCGCCTGTCGGGGAACCCATTCCCATAACCGATCGGGCGGGCAACAAGGCTGGGTATAAAAAGGACAAAAACGGCGAAGTGGTCGTAACTAAGCTCGACGAGATGACGCTTCAAAAAATCGCATTAAATACCGGTGGGAGATATTATAATGCCTCACCGGGTGAAATGGAACTCGATAAGGTTTATGACGATATCGCCAAAATGGAGAAAAAAGAACTTGAAGGCAAACTTCTCATGCAGTATGAAGATCGTTTTCAGTATCCCCTGGCTCTGGCCCTGATTTTGATAATCGGCGAATTCTTTATCTCTGAAAAACGTAAGGTTAGGGGTATAAATAATAAATGATCCGGATGACGAACATAATGGCGGTTCTGTTGCTTATGGCCGGAACTATTGCCGCCGACGACTTTTCGAAATATGTCGGGCGGGGCAACGCCGCCTATGAGGAGGGAGAATACTCGCAGGCATTGGATTGGTATCATCAGGCGGAAGTGGAACGACCGGAGACGCCGGGTCTCGATTTCAATATCGGGACGACCCTTTATAAAGAAGGCAAGTACGAAGAGGCGCTGGAAAAACTGCAAAGCTCTCTTCGAACCGACAATATTACCCATGAAGCCCTGGCCCATTACAATGTCGGCAACGGATATTTCCGGACGGGCGACTATCAGGCGGCCATACAGGCTTATCAGAAATCACTGGAACTGAATCCGGACGATCTCGACGCCAAGTATAACCTGGAATTGGCGCGGATACGTCTTAAAGAGCAATTGCAGAAACAGGAGCAGGACCCGCAACAACAGCAACAGGATCAGCAACAGCAGCAACAGCAGGAGCAACCGGAACAGGAAAATCAGGAACAACAACAACAGCCGCAGGATCAGGACCAACAGGATCAAAAGCAACAGCCGCAACCGCAGGAAGTTGATGAAAATGAAATGTCCAAGGAGGACGCCGAGCGGATTTTGAACGCCCTTAAAGACGATGAAAAAGACGTGCAGAAGAAAATAAACCGTAACCTTCCCCGTGGAAATTATCAGGGAAACGATTGGTAAATGGTCAGACGACTCGGCATATACATAACGGCGCTGGTTCTTTTGGTGGGCATCGAGGCTTTCGCGGATGACAATATTACAATAACCATGCAAGTCAGCCCCGATACGATCGGGTTGACCGACCAGGCGACGCTGGTTGTCACCATTTCGGGTAACAGACAGAGCTATCCCACGCCCAGCCTGCCGAATTTGTCGGTGTTTGAATATTATTCCCAGGGGACGTCGACCAATATCTCGATTGTCAACGGGGAGATTCAATCATCGCTGCGCTACCAGTACCTTCTCGCTCCCAAACGCAAGGGGACGTTTGTCATCAAGCCGGCCGTTATCGTGATAGATCAGAAACGATATGAATCCAACGAAGTTGTACTGACGGTTTTGGAGCAGGGGGTTGCCACTCCCCAATCGGTTCAAGACCAGGCCCGGAACGATCAGGGCGATAACCGTGACGTTTTCATGGTGGCCACCGTAGACAAGGAAAAGATATATGTCAACGAGCAGGTTACGTTAAGCATAAAATTCTACAATGCCGTGCGGTTGTATTCACAGCCATCGTACACCGCACCGCAGACGACCGACTTCTGGGCCGAAGTGCTGGAACCGCAGAAGACATATTATGAAACGATTAACGGCCGTCGTTACAAGGCGGTAGAGATAAACACGGCCTTGTTTCCGACCCGTCCGGGCGAACTGACAATCGGCTCGGCCCGCATCGATGTAACAGTGGCCGGTCGCCGGGACAGCCAGCGCAACAACCCATTCTCGCTGGAAAGTTTTTTTGACCGTGGCGAACCGATGACAGTCCGTTCCAGGCCTTTGACGGTGGAAGTGATGCCGCTTCCGGCAGAGGGCAAGCCGGCCGATTATAGCGGAACGGTCGGGAATTTCACGATTCGTTCAACGGCCGATAAGCTTTCTACCGAGGTCAATCAGCCGATCACGGTAACCTATAAAATCAGTGGAACAGGGAATATCAAGACTATTGCCGAACCGAAAATCGAGGATTTGAAGGATTTTCGCGTATATCGGGCTTCCACTAGCGAGAAGATATCCAAGATCGATAATGTGGTTGGGGGGACAAAAATTTTCGAAGAGGTTTTTATACCCAAGAAAGCGGGAAAGCTAACGATTCCGTCGGTATCATTGAGCTTTTTTGACCCGAAGGGCAAACGGTATCGGACGATAACCACCGACCCGATCACGGTTAATGTCAAGCAAGCGGAAAATATGGAATATGCCGATGTGCCGTATCAGCCGGTAGCGGGACGGGTGATTAATCCGGAGGCGAAAGACATTCGCTATATAAAAACCGATCCCGGCAAGCTGGAAGGGGAAAAGGCTTTGATTTTGTTTTCGCCGCGTTACCTGGCCTTAAATGGTCTGCCGGTCATAATACTGGCCGGTGTAATAGTCATGCGGAAGCGCCGCGAGAAGCTGGCCGTTGATATAGGTTACGCCCGGTCGCGTAGCGCCCGTAAAATGGCCCAAAAAAGATTAAAGAAGGCCCGAAAATTGAGGGAATCGGGCCGGCCGGATGAGTTTTATGCCGAATTGCGGCAGGCGGTGATCAGTTATGTGGCCGATAAAACCAATCGTTCACCCTATGGGTTTACGTCGGATATGCTCATGGAATTACTTCAGGAGAAAGGAGCCGGTGAAGAAATCCTTGGGGATCTCCGAGAGTTATTCCGGCGGGCCGATTTCGCCCAGTATTCATCGGGTGCCGACATTGCGCCGGAGCAAAATGCCGATTCCCTGCGCCGCGCCGAGAATATACTAGTCAGGCTGGAGGGAACCCGTCTTGGGTAAGAGCTTTATAATCGGGCTGATTGTCCTGTTTTTGGCGACGTCATTGTTAGCCGCGCCGGAGGGATTTAATGCCGATTCGGTATTTACCGGGGCCGGGAAGCTCTATGCTGATAATTTATACCCGGAGGCATTGGCGGAATACTTGAAACTGGAACAGAGGGGGACGGTATCGGCGGCGCTTTATTATAATATAGGCAATTGTTATTATCAGATGGGAGAACTCGGCTATGCCATTTTATATTATATGCGCGCGCAACGGCTCAACCCGGTTGACGAGGACATTAATAATAACCTGGAATTCGCCCGGCAGTTCATGGCCGTGTCGCTGGAGGGAGTGAGAATCAACCCCGTCACCGATTTCATGGATGCGGTGGTACGGCCGTTTACGTTAAATGACCTGGCCTGGATTTCGTCAGGGTTGTTTATCCTTTTTATCCTGCTTTTGGCGGCGATTCTGCATTTCCGTTTCGCGGGGACAATGACTCGTATGATGGTTTATATCCTGGGTATCATACTGATCTGTTCGGCGGTTTTAACGACCTATAAATACCGAACCGACTATATGGCTCCAAAGGGAGTGATAGTCGCATCGGAAGCCGGTGTTTACAGCGGCCCGGATGAAAACCGTGAACTGGAGTTCACCGGTTCCTACGGTTTGGTTTTTAAGGTGGAACGTCAGGAAAAGGACTATTACCTGGTCATGTTCGAAAACAGGCGCAAAGGGTGGATACATAAGGATCGGGTCGAGTTGCTCTGACATTCTCCGCTACAGTTTATATTGACACGTAATTCATAAATACCTATTATCCAAAATCAAATATTAACCCCACACGGGTGGGGTTATGTTTTTGGAGAGCGATGAAATCGTTTTTGAAGAAAAAACAGCTCTGGGGTTCAATTATTGCCCTTTTACTTCTGGGTTACTGTGTCAAAGATATTCGTCTGTCCGACGTTCGTAATATGCTGGAGCGCACAGACTTATATTATTTGCTATTGGCGGTGCTTCTGCAGTTCATGTTTATCATCTGCAAAGCTGTGCGCTGGCGGACGATTGTTGAACCCATGAAAAAAATCAAATGGACCCGGGTTATACCGCTATTTTCGGCGGGTCAGGCGATTAATATTGTCATGCCAGCTTTAACCGGACAGGTGGGGCGGCTGCTTTTATTTTCGCGCAAGGAAGAATTGTCGAAAACGTATGTGTTTTCGACGATTGTGTTGGAGGTTGTTTTCGACGCCATTGGATTGCTGACCTTCATCATGATATTGTCGGCGGCATCGATGGCTTTCCCTGCCCGTTATCGCACCATTGCCGTAATTATTGCCGTGGCGACGGTAATAATCTTTGTCCTGCTTTATCTTATCCTGCTCAACGAGAACCGTATCGGGGCCTTCTGCCGTCGTCTTTTTCGGGGGCGATGGCCGGGATTTTATATAACTCTCAAAAAATTTGTCCGGTCATTTACACGGGGTCTCAAGATGTTGCGGTCAACCCAGTATTTTTTCCGGACGCTGGGATTTTCCATTTTGGGTTGGCTATCGCAAATGATGGTAATTTATTCGCTTTTTTGCGCCTTCGGCTTTAAATTACCCCTGATTTCGGCGACTTTGCTGATGGTAATTAATACCATTGCGTTGATGATTCCGATTACACCGGGCAACGCCGGAACGTTTGAGTTAGCGGTGGTGGCTCCACTTCTGGCTTTTAAGATTGCCAAATCGGACGCCGTATTGTATGCTCTGGCCCTGCATATAATTGACTTGGTGCCGATTTTTATAATGGGCTACCTGTTCTTTTATACCGAAAAGATGACATTGAAGCAGATTAAGGAAGAAGGCAGTAAAAAAGAAGTTCTCGATGAGTTCAATGAGTTGCGCAAAGCCCAGATGGAAAATGGAGATGACGCCTCGTGATTAGATCGTTTTACTGGAGGCCAGATCGGCCGGTCGAGCAAATCGACGGAATCGCCGATTTTGACTCCCTGTTTGCCGCCCCGGACGTCCTGCTCTGGATTGATATGACCGATCCAGATGACAAGGAATCGTTCATCCTGACCCACGATTTTCATTTCCATCCGCTGGCCATCGAAGACGTCATCGAGGAAGACGACGTTATCACGGAAATGCCGATTTCCAAGGTTGACGACTATAAAAATTACCTTTACGCTGAATTCCAGATTGTCGATTACGTCAATCGCAATGAGGGAATCCGGCTCGAGGAGGTCAGTATTTTCCTGACACGCAACACGGTCGTGACGGTTCACGAGAAGCCGCACAGGATTTTCAACCGGCTTTACAACCGGGCGCTCAAGGATGAACGGCTGATGTCGCGGGGTTCGGAGTTTCTGTTTCATACCCTGCTGGATGCCATGGTCGATAATTATTCGCTGGTTCTCGATTATTTCGAAAAGGCGGTCGATGAAATCGAGGAGAAAGTTTTAAGTGAGCCGGACGAGGAAACGGTCAAAAGCATTTTTACCCTTCGCCGGGATATTTACGAGTTGAAACGGGTCGCCCTGCCGCAGCGGGAGCTTATCAGCCATATCAGTCGAGGTCAGTACAGCATCATTTCCGAACGGGCAGCGCTCTATTTCAGAGATATCCACGACCATATGACGCGAATTATCGAACTGGCCGAGTCGCATCGGGATACGTTGATTTCGGCATTGGAAGTGTATTTCTCGAGCGTATCGACGAATACCAATGAGATAATCAAAGTTCTTACGATATTTACAGTTATCCTGATGCCCCCGACTTTTCTGGTGGGGTTGTGGGGGATGAATTTCAAATATATGCCGGAGTTGGACTGGGAATACGGGTATGTCTTTTTCTGGGTAATACTGGTCCTGATCACGCTGCTCATGATATTCTTTTTCAAGAAGAAGAAGTGGATATAGGTCGAAGATTTCGGAAATTCATTTTTAACGAAAATTTAGCCGAAGACTTGTAACAATGTCCTTGACAGATGCGTATATCGGATTATTTTAGATACCTTTCGGGATACATTATAGATACTGAACAGTAGGTATATGAAAGGCGACCGGGATGAAGCAAAGCCCGAAGCTGCCCGCGGAGGTCAGGCGGACTCAACTGGTGCGGGCGGCGGAGAAATTATTTCGGAAGAAAGGTTACGCGGGGGCATCGGTGGATGATATCGCAAGAGCGGTTCAGCTGACCAAGGGTGCGGTTTATTTTCATTTCGGGAGCAAAGAAGAGTTGTTTTTTGAAGTGATTCGGCAGTATTGGACCAATAACATTGCCCCATTGTATGACATTGTCGAGAAGTCAGGGGATAGTGAGGATTATTTCAAGGATATTATTCATTTTGGTTTTGAGCTGATAAAAAAAGGGCAGTATTTTTCGATTCCTTTCTGGGAACAGGCTCTTAAAATTCCCCGGATCCGGAAATACTGGATGGACGAATACGGGAAAATCATCGACGCTCTGGCCACAGGAGCCGCACGGCGGACACGGCTGGCGATAGGTAGCGGTATTGCCACGATGCGTATTCTCGGAGCGGTTCTGGACGGCATGATTGTGCAACATCATATGTTCCGGGAGTGCCTGGATCTGGAATCGCAGGAGAAAGAACTGGTCAATATCATGAAAGCATATTTGAAAGGGTAGGAGACGGAGACATCCATGTTACCACGATATCTGATAATTTTGATCATTCTGGTCGGGTCGGCCGGTACGGCTTTTTCGGAAACGGTTCTGACGGTTGAAAAATGCCGGGAACTGGCCCTGGAATATAACCGTCAGTTGTTGCAGGCGAAAAAAGAAGTTGACCGCGCCCAGGGCGAAATAATTTCTGCCCGGTCGGGGGCACTGCCGATTTTGAGTCTCGACGGTCGCTATACGCGTAATGTCAAGAAGGCCGAGATGTTTTTGCCGGGGGAATTTTTTGACGAGGAGGGATTTGTCAAAATACCGGCGGCGCAGAATAATGATTTTAATTTGACGCTGTCATTGACGCAGCCGCTGTATGTCGGCGGCAAAGTCGGGACGGCATTGAAAATAGCCAAAATCTACAGTGATTTCTCGAAGGAAAAAGTCCGCCAGGTTGAGGCAGCCATCGTGTTCGGAGCCGAGTCGGTATTTTTCGAGGCGGTTTTGACGCAATCGCAGCTCGAGGTGATGCAAAAATCACATGAGCAGTTGAGTCACAATCTAGAGGTCGCCGAGAAAAATTACGAGCAGGGGATGATTTCCGAGTATGAACTGCTTCGCGCCCGGGTGGAGAAGCTGAATCTTGAGCCGCAGTTACTGGCGGCCCGGTCGAACGTCAATATATCCGGCAAACGTCTGAAAACTTATCTGGGAATTGACCTCGATGAAGTAATCAGACTGGCGCCCGACATGAGCGACACATCGGCTATGGCGCTGCCCACTCTGGATTCGTTGACGACGCTGGCCATGAAAAATCGTCCGGAATTATCGCAGGCCGAACTCGAAAAGCGGGGCTATGAAAAAGCGATTCGAATTGCCCAGGGTGACTGGCTATATCCCAACCTTTATGCCAACGCATCGTACAATTTAAACGCTTCGGGCGAGGATTTTCGCATCGGTGATCGAAACCTGTCCAAGAGCCTGACCGTTTCGCTGCTTTTAAATGTACCGTTATTTGACGGCGGTCGGACAGTGGGGGAAGTGAGAAAATCGCGGGTCGATTATTATCAGGCGATGTTGCGCCAGCAACAGCTGGAGGACGATATTCGTCTGGAAGTCGAGGAAGCGTTCGATCGATTTCAGCAATCGCGCGAGGCTCTGACGGCGCAGTCGGAAACGATTGCCCAGGCCGAGGAGGGTATGCGCATCGCCGATTTAAGATATGAGTCGGGGGTGGGGACGCAACTTGAGGTTCTTTCCGCCCAGACGGCCTTGACGCAGGCGCGAAGTCAACTGGCACAAACCATTTTTCAATATCGTCTGGCCCGGGCCGCTTTGAAAAGGGCCTCCGGATGGGAATCAAATTAAAAAATATGAGGATACATATGAAGAACAGTGCACATATCATCAAATGCCTGATACCGATATTTATAACGGTGGCCGCAGTCTGGGCCTGTTCCGGAAACCAAAACGAGAACACGGTTAGAGAAAAGCTCGTATCGGTCAAGGGAGAGTATGTACGGACGTCATCGCAGGTGCTGACGCGTGAATTTACGGGCACCATCGAGGGTGAGCAGCAGACGGTCATTCGGGCAAAAATAAATGAAGCGGTGGAAAAGATACAGGTTTCGGTCGGGCAAGACGTTGCCGCCGAAAGTGTCATCATGACTCTGGACAAGAACGGCCCCAGTTCCAATTTCATTCAGGCTCAATCACTGTATCAGAACGCGGAGAAAAATTACAACAAGGCCAGATATCTGTATGAACAGGGGGCGATAGCGGAGACGCATTTTGACGCGGCCAAAACCGAATTTGAGGTTTCCCGGGCCAATTTTGAGGCGGCCCGGAGGCTGGTCGAATTGACGACGCCGATTTCCGGGAAAGTCACATCGATCGACGTTTCTTCCGGTGACTTTGTCACGGCCGGTCAGCAGGTTGCCACGGTGGCGACGGTGGACCGGCTGCGCATGAAACTGGGGGTAACCGGGGATGAGATCGGCTTTTTCGACGTTGGCGACAGGGTCCGCATCGCCGCAGAAAATATGGCCGGGACGGAATTATCGGGTCGCGTAATAAAAGTCGCCCGTTCAGCCGACCCGGCGACTCGATCCTTTCCGGTAGAGCTGGAAATAGACAATTCATCACGGAGTCTTATGCCGGGTATGTTCGCGCGGGCGCAGATTGTGGTGGAAACATTCACCGACATTGTTGCCCTGCCGCGGGCCGCCATTCTCGACCGAAATGACAAGAAGTATGTATTTACCGTCAATGGGGACAGGGCCCGGATGCAGGAAGTCCGGCTTGGTGCGGAGTTTGTCGGTCTGGCCCAGATTCTGGATGGCCTTGAAGCCGGCGATACGATTATTACGGTCGGTCAGGATTATCTTGAGGACGGTTCGCTGATTAAAATGGTTCGTTTTGTCAACGCCGACGGTGAGGAGGTTGAACCGTGAAATTAGCCGATGTTGCTATACGACGACCCGTCTTTACCGTCATGATGATCATGGCGTTGGTAGTGCTGGGGCTGACGTCATATTTCGAGATGAGCACCGATCTCATGCCGGAAATAGATTTTCCGTTTGTAGTGATTCAGGTCTTTTATCCCGGCGCCAGTGCCGAGGCGGTGGAATCGGAGGTCGCCAAGGAAATAGAAGACGCCATCGGGCCTATCGAAGGGGTCAAGCATATCACGTCCATATCGCAGGAGGGGTATGCCCTGGTTTTCGCGGAATTCATTCTGGAAATGGACAGCAAGGATGCGGCGCAAGACGTGCGGGAAAAGGTAGCGCAGATTCGCGACGAGTTGCCAGATGATATCGAAGAACCGATTATCGCCTCATATGATCCCACCGGCGAACCGATCATGTCCCTGACCGTTTCAGGTAACAGGCCGCTTCGGGATATCACGGAAATGGTCAAGGAGGATATTCAGAAGCGACTGGAGGCCATTCCCGGTGTGGGCAATGTCGAACTGGTCGGGGGGTTTGAGCGGGAAATAAATATCTATCTTGATATCGACAAGCTGGAGTCCTATGAAATTCCCGTAAGCGAGGTGCATCAGAAAATCCGGGCGGCCAATCTGGAAATTCCCGGCGGCCGGGTCAACGAAAAGAACCGTGAATACCTTGTCCGAACCATGGGTAAGTTAACATCGGTCGGTCAATTCAATGACATCGTCATCGATAATCCACACGGGCAACCGGTTTATCTTAAGGATATCGCCACGGTCGTTGACGGCGTCGAGGAGCAGCGTTCGCTGGCCCGGGTCGATGGGCATGAGGCGATCACTCTCAATATAACGCGTCAATCGGGGGGCAATACAGTCGAGGTTGCCCGTGGCGTCAAAAAGGAAATCGCGGAACTCAAGAGAGTTTTGCCGCCTGATATGGATATCAATGTCGTCGTGGATTATTCGAACTTCATAGAGGATGCCATTCATGAAGTTTTGATGAATATATATTACGGCGGCTTTCTGGCCGTGCTGGTCATATTTTTATTTTTGGCGGATATTCGCTCGACCATCATTTCGGCCATTGCCATTCCGACGTCGATTATCGCCACGTTCACTTTCATGCACGCCCTCGGTTTTTCCATCAACATGATGTCGATGCTGGCTTTGGCGCTGGCCGTGGGGTTATTAATCGATGATGCCATAGTTGTCATCGAAAATATATTCCGGCGGTTGCAGGAAGGGGAACCGCCCATGAAGGCGGCGTTTAAAGGGACCAAAGAAATCGGACTGGCCGTAATGGCGACGACCTTTTCAATCATGGTCGTGTTTTTGCCCGTGGCCTTCATGAAGGGTATCGTCGGACGCTTTTTCTTCCAGTTCGGAATGACGGTGTCTTTTTCGGTGCTGGTGTCATTATTCGTGGCGTTCACACTGACGCCGATGCTTTCCGCCCGATGGTTGCGGCCGGAGGGTTATGTGGGTCAGCCGCCGAAATTCTTTTTAGCCAGGTGGTTTTACCATTTGTACTACCTGATTTTGAAAATCACGATTCCGTGGAATAAGTTTTTCAACGGTATTAACAAGCGTTATCGCGGTGTCCTGGAATGGTCGCTGGAGCATCGATTAGCCGTCATGCTTATCGCGACGGTGGTGTTTCTGGGTTCGCTATTTCTGGGCCGGTTTGTCGGGACCGAGTTTATGCCGGAATCGGACGAAGGTCGCGTGGTGGTGATGGTCGAAACGCCGCCCGGGACGGACCTGGAAGTTACATCACAGCGTTTTGCCGACGTGGAAAAGTTGATTCGCGATAATTTCGACGGAATCGAGCTTATTTTTACGACCATCGGGAGCGGACAGCGGCCGGTCAATGAAGGGACGATTCTGGTCAAGCTGGTGGACAAGGATTTAAGAAAGCTGACGGCCCATGTCATGGTTGACAGTGTCCGTCAGGTGTTAAGGGGTTACCCCGGCATTAGATTCGGCGTCTCCAAAGAAGAGCAGCAAAGCGGCGGCGGAGACCGGGCGGCCGAGCTGGCCATCCGGGGCAACGATCTGGATGTTTTGAAGGATCTGGCTCATAAAGTCGAAAGGCTGTTTCGTTCGGTTCCCGGAGCAGTTGATATAAAGAATAATCTTCAGGAGGGAAAACCGGAATTACGCGTTAATATTGACCGGAAACTGGCCAATGACCTTGGCTTGAATGTGTATAGTATCGGTTCCACAGTCAGAAGCCTGATTGAAGGTGAAGTGGTGACGCGTTATAAAGAGGGGAACCGCGAATATGACGTCAGGGTTCGTCTGAATGAGCAGGATCGCGTAAATACGGCCCAGGTAGGGAGACTGCTAATCGAAAGCAATAAGGAAATTGCCGGCATCAGGACGTTTCTGGTGCCGCTGTCCAAGGTGGCATCGCTGGAAAAAGCATCGGCCATCGGCGAGTACAATCGCCTGGATCGGATGCGGCAGGTTACGGTCGGAGCCAATGCGACGTCGACGGCTTTTTCCGGAACGATTATCGAACAGGTCGAAGCGGCGCTTCCCGAATTGAATATACCGGCGGGTTACAGCATCACTCGGACCGGGACCGCCGACATTCAGCAGGAATCATTCGGTTATATGTTTCAAGCGTTGTTGTTGGCGGTAATATTCATATATCTGCTTTTGGCGTCGCAGTATGAATCGTTTTTCGACCCGCTGTCGATCATGTTTTCTTTGCCGCTATCGCTGATAGGTGCTATCCTGGCGCTCCTCATATCCGGCGATTCGATTTCGATCATTTCCCTGATCGGCATAATCATGCTGATGGGGCTGGTGACCAAAAACGCCATATTGTTGATTGACTTTGTCAAGCAGAACCGCTATCGTGGTGTTGAAAGGAAAGAGGCGATATTGATTGCCGGCCCAATACGACTCCGGCCGATATTTATGACGTCGATTTCGCTGATTTTCGGGGTCTTGCCGATTGCCTTAGGCCTGGGTCAGGGGGCCGAATTCCGGGCACCAATGGCGCGGGCCGTCATCGGTGGCATGATCAGTTCAACGGCCTTGACGTTGGTGGTCGTCCCGGTCGTATATACGATAATAGACGATATTGTGGCCTTTTTTATGGGCGGCGAAACGGTTAAAATCAGGGAAGGAAGTCTCGACGATGCCGAAGCGACTGGTCAAACCGGTTAAAGAATTTCATTACAGCGAACTATACATGAATTTTATGGCGGGTGATCCCTCGCTGGATAAGTATCTGGGGACCAAATCGCCGGCGCAGGCGGCGTCCTCCATGCATGTGCCCGGCGCCGACCGTGATACGCTGTGTGATATACTGGTTCGGCAGAATAAAGAATACCGGGCCAAACAGAAGACGATTATATCCATTGAGAAATTGCGCCAAAAGGACGCCCTGTGCGTATTTGCCGGTCAGCAGGTGGGCCTGTTCGGGGGACCCCTGTTCAGTTTGTATAAGGCTATCGGAATAGTTAAAAAGGCGGTGCAGCTTGAAGTCGAATTGAAGCGGCCCGTGGTACCGGTTTTCTGGATGGCCTCCGATGACCATGACTATGAGGAAATAAATCATTATCACTATATTGAAAGTGATGGTTCAATCGGGAAGCTGGTTTACGGAGCCGAAATCACGCCGAATATTCCGGTTTCGGAGATTTATTTTACGGATCGGGATATGCACGGACAACTGGTTAAAAGCACTAAAGAGCATTTTGGGCAATCGGAGTTCGCGGAGGATTTCATCCGCAGGTTATTTTCGGCCTATTCTCATAATGCGGGGCTTGTCGATGCCTTCGCCCGGCTCTATACCGACATTCTGCCCGATTTGGGGCTGGTTTTCTTCTCGCCGGCCGACGCCGAACTAAAATCGCTTTCGCGCAAGTTTTTCCGCAAGATTGTCGAGCAATATTTCAACGTCAAATCGATTCTGGAGCAAACGGCGACGACGATCGAGATGGACCGCTATCATATTCAGGCCGAAAAGAAACTGTCGGCGGTGCATTTGTTTTACCACAACCCCGGCCGCGACGCCATACATTTCGCCGACGATGCGTTTATCGTGGAGAATCGCCCGATCGGTTTGCCGGGACTTCTGGATTTAATTGAACGTAACCCGGAAAAATTTTCGCCGGACGTTCTGACCCGTCCGTTGTGGCAGTCGTATTTGTTCCCGGTCGTGGCCCAGGCCGGAGGGCCTTCGGAAATCGCCTATTTCTGCCAGATCGGGCAGTTGTTCAATTTGTTCAAGATGGTGCAGCCTTATTATTTCGCGCGGCCGAGTGCGACGCTGGTGGAAAGGCATCACGAGGAGCTCATGGTCAAGTATGGTCTGGAGTTGACCGATTTGACCGGCGATATTGAGCAACTCATAAATCGCATCGTGGCGGCCACGTTCCCGCCGGACCTGGAAATCAGTTTCGGCGAATTCAAGGATAAGTTGCGCGGCCTGTTTGGTGAATTAGGAAAACAGCTGGTTGCATTTGACGGATCGCTCGAAACGATGGTCGATCAAACGTGGGGCAAGTTCGATTTTGCCCTGAATAATCTCGAGAAAAAGGCCTTCAGTTCTCATAAGAAGGGCCAGAAACTGACCCGCGAGCAGATTTATCGTCTGGAAACCGGATTGATGCCGTACCGGAACCTTCAGGAACGGTCGCTGGGCATAAGTTATTTCACAGCCAAGTACGGCCCGGGAATCATGGATTTTATCCTGGACCGGCTGGATATCACCACCCGGGATCACCAAATGATATTTCTTTCGGAGCTGACGGAATAATATGAAAATCGGTATCACCTGTTATCCCGTGCCGGGCGGTTCCGGGGTTGTCGCCACCGAACTGGGACGAAAGCTCGCCGAGCGCGGACATCAGGTGCATTTTATCAGTTACGCTTTGCCGTTTCGTCTGGATGAATTTCAGCAGAACTTGTTTTTTCACGGGGTGGAAACGACGGCCTACCCGCTGTTCAAACACCCGCCGTACACGCTGGCTCTGGCCACCCGCATGGCGGAAGTTTGTTGCCAGTATGAACTCGATTTGATGCACGTGCACTATGCCATTCCGCACGCGACGTGCGCTTTTCTGGCCAAGCAACTGGTGACCTGCCGGACGCCGAAAATTATCACGACGCTGCATGGGACGGATATAACGCTGGTCGGGAGCGACCCGTCGTACTATGATATCACACGGTTTTCCATCAATGCTTCGGACGGCATCACGGCCGTGTCGCACTATCTGGCCGAGGAAACGGTCCGGGAGTTCAAAATTGAAAAAGATATCCGGGTGGTGCATAATTTTTTCGACGCGGACCGTTTCAGTCCCGATAATCATTCGCCCTGCAAAAGGCATTCGTTCGCGGCCGATAATGAATATATCATAACGCATGTTTCCAACTTCCGCCCGGTCAAACGGGCGCTGGATGTGATCGATATCTTCGACCGTATCCGGCAGAAACTCCCGGCCCGACTAATTCTGATCGGGGAGGGGCCGGATGCGATTCTGGTGCGGCGTCAGGTGAACAAACGAAATCTGGGCGACCGGGTGGTTTTTCTGGGTAATCAAAGCCGGGTGGAGGCGATTTTACCGCTTTGTGACCTGTTTTTGCTCCCTTCGGAAGAAGAATCATTTGGACTGGCGGCCCTGGAAGCTTTGGCAAGCGGTGTCCCGGTAATCGGGACGTCAGGGACCGGATTGGTGGAAGTTATCGAGGATAATGTCAACGGTTTTTTATGTCGGGTCGGTGATACGGCCGCGATGGCCGACAAAGGTATAAGCCTGCTGACTGACCGGGGGCGGCTGGCGCAATTCAAGGCCGAGGCCGTCCGACTTGCCAATGAACGGTTCAACGCCGATAAAATCATTTCGGAGTATGAGCGCTATTATGAAGAGGTGTTGAATGGCTGACATAAAGCTCGACGTTCTGGCCATTGCGGCGCATCGCGATGATGTCGAAATCACCTGCGGCGGGACCATGATAAAATTGGCCGATATTGGTTATAAAACAGGCATACTGGATCTTACGGCGGGGGAGATGGGGACCAAGGGAACGGCCGAGGAACGAGGCCATGACGCCGCCGAGGCCGCAAAAATAATGAAATTGTCGTACCGCGAGAATCTCAACCTGCCGGATTCCGGAGTCGAAGTGTCGCGGGAAAATAAATTAAAGATCGCCCGTATAATACGGCAGACTCGCCCGGAACTGGTTATCTTGCCGTACTGGGTGCAACGTCACCCGGATCACTTGTCGGCCTCGTTTTTAGGGTATGACGCCTGTTACCTGGCCGGTTTGAAAAAGCTCCAACTCGACGGAGAGCCTCATCGCCCTCGAAAAATTATTTACACATCGTCGTTTCGCGATATTCACCATACTTTCTTCGTTGATATCACCGAGCAGATGTCGCGCAAGCTGGACGCGGTGGCGGCGTATAAATCGCAGTTCGACGGTTCCGAGCAATCACGTCAGATTTACAAACCGGGCGTGGATATTTTTGAATTCATGACCATCACGGCGCAGCACTACGGCCATATGGTCGGAGTTCGATACGCCGAGGCGTTTGTTATCAAAGAGAATATTCTTATCGATGACCCGGTGAAAATGCCGGTGAAGTCGATCTAAGTCATTCAATCAATTCAATCGGATTTAAGCGAACTTGCCTAATCAAACAGGTTTTGGTATATTCATTTCGGAAGCGGATAGGGTCTGGTGGCCCTTGCGGTCTTCAAAACCGTGGGGAGGCAGTAATGCTGTCTCCGGTGGGTTCGATTCCCACCCCTTCCGTTTTATTTTTTGGGGCAATAAAAAACCCGCGAAAGAGATTTCGCGGGTTTAAATGGGCCATTGAAGCCTCTAATTCTCGTATTCAAGTTCGTCGCAATGGCCGGGGCCGATCAAGCCGTTATTATAATTATCCAGCATTCCCTGCCAATAGAGGACTTTATTTCTGTCAGCCCGGGAAAGGCCGGCCCAATTATTCCAGTCGTGACCGGCAAGGAAGGCATCGGCATCGGCGATAATATCGGCGATGTCGGTGTTACTGGCGCCACTGGCAATGCTTAATTTAGCGCCCAGCAACTGGGCGTATAGTTTGGTGATACCATTGCTGTTTATACCATATGTTTTCATTTCAAGGACGGCTACGGCAATGGCGGCGTCGGTAACTGCCAGGCTCTTGGAGCCGCCGTCGTCGCCCAGCCATATTGGCAAGTATTGTGAAACAACATCGGCCTGTGGGCCAAAACCGGCGTGGGTTTTCCAGTAACCGATAGTGTGAGTGCAACCATCCTGCATAGGCATATAGATACCGGCGTCCCAGGTCATATCGTATTCGCCTTCATCGAGGGTGGTGCAGACAGCTTTTCCGGTCATCCGGTCGGCGTCGCTATCTTGGGCGTCATCGTTACCCTGGTCCATCGGGCTGAAAACATACCCGTCGGGTAAAACAAACTCGACATAATAATCGCCGGCCATCAGGCCATCGAACAGATAAAAGCCGTCGGCATCAGTCGTTGTCGTGGCGAGAAGGATGTCCTGGCAGTCATAAAGATTGACGGCGATGCCCTCGACACCCGGTTCGCCTTCGTCCTGAATCCCATCGTTGTCCATATCGTGCCAGACGTAATCGCCGATGGCGGCCGGTTCGGGTTCATCGGGAGAGGCCTCGATATCGAATTTAACAAGGGCTTGTTTTTCCAGGTCGGTCATCCCGCGCCAGCCGGTGTATATCAAAGTGTCGTTGCCGAAATTGCGATCGGGAATAAATTCATAAATATAGGTATCGGCGATGGGGAAAATAGTATCGGTCACCGAGGTTTCGCCCATCGTATAGATGATTACCATAAAGGGGGTGTCATTACTTTCGCGGCTGTAATAAAGGGTGCGTGGGGTATTGACTTCCCCCTGATCCATCAAGAAACCGAAATTATCGGTTCCGGCTATCCATTCCGAAACGAGGTCGGTCAGGTCGATATCAAACCAGCCAACGGCGTCGAAAGTGGTCGTATTGTAAACGGTGGCGTCAAATGCCGCGCCGAAATTTGCCCAAGTCACGACCATTTCCTGCCAGTCGGAAGTGATTCTGTGAAAATTAACCGGGAGGGACCCGGGCTCATAAACATAGACATAAAATGTGGCCGACTCAAGTGTGGCACCGGCCGGAAGCATGTAGTTAGCCACCCGGGCGGGATTGCTATCCCATGACACGGGGGTTTGTTCCTGTGAACAGCCGAATGCCATAATCATGGCAACGCCCATCAGCAGGACAGATCCAATGAATTTCAGCATCGCAACCTCCAAATTTACGTTGTTTATTCAGTCAACTATTCGAGCAAAAGCAGTTGGTAAATATTTGCAGTATTTTGCCTAATAAAATAAAAATAGGCTGACTATACTATTTAATACAGAGTGGGAATAAGCCGAATTAGTCCGTTTTTCAGGAAAAAAATGAAAATATTTTTATAAATTTCTTTAAAATAGGTATTAATTGAAGTTTTTATGGTATTTTATGAGGTTGAGATTAATAACAGGGGGGCGGATTAGAATAATCACAGGATAAAATAAGGGTATTATGCAAAAAATTAAACATGCTTCCGAAGCGGTCAACGCCGCCGTAATAAAACCCGGCAGTGTCATATATACTTCAGGAAATGCCGCGACTCCACGTGAGTTATTGAAACAACTGGCCATTGACCTGAACATCAAACATATTGCTTTGTACAGTATTTTGCTACTGGGTGACGGATTGGAGGAGTTATTCAGTCCCCGTCGTTGCGAGGAGTTGACTCATCGCGTCCTTTTTAACAGCCACCTGACTCGTGAGGCGGTTAACCAGGGACGGGCCAAATATCATCCCATGCATCTATCGGAAATCCCCAAATACGCCCGTCGGCCGGGAGGGCCGGACGTCGTTTTATGTTCCGTGGCGGGACCCGACAACGGGGGCAACTATAGCCTGGGGACAACGGTCGAGGCCGTCCACGCGGCGATAGAGTCGGCCCGAAAACGGGGCGGGGTGATCATCGCCGAGCGCAACGCCCGCATGCCGTTCGTACTGGGCGTGAGTATACCGGAGTCGTATATTGATTATCTTTTGGACGCCGATTATCCGCTTCCGGTCAGTCCGGTGCACAGGCCGGATGAGCGCGCCCGGCGCATCGCGGAAATAATCGCCTCGATGTTTATAAAAGACGGATCGGGTAACGAGCCGGGTTCGACACTTCAGTATGGCATCGGTGAAGTCCCGGAGGCGGTGACGGAGTCGATACTGCGGCGCGGATATAAAGATTTGGGTATTCATACGGAGTTATTTGCGGACGGTATGAGGCGCCTGGTCGAAGCCGGAGTGGTGACCAATCGCTGGAAGCCAGACGTCAATTTCGCGATATCGTCCATATTTCTCATGGCCGATCAGGCCGGGTATGACTGGTTAAGTTACAACAGCTCCGTACAGAGCCGGTCATCGAGTTTCACCAACAGCATTTTCAGAATAGCCGAACAACCGCGCATGGTGACGGTCAACAGCGCCATCGGGGTGGATTTGCACGGGAATATCTGGGCCGATTCGCTGGACGCCCGCAAGGTTTACAGCGGCGTCGGGGGTCAGGCCGATTTCAACCGAGGCGCGCAGTATTCGGAAGGCGGCGTGGCCATTATTGCCCTTAAATCGACCACCAAGGACGGCCGGTCCAAGATAGTCGATCGGTGTCCGGCCGGCATAACCACGACGGCCATTCCAGCCGACCAGGTTATAATCGTGACCGAAAACGGGGCTTTTGATCCGCGGCGTTTGAGTCTTGGTGAACGGGCTGTCGGCATTGCTCATCTGGCTCGTCCGGATTATCGCGAACAACTCATGAAGACCATCACCGATGACCCCGCATTTCACAAGCCGACCTGGATTGTCCATAAAGGCGTCCCAGGCTTCACTCCCTATGAACGGGCGGTGCAGACGGAGGCCCAAAATTAGCCTCTTTTAGTCAGTATTTTAAGCATATCGTCTGCCGTCAAGCATCTTGATTTCAGGTCTCGGCAGGTCATAAGAATTTTATGATATATGCCGAGCATACGGGGCATTTCCGGGTTAAAAAATGTTCCGGGGTGAAAGACGATATTCATGGCTCCGCCTATGCGCGACAGGTGTTTGAGCATACTCTCGAAATGGCTGATGGAATCATCGCCGTATTGATCGACCAGAGTCGTATCCATAATCGCCAGAGGTGCTTCAAAAATATCATATGCTTTACCGGCCTTGTTGTTGTATGGTTGAAAACATCCAGCGAGGCCGCAGCGGTATCCGATATGTTTGGAGTATCCGACTGATTCATCGATATTGATACCCGCTTCCCTCCATCGGTCAAATGAGGTTGTATGGTCGAATAGAAGATAGTGGGCTCGTCCGGCGGTTATTAATCGTCGCAGAGCCGCCTGCAATTCGCTTGCCTGGGCTTTCAATTTATTGGAATCGCCGTAAGTGTTGTAATTGTAATGAAGGCCGGTTTCCCAGCCGTCGGGGATGAAGGCCATGATTTTCAAGATAGCATCAAGACCATTACGAGAACCGTAACGCCCGCCGGAGCCGTTGAGCATGTACAACGTGGATTTGAAGCCGTACTGTTTTTCGAGATTAATCATCCCGATGACATTATTAAAATAATATCGACCGGGGTGGAGGGTATTACCTGCCATCCAACGGATATTGGATAATCGGGAGAGCAGACCGTGAGATGAAGGCATGAAAATGCGGGCAAAGCGGGCGGCCTGGGTCCAGAAGTCGTTTCCGTACAAAACATCGCAATCATGCGATAAATTAACGACGGGCGCCGCAATCAGCCCGCCGATATTATCATCGGGAGTGGCCGCGCCGGAGAGACATTTGCAGGCCGCCAGCATGAGGGCAACGGCTTCATTGAACACGGGGATTTCAAGAAGACCGGGATCGAGTCGGGGGCTGAACGGTGAGTTAAAGCGGCCATGCTTGTCGCGCCGAGGTCCCTCGTTGTCTTCGCGGAAAGTGAGCAGGTCCCAGCCGATTTTGAAAATATTCGTAGCGGGAATAATCGTTTGGCAGTCATTAACATACCACAGGGGATGATTGTCATTGGGGATGGCCCTCCAGCCCGGTCGGTCGGGTTGGGGCAGGGGCGACCAGAGTGTCAATACGGTGTCGTTAAAAGGGACTTTATAAATATTCTGCGGTGCGATACCGCTGTCTATGTCAATCGGAATGATGAGGCAACATTCTTTGATATCGATGGCATCGGCGTAACGGACGAAGCGAATATCGGCCGCTTTAATCAGGCTCAAGGCGGCATCGGTGAAGAACAACCTCACATGGTTTTCGATTTGATGGAGTAAATATGCGCCGTTCATGGAATTAATCAACCCATGATACCTTCGGTGTAAATGCGAGTAATCTGGAAATCGTCGAAAGTGTGTCGGTGAGCGCCACTTTTGCCGGCTTTGGTTTCATACAGGACAACCGTGTGGCCTTTATCAAAATGCCAGAAGCCGGTATTCCGTGCAGTTTTCAAGACGAGTTGGTCAAAAGGATGATTGTTGACGCTCCAGCCGCGCAGGGCCAGTGCACCCATGTCGCGCGTTCTGACCACAGCTTCTCTCAATAAGCGTTTTATTACATCGCAATCGTTGCCGGAGTCGGAGGCGACAAGAATATCGACCAGATAGCCCATGCCATCATCGCCAAGGGAGAAAGCCGCCCAGCCAAGTAATGTTCTGTCATGGAAGGCGCCGATCATATTGGCTTTGATATAAGGATTGTCAAATATGCGCCATTTAAGATATTCGCCGTCTCGATAGATAGTGACGCCGCCGTATTTTTTAATAAATCGCCGGCACAGGTCGCCTGACGCCTGCGGCGGCGAGTCGATTGTCCGAATATCAATATCATTTTTACGCGACACTTTCATCGACAATTTCAGTCCGGAAAGGGGGATCGACATTCTGAAGGCGAGTTTGTATGACAGATGTTTAAGTGTCGATTTCGGTATGTCCCGTTCGGCTTCGTGGTCTTTGGCCATTAATTCATCCAAAGCACGGTATTGCATGGGAAAAAGTATTTGCGAGGTTTTGCCCGGCATTTCAAAACCGAGTTTTTTGAAGGCCTTTTCGGCCGGGGTGAAGCCCCATACGTATGCGAACCCGCACTTTTCGGCGGCCTCGAACAACAGGGAATACATTTTGTCAAACAGCTTTTGTCCCCGATAATTCGGGTCGACCAGGGTTTCTTCGGATTTGGCCGTCCAGAAAATGCCGTTAGCGTCTATCATTCGGATCGGTATGAAAGCCTGGGTTCCGACGATTCTGGTTCCATCTTTGACAACGGCATAAAGGATTTGATCGGTGTCATAGGTGTTTTCGGCAAATTCCCACTGCCATTGCTCAAGGGAACGTCTTTTGCCATAGATGCCATTATAGAAATCATTCGCGGTCGGAGTTTCCTCGGGCTGAATAAGGCGAACTTCAAGATTATTCATTTGGTTTGTCATGGTTATGGTCGAAATTATACCGGTCTTTGGTTTTTGTCAAGGTGCGTCTTAGGGAGATTGGCCGGGTGAACTTTTACTTGTTTTGGACTGGCCCATAAGGTATAATAAAATACCCGTCCGTATTATGATGCCTTTTAACAGAAAGGAAGCCACAATGCTCGTTAGAACGCTTCTGAATGAAAAGAAACGGAATCTCATTACCATTGAACCTCATCAGTCGATTGATAAGGCCATGGAGGTTTTAATCACCAATAATATCAGCTGTCTTCCGGTTATCGATGAATCCGGTAAGCTTTCGGGCATTGTCAGCGATAAGGATATATTTAAAAAGGTTCACGAAACCAAGGGTGAATACCACACTCTTCATGTCGAGGATGTCATGACCACGGCGGTAATCGTGGGACTGCCCGACGATGACGTGTCATATATTGCCGGGGTAATGACGAAGAACTGGATTCGGCACGTGCCCATTGTCGATGGTGAGAATCTGATCGGGCTGGTTTCGCTTCGTGATATTATCCGGGTTCAGGCCGAAAACAAGGAAGTGGAGAACCGCTACCTCAAGCTATATCTGGAAGGGATGCATTCGCGGGACAAGTCGGCGGATTTTTAAGCCGCCGCCGTCAAGATATGACGTTGGGAGCTCCATCCAAAAATAAAGCCCCTTGTTAGTGACAAGAGGCTCTCAAGAGGTATGTGCACAGCCTTAATTTCTGCCCTTGGCTGTATCGTTTAAACGAAAAATGGGCCAATTTGTTCCATTATTCGCCATGCCGGGGGTAATTTTTAAATTTTTCCTTAATTCTTGACATAAACGTCCGGCCTTCCTATTTTATGGCCAACTTAAAAGCAAGGCAACAACTTATGAATATCAAATTTCTGGATTTGCAGGCCCAGTATCGAAGTATCAAAGAGGAAATGGATCTGGCTATTCAAGAGGTTTTGGATTCGTCGATGTATATCCTCGGCCCGGCGGTGGAAAATTTCGAGAAGAATTTCGCCGAATATTGTTCGTGTAAATATGCCGTCGGCCTTAATTCGGGGACATCGGCCCTGCATTTGGCGCTCAAAGCGCTAAGAATAGGCCATGGCGATGAGGTTATCACGACCGCCAACACTTTTATAGCGACTCTGGCGGCCATTGTGGAATCGGGCGCCACGCCGGTTCTGGTTGATGCCGACCCGGCCACGCGGCTTCTGGATATTGACCAGTTCGAAAAAGCCATAACGCCCAAGACCAAAGCCGTCATTCCGGTGCATCTTTACGGCCTGATGCCCGATATGGGGCGGATAATCGATATCGCGGAAAAGCACAATATTTTCATAATTGAAGATGCCGCTCAAGCCCAGGGGGCGAAATTCAAGGGACGGGTAGCCGGGTCATTCGGTATCATGGCCTGTTTCTCGTTCTACCCGGCCAAAAACCTCGGCGCTTATGGTGAAGCGGGGGCGGTGGTAACCTCCGACCAGACTCTGGCCGAGCGGGTTCGAAAATTGCGCGATCAGGGGTCGGCCCGGAAGTATTTCCACGAATACTTGGGTTATAACGAACGCATGGATGGTCTGCAGGGCGCTGTTCTTGGGGTCAAACTGAAACACCTCGATAAATGGAATCAGGCTCGCAATGTCATCGCCGACAAATATCTCGAATTGATGCGCGGCCTGCCGATAAAACTACCGCCGCAATTTCCGGAACGATTTCAGATTTATCATCAATTCGCCATCGAGTGCGACAATCGTAACGAATTGCAGCAGCATTTATCCCGGAACGGAGTGCCGACCATGATCCATTATCCCATTCCCATGCACCATCAGAAGGGATATATCCGGGCGGGATTGCCGGAGTTGCGTCTGCCGGTCACCGAAAGGCTGTCTGAAACCATTTTGTCACTGCCGCTGTATCCGGAATTGAAAGACGAAGAAATAGAATATATCGCTCGACAGGTAAAGGAATTTTTCGGGTAATGTAAGCCCCGACTTGTCATGAATATTTCCAGGCGATTGGAATGGATGCTGTTTGCGATCCTGGCCGCCGCGGCGTTATTTGTGCGCGGTTATCTGTTGTCGGCCGATCCGCCGGTGGACCTGTCATACAGCACCGACGTTTTAACCGATCCCGCCCAGTATACGTCGTTCGCGCGCAATCTCGTTTTGTGGGGAACGTTCAACCCCCTGCATGATTTCCGGCTGGTGTTGTTTTTAAAGTCCCTGACGACGGCCGTTTCGTATATAATATTTTCTCTTCTGGGCTCCGGTTATGTGCAATCGAATATCGTGGCGTTGCTGTTTTCTTTCCCGGCAATTTTATTTGTTTATTTTACGGTCAGGAAGGTGGCGGGAAATCTGGCGGCCGTATTTTTTTTCGCCTTGATAGCATTCGACTACAATCAAATTTTCTATGGCCGTTACCCCTTTCTGGAAAACAGTCTGATTTTTACGGCTTCGCTGGCATTTTTTATCATGGTATATTCCCGCAATTTTCTTCTGGCTTTATTGGCAGGAGCGGTTATGGCGGCGGGAATATTTTTCGGAAAAATGGTCGGAATAATTTTTATCTTTCCGGCGCTCTGTTTCGGGCTTTATGAATATTTCTTTGAATACCGCACCAATCTTAAGAAATTTCTGATTCGTCATGGCTGTTTCTGGGCCGGATTTCTGGCCGTGATGTTTTTCTGGTATATTTTCAGTTATCGACCGACATCCGGTTCGGTGGAGGGGTATTTGCAGGCTCAAGCGCTTGGATTGTACGGGACTCCGGACGGACTAAAATCGTTGAATTTTTTCCTGTATAAATATGCCACCTTCGGGTCGACCAGCAAGCTTTTTGAGAGAATGCCGGTGGCGGCGCTTCTGGCCTGGTCGTTTATAGGCTTGTTTTTCCTGAAGGCGGTCTCCCGGTCAGGGTGGAAAGAAGATTTGTCTCGCTGGGGGCCGGCCTTGATATTTTTCATTGCCTGGGTAATTGCCGCCTACGGTTCTTTGATGATCTGGAATTACCGGCCGTTGCGCTATCAGACGATTATTATCTATCCGGTTTACGCTCTGGCGGGGGTGGTGTTGTCTCGGTTGTGGTTTGCCGGCGGCGGCCTGCGCGTAAAAAAATTCCCTTCGTTGTACGCTCCGATACTGTATTTTTTATTATTACCCCCGGTATTTCAGGCGATTGCTTTTTCCATGGGTCCGACGGTCAATACCGATATGTATTATGAATATAAAACGGCCATGTTCATTGTCGCGGCCATTATTGCCGTCGTTTTTTTTGCCGCCGGGCGGATTTTCAAAGGAGCAATAGTACTGCCGGGCCGGGCTATCATGGCGGGTTTGATTGTTCTACTGCTGGGGTTGGGGATGGTCCCGAATCTGCTTCATTATTTATGGTGGACCAAAGAAGTTTCATTCACCACAAGGGCGGCGGCGCAGGATTTGCCGACCATCGTATCCCCGGAGGCGGTTTTGTCCGGTCCCTATGCCGCCCGTCTGACCCAGGATAACCGTCTTTTGAACCTGATACATATGTTCGGTGTGGCCAATATCGATACCGCTTTTTTCGCGCGCTACCCGATTACCCATCTTCTGGTTGACAAGCCCAATCTTGACGGCGCAGTCGAACAATATCCCGAAATTATGAAGCGGGCGTTTCTCCTGGGCGAATACCGGATCACATCGCGGCTGGTCTTTTTATACCGTATCGCCGGGTTGACCGGAAATGTCGAGGCCGATAATTATATGTTTTCCGATTTCGAATGGGCCCGCTATTATTTGTCGCTGGGAATAACCGATTCGGCGGATTATTATATGCAAAAGTATTTGGGCGAGAACCCGAACAATCTATCCGGGAATCTGGCCTGGGGAGCGGCCCAGTTCGAGCGGGGAAATTTGAACGAAGCGGGTAAATATTTGGGCCGGGCGCTTGATTTTTCCCCGACCGATTTTCACTTGCGGTATAAGTTGGGCGAATTTTATATTAAGATGTATGAAGTTACGGGAGACACGGCCCATTTTGCCAGCGGCCGTCGGCAATTTGAACAGGCTTTAGTGTATAATAATACATCGGTTATGCTGAAAAATATTATTTCGAAAACTCTTAGTTCCAAGGATACCCTGCGCTTTGAGTAAAATTATTTCGGTAATCGTTCCGGCCTTCAATGAAGAAGGCAATATCGACGAATTTTGCCGCCTGTTCGCCGAGATGGTTCAAAAGGACGCCAACGAATATGAGCTGATTTATGTTGACGACGGTTCCACCGACGGCACGTTCGATAAAATTAAAAAGGCTTCGGACAAATACCCCTTCATCAAGTACGCCCGACATCCCTTCAACCGGGGTTTAACGCGCGCCCTGGAGACGGGTTTTGCGATCGCGACCGGAGGGATTTATGTTTTCTATCCGGCGGATTTGCAGTATTTGCCCGAAGATATCCCGGCGCTTATCAAACCGATTTTGGGCGGGGTCGATGTGACCACCGGTTGGAAGCAGGGCAAATACAAGAAACGGTTTGTGTCGACGATTTACAATTATCTGTCCCGGAGAATTTTCGGGCTTAAAGTGCATGATTTGAATTCTGTCAAAGCTTTCAAGGCCGAGGTCATAAAAGATATATTCATGCGCCGCGACTGGCATCGTTACCTGGTGGTTCTGGCGGCCGACAAGGGTCATTCCATAGCCGAGGTGAAAATCCCGTTGTATGAACGCAAATGGGGCGAATCGAAATTCTCGGTCTGGCGCATCCCGGTAGGGGTGCTGGACATGCTGGCGGTCAAAGCCCAGCTTTCGTTTTTACGCAAACCGCTTTTATTTTTCGGTCTCATCGCGACCGTCTTTCTGGCATTGGGAGGACTCATCGGGTTATATGCCCTGTATCTGCGTTTTGTTATGGGCGAGGGGTTGCGCATGCTTTTGTATCTGGTCCTGCTTATGATCGGGGTCGGCATGGGTCTGTTTATCATGGGTTTTTTGGCCGAATCGATCGCGGCGCTCAAGGAAGAAACCAATTCCATTCGCCACAAACTCGATGTCCTGATTGACCGGGAAAAAGACCGAAACTGAAGCGGGATATCGCATCGGGCCACAATTCACGGGAGGAAATTTTGATTAAAAAAAAGGTCAGACAGGCGGCCAAGGCGCCGGCGAGCCACAGCAGTTTTGATCCGGAAAGCTATAAGTATTATTTCCCGGTGCTGCTGGCGATAATGATAATCGGCGTCACGCTGATTTTCCGGGAATTTTTATTTTCCGACAAAATGCTTTATGGCTCCGATACCATTACGGCCGGTATATTTTTCCGTCATTTTTATGTCGATTATTTCACGACGACCGGCAATGTACCGCTCTGGAATCCGTATATTTTTGGCGGGATGCCTTTCATTGACGCCTTCCACGGTGACATTTTTTATCCGTTGTCCGTCCTCAAATTCATCGGCAACCTGTTTCGTATGCTGGGACTCAACCTGGTCATACATATTGTCCTGGCGGGGATATTCATGTATTTTGCGGCTCGGCAGTTTCGCCTGGGGCGTCTGGCGTCGTCGGTTGCGGCCCTGGCCTATATGTTCTCGGGTTTTCTGATTTCGCTGGTGGCCCCGGGACACGACGGCAAAATATTTGTCACCGCCCTGTTTCCGTTGACCATGCTTTTCCTCGATCGGGGTTTTGAGAAGAAGCCCCTTCTGAATTTCAGTCTTCTGGGTCTGGTTATCGGGACGATTATTTTAACGCCGCACGCGCAGTTGTCGTACTACACCCTGTGGGCGGTCGCGTTGTACGGGGCGTTCAAGCTTGTCATTCTTTATAAAGAAACGAAAAGGATCGGAAGCCTGATAAAGCCATCGGTCCTCCTGTCCTGGGCGGTGCTGGTGGGATTACTTATTTCGGCAGTACAGTTTTATCCCGGTTATATTTATACGACGGAGTATTCGCCCCGGGCGGATACCAAGCGGGGCTGGGAATGGGCCACGTCGTGGTCGATGCACGAGGAAGAAGCGTTGTCGCTGGCAGTTCCGGAATTCAGCGGGGCCGACACCAAGCTGGGTCAATTGTACTGGGGCAAAAATAGTTTCAAGGACAACAGCGAATACGCCGGAGTGATACCGTTGTTTCTGGCCATAATCGGTGTCTTTTTTTATCGTTCCCGCAAGGCCATATTTTTCGGGATTCTGGCGTTGTTCGCTCTTATTTATGCGCTGGGTGCCACGACGCCTTTGTTCAAGATATTTTATCATGTAATTCCCAACGTGAAGTCGCTTCGGGCCCCGGCGACCATCATGTTCGTATTTTTATTCGGCGTATCGCTCCTGGCGGGGATGGGTCTGCAGTTTTTGATCGATAGAGCGCGGGAGCTTTCGGATAAAACCCGGCGGAACCTCAATAAGTACTTGGTGGGAGCATCGGGTCTTCTGTTGCTGGGAGCGCTACTGTACGGTATAGCCGGGGAGAGTATACTGTCACTTTATGCGTCGATATTTTACGACAATATTGCCACGATTCGGCCGGGGGCGGCCAAGTGGAATGCCGCCTTGACCAATCTGCCGCATATTCAGAGCGGTTTCTGGATTTCGTTTTTGCTGGTCGGCCTTACGGCCGGGGCCATATACCTGTTCGTCAATAAAAAGGCCGGAAGGATTATATTATTTTTAATTCCGTTGTTGATCATGATTGACGGCATCAGATTCAATACGCGGTTTGTCAGTACGTACGATTATACGCAGGATACCACGCCCAATCAACTTACCGATTATCTGAAAACTCTGCCCGGTCATTACCGGGTTCTGGACCTGGGTGTTTTTCGTGACGATTATCTGCCATTTTTTGATATTCCGGTCATCAAGGGGTATCATGGGAATCAGCTGCGCTGGTACGACGACCTGATGGGCGGCCCGATGTTGACCGAATACCATAATCCGAATTTCCTTAACCTGGCGGGCGCGGGTTATATTTTGGGCCCGACCGACCGTGCCAGGTATGCCAATCTGTTTCCGGCGTTGCCATTGACGGCGGTGATGAATTTCGGCTCGGTATCGGTTTACCGCAACGAAAGCGTTCTGCCGCGTGCCTTTCTGGTCGGCAATTATATGGTGGAAAGCGACCGGAAGAATATTTACCCCCTGGTGCATAGGGGCACGATAGATTTAAGAAACACGGTCATACTTGAAGAACAGCCCGACATTCAATTGCCGCCGACCGAATCTTCGGAAAACGAGGCGATGGGTCAGGCGGAGATAATATCGTACGCGGTCGACTCGGTGGTCGTGCAGACCGCATCCGACCATAAGGGACTTCTGGTGCTGACTGACAACTGGTATTTTGCATGGAAGGCTTTCGTGAATGGTGTGGAAAAGCCGGTGTATCGGGCCAACGGTTCGTTCCGGGCCGTGCCTCTGGAAGGCGGACAGCATACCGTCACATTCAAGTATGATAATTCGCGCAATGTTCTGGCTGAAATTATCACGCTGTTGACTCTTGCGGTGGTCGGTATTATATTGGCCGCTTATCTGGTGGCTTATTTGAAAACGAGGTATAAGGCGGACGTTCCATGAGCGACAGCAAAAAGGCGCTGGTAATTTTCCCGACATACAACGAACGGGACAATATCGAGCGAATAATCCCGGCCGTTTTAAGCAAAGACCAGTCGTTGCAAGTTCTGGTGGTCGATGACAATTCCCCTGACGGGACCGGCCAAGCGGCCGATCGCATGGCCGGGGAAAACGACCGTATTCACGTTCTGCATCGGGATAAAAAAGACGGGCTGGGGCGGGCTTACCTGGCCGGATTCAAATGGGCTTTGGCCAAAAAGTTCGATTATATATTCGAAATGGACGCCGATTTTTCGCACAATCCGGACTATATCCCGGATTTTCTGAAGGCGATAAAAGAAAACGATTTGGTCATCGGGTCGCGTTACATTTCCGGCGTCAATGTCATCAACTGGCCGATGAGTCGTCTGTTGTTGTCTTATTTTGCGAATTTTTATACACGGGTCATCACCGGTCTTCCGGTTCGCGACGGCACCGGCGGATTCAAATGTTTTCGACGGGAAGTTTTGGAAACAATAAGACTTGATGAAATAAAATCAAACGGGTATATTTTTCAAATAGAGGTTTCGGTACGCGCCTGGAAGAGGGGATTCAAATTAAAGGAAATCCCCATCGTTTTTGTGGATCGGGAAAAGGGTGTATCGAAAATGTCGAAGAAAATCGTTCGCGAGGCGATATGGAAGGTATGGTACCTAAGGCTGATGTCGATGCTGGGAAGAATGCGATAAGTATGAAAAAGACCGCAAAGCAGTCAGTGTCGGCCATTGTCGTGACCTACAATTCGGCGCGGTGCATTCTGCCCTGTCTTAAGGCCCTGACCAAAGAAGTCGCCTGTTTCGGCGGCGATATACTCGTTTTCGATAACAATTCCAGCGATAACACGGTAGAAAAGGTGATTGGCGCCTTCCCGCAGGTTAAAATATATCGATCGCCGAAAAATCTCGGGTTTGCGGCGGCCAACAATCAGGGGTTAAGGCTGGTCGGCGGACAGTATATTTTGTTCCTCAATCCCGATGCGATTCTTGACCGGGGGGCTCTGGCTCACCTGGTGCAGGCCATGGTCGATTATGGGGATGCCGGAGCGGTGGTGGGACGGATGCGTAATCCTGACGGGAGTTTTCAATCCACATGTCGCGAGGTGCCCAACAGCAAGAATATCTTTTTTTCGCGCGGGTCGGTTTTGAGCAAAATGGTTCTTTCGCCGAGCCTGCCCAATCCGCATAATATGGCTGATTTTGAAAATATCACTGAAGTCCCCGCGGCCGCGGCGACTTGCATGTTGATCGAGCGTAAATTGTTCGAAAAAATCGGGGGATTTGACGACCGGTTTTTCCTGTTTGCCGAAGATGTCGATTTGTCGGTCAGGATTCGCCAGAACGATCGCAAAGTATATTATGTCCCGCAGGCCGGGGCGATACATTTATGGGGGGAAGGGGCCAATATTTCGTCGGTTAAGCGCAGCTGGTATCACCATATCGCCATCTGGAAGTATTTCATGAAGCATCATCCGAACGGCTTTTCGATTTTTGTGCTGCCGGCGGCGCTTATTGTCAATTTTGCCATTCGCACCATTACCGGTCTTGACTCGAAATGAACCGGCGGCGACTGCCCGGTATGAAAGACCCTGTTTTTAAACAGCAAGGCATTGCCGGATATGCAATTATGCGTATTGCGGAAGGGCGTTTTTTTGTTGTAATTTTCGGTAACATGGCTTATTATATAAGTTTATTAATACGGCTTGGGGCCGGGAATGTGTTTAAGATAGGTTCTTTATGAACGACAGGCAAATTCTTGATTTTGAAAAGCCGATAGCGGAGTTGGAGAAAAAAATCTCCGATATGAAGGATTTCGCGGCCGGTGCCAATATCACTCTGGACAGTGAAATTACTTCGCTTCAAGAAAAAGTTGAAAAATTACGGCACGAGATATTTACCGGTTTAACGCGCTGGCAGAAAGTTCAGCTGGCCCGCCACCCCCGTCGGCCCTACACGCTCGATTATATCCAGCTAATGATGACCGATTTCGTGGAGTTCCACGGCGACCGGTATTTCGCCGACGATAAGGCTGTGGTCGGGGGATTTGCCAAAATCGATGGTCGTCCGGTTATGGTAATCGGTCAGCAGAAGGGTCGGGACACCAAGGCCAAATTGTTCCGCAATTTTGGAATGATGCATCCGGAGGGGTATCGCAAGGCTTTGCGTCTGTTCAAGCTGGCCGAGAAGTTCAATCGGCCGGTAGTGATTATGATCGACACACCCGGAGCTTATCCCGGTATTGGAGCGGAAGAACGGGGGCAGGCCGAGGCAATTGCCCGCAATCTACGCGAAATGGCCGTCCTGAAAGTCCCGATAGTCATCATTATTATCGGCGAAGGGGCTTCGGGCGGAGCGCTGGGGATAGGGGTCGGCGACCGCGTGTTCATGATGCAGTATTCATGGTATTCGGTGATATCGCCTGAGGGGTGCGCGGCGATATTATGGCGAGATGCGGCGCACGCTCCACAGGCGGCGGAAGCCCTCAAACTGACTTCGGAGGACCTAATGGAACTGGGCGTGATTGACGGAATAATTCCCGAGCCACCGGGTGGCGCTCATAACGATCACCGGGCCGCGGCTTTGGCCGTTAAAAACAAAATAATGGAAACCCTCGGGGAACTCGAAAAGCTGCCGACGGAGCAATTGCTCGCGGAGCGGCTTCAAAAGTTCCGGAAAATCGGTGTTTACGGGGAGTAGGAGGCACTGATGGCACTGTCTAAGGAACTGCTGGATGTTCTGGTTTGCCCGAAAAGCAAATCAAAACTGAAATATGACGAAGAAAATAATCGCCTGATTTGTGAGGAAAGTCGGTTGATGTATCGCATTGAGGATGACATCCCGATTTTGTTGATTGACGAGGCGGAAAGTTTTTAAATATTGAGGTAGCCCATGAAACTTTCTAAATTCTGCTCGGAAGACCTGATATCGTTCGAACTCAAATCGAAAGACAAGGACTCGGTCCTGGCGGAGTTGGTCCAGCTGGCGGCCAAATCGAGTCTGGTTAAAGATGCCGATTCTTTGCTGGGGGATATCAAGGAACGTGAAGAGCTGGTGACGACCGGGGTCGGTTATGGAGTAGCCTTCCCGCACGCCAAGACAACGGCCACCAAGGGCATCGTAATTGCCTTCGGGCGCAGCGGTGCCGGGATTGATTTCGACGCCATGGATCATAAACCGGTCCACTTGTTTTTCCTGATTGCGGCCCCGGAGGATGCCATCGGGGCACATCTGAACGTAATGGCCCGCTTGTCCTACATCATGAAATCGGAGGATAACCGGAAGAAAATGATGATGGTAACATCGCCGGGGGAACTGCTTCAGATGCTGGACACGGTCGAATAGTCGAAAGGGACAGGGAGGTCTGATACATGACGGGAATCCGGACGGTTTTCGGCAGGAATCGTCGATTGCTTGCTTATATTCTGGCCGGGGCGTTTCTGATGTCCATAATTTTTTCGCCGAATTTTATACGGCCGCTGGCGGGTGATGTGGCCGGTCTGTTCATACTCTATCCATTTTCCGAGCTTAGAAATTACGTTGTTGGTCTGCAGGGCGTGGCCGAAGAAAACCGGCGGTTAAGAAATGCGTTGACCGAGGTCACCACACAGCTTTCGGCCATGGCCGAAGCTCGGCGAGAAAATCAGCGGCTGCGCGAGTTCCTCGGTTTCGATCCCCCGGAAAATTCCCGCGTTGTTCCGGTTAAGATCGTTTCCATGGGGCACCAGCTCTACCCGGTATCGGCCCTTATCAACAAGGGGAGCAATGATTCCATACGTATCGATCAACCGGTCATCAATCGCTTCGGACTTGCAGGCAAAATCAAGGAAGTTATGCCGGATTTTGCCACGGTGCAGCTGTTGACCGACCCGTCCAATGCGGTTTCCGGTCGAGCCGCCGAAAGCCGTCAGCTGGGAATTGTTCGCTTTTCACCCGTTCGGGGAATGTATTTTGATAATCTCCCGGCCGACGCCGACATCGCCGCGGGCGACTTGATAATCACGTCCGGGTTAGGCGGAATTTATCCCGCCGGACTGACCGTGGCGGTGGTGGATTCGGTCTTTGTCGAGCGGGGCGAGATATTGAAGGAAGTATTTCTGAAACCGGCCGTAAACCTAAACGAAATCGACGAATTGTACGTATTATTTAAAGAGCCGCAATGAGCATAATGCCTTATATCCTGTATTTATACCTTCTGGGTTTCCACGTCACCATTTTTTCGGACGTCAGTTCCATTTATGGAATAACGATTGATTTGGCGGCCCTGATGGTCTGTCTGGTGGCCATTTATAAAAGCGAACTGACAGCGCTATGGTTTGCACTGGCGGCGGCCATCGTTGCCGGGGCCACGAGGCTCGAAATGATGCCATGGGAGCTGTTATTTCTTGGAATCCTGGCGGTGGCCGTCAAGCATTTGAGCATACGTGTCAATCTGGAATCGCTTGCCTCACGATTGCTGCTTCTGGCGGGAGGCATCCTTTTTCACAAACTGGCCGTAAGCCTCACCGTTTCCAGCGCCGATTTTTTCATGATGCTGTACCGTTATATCATTCCCGGGGTATTTTACACCTGGGTTTTGGGCTGGGTCTACTTCATGTATCGAGATGGCCGGATAACCTGGACCAAATTCAAGGCCCTATTTTAAATCATGCCGCTGTCAGTCACTCATAAGGAAACGCGAGTAATAATCGCCGGAGTTTTCATTTTAATTCTCATGTTACTTCTGATAGGCGGGTTGGTCTATCACCAGATATTGAAACATGACCAGTTTTATCTGCAGTCGGAGAACAACCGTATCCGTGTCCAGCCGGTGATACCCAAGCGGGGCCTGATTTTTGACCGGAACATGCAGGTTATCGCCGATAATCGGCTGTCGTTCACGATTTCCATCGTTCCGTTCGAAATGGTCGAGGGTGTGACCGTTCCGCGCCTGGCTGAACTTCTGGGATTGGATACCGCCGAGGTCGAAAAAAGGCTGCGCAATAATTTTATCAGTAACTATATTCCTACCCCGGTCAAACGTGGTCAGGATATTGAAGTCATCGCCATTTTGGAGGAGCAGAGACGGGAATATCCGGGGGTCACGTATCGTGTCGAGTCGGTTCGCCAGTACGAACAGGGGGTGTCGGCTGAAGCCTTTATCGGTCATCTGGGCGAAATTTCACCGGAAGAAATCGACAAAGATGCCGACAGGAGTCCCCGTCCCGGAAGCATGATCGGCAAAAAAGGGATTGAAAAGTCCTATGACGAAAACCTTCGCGGCATCGAGGGAACGAATTACATGGAAATCACGGCCCGCGGTCAGCTGGTGGGACATTATGAGGGAAGGCCAAGCCTTCCGGCCATTCCCGGGGATGATATCGTTCTGACGATCGATTTGAATTTGCAGCGATATATTGTCAATCTATTCGATAGTATGCACTACAGCGGAGCGGTAGTGGCGTTGGATCCCCGCAACGGCGAAGTTCTGGCACTGGCGTCATTTCCGGGATTTGACCCCAACATATTTTCGGGAGTAATTTCCCCCGAAGAATGGCAGGAAATAATATCGGATTCACTTCACCCGCTGTTGAATCGTCCCATGGCCGGATTATATCCGCCCGGTTCGACATCAAAGCTTTTAACGGCGGGAGCCGCTCTGGAACTGGGTCTTATGACTGATATGACTACTTTCAAGCCGTGCCTTGGAGGAATGAGATTCGGCGATCGTTTTTTCCGGTGCTGGGAACCGCGCGGGCATGGCAAGCTGGATGTGTACGGAGGCATTGAACAATCTTGTGACGTTTATTTTTATCAGGTGGGTCAGCTTTTGGGCGTAGATAATTTCGGTTCTTATGCGGAAAAGTGCGGATTCGGTAAAGAAACCGGAATTGATATTGCCGGAGAGCTGAAGGGGATCGTTCCCAGTTCGGCCTATTATAACAAGGTCTATGGGCCAAGAGGTTGGACTCATTACCTGGTGCTTAACCTGGCCATCGGACAGGGGGAATTTACCATTACGCCTTTGCAGCTGGCCCAGTTTTACTGCGGGATAGCCAACGACGGGGTTGTTTTCCGGCCGCACCTGGTCAAACAATTGCTTCACCATGACGGGTCGGTCGAGAATAAGCGGCCGGAAGTATCCTTTCGCCTGCCATTTTCAAAAAGGACATTGGAAACTTTACAAAAATCGGCGGAGTTGGTCGTGCATGGTGAACGCGGAACGGCCAAGAGATTAAGAAACAGCCATTATCGTGTCGCCGGGAAAACCGGCACGGCCCAGAATCCACACGGTAATGAACATTCCTGGTTTGTCGGGTATGCCCCGGCCGATGATCCCCGAATCGTGGCGGTAGCGATAGTGGAGAATGCCGGACACGGTTCCGAGTGGGCCGCGCCCGTGGTGGGCAAGATTTTCCGGCAATATCTGGTCAAACCCGATTCGATTTTGGCCAAAGGCGGGGAAAAACCGTGAGATGACGCTCAATTACCGACAATTGGACTGGAAGCTTATCCTGGCGGCCTTCCTTCTGACGCTGATTGGTATAATTTTAATTTATTCGGCGCAGTACGATTCCATAAGCGGCCACTCGTTGAATTTTTACAAGAAACAGATTTTATGGGGCGTGGCGGCTCTGGCCATTTTTGCCATCCTCATTCATTTGCCGCTGAAAATGTTCGATTTCACCGCTTATTTTTTCTACGCCGTTGCGTTAATTATGCTGGTTGCGGTATTTTTTATCGGGCAATCCGTTTCAGGTGCGGCGCGGTGGTTTGCTCTAGGGCCATTTCACCTTACGCCCTCAGAAATTGCCAAGCTGGCCCTGCTGGTAACATTGTCTCGGTTTCTGGCCTTTACCAAATTGCGTCCCCAGTCGATTCGGAGGCTATTCATTTCGGCCGCCCTGACGGTTATCCCTGTGATGCTCATACTAAAGCAACCGGATTTGGGAACATCGCTGGTATTCGTGGCCCTTCTGTTCAGCCTGTGGTTCTGGTCGGGATTGCCGATATTGTATTTGCTTTTCATTGTGTCACCAATAATTTCGCTTTTGGCGGCTTTTCACTGGGTAACGTGGGTAATATATCTGATTATCCTGATCGCCGTAATTCTGGTAACGCGCCCATCGGTTTTATTCAGTGCCGTGGTAGTGATTACTAACCTGGCGTTCGGTATGATTACACCTTTTTTCTGGAATCGCCTGGCCGATTATCAGAAGATGCGTATTATCACCTTTCTGGACCCGGGTCGCGATCCCCGCGGGGCCGGGTATCAGATTATTCAATCCAAGATAGCCATCGGTTCCGGGGGAATTTTAGGCAAGGGCTTTCTGGGTGGATCCCAGAGCCAGTTGAAATATCTTCCCGAGCGGCATACCGATTTTGTTTTCTCGGTTCTTGGTGAGGAATTCGGGATTTGGGGAACGCTGTTGATCCTGATATTATTTGGATATATTTTTTATCGTGGCATTGTCATAGCATCCAAATGTCGTTCCCGATTCGCCTCGTATTTATGCTGGGGGGCCTTGACGATATTGTTTTTCCAGTTTTTTGTCAATATCGGTATGACTATTGGCCTGACACCGGTTACAGGGCTTCCTCTGCCATTTTTGAGCTATGGGGGGACATCTTTGATATTATCATGGATGCTGGTGGGTTTCATTGTCATGGCCGATTATTACTGGACCGAATATTAGGAGTTTAATATGAATGTTTTAATATTCTGTTTGGTGGTGCTGATGGTAATGACGGCATCGGTACTCGCCGAAAAAGACCCGGATATATCCGATATCATGTCTCCCGAACAAAAAAACATGGCCCTCAATGTTCTTTCGTATCGGCAGGCCGGAACGATCCATCTGGCGGGATTGAAGGGAACCTTTGAATCGTATTTCGTCGCGCCCAATAAAATGTATCAGACCGTCGACCTGGGTATCATGAAAATGGCCCAGGGATACGATGGATATAAGGCATGGATGCTCGATCCCAACGGCCAATATGTGGAACTAACGGGCATGGAGTACAAAATCGTGATGAATTCCATATATGTAATGAATTATACTTTTTTACGGGAAGGCGCGGAGTGGCCGATTTTCATGGGTGGAGTATTGATTAACAATATCCCCTATTATGAATTCAAGGCCTATCCGCCGGGGGGCGATTCGGTTATTCTTTACGTGGGCGAGCAGACCGGGCGGCTGGAAATGGTCAGGTCTTTTCTGGATGAAATAACACTGGTGACACATTTAGAGGACTTCCAGGAAATCGAGGGGTATTTTATGCCCATGACCAGCTGGACAGAATCATCGAACCCTCTATTAAATGATACCATGTTCGTTTCTGAAACGGAAATCAACCCGGAGATAGATGGGTCTCTTTTCGCCATGAGTCTTGACCATGAGGTCGATTACGTTTTTGGGGAAGATGTCGATTCGGTCGAGGTGCCCATTATTTATGAAAAGGGCTATATCATGTTCCGGGCGACGGTCAATGATACCGTGGCCGCCCTGTTTATTCTCGATACGGGAGCGGGGATGAATGCCCTGGACAAGCGTTTTGCCGACCGAATCGGGCTTGATGCGGCCGGAGGGATGCTGGCGAAGGGTGCCGCCGGGTATGGCGAAGCGGCCATTGCCTCTTTAGATTCGGTCGCAATAGGTAAAATTACGCTCTATGACCAGAAGATTGCCGTCATTGACTTTTATGCGCAGAATTTAAGATTCGGAGATGATTTCGCCGGACTCATGGGTTTTGATTTTGTTTCGAGGTTCCCCCTGAAGATTGATTTTTCCCGCCGCATAATGACCGCATATAACGCGAATATCGAAAGCCCCGTTCACGACGGGGCGGTCATCCCTTTCAGAACGATGATGAAAGTTCCGATAATAGAAGCAAGTATGGGAAATTGTGCCGGTGATTTTTTGGTGGACCTGGGCAACCCGCTGGGGGTAATCATGCACAAGACGTTCATCGATAACTGCCAATTCAGCGAGGGGCTGATCGAATCCCGTGAACAGATGACGGTCGGCGGAGTCGGCGGGGCCACGACGGCCATTGCCGCGACCGGGCATGATTTCCGGATCGGTGAGGTCGAGGTCAAGACCATACCGATGGTTATAACCGATGGCACGGAGGGATTGCTTCGGTCGGCCAACGTCGATGGCAATATTGGCACCGCTTTTTGGGAGAAATTCACGGTTTTGTTTGATTATAAGAGGAACGCCCTGCATTTACTTCCGGTTGATATAAAATAAATGTTTCAGCCAGGGCGAATGAATAATGCGGACTCGACGTGTTGTCAATCGGGATTTTTGTTGAAACTGGACGGATTTTTTAAGATTTTAACACATAATTAAAACGACCACGAGAAAAAGAGATTGCCATGTTAAAAAAGCGGATATTATCGATGGCGGTTTGTATTATCTGCCTGATGTCCGGCGTTTCAATACAGGCTGGCGAAGCCGACCCCTTTGGATTTTTTTCGAAAAAATTTATCGGGGCGCGGCTGGGTGTTTGGGTTAATACGGGCGATGATTTAACCCTCAATAATGAGAATACCTCCAATTCTTCTTTTTACGGTGAATTTTTCTTCAGCCGCAATTTATGGCCGGCTCTTGCGGCGGAATTTATCGTGGGTCTATATGGGCGCGGCGATATCGAAATTCAGGATGCCGGGAGTACTTATCAGGGTCAGTTAAACATTTACCCGATTCTCGCGACAGCGAAGCTCTATCCGCTGGCGAGTTTTCCCGGAATGTCTTTGAAGCCGTATTTACAGGCCGGAGGAGGACTGGTAATCGGGAATCGTCCGGTATTCAGGTATATTTATAGCGGTTATTATGACGTAGAACAGGAAACGGAAGTAGCTTTTGCATATACACTGGGCGGGGGTATTGATTTTCCGGTGGCCGACCAGATTGCTCTTACAGCCAATGTGCGCTACACCCCGGCCGACTTCGGCGGGGAATTTGACGGAGTAAAGGATTTTTCCGGATACCAGATTACGTTTGGTGCCGGGTATATTTTTAAATAGGGAATAGTATTTAATTAAAAATCAGGAGGAAGCAATGGCTATTAAAATCGGGATTAACGGATTCGGTCGCATCGGACGCCTGGTGTTACGGGCCGCGCGTGGCAAGGACATCGACATTGTCGGCATCAATGACATCACCAACGCCACCACGCTGGCGCATCTTCTTAAATACGATTCGATTCATGGGAAGTATCACGGCCAGGTCAGCAGTACGAACAATTCCATAATTGTTGACGGCAAGGAAATTCCGATCAGCGCCGAACGTGATCCGGGCAATCTTCCCTGGGGTAAGCTGGGAGCACAGGTGATTGTGGAATCGACCGGCCTTTTCACCGATAAAGCCGGAGCCGGCAAACATATCACGGCGGGGGCGAAAAAAGTATTGATTTCCGCTCCGGCTAAAGAGCCCGACGGCACGTTTGTCGTGGGCGTCAATTGTGGCCAGTATGATAAAGCCAAACATCATATCATTTCCATCGGCAGTTGCACGACCAATTGCCTGGCGCCGATTACCAAAGTGTTGCAGGACAACTTCGGCATTGAAAAGGGATATATGACGACCATTCACTCTTATACCAATGACCAGCGTATTCTCGATCTGCCACATAAAGATCTTCGTCGAGCCCGGGCCGCGGCCATGTCGATGATTCCGACCACGACCGGGGCCGCTCGCGCCATATCGCTGGTAATTCCGGAGGTCAAGGGCAAACTCGACGGCTGTGCCATTCGCGTGCCCACGCCGGACGGATCACTGGTCGATCTGGTCGTGATGCTTCAAAAAGAAGCCGCCGTCGAAGCCATCAACGGTGCTATGAAGGCGGCCGCCGACGGTTCGATGAAAGGTATTCTTGAATATTGCACGGATCCGATTGTTTCGACCGACGTGATTGGCAACTCGCACAGTTCGGTCTTCGATTCCCTGCAAACCATGAGTTATGGCAAATTCGCCAAAGTGTTCTCGTGGTATGACAATGAATGGGGATTCTCGTGCCGTATGGTCGACATGATTCTGAAGATGGTATAATAGGCTATCCAGCTTTCGAATAGCGAGGTTTGATATGAATAAACTGACCATATCCGATATGAATTACAGTGGCAAGCGAGTTCTGATCCGGGTCGATTTCAATGTCCCTTTTGATAACAATCAGAATATCACCGATGATCGCCGCATTGTCGAATCTTTGCCGACTATAAGAAAAGTTATTGAAGACGGTGGCAAAGCCATTTTGTGTTCACATCTGGGTCGTCCAAAAGGCAAACCGGTGCCGGAGATGTCACTCCGTCCGGTGGCGGTGCGTCTTTCGGAGCTACTCAAACAGGATGTTAAATTCGCCCCCGATTGTATCGGGGCCGAGGCATCGGAGATGGTGCATTCCATGAAGGAGGGTGACGTCCTGCTTCTGGAAAATTTACGGTTCCACAATGAAGAAGAAAAGAATGATCCGGGTTTTTCCACGCAATTGGCGGCGCACGCGGAAATGTATATCAACGACGCCTTCGGTTCGGCCCACCGGGCGCACGCTTCGACGGATGGCGTCACACGCTTCATAGATTCCTGCGCCGCAGGATATTTAATGGAAAAGGAATTGAAATATCTGGGCGAGGCCCTGGACAATCCGAAACGGCCATTTGTGGCAATATTGGGCGGGGCCAAAATATCCGGAAAAATAGACGTCATCCAGAACCTGATGGACAAGACGGATGCCATTTTAATCGGCGGCGGTATGATTTTTACGTTTTTCAAGGCGATGGGCAAAAAGATAGGTCAATCGCTTCTGGAAGATGATAAAATAGATCTGGCCAAAGAAATTTTGGAAACTTCGCGAAAGAAGAAGGTCAAGTTGATCTTGCCGACGGATTGTGTTGTCGCCGCACAGGTCGACGAATCGGCTGACAGCCGGGTAGTATCGGTCGATGCCATTCCTGATGACATGAAAGGTCTGGACATCGGGCCGGAAACGCTTCAGCTGTTTAAAAAGGAACTGGCCTCGGCCAAGACCGTGGTATGGAACGGCCCGATGGGCGTGTTTGAAGTCAAGAAATTCGCCCGGGGGACTATCGAGATTGCGAAAATACTGGCAGAAATTACGGCCAAAGGGGCGGTTACGGTTGTTGGTGGCGGTGATTCGGCGTCGGCCGTTAAAAAGGCCGGGTTGGAAGACAAATTGACGCATATTTCGACCGGAGGCGGCGCATCGCTGGAATATCTGGAGGGTAAAGTCCTTCCGGGTGTGGAAGCCTTGTCGGATGCCAGGGTGGTAGTCTGATATGAGGCAGATTATTATCGCCGGCAACTGGAAGATGAACAAGACCAATGCCGAGGCGATAGCGCTGGCGTTGAGTCTAGTGGAAAAGGTAAGCCATTCGGCGAAGGCGCGGGTGGTCTTATGTCCGCCATTTACGGCCCTGTCTGACGTGGCCGATGCCATTAAGGGGTCCCCTATCGAGCTGGGGGCCCAGAACATGTATGCCGCCGAAGCCGGGGCTTTTACCGGCGAGATATCACCCGACATGCTCTTGACAATCGGATGCTCATACGTTATTTTGGGCCACTCGGAAAGGCGGCAATACTTTTCCGAGACCGATCAGACGGTCAATGCCAAGGTTAAGCTGGCGTTGACAAAGGGCTTGCGGCCGATTGTCTGCGTCGGGGAGATGCTTCAAGAGCGGGAAACAGGGCGGACCGAAGAGATTGTCGGTCGTCAGGTGGACGGCTCATTAAAGGATCTGACTGCGGCGCACGTCGAACGCGTGGTGATTGCCTATGAACCAGTCTGGGCGATCGGTACAGGCAAAACTGCCACGCCGGAGATGGCGCAGGAAGTCCATGCGTTTATTCGTGCCCGACTGCGGAAGAAATTCGGCGATATTGCCGATGAGGTAACCATCCAGTATGGCGGCTCGATGAACGGCGCCAATGCGGCGGGATTGTTGAGCCAGCCGGATATCGACGGCGGTCTCATCGGCGGAGCCAGTCTGAAAGCGGATGAGTTTGCGAAAATAGTTGATTCTGTACAGTAAAGGAGTCTGAATTGTTTACGGCAATGATCATATTCCACACCATCGTTTGTGTTTTGCTGGTGATAGTGGTATTGATGCAATCGGCCAAAGGTGAAGGTTTGGCCGGAGCTTTCGGCGGCGGCGGGACGGGTTTATCCGGGGCCGTATTCGGGGGCCGCGGGGCGGCCTCGTTTTTATCCAAGGCGACAACGGTCCTGGCGATAATATTCATGCTCAATTGCGGCGTTCTGGCATATATGTCGGCCAATCGGACCGGTGGCGGCAGCGCGATCGGGACAACCGAATCGGCTGTGACGCGCGAAGCCCAGAGAGAATTGGAGCGTCAGGCGGCGCAACGGCAGGTAATTCCTCCGCAGGAGGGTGAAACACCCGGCCAGTTGCCTCCGTCCGACGTGCAACCCTCGGAAACACCATCTTCCGGTGGTGGCAACTAAGAACTTGAATTGCGGAAGTGGTGGAACTGGTAGACACGCTATCTTGAGGGGGTAGTGCTTGACGGCGTGGGGGTTCAAATCCCCCCTTCCGCATAAAAATAACAGCCCCGCGACCGATGAGGTCGCGGGGTTTTTGCATGTACCTCGATTAAACAATGGCGGCGGTGCAAAAGCTGCGAAGGCTGGGTAATTGCTCGGTCAGGCCGAGTCTGGAAATGTACGTTTTATCCAACGCGGATTCGTCATCATCACGGATTTTATTATGCTGATCATGCTCGATGGCGAAGGCCAGATGCACGGTAGTCAGAACGTTCAATATCGGACTGGGCGCGCGGCTGGGCGTGTAATGCAGGGCGACGGCTTCGAGGATGGAATCAGGAAGACCCCACATTGACAGCAAGTGGGCGCCGATTTCGGCATCGGATACGCTTAGAACTTCGCGCTGCGCCTGATGCATTGGGATCATTTTCGTTCTGGAAATATGAATTGATTCCTTGAGTTCTTCCTGAAAATGCGATAGCATGACCAGTTTGCCGACGTCATATAGCATTCCGGCCATAAGAGCATCGTCGGTCAACCGGGAGTGGAGCCCGAAAGCATTGGCGATATGCCACGAGCGGGTTCCAACCAGAAGCGATCGCGAATATATGGAATCAATTGAATACCCGGGCAGGCCGGGGTCATGGAACCGGCTGAATATGCCCGCCGCCAAAACCAGACTTCTGATTGTGTTAAGGCCAAGGAAATTGACCGCGTGGAGAATACTTTCGATATGGGTTGGCAGGCCAAAATAGGCCGAATTGGTCATCTGCAAAATTTTGGCGGTGATGGCCACGTCTTTTTTGATCAGATCAGCAATTCGGCGGGCGTTAGTATTTTCGCTGTGTAATTCATCGACCAGTTTATCATAAATCTCCGGCGGGCTGGGCAAGGTGTCAATGGACGCGATGCGGATATGGAGTTCGTCGCTGTTAAGCAGATCGCGCAACCCCAGCGAGTTTTCGATAGCCTTGCACAGGAGGGCGGCCGGGCAGGGTTTGGCGATAAAGCGGTGACCAACATTGATGGCCTTGAATGTCAGCTCCCTGTCGTTGTTGGCTGTCAGTATAATCCGTATCGCACCCGGATTTTTTTTCTGGATTTTTCGCAACAATTCCGGACCGATCATGTCGACGAGAACTATTTCGCTGACAACCACATCGAAATCTTCCTCGTCGAAAATTCGCAGTGCTTCCCGGCCGGAAACGGCAATTTTGATTTCCCAGTTGTCTTTGAAATTGGCAAGTAATTCTTCCGATTTCGGAGCATTATCGGGGCGGGAATCAATAAACAAAATCCGACGCATAGTAACTGGAACCTCCAAAATTTGTTAGTTATAACGAAATGGTCGGGGACAATTCCGGTCGTCGGCTGACTTTGCGACGTATAATGATTCCGGGTCGGCACCTTCAGGGGTTTCGGGTATGCCGTGGTTTCCCGACGCCATAGTCGTCTATATCTATATCGGACAAAAATTGTCACGGTTAACAGCCTCCGTCAAAATTGACGGCGCCGTGAACAAGTTATGGGACATAGGCTATAGAGGGTAACCCCGGCGAAAATTTTTGTTGCTTAAAAAAATATGACCTGATATAAAACCCTTATGAATATGCGAATTCACTGGTTTTGGAGGTTGTTGTCAATTCTAATTATCGCGGCTATTCCCGTGAATGGCTTGGCCCAGGATAAACCGGCGGTCAATAATCGCGTCTGCATAACGTTCGATAATCTCCCCGCCGAGAATTATTATACGCGTGAAGAGCGAATCGATATCACCGATTCTATTCTGGCGGCGCTGGACCGCCACGGCGCCAAGGCGGTCGGGTTCGTGGTCGGCGAACATGTCGCCGGGGACTGGGATTTGTTGATCAAGTGGCTCGATCGGGGGCATGTGCTCGGGTTCCAGACGTTTTCGGGTCAAAATATCTATGATGCGCCCCCGGAGGTGTTTATCGGGGATATCGCCAAGGGCCGCGACACGATCGAAGACATACTGGAAGTTTACCGAATCGGTGACAGGTATTTCCGGTATCCGCTGTTGCACTACGGTGATGAGTACGATGTCAAGATGCAGATCGAAACGTACCTTTATGAGAACGAAATGACGGCGGTTCCGGCGACCATTCTGGTCGAGGATTTCGTTCATAATTTATCGCTGGAAAATCTTCTCAAGCGGCGTGACAGCGCCGGGGTGGAGCAGTTGCGCGGGGAATATATCGAGCATATTCTGTCGCGGGTTGCGGCCGCCGAGGATTTGGCGATGGAAGTTGTGGGCCGGCCGGTGCGGCATATCCTGCAGTTGCGCGCCAATCGCCTGAATGCGCTTTTTCTGGGAGACGTTTTGAAAACTCTTGAAGAAAAGGGTTATAAATTCATAACTTTGAATACTGCCCTTAAGGACGACATCTATCAATGGGCCGATAATTATTTCGGGCATAAGGTCGTATCTTTTCTTGACCGTATCCGTGAGCCGAAGGTCATCGATAAAAAATAGTGTTTTGTTTTGGCGGTAATTCCCCGTCATGCCATATTGCTTTTGACAATTCCTGCCGGTTTTATTATATCAATAAAAAATATGGAGAGAATATGGATATTTTTGAATTTGCCATGAAAATGGAAGCCGATGGGAAGGCGTATTACGAAAAACACGCCGCCTCGATTGGGGTGCCGGAATTAAGGGATGTATTGTTACAGCTGGCCGAAGAAGAAGCAAGACATTATGATATTTTCCGGCGCATGAAGGAGGACCCCGGGGATGTTTCCGGGGTAAAATTCCTGGCGGGGACGAAGACACTTAATAATGTGCAGAATATTTTCGAGCAATTGTCGGCGGCGGGCAATCGCAAGCCATACGGTGAGGACGTTATTTCCGTATGGAAAACGGCGCTTCAGACGGAAGTCAAATCCGAGCAGTTTTACCGTGAAAAGGCCGGAATGGAAGAGAATGATGCCCGTAAAAGAGTTTTACTGCGGATTGCCGAAGAGGAAAATATGCATATGCAGATGATCGACGGGATTATCACGTATTTGAAACATCCCCAGACATTTATCGATTCGGCCCAGTACAAGAATTTCCGAAGCCTCGAGGGTTTCGGGATGGATGAATAGAACCGGGGTCAAGCCACCTTTTTCTGCAGTTTTTCAGCGATAACGGCTTCTTCGATGGTTTTGGGCAGAGGCCGGTAATCGAGAAATTCCATGGAAAAACTGGCGCGACCGCTGGACAGGGTTCGTATGGTCGAGGCATAGCCGAACATTTCCTTGAGCGGGACGGTGCCGTTGAGTTTTTGCGAGCCTTTGCGGAAACGGCGAAGCTTTTCGATTTTACCGCGGCGGCGGTTAATATCGGCGATAATATCGCCCATGTATTCATCGGGCGTGTTGATTTCGATTTTCATGATCGGTTCCAGAAGCAGCGGCCCGGTTTTGCATATAATATCCTTCATGGCGTGAACGGTGCATATACGGAAAGTCATTTCGCTGGAATCGACCTCGTGATAGGAGCCGTCGAGAAGCACGAATTTAATGTCGATCATGGGGAATCCGGCGATAAGCCCTTTGGCGGCGGCTTCGCGGAAGCCTTTCTCGACGCCGGGAATGTACTCTCTGGGAATGCGTCCGCCGCTAACATGGTTGTCAAATTCCAGGCCTTTGCCCGGGTTGGGTTCGAGGCGGAATTCGATATGGGCAAACTGGCCTTTGCCGCCGGTCTGCTTTTTGTAGCGATAAACGTGCTTGTGTTCTTTGGCAATCGTTTCGCGGAAGGCGACGGCGGGCTGACCGACTTTGACGGCCACTTTATGTTCGGTTTTAAGGCGGTCGACGATGATGTCAAGATGCAATTCACCCATGCCGGAGATAATTGTCTCCTCGGTTTCGTCGTCGAATCTTGCGGTGAACGAAGGGTCTTCAAGGGCGATGCGGCTTAAGGCCATGCCGAGGCGGTCGCGGTCTTTTTTGTCCTCGGCTTCGATGCGTAAATCCAGAACCGTTTCGGGGTATTGGATGCTTTCCAGCAAAATGGGGTCGTCCTCGTCGCAGAGCGTGTTGCCGGTGGTGGTGGCTTTGAGGCCGATGAGGGCGGCGATGTCGCCGGCTTTAATATCGGGCAGTTCCAGGCGCTCGCCGGCGCGGATACGCATGATGCGCCCGACCCGTTCCCGTTTGCCGGAAGTCGAATTTAAAATATAACTTCCGGCCTTGAGCTCCCCGGAGTAAACGCGGATAAAGGTCTGCTGACCGACGAAGGGGTCGTTGATAATTTTGAAGGCCAGCGCTGAAAAGGGCGGTTTGGTCGACGGGCGGCGGGTAAGGGTCAGTTCATGGTTGTGTATATCCAGACCCCTGACCGAACCCCGGTCAACGGGTGACGGCAAATAGTTGACGACGGCATCGAGCAGAAGCTGGACGCCTTTGTTTTTAAAGGCCGAGCCGCAAAAAACCGGGGTGATGCATATCCCCAGAACGGCGGTACGGGCGGCCTGCATGATGTCGTCGGTGGTGATTTCTTCTTCGTCAAGGTATTTGCTCATGAGGTTGTCGTCGTAATCGGCGAGGGTAGTGATTAAAATGTCGTGCAGTTCGCGGGCGCGGGGCATGAGTTCTTTTGGGATATCTCTGGAAACGCGTTGGAGGCCGTCGTAGTATGTAGCTTTCATGGTGACCAAGTCGATGATGCCCTCGAATTTTTCTTCTTCGCCGATGGGCATCTGGAAAGCTACGGCGTTGGCGCCCAGTGTTTCGTTCATCATGTTAATCGTCTGGAACATGTCGGCTCCGGGGCGATCCATTTTATTGATGAAGGCGATGCGGGGGACGTGGTAGCGGTCGGCCTGATGCCAGACCGTTTCGCTCTGGGGTTCAACGCCGCCCACAGCGCAGAAGATCATGATGATACCATCAAGCACGCGCAACGAGCGTTCCACTTCGAGAGTGAAGTCGATATGGCCGGGGGTGTCGATGACGTTTATCTGATGTTTGTTCCACGACGTGGTTATGGCGGCCGAAGAGATGGTAATGCCGCGTTCCTGTTCCTGTTTCATGAAATCCATGACGGCTTCGCCGTTGTGGACTTCGCCGAGTTTATGAATCATGCCGGTGAAAAAAAGGATACGTTCGGTCGTGGTCGTTTTGCCGGCGTCGATATGGGCGACAATGCCGATATTACGAATATTATGTATAGTAGTCTGTTCCATCGTTTCCAAAACCCCTTAAGTGCCTTGTTATGCTTAATAAAAAGCGTAAGTAAAGAGGAGGACTGAAACTAATCAATATTCCCTAAACGTCAAGTAAAATTTTTGGTTCCGGGGCGGCTGTCCTTATTTTTGTTCAATTATCGACTGAAATTGTGGACGTTTTATTATAAAAGGGACAAGATTGAGTTAAGGGAAGCCGGCGGGTCTGATGACATGCCGGTCACAACGTACGAAGAGCGTTCGCTGGTCACAACGGTCCCTTATTTGTGCAAGCTCAATTTTAGGAAGATGTCGAAACCTCCATCGCTTCGCGAAGAACCTTCGGCAGGTGTTTCGACCTTAGCTTTGGGCGGCGGGGCAATTGGGCATACTGCCCCATACAATTATTCCAATGGCAAGCTATGGGCGACACCGGCCCAATCTCGAGTTTGTACAAGTTCATTCTCACTCACCCGTTGGGTGAATTACAGGATTGATTAGGGGAATATTGGGTTCTAATACTTATCATAGACATGCAACACGATGTGCCGAATGGTGTTATGGCAAAGTGGGTTTGTTTTTGGGACATTTTGATTTTTAATACGTGGATTCCATTGGCATGAAAGCACTTATGAAAGGCGCCACGGGCAGAGTTGCGTGGATTAATATTGTCCATGAATAAATGTAACATGTTATGGGTGGAAAGGTTACGGCCAAATGGGTTTGTTCCTGAAAATTTTTTAAATTTTTCAATTTCTGCATTTGTGAACCGCCCCGGGGTTGCCGGAGAGTAAATAATGTGAGATATTACAGTTATGG